>JAZKXN010000079.1:0-126910 GCA_045611605.1 Acutalibacteraceae bacterium
ATATACAACTTATCGTGTATATACATTTTAATTTATTGTTTTAGAAAACACCAACATGCCGATTTGATACGGTATGAATATATGTGTGATTGTCGGTTATTTTAAGATTGTTTTTTGAATCCGTTAAGAACAACCGTACCATCATAAGCACCTACATAATGTAGGTGCTTATGATTTTTTAGTACACTATTTTTTCTGAGCAATTTTATGCTCAGCTTTCTTGCTTTTTATCTTGCTTAAATTATAATTGTGTGATACAATATTTTGTGTATAACTATTTTTTGAAAAGGTATGAATTTATGTTTAAAATTAAGGAATTAAAAAAGTCTATAATTGCGGTTTTACTTGTTATAATGTTGCTCTTAGCCGCTTGTAAAGATGAAACTAACAGTAATTCGAATGTTAATTCGGGCAGTGGACAAAATCAGACGCAAAATGAAAACCAAAATCCAAATAATACACCGTCAAACGGTGATAGTTTAAAGCCTGATAATTCTAAAGGTGAAACTCTTGAAGAAGTCAAGAAAAACCACAAAGATGATGATAACAACGGTCGTTGCGATAAGTGTAACAAATCTGTTTTGATTTATATTGATTTGTTTTCAGTTAATGACCTTCATGGTAAAATCACCGATGGTAGTAATCAACCCGGTGTGGATGAACTCACTTCCTATTTCAAGCTTATGTATGAGCAAGAAGATAATGTTGTTTTACTATCAAGCGGTGATATGTGGCAGGGTAGTTCTGAATCCAATTTAACCAAGGGTAACCTAACTACCGAATGGATGAATTATGTCGGTTTTGAGAGTATGGCAATCGGTAACCACGAATATGACTGGGGTAGCGATGCTATTGTGCAAAACGGCAAAATTGCTAAATTCCCAATTTTGGCAATCAATGTTTATGCAAAGGATGATAATCAGCGTGTTGATTATGCTCAGTCATCGGTATTAATTGAGCGTAACGGTGTTAAAATCGGTATTATCGGTGCGGCAGGTGACAATTATTCATCAATTGCTTCGGATATGTCAAAGGATGTATATTTTAAAACCGGCAAGGATTTGACGGCACTTGTTAAAGCAGAATCCGAAAAGCTTCGCAAACAGGGCGCTCAGATTATTGTTTACACCTTGCACGACGGTTATGACAGGTCTTCAAGCGGTAAAGGTATGATTGCCGATGATACACTTAAAGGATATTATGATGTATCGCTTTCAAGTGGTGGTTATGTTGATGTTGTGTTTGAAGCGCATACCCATCAAAATTATGTTTTAAAGGATGCTTATGGTGTTTATCACTTACAAGGTGGCGGTGAAAACAAGGGTATTTCACATGTTGAAATTGCCGTTAATGCCGTTAACCTTAACAAGCGCGTTACCGATGCGGAATATATTTCTAATTCGGTTTATCAGTATTTGAATAAGGATTCAATCGTTGATAATCTACTTAAAAAGTATGAAAAAGAACTTGAAATTTCAAGCAAGGTTTTAGGGAATAATCCTTCAAAAAAGAACAGCGAATATGTTGAAGCTCTTGTATCTCAACTTTATTATGAAAAGGGTATTGAAAAATGGGGCGATAAGTATGATATCGTACTTGGCGGTGGCTTTTTACGGCTTCGCAGTCCGTATTATCTTTTTGCCGGTGAAGTACAATATTCTGACCTTTTAAGCATTTTGCCCTTTGATAACGAGCTGGTGCTTTGCAGTATTAAAGGAAGCGATTTAAAATCAAAGTTTTTTGAAACTACAAACAAAGATTATCATATTTATTATGGCTCATACGGTGCTGAAGTTAAAAATAATATTCAGTATAATAAAACCTATTATGTTGTTGTAGACTCATATACTTCGACCTATAAGTCTAATAGATTAACCGAAATTGAACGCCTTGGCCCAGGTGTTTATGCCCGCGATTTGTTGGCACAGTATATAATGGACGGCAGACTTAAATAAAATTAACCGTTTTGCTCTTTTTCCGTAGAATATATTAGGAAAAGGGGCAAAAATATGGCAAAAAACTTAAAAAAATCACTTTTTACAGCTTTAAGGGCTTGGCTTTGCTTATTTTTGGTATTACTTTTGGTTTTGGGGTTAAGTTATTATAAAATGCTTCCCGTTATTAAGCGCTATGCCGAAAGTGTGGCGGAAACTGTAATGCTTAATTCGGCAAACGCTGCGGTCGTCAGTGTTTTGGAAAATGAAGGCTTTTCTTACGATGAAATTGCCAAACTATCCCGCGCTGAAGATGGCGCAGTACAAAGTTTAGAAATTGATGTTTATAAAATCAACAATCTAAAAAGCCGAATTTCTAACGAAATTTCAAACATAATTGCGAACAGGGAAGAATTTAAAGTTAAAATACCAATCGGTAGTTTTTTTGATACGCCGTATACTTCGGGTATTGGTCCTAAAATTCCGTTCGATATGCAACTGACTACAACAGCATTTGTGGATTTTGAACACGAATTTAAGGCGGCTGGGATAAATCAAACCCTGCACCTAATACACATAAACATTAAAGTCAAGGGCAGTTTTGTTACTGCTTGGTATACGGGTGGTATAACTACCGAAACAAGCGTTATTGCGGCTCAAACGGTTATTGTGGGCGCTACCCCCGACGCATTTACAAATGTTATTGAATCTATTGACGATAATACAGCAGGTCTTATAAACGATTATGGAGCACTGGCAGGAGAATAATATGGATGTTATTTTGGCAGAAAAAAGAATAAAAGAATTAAGTGATAGTCTTAAGTATCACAACCGTAAGTATTATATTGAAGATTCGCCTGAAATATCTGACTTTGAGTATGATGCTATGCTTCGTGAACTTGAAGACTTGGAAGCGGAATTTCCACAGTTTAAATATGAAGATTCGCCGACCCAAATGGTTGGCGGTGCGGCTTCAAAATTGTTTACTGAAGTGGTGCATTCAGTGAAGATGGAAAGTCTTCAAGATGTCTTCAACTTTGATGAATTAAGAACATTTTTATCTAAGATAGATTTAGAAAAAACCGAGCTATCTGTTGAACCGAAAATTGACGGTCTTTCAGTATCTCTTGAATATCGCGATGGGCTTTTCTTCCGCGGTTCTACACGCGGTGACGGTGTTGTGGGTGAAGATGTTACTGCCAATCTTTTACAGATTAAATCAATCCCAAAAGCCATTAAATTTATGGGTGAACTTGAAGTAAGGGGCGAAGTATATATGCCCCGTGACAGTTTTTTCCGTCTCAGAGAACGACAGGAAAATTTAGGTGAAGCACCTGCTAAAAATCCCCGTAATGCCGCAGCGGGCTCATTAAGGCAAAAGAACCCACAAGTCACAAAAGAACGCGAGCTTGATATTTTTATTTTTAATGTTCAGCGTATCACCGAAAAGGAATTTTCGTCTCATATAGAAACCCTTGATTTTCTAAAAAATTTGGGCTTTAACACCTTGCCGACATATCTAAAATGTAAAACTGTAGACAGCGTTATTGATGAAATTAACCGTATTGGTAATAGCCGCGGTGATTTGCCTTACGATATTGACGGTGCGGTTGTAAAAGCAGATAATTTAAGTTATCGTGAAACTATGGGAAGCACTTCAAAATTCCCAAAATGGGCGGTTGCATTTAAATATCCACCCGAAGAGAAAGAAACGGTTTTAAAAGAAATTGAAATTAATGTTGGCAGAACTGGTGCATTAACCCCTACTGCCGTATTTGACCCCATACAACTTGCAGGCACAACTGTCAGCCGCGCAACACTTCATAATGAAGATTTTATTACTTCCAAAGGTATTGGTATCGGTGATACTATAATCGTTCGTAAAGCAGGGGATATTATCCCCGAAGTTTTGGCGGTATCTAAAAAAAGCCAAAATTCTGAAATTTATAAAATGCCTGATTGTTGTCCTTCTTGCGGTTCACCTGTGTTCCGCGAAGCAGATGAAGCGGTTATAAGATGCACAAATGCTGAATGTCCAGCACAGCTTTTACGACATTTGATCCATTTTACTTCGCGTGATGCAATGGATATTGAAGGTTTAGGCCCTGCAATGCTTGAACAACTCGTTAATGCGGATTTGCTTCATAATATCGTCGATATTTATTCGCTTGATTATGATAAAGTTTCCGAGCTCGAGCGCACAGGTGAAAAGACTGTCCAAAACCTTAAAAATGCTATTGATAAATCAAAGGAAAACGACCTTTCTAAGTTGCTTTTTGCTTTTGGTATACGCCATATCGGTGCAAAGGCGGGCAAACTATTATCAGAGCATTTTGGCGATATTGACGCCATTTTAAATGCGACTGCTGAAGATTTTGAAAGCATTGAAGGCTTTGGTAGTATTTTGGCCGAGTCGGCAGCAGAGTTTTTCTCATTAGATGATACAAAAGAAATGATTTTAAAGCTTAAAGCTTTAGGTGTTAATACAAGGTCGCTTAAAGAGATTAAGGACAACCGATTTGCAGGTATGACATTTGTTTTAACCGGCACTTTACCAACCTATCAACGCAGCGAAGCCGCCGCAATTATTGAAAGCTTTGGCGGTAAAACTTCTTCTTCGGTTTCTAAAAAGACAAGTATTGTTTTGGCGGGCGAAGAAGCGGGAAGCAAGCTTGACAAAGCCAATGCACTTGGCATTAAAATAATTGATGAAAACGAATTTAATGAAATGATAAAATAGGTGATTTTTATGATTTTTGAAACCAAGCTTGTATCTTCACTTACAAAGGTTTTTCCAGATGAAATTATGGGACAGGAATTTGCAGCGGCATCTGCCTTAAAGAATGAACCATTTTCTTTTCAAATTGCCTTTAAAAAAGGTGATGAAGTACGCGATCCGTTAACATTTTATATTCGTTTTGAAAGTGATTTGGAACTTAAGTTTATCAACACCTATAAAGTTGGTTATGTTCCGATTATTCACCCTGCGCCTGCGCGTTCAGATGAGCATTTTGACCGTAAAACACCGGGTTTGTATCCTGATATATTATACCGTCGTAATAACGAAAACCCTGTTTATGATGAAGGCTTTTGGGAACCGCAACATTTTGAAAAAGGCGAAAGGATAACCCTTACCGCTTTTGATACATATCAGTCATTGTGGTTTACCGTTAATGAAAACGGTGAAGAAATTAAAGCAGGTAATTATAATATTGCAGTCGTGTTTTATTCTTCAAAGGATGCTACAGAAATTGGGCGCGAAACATTTAAGCTTGAAATAATTGATAAATGCCTTGTGCCGCAGGATGTGCTTAATACATCTTGGTTCCATGTTGACTGCTTGTGTGATGTTTACGGTGTTGAAATGTGGAGTGACAAGCATTTTGAAATCATTGAGTCTTTTGTGCACGAAGCGGCGTTAAACGGTCAGAATATGATTATGCTACCCGCTTTTACACCACCGCTTGATACTCCCGTAGGTGCTGAAAGAAAAACCGCTCAGTTGGTTAATGTTGAAGTTGTAAACGGTGAATACAAGTTTGATTTTTCGCTTATGCGCCGCTATGTTGAAACTTGTTTTAAAGCAGGGGTTACCCACTTTGAACACAGTCACTTGTTTACTCAATGGGGTGCGCGCTCGGCACCAAAAATTGTCGCAATGGTTGACGGGGAAGTAAAGAAAATTTTCGGTTGGGATACTGACTCTAAATCACCTGAATATGCGAAATTCTTGAAAGCATATCTTAAAGAATTAAAGGTGTTTCTTAAAGAAAGCGGAATAAACAAAAATATTTTATTCCATATTTCTGATGAACCTATGACCAAGCACATAACCTATTATCACAATGCAAAAGAAGTTGTAAAAAGTGAAATTGACGGCTTTATGTGCGGAGATGCACTTTCGGGTTACGAATACTATGCTGATGGTACTGTGGAGACCCCAATTGTTGCTGTATCTTCACCCGATATGGAAAAATTTGTTAAAAATTGTGATAATTTGTGGGTTTATAATACGGGTGATTTGGTTTATAACTCAATGCCAAACCGTTTGATTACTACAACAGGTGCGCGCAACCGTATTTTAGGTACTCAAATGTATTATACAAATGCAAAAGGTTATCTTAACTGGGCGCTTAACTTTTACTACGGTGTAATGTGCCACGGTGTATTTAACCCAATGCAAAACCCGTCCGGTGGTTTTAGTGACCCCGGTGCGTCTTTCCAATTGTATCCTGA
Organism: Acutalibacteraceae bacterium; assembly: GCA_045611605.1. Lineage (GTDB taxonomy): Bacteria > Bacillota > Clostridia > Oscillospirales > Acutalibacteraceae > UBA737. The sequence goes on from JAZKXN010000079.1 coordinate 6,171, forward strand.
CCCTACTGGTGCGGCTTTACCATCTTTAAGAATTAAAATTTTAAATGAAGCTTTTATTGATAATCGTGCTTTGAAAACGCTAGAATCAATGATTGGCAGAGAAAATGTTATGGCACTTTGCGAAAAGCATTTTGGTACGGTTAATTATAATTTTTGTCCAACAAATGACCAGTTGTTATCGTTCCGTTTAAAGGTTAACAGTTTGATTAAAGCAAATATGTAAAAGGGGTAATATTATGGGTATTATCACAAGGATTGTTTCTTCCTTGACAAAGGTTTTTCCTGACGAAGTAATCGGTAGGGAAATAAAGTCGGCTACCTGTCTCAAAAATGAGCCTTTTTCTTTCCAAATTGCTTATAAAAAGGATAATGAGTGGCCTAACGGAATTTCGTTTTATACAAAAATTGAAACCAATTTAAACCTTTCTGATATTTCGGTTTATAAGGTTGGTTATGTTAATTTATTAACTCCGTATCCGAATAATTGTGATGATAATTATGACCGCAAAGCAATAGGCTTATATCCTGATGTTTTATATAAACGAAACACTCAAAATGAAGTCAGAAATGATGGATTTTGGGAACCGCATTATTTTGAAATTGATGAAGATCATTTGCTTTCTGCATTCCCGTTTTATAATTCTTTGTGGTTTACAATCAATGAAGACGGCAAGGAAATTAAAGCCGGAAAATACAATATAAAAGTTACATTTTACGCCTGCAGCGACCAAAGTAAAATTACAAGCGTTGATTTTGATTTGGAAGTTATCAATAAATCTCTCATACCGCAGGATATTCACAATACATCTTGGTTTTATCCTGAATGCTTGGCAGATGTTTACGCCCTTGAAATGTGGTCAGACAGGCATTTTGAAGTTATTGAAGACTTTGTAAATGCGGCAGTAAAGCACGGTCAGAATATGATTTATGTGCCTGCCTTTACACCGCCACTTGACACCCCTGTAGGTCAAGAAAGAAAGACAACGCAATTAGTTGGTGTTAAGGTTCAAAATGGCAAGTATATTTTCGATTTTTCTTTAATGCGCCGTTATGTTGAAATTTGCAAAATGGCAGGGGCTACTCACCTTGAACACAGTCATTTGTTTACCCAATGGGGTGCACAGTATGCTCCTAAAATCATGGCAACTGTTGATGGCGAATACAAACGAATTTTCGGTTGGGAAACCGATTCAATGTCTGAAGAATACAGCGATTTTTTAAGAGCATATCTTAAAGAACTCAAAGTCTTTTTGGATGATGTTGGTTATGGTAAGAATATACTATTTCACATTTCCGATGAACCTAGCGAAAAGCATATCGAATATTACAAAAATGCAAAAAGTGTTATAAGCAGCGAGCTTCAGGGTTATATGTTTGGTGACGCTTTGGCAACATATAACTATTTTGAAGATGGTACGGTTGATATTCCAATTGTAATTCTTGAATCTAAGGATATGGACAAGTTTATTGAAAACTGTGATAATTACTGGGTTTATAACACAGGTGCGCATGTCTTCAAAGGCTTATCTAACAGATTAATACCGACCACTGGTGCGCGCAACCGAATGCTTGGTACGCAAATGTATTGTAACAATGCAAAGGGCTATCTTAACTGGGCATATAATTTTTATTATGGCACCTTATGTCACGGTATGGGTATACCTTTTCAAACGGGTGATGCGGGTAGCCGTTATATTGTTTACCCCAATACAGACGGCACACCGCTTTTGACATTGCGTATGAAGGTGTTCAATGAAGGTATTATTGATAATCGTGCTTTGAAAACATTGGAAAATATGGTAGGCAGAGAGAAAGTTATTTCTATCTGCGAAAAGCACTTTGGTAAGGTTTCTTATAATACCTGTCCTAAAAATGATAAGCTTTTAGCTTTTAGAGAAGAAATTAATCAAGAAATCAAAGCAAATTTATAGTCTTTGGGCGGTGAATATGTTTAAGAAAAAATGGGTTAAGATTGCTGTAAAAATTATATCTGTGGCATTGGCGGTTATTACCTTGTTTACGGGTGTTAATCATTTTACGCAGCATATCGTTGCACATAATAAGCCATTTTTTACTCCTGCCTATGATAAAGTCAAACTCACCGAAGATAGTGATTTAACGACTATATTTTTACAAACCGGAATAGGAGAAAACACTGCTCGCCAAATGATTTTGGATGGTCGTTTTGATGAGATAGTAGAAGCGCAGGAACTGTTTTTTGCAGATGATAAGGTAGTATGTTCACCAATGATTAAATGGTTCACGCGTGAAGAGCGCCTTGTAAATGAAATAATTCCGTTATATGACCTTCAACCCGGTGATATTCTTGTAACACTTTCAACTCATACTTGGGGCTGGCGGCATGGCCATTGTGCTATTGTTTTAGATGAATACAGAACTGTTGAAAGCATTAGTATGCTTTATGATTCGTCAATTGAACGAAGTTATTTTTGGCAAGACTATTCCAATTTTGCGGTACTGCGTGTTAAAGATGTTACCAAAGAACAGGGGAAACAGGTGGCGGATTTTGCCGAAGAAAAGCTTGTTGACAAGCCGTACAGTATTTTCTCGGGTTTTGGTATTCACAAAGCACCTGATGTTGATTCAGACAGTTTCGCAATTCATTGTTCATACCTTGCGTGGTATGCGTGGTCAGCATTTGGTGTAGACCTTGATTCTGATGGCGGAAGACTTGTTTCAAGTTATGACATTTTACATTCTGACAAAGTGGAAATTGTGCAGCTATACGGAATGGATCCAAGCGAATTTATAAAAAAATAAGCCTTTCGGTCGAAAGGCTTGTTTTTTATCCATCATAATCTTCAACGGCTAGCATTGCTTCTTCTTTGGTTAAAAATGAAATTCCGTTTTCAAGGTGTTTTAAATCTTCCTTTGGCAGTGTATCAAGAGAAATATCTCCGAAAATCTCAACAACTTCACCATTATTTAAAAGCACAACGGTGTTTTCATAGCTTTGTAAAATCCAACTGTCGGGGTTTTCTTGCTTGCATTTTAGCGAAAAAGCGCTCGCCGTAATTATACAGATTAAAAAAATGCCGAGAATTATTCCAAGTGCAAAGGTTTTTTTATTAATTATTTTTTGCAAAGCTGTCACCTCATCAATTATATTTTTGGCAAAATTTTTACAAATATTCACTAAAATCTATGTGGTGTCTTTCCTTCTAATAGCAGAATAGCCGCACTTGCCATCACCGAGAATGGATGATAATTTTTGCTGAGTTTTATTTTAAATTCTCCTTGTTCAATTATTTCACCGTTTGAATTGCGAAACCCCCTTTGCAAACATGCAAATAAATTATCCGAACCGATGCTTGAAAGTGTTATCGAATTTTTATTACCCATTCCGCAGCAAATTGTTTCAATTTTGTTTCTTTTCAGAATATCAAGTGCGGAATAGTTATTATCTTCACAAATGCCAATGATTCCCAGTGGAAGTATTTGTTTTTTAAAGCGTTCGCCGTGGTCAAGAAACACTGCAATGCCTTTGCTTATTTGTATGTTGCTGTTTTTGTAAAAGCTTAAAATTGTAAAATCGTCTCTACCGTCTTTTATATATTTGTCCGAAATGCATTGTGCACCGTGTTTTTGAAGTATTTCAATTATTTCATTTTCGCATTTATTTTTTCGGTCGGAAAGCAAAATTACCATTAAATTCACCTGCCAATTAGTATCTGCTTTTTTTATTTAAAAAAACAAAAAACAAGTGGAATTTTTATTTTGTAGCGTTATGTACAAAAAATAATCGTTTTTTTACATTTTCGATAAATTTGGTCTGGTGTATAATGTATATGTTGTGGAAATTTGTCATCAAATTCCTTTAGCTTGATATATATTTTGTATGGCTGTTAGTAAAATTCGATAAAATTATAGAAAATACAACAAAACCCATTAAAATTGACTAAAACGCTATTTCATTTCGTTGACAAATGACCGCAATAATGCTAAAATATTTGTGAATAATTCACAAGAATATGTTATATTTTTGAGGTGTTGTTTATGCAGTTGGAAACAAAAGTTATTTCATCGCTTACAAAGGTGTTTCCGGATACGGTACAAGGCGAAAGAATCAAATGTGGTTCTTGCTTTAATAACGAACCATTTTCTTTTCAGGTAGCTTTTAAAAATCCCGATGACTACATAAAATTAACGCCTTTTTATTTGCGCATCGAGACCGATTTAGATGTTTCGTTAATTTCTAATTATAAAGTAGGCTATGTGCCTGTTTTATCGGCTACTTATCCAAATGCTGATGATAATTTTGACCGCAAGACGCCGGGGCTTTATCCTGACATACTTTATAAGCGTACCGTTAATGCAGAGCTTCATAATCGCGGTTTTTGGGAACCGCATTATTTCGAAAATGATGAAACTGTCAACTTGGTTTCTTATAACGGCGTTTGGCAGTCGCTTTGGTTTACTATAAATGAAGACGGAGTAACTGCACCAAATGGTGTTCATAAAATCAGTGTTGTTTTTTGTGCCGCTAATGATCACAGCGAAATTGCAAGAGAAACTTTCGAGCTTGAAATTTTAGATAAAGCATTAAAACCACAAGAAGTCATATATACATCTTGGTTTTATCTTGATTGTCTTGCTGACACATATAATGTTCCGATTTTTTCTGAACCCCACTGGCAAATTACTGAAAGCTTTATGAATGCTGCTGCTAAGACAGGAATGAATATGATATATCTTCCTGCCTTTACTCCTGCACTTGACACACCTGTTGGTATGGAGCGCGATACAGCACAGCTTGTTGGTATTACAAAAAACGGTGATAAATACACCTTTGATTTTTCGCTTATGAAGCGATATGTTGATTTGGCGCTTAAATGTGGATTTACTCATTTTGAGCACTGTCATTTGTTTACACAATGGGGTGCACAGCACGCACCAAAGGTTATGGCAACTGTCGATGGCGAATATAAGCGCATTTTTGGTTGGGATACCGATTCACTTGCTCCCGAATATGCCAAGTTTTTAAAAGCTTATTTAAAAGAGTTTAAGAAATTTGCCAATGAAAATAGCATAGGAAATAATATACTTTTCCACATTTCTGATGAGCCTTCATCAAAGCATATTGAATATTATCACAATGCTTATAATGTTATAAAGGATGAGATTGATGGTTGCATGTGCGGTGACGCACTTTCCAGTTATAAATTTTACGAAGATGGTACCGTCAAACTGCCGATTGTTGATGTGATGTCGTCTCATATGCCGTCGTTTGTTGAAAACTGCGACAACTTTTGGGTTTACTATACAGGTTATGCGATTAGAAACGGCAGACCAAACCGTTTAATTGCTACAACGGGTGCTAGGTGCCGAATGATGGGCACCCAAATGTATTATACCGGTGCTAATGGCTTCCTTCATTGGGGCTATAACTGTTATTACGGTCCACAAAGCAGTAAGTTGTTTAACCCGATACAAAACCCCGCAGGTACATATTCTGCTGCAGGTACTTCTTTTATGGTGTATCCAAATCCAAATGGTACTGCCGATATTTCCCTTCGTATGAAAGTGCTTAATGAAGCATTTTTAGATAATCGTGCACTTCGCACTTTGGAAGATATGATTGGTAAAGATAAAACCAAAGCTTTTGTTAAATCATATTTTGGCGAAGTTGATTACGGTGTATGCCCAACAAACGAACAACTTTACGATTTCCGTATGGAGCTTAACAAACTTGTTAAGATGAATTTGGAGAAGTGATTTTTATGCGTAACGAAATTTTGTTAAATTATGATTGGCGTTTTCATAAGGGTGATGTTGAGTTAAAACCCATTCCGGATAAAGGGCCAATTTATATGCAATCAAAGCTTGAACGCAAGTTGCAGGGTCCTGCTGCTTATAAATATTTTGATGGTGTTGACCCATATAGCTCACCTGCTGAAATGACAAACGACGGTTGGAAGTTTGTAACCCTTCCGCATGATTATGTTGTACAACAAGATTTAGATAAAAACGAAAATGGCGCACTTGGTCATTTGCATTATGATAAAGCGTGGTATCGCCGTTATGTTAATTTACCTGAAGGCAGCGAAGGTAAACGAATCACACTTTTCTTTGAAGGCATAACCGGCAATTCGGTAATTTATGTTAATGGTTGCCTTATGGCACGCAATTTTTCAACATATAATTCGTTCGAAGTTGATATAAGCGATGTTGTTTATTTTGACAAAGAAAATGTTATTGCTGTTTTTGTTGACCCCACTTGGTTTGAAGGCTGGTGGTATCAAGGTGGCGGCATTTACCGTAATGTTTACTTGAACATTACCGACCCCGTTGCAATTGATACATACGGTGTTTATGCACCATATAAAAAGCTTGATGATAATCATTGGCAAATTGATTATGAAACTACCGTTCTTAATACATCATATGCTGATGTAATGGTGAAGGCGGTAACAAAACTTATTGATAAAGACGGCAACTGTGTTTCGATTGCTGACGGTGAAGGCAGTATTTCACTTCGCGATAATGCTGTTTTAAAATATTCAGCAGTTGTCAATAATCCATTTTTGTGGGATTGTGATAACCCTAATTTGTACACAGTTGAAACCGAGCTTTATAAAAACGGAGAACTTATTGATACCAACACAACACGAATTGGTTTCAGAACTGTTGAATTTACGATAGACAAGGGTGTTCTTTTAAACGGAAAACCCACCTTTATAAATGGTCTTTGCGGTCACCAGGATTTTGGGCTTACCGGTATTGCTGTACCTGCGAACATTTGCAAATATAAGGTTAAGCTTATGAAAGAAATGGGCGCTAACGGCTATCGTACAAGCCATTATCAGTATACCGCTGCTTATATGGATGCTTTCGACGAATTGGGATTTTTAGTTATGGACGAAGCCAGATGGTTTGAAAGCACCGAAGAAGCTAAAAAACAACTCGAATCGCTTTTAAAGCGCGACCGAAATCGTCCCAGTGTAATTTTTTGGTCTACTAGTAACGAAGAACCGCATCACTGTACTGATGTTGGTAAGCGTGTCCACAAGGCAATTATGGGACATATCCGTAAGTTTGACAAAACACGCCCCGTTATTGCTGCGGTTTCTAATGATCCTGATAAATGCAAAATTTATGACGATTGTGAACTTGTGGGCATTAATTATAATACCTGGCTTTATGATAAGGTTCATGAAATGTATCCCGAAAAGCCGATATTTTCTTCAGAGTTTGCGGCAACAGGCGCAAGCCGAGATTGGCACTATGCTGATTCGTCTTCTAATCGCAGAATGCGAGATTATGATAAGGATGCAAATAATTGGTTCCAGGGCAGGGAAAACAGTTGGAAGATTATAAAATCAAAGCCTTTTCTATTTGGTGCATACGAATGGACGGCAGTTGAACACCGCGGTGAAACAGTATGGCCCGGTATGTGTTCATTCTCAGGTGCGATAGATATATTCCTTCAAAAGAAAGGGTCATTTTATTTAAATAAAGCCTACTGGACTAAAGAGCCAATGGCTCATATCGTTCCACATTGGAACTTTGCCGGACTTGAAGGCGAAGAAGTTCGGGTAACGGTTTACACTAACTGTGACGAACTTGAGCTATTCCTTAACGGTAAGTCACTCGGTAAAAAGCAAATTCCGCTTTATGAACGCGGTGAATGGAATGTTATTTATGAACCGGGCGAATTAAAAGTTGTAGGCTTCAAGGAAGGTAAAGCAGTTTGTGAAGACAAACGCGAAACAACAGGTAAACCTGTAGCACTTAACTTACGACTTGAAAATGAATTTAAAAACGACGGCATAGAGCTTGCTTTATTTACCTGTGAATGTCTTGATGAACAGGGAAGAGTTGTTCCCGACGCGGCGGAATATGTTTCGTTCTCGGTTTCAAATCCTGCTGTGATTGTGGGAACGGGCTCCGATAATACGGATGGACTTAATGTTACTAATCCATCACGCCAGATGTATATGGGTAAAATCAGTGTTGCTGTTCGTCCTAAAAAAGATCAGGATAGCTTTGAACTTGTAGCTCAATGTAAAGGATTAAAAACGAAGATATTAAAAATCAATTGTAAATAAAGGTGATAATTATGGCTAAACAATTAACAGTATCAATTTTGGGTTGTGGTTCACGCGGTGCTTATGCGTATGGTGGGCCTATGAACCGTGATGCAGATAAGCGTTATAAAATCGTTTCAATCTGTGATATTATTCCTTCGCGTTTCGAACGATTTGCTAAAAGCTGGGGTGTTTCTCCTGAAAATTGCTTTACCGATGAAAACGAATTTTTGAAGGAAAAGCGCAGCGATATTCTTGTTATCGCAACCCAAGACCGCGACCATGTGCGTCAGGCAATAAAAGCGCTTGATTTAGGTTATGATATTCTTCTTGAAAAACCCATTTCACCCGACAAGCAGGAACTTCTTGATTTATTGGAAGCACAAAAGCGCACAGGTAAAACCGTTATGGTTTGCCATGTTTTGCGTTATGCACCTGCATTTACAAAACTTAAGGAACTTTTAGACAGCGGTGTTATCGGTAAGCTTTTAACCGTTGAATGGATTGAACAGGTTGCTTACTGGCATCAAGCACACAGCTTTGTTCGTGGTAATTGGCGCAACAGTGAAGAAACTTCACCTATGATTATGGCGAAATGCTGTCATGACCTTGACTTAATGCAATATTATGCAGGCGCTAAATGTAGCGAAGTATATTCTGTTGGTGGTCTAGACTTCTTTAACCGTGCTAATCAGCCCGAAGGTGCGGCAGACCGTTGCTTCGAATGTAAATATAACGAAACCTGCACCTATAGTGCAGAAAATATTTATATTAAACGTTGGAAGGAAGCAGGTTGCCCTAATGATAACTGGCCTTTCAATATTTGCTGTCGTGAAGTTCCCAACACCGAAGAAAACTTACGCGCATCATACAAAGAAAATCAATATGGTCGTTGCGTATTTGCTTGTGATAATGATGTTGTTGATAACCAAAAGGTTATGATGAAGTTTGAAAACGGCGTTTCAATCTGCCTTACAATGACCGCATTTACACACGGCGGTGCCCGTATCGGTACTTTCCACGGCACATTAGGTGAAATTGAATTTAACGCTGATGATGAAATCAAAATTAAGGTATTCGGTAAACCTGTTGAAGCAATCAAGGTTTCCGATATTGTTAAAGAAAAAATGCTTAATTCATTCGGTCACGGTGGTGGCGACTATATGCTTCTCACTTCACTTTATGAAGCAGTGACTGAAGGTGCTAAAACTGCAACTGCACTTGAAGGTTCTGTTGAAAGCCACTTAATGGCATTGGCTGCCGAAGAATCACGCGTTACAGGTAAGGTTGTTAAGGTGCACGAATAATTTTAAAGGTGAATTAGTAATGGTTTCAATTTTTCCCACCCCTAAAAAATTTGAAGTTAATAAAGGCGTTTTTCCGCTTTGTAATGCTGAAATCTTTGTTGATAAGGTGTTCGACTACCGAATTAAAAAAGCGGCTTTGAAGCTTCGCGGGCTTATTAGCGAATCAACCGGTAATTTTCATAAGTTTGCTGTTTTGACCGACAAGGTTAGCGAAGGCATTATCATTAAACATAATGACAACATTGAATCGCAGGCGTATACCATTTCTACAACCGATTCTTTGTTAACCGTTGCAGCAGGGGATGATGCTGGTGCTTTTTATGGTATACAAACGCTTATTCAGTTGGTTAATCAGAATGGCATGGCTTTACCCGTGGTACAAATTGAAGATTGCCCTGATTTGAAATACCGTGGTTTTTATCATGATGCAACACGCGGTCGTGTTCCGTCGGTTACGGGCGTAAAGGAAATTGTTGACCAAATAGCACTTACTAAAATGAATTCACTTCAACTTTATGTTGAACACCCATTTGAATTTTTAGAATTTTCAAATGTCGGTAATACATATGATGATATTTTAACTGCTGAAGACTTGCTTGAAATAGATCAGTATTGTTATGACAACTTTATAGATTTCATTCCTTCACTTTCTTGTTTTGGGCATTTGTACGAGCTTATGATGAAGCCCGAATATAAGGAACTGTGTGAACTTAAAGACTATAAGCCTACACAGCATTTTTTCCGCGAAAGAATGGCGCATCATACGATAAATCCGTCAGACCCACGCAGTTTTGAATTGATTTGTTCGCTTATTGATCAATATTTGCCACTTTTCAGGTCACAGTACTTTAACATTTGCTGTGATGAAACTTGGGATCTTGGCAAGGGAAGAAATGAAGGCAAAGATCCTGCAGAGCTTTATATTGGCTTTGTAAGCAAGCTTTGCGAGCATGTGACAAGCCTTGGCAAAACGGTAATGATGTGGGGCGATATTGCTCTAAAGCATCCCGAAATGCTGTCGAAAATCCCCAAAGGCACGATAATGCTTAATTGGCAATATGATGCCGAACCTGAAGTTTCACGAATTGATAAAATTGCTGAAATTGGTCTAAATCAAATTGTGTGTCCGGGCAATACTTCTTGGCTTCGCTTTATGGAAGACCCAACGGTTTCTGTTCCCAATATCACAATAATGAACAAGTCAGCTCTAAAGAACAAAGCATTAGGTATGCTTAACACAAACTGGGGTGATTGCGGTCACGCCGCATCTTTTAAATGCACACTTTACGGCACACTTATTGGTGCAGAAACTTCTTGGAATGTTTCTACTGAAATTAATGATGATTATGAAAAGCGTGCTTCAAAATTCCTTTATGGCGTGGATGAAAACATCATTCCAATGTATTCGGAAGTTGCGCATAAGACTTATTGGACTGCGCCCTGGCACCGTTTTTATGAATGGCTTTTTACTCGTAATCCAATTTGGTACGAAGATACACAAAAAGATTGTCTTGAAGCAATTGCTTTATGTGAAGATTATATTGAACGACTTGAAAATCTTTCGGGTAAGCGCGATATAATTGAACATCTAATCATTGCGGCAAAGGGTAATATACTTCTAAATAACTGTTTACTTTACATCGCGCCGGATTGCACACCGGTTGTGGATGTTAAAGAATATCTTTATGATTGGTTCCAAGAATATGCTGAACTTTGGCTCAGTGATTCTAAACCTAGCGAACTTTGTGAAATTATTAAATATTTTGAGGAAATCTTAAGATAACGGGGTATTGGTTATGCAATTTAAACTTTTATCATCTCTTGAAAAATGTTTTTTAGACGAAAATATTGAAGACAAGGTAGAATATACTAAGGGTTCTTGCCTTAAAAATGAATGTTTTCAGTTTCAGGTTGCTTTTACTAAAAACGGTGGCGTTCAGCCAAGTGGCGATAATAGCTTCGCAAAAGTAGAATTAGTTTCACCTATTGCCGAGCATATTACACTCCGTCGCGTTGAACCCGTTGCAGTAAAACGTGCAGCTTATACTTTCCGTTATGATGAAAATTATCTTCGCCGCGAATCGGGTCTTTATCCTGACCTTTTGATTCCGCTATTTGAAGGTAATAAAATTGCTCATAATGAACATTTACAGTCGATGTGGGTTGAATTTGACCCTAAAGGTGATGTTGAAGCAGGTGTTTATCCAATTACCTTAAAGTTTACTGCTAACGAAACGGGTGACTATCTTGGCGATGTTACCTTTACATTAGAAGTAATTGATGCTTTACTTCCTGAGCAGGAACTTATTTACACACAATGGTTTTATTGTGACTGCTTAAAGACCTATTATAATACCGAAACATTTGACGAGCGTCATTGGCAGATTATTGAAAACTTTATGAAAACTGCAGTTAAGCGCGGCATCAATATGATTTTAACTCCAATTTTCACCCCGATTTTGGATACTGCGCTTGATACGGAAAGACCTACAATACAGCTTGTTGATGTTTATCGTGATAACGGCAAATATACATTTAATTTTGCTAAGCTTGACCGTTGGATTAACCTTTGCAATAAGGTTGGCGTTAAGTATTTTGAAATATCTCACTTATTTACTCAGTGGGGTGCTAAATTGTCACCAAAGGTTATGGCAACTGTTGATGGCGAATACAAAAAACTTTTCTCACCGCAGACCACTTCTGCAACGGGTGAAGAATATGTTGGTTTCTTAAATTCATTTTTGCCGGAACTTATTGCATTTCTTAAATCAAAGGATAATGCGGATAAGCGTTGTTATTTCCACATTTCTGATGAACCTAAAACCGCCGACCTTGAAAGCTATGCTGCAGCAAAGGCTGTTGTTAAGGATTTACTTAAAGGTTATCCCTTTTTAGATGCCTTATCTCACTATGATTTCTACGAACAGGGATTGGTTGATTTGCCCGTTCCTTCGCTTGAGTATATGGAAAGCTTTTATGGTAAAGTACCCGAACTTTGGGGTTATTACTGCTGTTGGCAGGCAATAGAAGTGTCAAATCACTTCTTGGCACAGCCTTCTGCCCGCAATCGTATTATTGGACCACAGATTTATAAATACGACATCAAAGGCTTTTTGCATTGGGGTTATAATTTTTATTACAGCCGTCAGTCCTATGATTTTGTTAACCCATATCTTACTGCTGACAGTGACTGTTTTGGTCCGGCAGGTGACTCGCATGTTGTTTATCCCGCACAAAACGGCGAAGCGTATGAATCTCTTCGTCTTGGTGTTTTCCACGATGCTTTGCAGGATGTTCGTGCATTTAAGCTTTGCGAACAACTTTATAGCAAAGAATTTGTGATGAATATTATTGAAGACGGTATTGGCGAACTTACATTTAAAAAGTATCCTTGGGATGCCGAGTATATCTTGAATTTAAGAGAACGCATTAATAAAGCAATCAAAGAGAAAATTTAAGGTGAAATTATGAAAATTTCTTTTTTAGAGAATGAAGTTTGGTGGGGAACAGGTGTTGTTCTCGCCAAGGATATGCCTTTTGATAAAAACACTGATAAAAAAATGGGTTTTATTACCCCCGAATATTCACTTGGTGCAAGTAATCAAGTAACAACTATGTTTTTGTCAAATAAGGGTCGTTATATCTGGATTAATGAACCTTATGATGTACATATTAAAGACGGTATTTTTAACTTTAGTACCGATAATCTTGAACTTATAGAAGCAGGTAGTTGTCTTAGTGACGCTTATCGTGCTGCTAAGGATAAGTATTTCCCTTTTACGGGTGACCCCATTGAATCGAAATTTTTTGCAACTGCTCAATATAATACTTGGATTGAGTTAATGTATAACCAAAACCAAAAACAAATTCTTGAGTATGCGAGAAAAATTGTTGAACTTGGTTTTAAGCCCGGTATTTTGATGATTGATGAAGGTTGGCAGCAAAATTACGGCATGTGGGATTGGCATACAGGCCGTTTTCCTGACCCAAAAGCGATGGTAGATGAGCTTCACGAACTTGGCTTTTCAGTAATGCTTTGGGTTGTTCCATGGGTTGCAGCCGATTCTGCTGCTTACCGCAAACTTACAATGGTTGATTGGCAAAATCATCACTTCTTGCGTACTAAGGACGGTAAAATCGCCCTTATGGAATGGTGGAACGGTGTAAGCGTATTGCTGGATAGCAAAAAGGAAGCTGATATGAAGTTCCTTGGCGATCAGCTTCAAAAATTGGTTGATGATTACGGCATCGACGGCTTTAAGTTTGACGGGGGCTCGACTGGTGCTTATACCCACTGCTTAAACGGTGAAGTGGACGATACCTATACTGAATTTGAACGCAATCTTGCTTGGAATGAATTTGGTTATAAGTATAAATTCCACGAATATAAAGATAGTTATAATTGCGCTGGCTTAAGTATGGTAAGCCGCCTTTGTGATAAACTTCACCGTTGGGATAGAAACGGTCTTAACGAACTTATTCCTAATGGATTGGTTTGCGGAATACTTGGTTATCCGTTTGTCTGTCCCGATATGATTGGCGGCGGTGAATATTTCTCATTCTTAAAACCGGATTTTAAGTTTGATCAAGAATTATTCATAAGAATGTGTCAATGTTCTACTTTCTTCCCTATGATGCAGTATTCATTGGCACCGTGGCGTGTTTTGTCACCCGAATATTTAGAAATTGCGATTAAGTATGCAAATCTGCATTCGCAGTATGCCGATTATATTGTTGATTTGGTTAATAAATCAACTAAATCGGGTGAACCGATTATTAAGATGATGGAATACGCTTATCCCGGCAATGGATATGAATACATAGTGGATCAATTCCTGTTGGGTGATGAAATGTTAGTAGCACCCGTTATCACTAAGGGTGCGGTAACAAGAGATGTTGTTTTCCCTGAAGGTAAATGGGAAGATGAATCAGGTAAGATTTTTGAAGGTCCGTCAACTATTACAGTTGATGCGCCGATTGAAGTTTTGCCGTATTTCAAAAAGGCAAAGTAAGAAGTAAAATAATTTTAAAGAAGGGAGGGAGTATCTGTGCTGTGTACTCTTCTGATAAGCGGTGATGATTTAACCGTTCAGCAATTTCAGTCTGTCGCTTTGGAATTTGACTGTGTGTTGAAAGTTGCTGAAAATGAAGAAGAATTTTACAAGTTTCCGGCCGATACACCCTTTGCAGCCATTTTTTTAGATTCTGAATCTGTTAAGGATGAACATATTTATAAAATTTACGAAAGTGTTACACATCGTTTTGTAAAATCAGAAATTTATTTTTATTCAAAAACTGAGTTTAAGAATAATACGGTTTGTAATAATAATTTTAAACAAATCAACGGCGTAAATGCTATTAGCAAAGTATTCGGTGAATTATTCCCGCAATATATGGATAAATCCGCTAAAATTTTATCTGCTATTCGTTCTTGTCGTAATGCTGAGTTAGGCGATATTTTTAGTAAGAGAAGCCTAATTGCGATTTATCCGAATACTTTAGCACGGGTTGACACTAAAGTTTTATCTGCTTTTCCGGTAGAGTTACTGCCCGAACAAATAGATTTGTTTTCTGATGGTAATGCAGTTTATGCATTGGCTAACACTGCAGTTAATAACTTAAATCGAATTTGTTATCATATAATTATTGCGCTTCATAATTTAAATATTAGTGCATTTGCAATTTTTACTGATCCTGTTGCCAATTTTGAAGCTGCATGCCGGCTTTTTGCTGATGTTAATGCCTATGCTGTTAAATTAAAGTTTGAAAATAACGAAAACGATGTTTGTTATTATAATAATGAAATGCATTTGCTTGAGCCTTTCGGTAACATTATTAAAAAAGCGCAAACAACCGGTTTTGAAATCAAAATCGGTAGAAATGAAGCCAAAATTGAAGCACTTATCGAAAACTTTTTCAATCAACCGCAGTTGATTGGCGCTTCCTTGGTTAATGTTCAGTTTTTAGTTTGTGAAGTTTTGCGTTCTGCCTTCGAAGATGAAATTTTATATAACAATCTTTTTGCTATAATTAACAGCAAGGATATAAGTGAATTGAAGCATCTAGTCATTTCAGTTTGCACAAAAGAAAAGATTGGGCAGGGCGATTTGGAAGTTTTGGGTAATGAGCGAATTATTCATCAGATTTGCGATATTATTGAAAACGAATATGCAAGTGAATTGTATCTTGACAGAGTTGCTGAACAGATTTATCTTTCGCCTGCATATATAAGCCGAATATTTAAGAAAAGCACTGGTATGAATTTTGTTAAATATCTTAATGATGTTCGCCTTAAAAAAGCCGCTTCGCTATTGCTTGAAGCAGATTATCCTATTAACGAAATTAGCAAAAAAGTTGGCTTTTCTGATGTTTCTTATTTTTGTTCGTGTTTTAAAAAGAAATACGGTATGACAACGGTTCAATACCGTCGTGCTTATGTATTAAAGGAAATTGAGGTTTAAGTTAGTTGTTAAAATACTATTTGTACAAGTTTTTGCGTGCGATTTTACCGATGCGCGGAAACGATAGGAAAACTATAATTATAAAATCGGTATCACTTGTTGCGATTATTGGTATAATTATTTGTTCTGTCTGGTTGGGCACTATTGAAATTGATCATGCTGTTTTGCGTCATGACAATAAGGAAATACAGAATGTTATGCAAAATATTCTCGAAAATCGCGACCCTGAAAGTGAAGTCTACGATTTTGAACTTTTACATGAACAAAACCCTGATATCAGAGCATGGATTGTAATACCCGGCACCGATATTAATTATCCTGTTTGCCAAACAGACAATAATGATTATTACTTAAACCATAATTTTAATAAAAAATTCAGTGCATTCGGCACATTATTCTTTGATAGCCAAAATGATGTGAACACTTCACAAAATCTTACAGTTTACGGTCATTCGGTAAAAAACAGTCAGATGTTTACAAATATCCGTAAATATGCTAAAATTGATTTTTATAAGGAACACCCGATTATTCAACTTATTACACCTGATGGTATGGTTGAATATAAGGTGTTTGCAGCAATGGTTATGAATGCTGTCCCCCAAGATGATAATGGGTACCTTTATCCATTTATGCAGACGGACTTTGAGCGACAACGCGATTTTATTGATTGGATTGAAGAAGCGTTTCAGCGCAGTATAATCCACACACCGGTTGATATTTTACCTGATGACCGAATTATTACATTATCAACCTGCGGTTATGAATTTAAAAATCAGCGATTTGTTGTTATGGCGCGTGAAATTCGTGTTGAACAGGGTGAAACAAGCGAAGTTTTGGTTGATGAGGCGAAACTAAATCCCAATCCGCGTTATCCTAAAAAATGGTATGACACTAAAAAGATTAAATATCCTTGGGGTAATCAGTAATAATTTTTTACGGTGAATTTAATGTATAAAACAATTAAAACTGTATTATCGGTTGTTCTTTGTGTTTTGTTGACCGTTCTTACGGCTTGTAATGGTTCTGAAAATAATCAATATTCAATCCTTAATGTTCAGGATGCACAATCACAATCTGTGACAAAATTACCACAAGCCCCGAGATTTGATAAGTTGCTTGACGGTAATGGTAAAATTAATTTAGAGTTTCTCCAGCCGGTAAAGGTTTCAAAAATTAAAAAGAACTATGATAAAAGGGTATATATCGAATATAATGACAAGCCATTCTTTTATAATCCGGTATATATTTCTTACGAACAAATTTTAAACAGCCGTGTTATTGCTCAGGATCGCAAAGCATTAATTTTGGAAGATTCTTTTAAAAAAGCAAAAGAAAGCGGTTTTAAAACAGTTGCCCTTTTTGTGGATTGGAAAAACTTTTACAATGGCACGGCTTATGACTTTAATTTTTATAAAATCTATTATACTTTAGCGGAAAAATACGATTTAAATATTTCAATTGTGTGGAATGGCTACACTAAGATTGGTTTTATGCCTTGGCAAACCGATAGAGAAAAATATCCTGCATTGTCTGTTAACGGTGTACCGATAAAAGCTAATGTACCGGACCTTTCACAAGAAATTTATATAAATGAAGCGGTAGAAGCAATTACGCAGTTTTGTGCTTGGCTAAATTATATTGATTATAACCGACGCACGATATTGATTCAGTTTGAAGATGAGGCTAATACCAATTATGGCAAAGGCGGTTGGCTTTCACAATATATAAATTATTCGAATCTGCTTTTGAAAATGGCAGAAGCAGTTAAAAAATCGCCCTATAATGTTGTTACCACGATTGGTATCACCTTTGATGATTATAAAAGTAGTATTGAAGGCATAAGTGGTCGTGATAGACTTGATAAGTTTTTAAATTGTGAATACATCGACGGTCTTGGCACCGCTAATCTTATTAGCGAAAATTTTAGCATTGGCACATTTGCAAATGATGAAAAGTTTTGTTATGTTTCAAAACTTTCTCCCGCCACATATAACTTTTTTTCTTCATCGATGTCTTTGATTTCACAGGGTATTCAATTCGGTGTTTTCGAGCTTAAAAGCTTTGATTTGGGCATCAATTGCGGTATGTATCGCACCCATTCGACAAGGTGGGATATGCGCGACCGACAAACTGTTGACCGTGGTATTTTGGCAAAAAAACGCCTTTTGGAATCTTCAACATCAGATGTTGTTGATTTTATTAAAGGTATAAATAATATGGGTGATGTGCTGGCAACTGTCAGTATATTGGATATTTCAGCACTTAATCCTTTTACCAAAAATAATTACGCATCTTCAACTAATTTTGGTGATGTAAGGGTTACTTTTAATAATCTTTCCAACCAATATTTCACATATAATTCAGCGGCGGTATGTGCCATTGACCCATATTCAAACTACTATATAACAACATTCCACGAAACTGGATTTCTGGGAATAAATTATGGCGGTGTGATTAAAATTTGCGAAGGCAAATATGTTGATGGTGAATGGCTGGCGGTTACGGAAGAAATAACGCTTGAAGATCATTATATTGTGATGAAATCGGGCGTGGTTTATAAATTTGTTTTAGAATAATTTTAAAATTTTTAATAAAGGATGGTTAATTATGAAAAAAACAACAATTCGTCTTTGTGCACTTTTGCTTGTGATGATTATGTGTGTGTCATCATTTGCAGGTTGCAAAGGCAAAAATGCAACCAATGAAAAGGGTATGTATGACACATCAAAACTTGAAAAAGTTGTTGCTGCCGAAATGAAAGAAGTTAACGGTCGCCCCGTTATTTATCACAAGGGCAAACCTTATCATTACTATTCAATGCACCTTCGTTGGGACCATATTCTCAGTGCTTACAGCGAAGAAGATTATCGTATGAAGCTTTATGAAGAAGGTTTCAAAATTATTAAAGAAAGCGGTTTTGAAACCGTAATTCTTTACCTTAGCTGGACTCGTTTATTTGATGGTGAAAAGTATGATTTCAGTGAACTTGAAATGCATTACGAACTCGCTAAAAAATACGACTTAAAGGTTCATCTTAACTGGTTTGGTTACAATGTTTGCGGTTTTGGTGGCTTTATGCCCTGGCAGACCGACCGTGAAAAATATCCCGCACTTGCCGGTATGGATGGTTCACCGCTTGTGACCGAAGGCGGTTATAATGTTCCAGACTTTTCAAAGCAAATTTATATTGATGAAGTTACTGAAGCATTACAGCAGATTTGTGCTTGGCTTAATGTTAATGATAAAGACCGTAGAACAGTTGCGATTCAGCTTGAAAATGAACCTGGTAACGAAGAAGGCGGTCGCGGCCTTTGGATGAGTCAGTTCCTTAATTTTGCTGCACTTCTTAATGCAGAAGGCAAGGCAATTAAAGACAGCTCTTATTCAATGATTACATACCTAAACCTTATGTCTGCAGGTTACAGCAAGACCGCCGACGGTTATGATTTTAACGGTCGTCTTAAGTATCTTTGCGAACAGGAATATATTGATATTGTTGGTTATGATGATTATACAACCAATCCTAATCCTAACCTTAAACCACTTGAACATAATAACAACTTGGCAACTTATGCAGAATATTCTCCTGCATCTTATTCCGTTCCCGGTCAGATTAATCATATTTTCTCTAAAGGTTATGGTTTAAGCTTCTATCAAGTTGCAAACTTCCGTGACCTTGGTGCTCCCGGTTTTTATCGTTTCGAAAATCCTATTACAGGTCTCGAAAAGCGCGATGGTAGTAAGAAACTTAGTCCAAATACAATTTCACCAACCCTGAGCGAAGCACTTGAACTTGATATTGATGAAGTTGTTTCTATGAATAAGGCAATCAAAGCATTGAGAGAACTTATTATTACTGAAAAAATCAATAATATTGCTTCTTTCAATAACACACTTAAAAATGATACAAAAGCCATTAAACTTTGTAATAAACAGAGAATAACATACACCTATAGTGATCCTGCTAAGCAGTACGGCGGCAGTGGTCTTGCAATCGGCGCGGCTGATGGTAATTTCTATCTTTATTCTTCACGCAAGGCTAGCTATACCTTCCAGTCAGATATTAAAGAAGTTACAACCGGTTCTTATGCAGATGGCAAGTGGACCGAAAGCGGTAAGGTTACTGTTAACGGCAATACTTTCGAAGTAGAACCCGGTTTGGCTTATAGAGTTGTTCTTAAATAATTTTTAGGAGTTATTTATGTATTTTAATAAAATAACACGCATTTTAGCGGCTTTAATGGCGTTTATAATGTTGTTTTTAGTTGGTTGTGCAGGTGGTAAAACACCTGCCGACTCAAACGGTGACGCCGAGAAAAAACTTCCTTGGGCAGTTACTGAATATGATATGGATGAGATTGTTGATAGTAACGGCAAGTTTATTATTGACAAGCTTACTAATGCTAAAGTAACTGAACTTAAAACTGTAGGTAAAAAGCAGGTAATTCATCATCTTGGCAATCCGTATTTGTTCCGTGCCATACATTTTAGATACGACCATCTTATCAGTGCAAAGCTTGATAAGCAGACGCGAGAAAAGACCTTTGAAGATGGTATGCGCCTTATCAAAGAAGCAGGTTATAACACTGTAATTTTATATCTTGGTTGGGACCGTTTTTTCGATGGCAAAAAGTACGACTTTACCGAAATTGAATATCAGTACAGCATAGCCAAAAAGTACGACCTTAAGATTATGTGGAACTGGTTTGGTGTTGATGTTTGCGGTTTTGGCGGTTATAGAAAATGGCAGCTTGCTGATATGGAAAAATATCCGCCTTTAAAAGATGAGAACGGCGATATTATTTATGGTACGGGTTATGCAAAAGATAAGCCGATACCCGATTTATCGGCGCAGTCTTTTATCGATGTTGAGGTTGAAGCAATTCAGCAACTTTGCGCTTGGCTGAATGTGAATGATACCGATCGTAGAACAGTTGGTATCCAAATTGAAAACGAGCCCAATAACGATGAGGGCGGACACGGTGTTTGGTTTAGTCAGTATTCAAGCCTTGCAAACCTTATTGAACAGCTTTCAAAAGCTGTAAAAGATGGTCCTTACTCAATGCTTACCTATGTAAACCTTATGACAACCGGCGCGAATATGATTGTTGAGGGCAGAGATTGGAAAAATCAAATTAAAGGCTATATCGACCTTGAACATCTGGATGTTACAGGTTATGACTATTATGGCTCTGCCTTGGCTCCGGACTATGAGCCTGTAAAGCAGGGTGATAATCCTTATGTTATGGTTGAATTTGGCACCTGCGTTTGGAATGTGCCCGGCCAAACCAACTATATGCTTTCAAAGGGTTGGGGTATGGGTTATTACCACTTTGTTTACTACAATGAAGTAGGCAAGAGCACAAGCGGTTTGTACCGTTTTGGCAGCAAAGAAAACCCATTTATTTTACGCGAAGGTAAGGTAAACCTAAAGGGTGCCTATGAAGACCAACGCGAATTGGATGCCCCCCAATATTTTGAAATGAATAAATCAATCGACGCTATAAGCGAGATTATTGCGGTTTCAGACCCACTTGATATGATTGCTTTTAACTTTGAAATGAAGGTTAAAAAGACAGAAAACAAGGGAATTAAGGGCAAATTTTTTACATTTAAGACCGATAATGGTACCGATAAGGATGGTTCATCCGCTTTGCTAGTTAAAGCAGACGAAAATACTTATTATACCTACGCTTTAAAGGAAGCAACTATTTCTTATAAGAGCGGTGAGATTGTTTCTGCAAGTGAAGGTGTTTATAAAAACGGTAAATGGGTTAAGACCAAGGATATTGATGTTGTTGATGGTGTTTTAACCTATGAACCTGGTAAGGCATATCAATTAATTGTTAAATAACCTTATTTTAAAGGAGTGAAATTATGCCAATTTCAAAAACTATGCGTTTTTTGGCGATTGTGTTATCGGTTTTGTTGGTGTTTTTATCGGGCTGTACCGGTAAGAATAAAACAACATCTTCGGTTAATTTCGCGGGTACTCCATGGGAAGTTACTGAATATAACATGGCTGAAATTGTTGATGAAAACGGGCAGTACATAACCAATAAATTAACTTCTGCCACTGTTTCTGAACTTAAAACAGTGGGGGATAAGCAGGTTATTTATCACCTTGGTAAACCATTTTTGATGCGTGGTATGCACTTCCGTATTGATAATCTTGAAACGGCTAGAGATTATCAATTCTGCCCACATCCAATTAATGATGCCGAAATGCGACAAATCTTTGATGATGGCATGCGCCGTATTAAGGAATCAGGCTTTAATGCCGTAAGTATATATTTAAGCCTTGGCGGTATGTATGATGGTGAAAAAGTTGACTTTAGTCTGCTTGAATATCAATACAGTGTTGCCAAAAAATATGATTTAAATATTGTTATTACTTGGTTTGGGCATATGGTATGCGGTTTTGGCGGCTACCAGTCTTGGCAAGAACAAAACTCTGAACGATATCCGGCTTTAAAAGATGAAAACGGTAATGTTCTTTATGTAAATAATGATCCCGAACAAAAAATGATTCCCGATTTTTCGGGCGATGGTTTTATTGAAGATGAAGCTTATGTTTTAGAACAAATTTGTGCTTGGCTTAATGTAAACGATACCGACCGCAGAACTGTTGGCATTCAGATAGAAGATGAACCTAACAACGAAGAAGGCGGTCATGGTCTTTGGTATAGTCAGTACGAAAATGTGCGTGATTTTATCGGTAAAATGGCACAAACAGTTAAAGAAAGCTCTTATTCAATGCTTACATACACAACTCTTATGTCTTCGGGTTGGGATCAAAAAGATGAAAACGGCAAAGAAACTGTTTTTGCTAATCAGATTTTAGGACTTATTAATCTTCCATACCTTGATTCAACAGGTTACGGCTCTTATACAATGAGTAGCACACCGCATGTGACTGGTATCGAACAGGGAGACAATCCACGCTTTATGGTTGGTTTCGGTTGCTGCCAATGGAATGTTCCTGCACAGACAAACTATTTGTTAAGCCGCGGCTATAATATGTGTTACTATATGCTTCACCTTTATAAGTATGATAGTGACCGAAATCCCAATTCAACAGGCTTGTTCTATTTTAAGGATAAAAACAATCCTTTTGTTTACCGCGACGGTTCACAGATTTTAGCGGGTCAGTATTCGGGCGAACTTGAAGTTGTTGCAAGTGAATTTATTATGATGAATCATTCAATTTTAGATTTAGCTGAGCTTATTGCAGTTTCCCCGAACGCAAATATGACATATTTCAATAATCTTATGGAAACCGACTTTACTGAAAGTAAAACGCTTGGCGGTAGAAACTTCACCTTTGAAACTAGGTGTTCCAATGACCGTTACGGTGCTACAGGATTATTGATTAAAGCAGACGATAGCACCTATTACGGATATTCTTCCAAAACCGCGACAATTACAGTCGACGGTGGCATTAAAACTGCCAGCGAAGGTGTTTATAAAAACGGTAAGTGGGTTAAGACCAAAGACATTGATGTTGTTGATGGTAAAATCGTTTTTGAAGCCGGCAAGGCTTATAAATTTATCGTTGCATAAGCAAAAATAAGGAGTAAAATTATGAAATTTCCAAAAATTATGCGATTATCTGCAATAGTTTTATCGGCAGTTTTAGTGTTGTTATCCGGTTGTACCGCCAAGAAAAACATAAACACTTCGGTTAACTTTGCCGGAACAGATTGGGAAGTTACCAATTATAATGTTGCTGAAATCGTTGATAAAGATGGTGAGTTTATATTGGATAAACTCGCTAATGCTAAAGTGGCTGAACTTAAAACAGTAGGGGATAAGCAGGTAATTTATTACAAAGGACAACCGTATCTTTTCCATGCAATGCATATGAGAATAGATCACCTTATGGATTATAGATCAGGACTTGATGATGCAGGCGTTAAGAAGGTTTTTGAAGAAGGCGTAAAGCTTGTTAAAGAAGCCGGTTATAATACTGTTGTTCTTTATTTCAGTTGGGAACGCTTCTTTGATGGTAAAAATTATGATTTTACTGAATTGGAATATCAATACAGCATAGCCAAAAAGTACGACTTAAATATTATGTGGAACTGGTTTGGCTATGATGTTTGCGGCTTTGGCGGTTATAGAGAGTGGCAGTACAAGGATTTAGAAAAATATCCGCCGCTCAAAGATGAAAATGGTGAATATATCATGTCCACCGCTAAATTCCCTGTGAATAGTGAATATAGTAATCAATTTAAACCCATACCGGATTTATCTGTACAGTCATTTATTGATATTGAAGTTGAAGCAATTAATCAATTCTGTGCTTGGCTTAATGTTAATGACACTGACCGCAGAACAATTGGTATACAAATTGAAAACGAACCCAATCATGTTGAGGGTGGCCACGGTTTATGGTTCAGTCAGTATGATGCTTTGGCAAATTTGCTTGACGAACTTGGTAAGGCTGTAAAAAATGGTCCGTATTCAATGATTACATACCTTAACCTTATGTCTGCGGGTCATGATCAACCAAATGGTGCGTTTAAAGAACAAATAATGGGACTTATTGAGAAGGAAAATATTGATATTGTTGGTTACGACTATTATGATTCGACACTTTCTGAATCTGCCCTAACAATTGATGTAGTTGAACAGGGGGATAATCCACATCTTATGGTTGAATTTGGTCCTTGCGCATGGTCTGTTCCTGCACAAACCAATATTCTTTTAAGCAATGGTTACGGCATTGGTTATTACCATACCATTGAATATAAACATCATCCCGATTGGGTTGACAGTGGTTTTTATTCATATGTTGATAAAAATAATTACTTTATTTTGCGTGATGGTTCGCATATTTTAGGTGGTTACCACAGCGGTGATTTAGAAGTTGTTGGCAGCGAATTTATTATGATGAATCATTCGATTCAAGCATTAAGTCAGGTCATTGCGACTGCACCAAATGAAAATATGACATATCTTAATAAAACAATGCTTACAAAGACAACCGAAACTAACAGTGTTTTAGGTAAAAAATTCATATTTGAAACTGATTGCGGTAATGACCGTTATGGTGCAACTGCTTTACTTATTAAGGCAAATGATACAACTTATTACACCTATGCATCTAAATCTGCTACAATTACACTTGACGGCGGTATAAAATCTGCAAGTGAAGGTGTTTATAAAAACGGTAAGTGGGTTAAAACAAAGGATATTCAAATAATTGACGGTAAGATGCCTTTTGAAGCAGGTAAGGCATATCAATTTATCATTTAATTATTTGTTCGTGACATTTATATCGTTTATTGATATTATTATTTTGAAATAGTTTGATTTTATTGTTGTTTTGATATTTTCTGCTTGACTTAAAATATATTTTTTGATAAATTACTCATATAAAAGCGTGTAAACGCACAAAGGAGAAATTATAATGAAAAATTCAATTAAGCGAATTTTGGCGGTTTTAGTTGCTTTAACATTGGTTTTTGCAATGTTTACAGGTATGACTGCATCCGCTGCCGAAACTGAAATGAAGCTTCCTACACTTCCTGATGGTGTTGAAATTATCGAAGGTGAAGTTTACAGTTTCCGCGAAGTACTTGAAAATGTTACCCTTGGTCTTGACCACACAGCTATGGATGAAGTTTACTTTGACGGTTATCAGTGGAATGTAAGCCACCGTCAAAACTTCACCGATGGCCCTTGGGGTATTAAGGAAAACTGGTTTGCGCGTGAAAGCACTTGGGAAGGTTTTAATTGTATCTGTATTTCTTCTACCACAGACGCAAATAACAGTGAAATTTGGAATGCACACGAAATGATGATCGAGTGGAATGAAACCGATGATAATGTTTATTGGTCTCTTCAACCGTTATGGTCTTGTTCATCGAACACTTGGATAAACTTTGTTGCTCCGCACACAGGTAAAATTGTTTTATTTGAAGAATTTGGTAATAAGATTGCTGCTATCAGTGATGAAGCTCCTTTTTATTCATTCCAGAATGATAAAAATCGTCCTTGGAAAATTACTGTTGAAAAGAACGATGTTAAAGTTTGGCCTATGGAAGAAGATTGCGTTGTTCTTGATAAAAACAACCGCGCAGTTGATTTCCCATCACTTGGCAAAACCGGTGTAATGCCCGTTACTGAAGGTGACATTATTTCTATTCGTATAGATGTTGCCGGCGAATTTGAAAGCAAATTTGAAAGCAGCGAATATAACGGCACATATATTGGCGGCAATACAACCGCAACATTTAACCCGGTTATTGCTTATACCGAAATTGAAGATCCTGTTCCTGAAGTTGAAGATACTTTCGATGATGTTGATGACGATGATGCAAACACCAATGACGACGGTGAAGATAACGGTCTTGGTTGGATTCTTTATGTAATCATCGGCGCAGGCGTTTTGGTTGTTGCCGCAGTTGTTGCTGTAATAATCATTGTTGTTGCTAAAAAGAAAAAGGCTGTTCCTGCAGAAGTTCCCGAAGCAGAAACAACCGATGAAAAAACAGAATAATTAAACCAATTTAAAAGCACCCTGCGGGGTGCTTTTTGTTGTCAATTTTTTATTATTTAGTAATATTTTGCACGATTTGGGCAATTCGCTTGACTAATTTAATAATTTTTGTTAAATTATTGATATAATTATTTTTCAAGGAGTAATACTTATGAAAAACTTGTTTAAAAAGTTTGCGGCATCCCTTGTGGCTTTGATTTTGGTTTTTTCAATGTTCGCAGGTGTTGTTGCTTCTGCTCTTCCTACCGAAGACACGATCAATGTTTTTGGTCAGGAATGGGAAATTCTAGAAGATGAAATTTATGGTGCTTACGAATCACTTTCTGAATGCGTTGAAGATTTAGAACCCGAAGATTGTGAAGAAGTTGATATGGATGACTCGGTTTGGAGCTTCCAGCTTGAAGTTGCACAGGATTGGTGGTATGCAACAACATATTTTTACACACACGATGGCCCCGTAAAGGATAATTTTGCTTGTATCACACCACAGGCGCTTGCTAATTACCTTAGTGGCGACGGCAATAAAGAACCTATTGTAGAACAAAGACTTCAAAATTATGCTTCATCTGTTGCGCTTGATAAGGTTGACGAACGCTTAGCATTGACTTTGCGCGGTCCTTGGACAGGATGTAACGGCCAAGCGAAGTTTATATTTACCGCTCCCAAATCAGGTTATGTTGTTCTTTTTAACGAAGGTTTGATTAAGGCCGCTACAAAAGATTCTAATTTTAATTCCTTCAGCGACCCTAAGGGTTCTGGTTATGTTGAACTTTGTATTAAGAAAAACGATGTTATTATTTCTGACATTGTGAAAATTTCTTGTGATAGTATGACTGCTGAATTCCCCAAAGCGGGTACTACAGGCCGCTTTAAGGTTACAGAAGGCGACGAAATCGAAGTTCATTTAAGAGCATACGAACACACTTGGGAAAACAACACCGTTTTCGTTGACCCTGTTGTTGCGTATACTGATTTAATTGAAGATGTAAAGCCTAGTGTAGACCAGGATGTGGATGTTGACTCTGAGCCTACTGATGATGTTGATGATAATGACGATAAAGATTCCGGTTGGGTTCTTTATGTAATCATTGGTGCAGGCGTTCTTCTTTTAATTGCAGCTGCAGTTGTTGTAATTATCGTTGTTGCTAAAAAGAATAAAAAAGCATTAAATGCTGAAGAAGTTGAACCGACTTCAGAAACCACTGATGAAAATATAGAAGAATAAATATAAATTTATGCGGTAGGGCAGAGTGCTCTACCGCTATTTTTATATTCAAATTATAGTTTATCGAGTAGAAAAAACGATTTATATTTGTCGGCAAAGCCGACACCTTAACTCATAACTTGCCGTAGGCAATCATAACTCATAACACGGCGCAGCCGTTCATAACTTATCATGGGCGTCAGCAATAAACCCCTATTTGTGCACTTTTGTCAAAATTGTGTAAATGCCTAATATAATGGCAGAGCACCGCATTTTAAAAAGGGCAATATTTTAACAATATGGCAAGAATTTAATATTTAACTTTTTATCCGGTCAAATTATAATAGTATGGTAGAATATATTATTATAAAATTTATAAAGGAGATTTTACGATGAAAAAAAGCTTTTCTACAATTCTTGCAGTAGTGCTTACAATTGCGTTGCTTGCTAGTTCGTTTGCAATGCTTGCAGTTCATGCTGAAGAAGAACCTACAACCGAGCTTCTTTCTATCGGCACAACAGATTACGAAATCTATACCGATAAAAAGTTTTCTGCTTATGATTCTATAGTAGGTACTGTTAGCACTCTTACCCCTGGCGATACCTATACAACAGATGGCGGAAATAAAAAATATTCGGGCCCTGTTGTAGATTTTACTAACTCTGCTTGGTCTGTTACAAGTAATCAGGGTTGGGCTACAACATCACCCACATACATAAAGGCTGATGCAAATTATTCACAAATTGCATTCTATCTTACAAACCCCGGTTTTGCTTTCCGTTCTGTTGCTATGTATGACGGTAAACTTTATGTTAATCCTTCTCATAATTGGATTGTTGATGAAGTATATAGTATTTCATTAAACTATACCGTTAAGGAAAGTGGCAATATTGTGCTTTATGATAGCATAGGCACCGTTAAAGCATCTAACGGCGTTAATACCGCTCCTTTCTGGGATTGGTTAGCTAGTGATCCCGACCAATGGGCTTCTTTCTCAATTTATAAGAACAATACTCGTCTTTGGCCTAAGGGAACACAGGATAACAAATTTGAAGCAGGCGGTGAAGCTATCGAATTCCCCGACCTTGGTACAATCAAGGTTGAAGCCGGCGATGTAATCAGTATTAAGGTAGAAGGCGAAGGCAGCCGTACCGGTATTTATATTAATCCTGTTGTTGCTTACGCTAAGGTTGCTGAAAGCGAAGAAGAAAACGAACCCGTTGAAACCGAAGACATAGTTTTGGGTGATAAGACCTACACAATTGAAACTAAGAACAAATTCAACGCTTATGATACTTTACAATCAACTGTTAGCGAATTAAATGTTAGCGAATATTCCAAGGTTAATTTATCAAAATCTGTTTGGCAGGTAAGAACTGCTCGTTGGAACGGTTCTTATGACGCTGACCTTTTCTACGGTCCTGCTCCGTATAGTAGCAATCCGGCATTTTTAATAGGCAACTCTGCTACTCACTGGGCTATTTCTCAAAATAGTGTGAGTGTTGTTTTTGACCCTAACGAATATCTTGCTGTTAGTCCATTTGTTAAAGATGATGATACCGCAAGTGCGATTATTGACCTTGATTTTAAAGCTCCCAAAACTGGTAAGGTTGTAATTTATGACCTTCTTGGTGCGGTTAAGGCTCCCGCTGCTAATAACATAGCTCCTTATTGGGCATGGCTTTCAGGTCATATTAACAAGGTTAAAGTTTCTGTTTTATTAAACGGTAAAGAAATTTGGCCCAATGATACTACCGTAGACAATATGATTACTGATGTTGGCGATAGCGTTGCTATTCCCGACCTTGGCGAAATTGAAGTTCTTAAGGGCGACCGCCTTACATTAAGAATTCAAGAAACCAACCAGAAAAATGATTCTAACCCTAAAAAATACCCTTCACGCGATGTTGTGTATACCGACATTGAAGTTGCTTATGTTTACGACCCGAACGCAGTTCAAGGCGATCAGGAATCTGATGATCCTAATAAGGAAATTATAACTGTTGGTAACAACAATTATACCGTTCTTAAGGATGCAATGTATGACATGTATTCCGGTTACAGCGAATTAATTGACGGTGTTCAGAATAAGAGCGAAGTAAAATTCAAGAATAATTGGAAGTTTGCTTACAGATATACAAACGATGTTGATTTCGGTAAAAATCCTTGGAAGGGCGATTTAAAGTATGTTGCCGGTATTCCTTATAACCGTCATGACGTGAAAGGACCTGGCGATGTAACCTACAGAGGTATTTATCCCGCTAGCGATCTTACGATTAATACTTGGCATAACTGCTTCTTTAATTCGTCTGTTACTTTAATTCCTGAAACCGAAACAGTTTATATTTCTCCAACCTGTGACAGTCTTAAGGATAATAAGATTGCTGAAGAAAAATGGGGTCCTGTATTAAAGCTTACATTTAAATCTAATAAGAGCGGTAAAGCCATTCTTTATGACCCCACAGGTGTGTTTGATGGTGATGTTGGTCGTTCACCCTTCTGGGCAAATGAAGGCGCAAACGCCACTACTAAGATCGAAATTTACAAGAATAACAAGAAAATCTGGCCGACAGATGGTGATGTAATTATTACCAACACTAATAAGAGAGTTGCATTCCCTGACCTTGGCGAAATCAATGTTAAGATTGGTGACGAAATTAGCTTTGTGTTCTCTGCAAATGCAAAGACACATACAGCGCGCACAGGTGTTCTCTGTAATCCTAGCATTGCATTTACTGAAGTAACCGCTACAGGTGCTGTTCAGACCGATGCTAACTTCGGTACAGAAGTTATGATTCTTGTTAGTGTAATTACTGTTCTTGGTGCAGTTGTTATTGCTATGGGCGTTGTTTCTAAAAAACGCGGATTTAACAATTAATTTTTAATAATATTTTTTAACGGTATGGTGCTATTTTCACCATACCGTTTTCTTTTGAAAATGTGTGTGGAATAAGACAAAATAATTATATAACCGCAAGTATTTACTATTTCATTTTGTCGAAAATGGTTTATAATTGAATTAGTGAATATTTACAATTTTATTTCTAAATTATTATCTATTTTTTAACAATACATGGTCATTTAGAACAAAATTAAATCTTTGACACAATTAATGTGTCCTAACGGCGGTCTTTTGTGATTCGCCGTTTTAACCGTTTATTATATATATTAATATATATTCACTAAATTTTATAGTTAGGAGTCAAGTGTTATGCGATTCAAAAAACTAATGGCATTAGCTGTTGCGATTATTGTTTTAGTAACAGTCATGGTGCCCATCTGTGGTGTAAGTGCCGCTCATAAGCAGCCATACACACCAGAGGAAATTGATTTACTTTTGCTTGACAAAAGTAATACTTACCAAAAATATTTGGCGGAGATAGGGGATAAGCCCCTTGCAACTGGCAGTATTGTCATCAATGCAGACAAATACTATGCCACATCAGAAGATGCCAAAATTGAAGCACTTGATTCATATAAGGGAAAAGAAAATGTTATCAAGTGGGATAGTGCTGCAGGTAGTGTTTCGTATGAAGTAGATGTTCCTGCTGATGCGTTCTATTCGGTAAAGTTTTCGTATTATCCAATTGCCGGTTCCGGTAATAAGATTAATATTGGCTTACAAGTAGATGATGGTTTCCCTTATACCGACCTTACATCTTTCTCACTAAACCGTACATACAATTCTTCTGAAGGTATCAAACAGGATACTGCAGGTAACGATTACAATACCACACAGATTGAGCTTTTCGACTGGAATGAAAAGTTTGCTATAAGTGATTCGGGTGTATCGGATCAACCTTTCCTTATCTACCTTACAAAGGGTAAACACAGTTTAGTTGTTTATTCATTTAACGAACCGTTTGTTCTTGGTGATATTACACTTTGTACTCCTGCAAAACATATGACCTATAAGGAATATGTTGCAAAGTACGGTCAAATTAAAGACGGTGAATGGGGTCAGAAAATCGAAGCGGAAGATACCCTTAAAAAGTCTGAACAGAATATGGTTGCTTCGACCGACCGCACTTCCACCAAAAACAGTCCGTTTAAGTATTCTAAAACCGTTCTTAATGTTATTGGCGGTACAACTTGGTCTTATGCAGGTCAGTGGCTTGAGTGGGAAGTTGAAGTTCCCGAAGACGGTTATTATGAAATCTTTTTAAGATTTAAGCAGTCATATAAATCGGGTCTTCCCACACATAGAAGATTACTTGTTGACGGTGAAGTTCCATTCGAAGAAGCTGATTTAATTTCATTCGGTTTTTCAAATAGCTGGCAGGGCAAATCACTTGCAAACGAAAAGGGCGAAACACTTTATGTTTACCTTACTGCAGGTGAAAAGCATACCATCCGTCTTGAAAATGTTGTCGGTGCATTAAGCGATTCAATTGCTAATATTAACTCAATTGTTGTAGAACTTAACAACATTTATCGTCAGTGCCTTATGATTACTGGTACCGACCCTGATATTTACCGTGACTATTATCTCCATCAAGAAATTCCTGATCTTATTCCAACATTAGAAGCATCTGCTAAAGAACTAACTAAAGAATATGAAAACATTAAGAAAATAATCGGCAGTGATCGCGATGTAAGCGATATCATAAATGTTTTGGTTTATAATATCGAAGATATGATTGATTCTCCTTCAACCATACCTAGCCGTCTTGATACCTTTAGCGGTAATATCGGTTCACTTTCTTCGTGGGCGCTTGAACTTAAAGAACAGCCCTTACTTCTTGACTATCTTTATGTTTGTCAGCCTAATGCTGAAAAACCCGCAATTAATGATGGTTTCTTTGGTTCTATCTGGCGTGAAATTAAGTCGTTTTTCATTTCATTTAGCGCCGATTACAGCAATTTCTCTAATAACGACACATATGATGATGTAATTACTGTTTGGGTAAACTCAGGTCGTGACCAAGCGAATGTTATTAATGCTATGATTAACGACCTTTTCACACCACAGTATAACATCGGTGTTGACCTTAAAATCACAAATGCAAGTGTTATTCAGGCATATCTTTCGGGTCGCGCACCTGACATTTCTCTTATGATTGGTCGTGGTCAGCCTGTAAATCTTGCACTTCGCGGTGCACTTTATGATATTTCAAAACTTGACGGTTTTGAAGAAATTAAATCGCGTTTCCAAGAAACTGCATTTACTCCTTACACCTTAAATGGTGCGGTTTATGCCGTTCCCGATACTCAGAACTTCTATATGATGTTCTACCGCAAGGATATCTTCCAAGAATTAGAATTATCTGCACCCAATACTTGGGATGAATTTTGGAAGGTTATGAAGGTTATTCAGTCGAATAATATGGAAGTTGGTCTTCCTTATACCGCAGTTGATGCAAGCGGTTCTGTAGACAATGGTATGGGTTCGAGAAATATTTTTTCTGCAATCCTTCTACAAAAGGGTGGTCGTTTCTATAATGATGACCTTTCTGCAACCGATCTTGGTACAGCAGAAGCACTTGATGCTTTCCAAATTTGGACTGATATTTATACCAAGATGGATTCACAAGTTACATACGATTTCTATAACCGTTTCCGTGCAGGTAATATGCCGCTTGGTCTTGCAATGTATACCGAATATAACCGTTTAAGCGCTGCCGCACCTGAAATTGCCGGTCTTTGGGAAATGATTCCGATTCCCGGTACAATGCAGGAAGATGGCACAATTACACGCGCTCAGGGTGGTTCGGGCTCGGCTTCGGTTATGCTTCGTGCAGCTGAAGACCATGGCAATGTTAAACCCGCTTGGACATTCCTTAAATGGTGGTGTTCTGCTGAAGCACAAACCCGCTATGCGTTGGATGTTGAAGCTGTCTTGGGCGTGGTTGGTCGTGTTGCTACCGCTAACCGCGATGCATTTAAAAACCTTTCTTGGAATGGTAAAGAATATAAAAACCTTATCACTGCTTGGGATGCTATTGAAGAAATTCCCGAAGCACCCGGTGGTTACTATTTAACCCGTGACTTAGACAACGCTTTCCGCGATGTTGTCTATAATAAGCGTAATGCTCGTGAATCTTTGCTTAGCTGGAAGCTTAGCGTAGATGCGGAAATTCAGAGGAAACGCGAGGAATTTGGTCTTGAGTAAAGAATATACCAAAAAGGGTAAAATCCCTTATCATAAAGACATAGCCAAGTATTGGCAATTGTATTTGATGACTGCACCCTACATGATTGGTTTCTTCATCTTTACAGTTTTACCAATCCTTGCAGCTGTTGTTTTAAGCTTTTTCTATTACAATATGCTTGAAACACCAACATTTATCGGCTTTAATAACTATTTTAACCTTATTGTTGCCGACACTGTATTTTTAAAATCAATTAAGAATACCTTGGTATTTGCAATAATCACAGGTCCTTTAAGTTATTTCCTGTGTCTTATCATTGCATGGTTTATCAATGAATTACCGCGTTATCTACGCGTACTTATGACATTGGTTTTCTATGCACCGTCTCTTTCATCATCTGTTTACTTTATTTGGCAATATCTTTTCAGTGGTGACTCTTACGGTTTTATCAACGGTATTCTCACAAAAATGGGAATTATCTACGAACCTATCCAATGGCTATCTGATGAAAGCTACACTCTTGCAGTTGTTATGATTGTTCAAGTTTGGATGAGTTTGGGCACAAGCTTCCTTTCATTTATCGCAGGTTTCCAAGGTATTGATAAATCACTCTATGAAGCAGGCGATGTTGACGGCATTAAAAACCGTTATCAAGAATTTTTCTATATTACATTCCCGCTTTTAAAACCGCAATTGTTATTTAGTGCGGTTATGCAAATTGTAAGTTCTTTCTCAGTAAGTGCTGTTTCTCAGTCACTTTGCGGTTTGCCTAGTACCAACTACTCGGCACACACGATCGTGCTTCATATTACTGACTATGGTAATATCCGTTATGAAATGGGTTACGCCTGTGCAATTTCAGTAATCCTGTTCCTGATAATGCTTGGCGCAAGAAAGCTTATTGATATCTTGCTAAGTTATGTTTCCGATACATAACAGTTTGTAATTATAAAAAATTCTATTGAATGAGGGATGATGATTTTGCCTTCTTTAAAAATTAAAAAGAAAAATAGGAGGGGCAGCCGTTCACTTGCCGGCACAACGGGAATTTTTATATTCCTTGCACTTCTTGGCGCGTTTATGGTTTTACCGCTTTTGTATGCGGTAATAAGTTCATTTAAGCCGATTGATGAACTTTATGCTTATCCGCCGCGCTTCTTCGTGCGTCGCCCCACCACAGAAAATATTGAAATGCTGTTTTCACTTGCGGCTAACCTTTGGGTTCCTTTCAGCCGTTATGTATTTAACAGTGTGTTTGTCAGCGGTGTTGCAACTTTTGGTCACATTATTTTGGCTTCAATGTGTGCCTTTGTTTTTTCAAAGTTTAATATTCGTATCAAATGGATGTTTAAACTGGTTGTTACTGCGCTTTTGTTTAACGGCTCGGTACTTTGGTTACCGCAATATGTAATTATGGCAAAAATGGGTCTTTTAAATACATATTGGGGCTACATATTACCGGTTCTTCCGATGTCGCTTGGCTTGTTCCTTATGAAGCAGTTTATGGACCAATTGCCTACAGCGTTAATTGAATCTGCAGGTATCGACGGTGCTTCATATTTCAGAATTTTTGCAACAATTGTTATGCCAACTGTTAAACCCGCTTGGATGACACTTTTGGTTTTCGCTTTCCAAAGCGTTTGGAACTCTAACCCACATGGTGTTGTTTTTGACGAACAGTTAAAACTTTTGCAAAGCGCAATTTCCGAAATTGTGGCAGCAGGTATTGCCCGTGTTGGTGTTTCAATGGCAGGTAGTTTGTTTATTATGATTCCGCCAATTATTATTTTCGTTGTTTCACAAAACAGCGTTATTGAAACAATGGCGCATTCAGGTCTTAAGGATTAAGGGGGCGAGCAGATATGAAAAAGAAACTTTTAAGCATAGCCTGTATCGCTTTAGCATTAACTGTTGTGTTGCTCACACCTGTTTCTGCACTTTCTGATACTCCTTACCAAGGCTATATTTACGACTCTTATGACAAATCAAACCCCGCGCCTGTAGGTTATGAACCCGAAAAGGTTGTTAACCAGAATGTTTTGGGTCTTTCATCTATCGGTCGTCTTTATGATATGGACTTCGATGATGATGGTAATCTTTATGTTCTTGACTCTGATAACAGTTCAATTTACATTCTTGATGTAAATATGAATCTCAAATCGACTTTAACCATTAATAAGGATGGCGAACCTGTTAATTTTGCTAAGGCACAGGGTATATTTATTCATCGTACAGGCGATGATAAGCGCATTTATATTGCCGATACCGAAAATGGCAGAGTTCTTGTTTCAGACAAGGATGGTAACCTTATTCACGAATTTACCCGTCCAAAGACTGCACTTATTCCCGAAAGCACAGAATTCCGTCCTACTAAAGTGGTTGTTAGCGATGAAGATACCGTTTATATACTTTGTCAGCATGTTTACGCCGGTATTTTGATGCTTAACTCTTACGGCGAATTTCTTGGTTTCTGCGGTTCAAATAAAATTGAAATGACCGCAAGCATGCTCTTTAACTATATGTGGAAAAAACTTCTCAGCGAAGATATGAAAACCACACAAAGCCGTTATGTACCGGTTGAATATTCCGGTCTTGATATTGATGAAGATGGTTATTTACTTGCTTGCTCAGTTTCTGGTACTGATAAGAGTGAAAGTATTCGCCGTCTTAATGCAAAGGGTAACAATATTTTCCCGCTTACCACATTTGGTGACCTAGAAACTGCTGAAATTGGTGAAAATGTTGTTTCAACCACATTTACCGATGTTACAGGTATAGGTGGCGGTGTGTTTGCGGCACTGGACCTTGCACTTGGTCGTGTGTTTGTTTATGATACCGATGGTAGCTTCCTTTTATCGTTCGGTACTTTAGGTAACCAGGTTGGTACCTTTAAAACACCCGTTGCTATTGCATCATATAACGATTATGTTTATGTTTTGGACCAAGCAACAAACTCAATTACAATGTTTACCGTTAATGATTACGGTAAGACAGTTTTAAAGGCTTCAAGATCTTATCTTAAGGGTCTTTATAACGAATCAATTGACCTTTGGGAATCTGTGCTTGTTCAGAACGGTGCTTTCGAAACTGCTTATGTTTCTATTGGCCGTTCACTTGTGAACCTTGAAGATTATAAAGGTGCTATGGAATACTTCAAGCGCGGTCAAAGCCGTGTTGACTATTCCCGCGCTTTCCAGGAATATCGCACACGCCTTATTTCGGAGTGGTTCGATGTAATTG
This sequence comes from Acutalibacteraceae bacterium, assembly GCA_045611605.1. Taxonomy (GTDB): domain Bacteria; phylum Bacillota; class Clostridia; order Oscillospirales; family Acutalibacteraceae; genus UBA737. The sequence goes on from JAZKXN010000079.1 coordinate 43,031, forward strand.
CAGTTGTAGTTATTGTTCTTGCAGTTGGTTTATTTATCTTCTTTAAATTCCGCAAAAAGAAAAAAATCAGTTATGATTATGAAGTGCCCGACGGCTTCTTCAGACGCTTACTGTTATCACTCGCGCATCCTATGCGTGATATGATGGCATTTGTTAATAATACAAAAGGCTCTGCTTTGATTGCTCCCTTTGTGGCAGGTTTGTGGTTCTTTGAAAAGGTATTTACCTATCAGATGAAGGGCTTTATTTTTAATACTAACGACCCTGCAAAGATGGATATCCGTCTTTTGTTCATTGGTTCGGTTGGTTTGTTTGTGCTTTTCATTCTTTCAAACTGGCTTATTTGCACAATGTTCAGCCTTTCGGGCAAATTAACTCAAATTGCAACTGTTACTTCACTTGCAATTTTGCCCTTTATTATTGCAAACATCTTTAACAGCATTCTTAGTAATTTCTTAACCGAAGAAGAAGGTATGTTCTTAACCATTATCTCGGTTTTGGCTATTGCTTGGGGCGTTATTATAATGTTTGTGGGACTTTCCAAAATTCACGAAGCAAATATTTTCTTAACCCTGATTCTTGTTATCGCAACACTATTAGGTATGTTTGTTATTGTGTTCCTTGTTTTGGTGTTCTTCAGTTTGTGGCAGCAGTTTATCGATTTCTGCACAGCAGTTTTCAAAGAAATTATAGGAATTCTACGGTAGGAGGGATATTATGAATAAGTTTAAAAATATTAAATTATTTGTTGCAGCGTTCATGATGCTTTCCTTACTGTTTACAGGTTGTCTTTTTCCGATATCTGCAGTAGAAACTGCAGATATCGTTAACGGTGGTTTGCAAATTTCTAACGATAAAGTAAGCCTTTCGGTTAATGAGACTAACGGTAATTTGATTCTTACTGAACTTGCTACCGGCAACAAATTTTATTCCACACCGGTTGATTTAAATGAAGAAGGAAAAACAGATGCACTTTCCCGTTCACGCGCTTCTTCTCAACTTTTGCTTGATATTGTTGATGATAAGGGTGCGGCTTCAACCATAACAAGTAATATTGCAAACATTAGTGTTAAATCAAACGATAAATCAATAACTGTTAAGTATCTTTTCCAGTCTGAAGAGCTTGAAGTTACTGTTGTTTACACATTGGATGATAATTCTTTTGTTGCAACAATTCCGGTTGATAAAATTAAGGAAAAGGGAAGTTATTCAATTGTTAAAATTTCACTTTTACCATATTTCAACGCAGCTGATAGGGAAGAAAAGGGTTATATTCTTGTTCCCGACGGAAGCGGTGCTTTGATTAATTTTAACAACGGTAAAGGCACTACAATATATACTCAGAAGGTTTATGGTACTGACCCGATTACCAACCGTAAGACTATGACAGTTAATACACAGTCAGTTTTACTTCCAATTATAGGTATGCATAAGGAAGCAACAGATGGTGTTCCTGCAAGCAATCTTCTCTTGTACATTGAAGACGGTGCAACAGCCGCTATGGTTAATGCTACTTCTGCTACAAACAGCAATGCCTTTAACTATGGCTACATCTCGTTTGTTTATCGTTCTTCTTCGTTCATTACAATGCTTGAAAACACACAGTTTCCTGTTTCTGCTACTATGATTGCGAACAATACAGCAAACTGTGAAAGTTTCTCTGTTTCATTTAATGTTTTAGCCAATAACGGCGACTATAATGATATGGCTGCCGCAACCCGTGAAAAGTTAATCAAGGGCGGTTTAAAATCTGATAAGATTACCGATAAGGTTTATATTGATGCTTATATGTCGGTTAAAAAGACAAAGCACTTTTTAGGTATTCCTTATAAAGCAAATGAAACACTTACCACATTCGATGAGTGTTTAGCACTTATCAAAAAGTTAGATGGCAATGCGGTTGTAATTCTTAACGGCCTTGATAAAGACGGTGCAGTGGGCGGCGTTATTGATACAAAGTTTACTGTAAATTCAAAACTTGGCGGTATTAAAGATTATAAAGAGTTTGTTACTGCTATTTCGAAGCTTAATAGCGAAGCTTTTCCGGTTTCTGAATTTGTGCTTTATAATAAGAGCAAGTGGGGTTATACAACATATTGGAATAATGCACGTTCGGTTGATGTTAAACCTATAAATAAGTTGTATTATCTTTACGGTAACTATGAAGAAAATAAAGATTACCCCAAACTTTATTATATTATTCCTACACGCCTTGTAAAAGCAGGTACAGCTTACATTAAGTCACTTACAAAGAATGGCGTTAAAACCGCCGCTCCTTTATCACTTGGTAATACTCCTTATTCATCACGCGACGGTAAGGGTTGTGATATTGTAAGTGTTGCAAATAACTATACTGAAATTCTTTCCAGTATGAAGGAAAAGGGAATAAGTATTGCACTTCAAAGTCCGGCAGCTTATGCTCTTAACTATACAGATTATGCTTACGGTATGCCGCTTCGTTCAAGTCATTTCACTTGTTTCGATATTGATATTCCGTTTGTCCAGCTTGTTTTAAATGGCGTCAAGAACTACAGTACAACAGCAATTAATCTTACCAATAACATTCCTGAAATGAAGCTTTTAATGCTTGAAAGCGCTTCTGCACCAACTTATAGTATAATTGGTAAGGAGTATAAAGATGTTAAGGATACACCCCTTGATATTCTTTACGGCGCTAGTCTTGATTCATTAGAAGAAAGCATTGTGAATGAAGTTAAGGCTTATCGCGAATTCTTTGTAAAGACCGAAGGTAAGATCGTTAAACACATAACTGTTACTAAAGATTTACGCGTAGTTGAATATGAAAACGGCTCAAAAATTATTATTAACTATGATGATGCGGCTGTTGAATATGAAGGCATCACAATAGATGCCGTATCCTATAAACTCATAGAAGGGGGCGTTTCAAATGAATAAAAAGAGCAAACTTTTAAAATTATCATATGAACGCCGTCAGGGTTTAGTAGGTTATCTTTTCCTTATTCCGTGGATAATCGGTACAGCAGTTTTCTTTTGTTATCCTTTTTTCCATACGGTTTGGCTTTCATTTTGTGATGTAAGCTTTGATACCGGGCGAATTATTTCAAAGTTTTCAGGTATAGGTGCCTATAAATATGTATTTATTCAGCAACAGTTTTTACAACAAGCGTGGACGCACCTTGTTACAACTTGTTTGCACACGGCTTGTGTTTTGATTATTTCAATTTTCCTAGCCATTATTCTTAATCAAGAATTTTTCGGTCGTTCTGTTTGGCGTGTTGTTTTCTCATTGCCAATTATCGTTGCTTCAGGTCTTGTTCTTTCGGTTTTCCAAAAGGACTTAACCTTCCAAGCATCGGTTACAAGCGAATCTACGAATATTTTCCAAAACGAAGCCTTAACTGAAATGCTTTTAAGTATGGGTATTGGTGATAAGATTATCAATGTCGTTGTTACTGCAGTTAGCAGCGTTGTTGATATTTTGTGGATGTCAGGTGTTCAGATTTTGTTGTTCATCACAGGTCTTCAGTCAATCTCACCTTCGCTTTATGAAGTGTGTGATGTTGAAGGTGCTACTGCTTGGCAGCGTTTCTGGAAGGTTACATTCCCACTTTTGACTCCATATATTTTCTTAAACATTGTTTATTCGATTATTGACATATCGACGCAATCAACTGCCGGCGTAATGTACACGATAAGGTATTATTACAACAATGTTATGTATGCCAACTCATCTGCCGCAGGTACAGGTTACTTCTTGATGATTTTAGCGCTTCTTGGTATTATTACCGCGCTTTTATCTAAGAGAATCGTATACATTGATAAATAAGGAGGTGGATGAATAATGTTTAAAAAACAGGGCATTGATGCTTTCGCCGCCCGTAGTATTCTTATGAAAAAAGGTACTGCAATTGGTTGGAAAATCTTGCGTTTAGTTATTCTTGTTTGCTTTAGCTATGCGCTTATTTACCCCTTTATTTATATGATTTCATCCACTTTCCGTGGTGAAGAGGACCTTTGGAATCCAACTGTTGTTTGGGTTACACGCCATTTTACCCTTGATAACCTTAAAGCTGCTTGGATGAATATGAACTATTCTGAATCACTTCCTTACAGTTTGGAAGTTGCAATCGGTTCGGCAGTTTTACAGTCATTTATGTGTGCTTTTGCGGGTTATGCATTTGCTCGTTTTGATTTTAAGTTTAAAGGCTTTTTATTTGGTCTTGTAATCTTGACAATCATTGCGCCGCAACAGATGTATATCATTCAGCTTTATGGTATTATTAAGAATTTGGGGCTTGTCGACAGTCCCGCGGCTTTCTGGGTGCAGGCGGCATTCGGTACCGGTATACGCTCAGGTTTGTTCATATTTATTTACAGGCAGACCTTCCGTTCATTACCGACCGACCTTGAAAACGCTGCTGCAATTGATGGCTGCGGTGCATTTGGTACATATTTCCGCGTAATGCTTCCCAATGCATTAAACTCTTTTATCGTTGTATTTATGTTCTCAATCGTATGGCATTGGAACGAATACTTCTCAGCAGAACTTTTCACTCAGCACAAGCGTAATGCTGCACAGCAATTATCCGCTTTGCGTGCGGGTCTTGAAGCACAGCTTGCAAGTTCATCTGCGGTTGCGGTTGACAATCCGTTGGAACTTCAGGTATGGATTCAAGCCGGTTCGCTTTTGATGGTTTTCCCGATGATGTTTGTGTTCCTTATTGGTCAGAAATATTTACGCGAAGGTATCGCAAGAACCGGTATCGTTGGTTAATATTAAGTTTAAAAGCCCAGTCGAAATTTCGACTGGGCTTAAATTTTCGCAAATGAAAAGAGCGTATCAAACGATACGCTCTTTAAAATTACGCAGTTAAATAATACTTAACAAGTGACTGCAAAAGTGTGTCACGATCAATTTTTCTTATAAGGTTGCGGGCATTATTATGTGTAGTGATATATGTTGGGTCTTCTGAAAGAATATAACCAACAATCTGATTAATTGGGTTATAGCCCTTTTCTTTAAGCGCATCATAAACCGTGGTTAAAATCATACGGATTTCACGCTCGGTTTGGTCACCTATAGAAAAAGTCATCGTCCTATCATTCATAATTAACACCTCTTATAATCTTATTTATTCTATTGTATAACGAAAATATGAAAATTTCAAGTATTATTTTCTAAGCTCTGCACCAATTGATTCCAATTTCTTTATAATCTTGTTGCTTATTTCTTCAATTTCCTTATCAGTAAGGGTGGAATCAGCAGAACGGAGATATACGCTGAAAGCAACGCTCTTTTTACCTTCAGGGATTTGCGCGCCTTGATAAATGTCGAAAAGTTCGATTTTTTCAAGCAATCTGCCAGCGCCCTGTGAAATAGCTTTTTCGAGATTTCCAACAGGAATATCGGCGTCACAAAGCATAGCAAAGTCACGCTCAACTGCGGGGAACTTAGGTAATGGCTTATAAACGGTTTTACGCTTATTGATACCTAAAAGGATATCAAGCTTAATTTCAGCAATATAAACCTTGGTGTCGATACCGTAAGTGGCAGCAACTGTGGGGTGAAGTTCACCAAATACAGCACATTCCATATTATTTGCTTTCACAAGAGCTTGGCGACCGGGGTGGAGATAAGGCTCGCTTGAGCGTTCATATTGTGTGTGTGCGCCTGAAAGCTGGCAAATCGCTTCAATTATGCCCTTAAGTGAGAAGAAATCTTCATCCTTGCCGTAAATACCGATTGACATTGTTGGAATTTCATCGGGTTGTTCGGTTAAAGGAAGTGATTTTGCAATAAAGCGTTTGGAAATTTCAAAGAAACGACCTTCAGCAATCTTCTTGTTAATGTTGGTTGCCAAAACAGTTAAAAGGGAAGTTGTTAACTGTGTACGCATTGTAGAATATTCATCGCCAAGGGGATTAATAATCTTAATCTGGTTACGGCGAGCATCGTCATCAGCTAAAAGTAAGGTGTCAATAGCCTTTGATGCGATAAATGAATAGGTTGCAATTTCATAAGCGCCGGCTGAAAGCATTAATGCTTTAATTTTATCGGTCTTAATTCTTTCGGGAAGCTTGCGACCACGCATAACACTGCCGTTCATAGCCGTGCTGACAATCTTATCATAGCCGTAAATTCGCATAACTTCTTCAGCCAAATCAGCACGACCTTCAATATCGTCACGAATAGAAGGAACCTTAGTGGTTAAAGTATTGCCATCAATAGTAGTTTCAAGACCTAAAGCATTCAAAATTCTAACAATATCTTCTTTGGGAACATCAACGCCTAAAAGCTCAACGATGCTATCGGTAGTAACGGTTAAAATACGATCTTCGGGTAAGCCGTTATTACAGTCGATTACACCATCAATAATGTCACCTGCATCAAGGTCACTGATAAGTTGTAAAGCGCGTTCCATAGCATATTCCACATTAACAATGTCAACGCCCTTTTCAAAGCGGCCGCTTGATTCGGTACGAATGCCGAGCGCACGACCTGTGTGGCGAACATTGTCACGGCGGAATTTAGCACATTCAAGGAACAAATCGGTGGTATCGGCTTCGATTTCGCTTTCTTTACCGCCCATGATACCTGCAAGGCAAGAAGGCTTTTCACCATCGGCAATAACGAGCATATCAGGGGTTAAGTTATAATCTTTACCGTCAAGAGTGGTGATTTTTTCGCCTTCATTTGCGTTTCTAACAATAATCTGCTTGTTTGCTAAATCATTATAGTTAAACGCGTGCATAGGCTGACCTGTTTCAAGCATTACAAAGTTTGTAATGTCAACAATGTTATTGATGGGGCGCATACCTGATGCAATAAGTGCTTTTTGCATCCAGTCGGGTGATTCTTTAATTCTTAAGTTTTTAACAACACGGCCGATGTAACGGGGGCATAAATCATAGTTTTCAACCTTGATTGAAACGCAGTCGTGAATATTACCACCAATGGTTTTATATGTGGGAACGGGAGCTTTGAATTCAGTACCCAAAACAACCGAAATTTCCTTAGCAACACCGATAAAGCAGTTGCAATCGGGGCGGTTAGCGGTAATCTTAAAGTCAATGATATAATCGTCCATACCAAGAACTTCACGCATATCAGTACCGATTACTTCAGTGTCTTTTAAAATTAAAATACCATTAACAGATGCACCTTCGTAATCGTTTTCGGTAATGCAAAGTTCTTCACCAGAGCAAAGCATACCGTTAGAAGGTACGCCGCGAAGCTTACCCTTAACTATATGAGCACCGCAAGGAAGATAACTGTCATCAAGAGCAGCGGGAACTAAAGCGCCTTCAAAAACATTTTGTGCGCCTGTAACGATTTGTACAAGCTCGTCTTTACCAATATTGATTTGGCAAATCTGTAAGTGGTCGCTGTCTTGATGGGGTTCAATTTTTTCAATTCTACCAACAACAACATTAACAAGGTTATCGCCTTGTTTTTCAATGCTTTCAACTTCAAAACCGGCCATAACCATTTTGTCGCAAAGTTCTTCAACCGATGTGTTGATATCAACATAATATTTTAATGTATTAAGTGAAATTTTCATAAGTTACAGCCCTCCTTTAAAATTGTTCCAAGAAACGCTTGTCATTTTCAAACAACAAACGAATATCGCTAATCTTATAACGGGTGGTGGTTAAACGGTCAAGACCGATACCAAACGCAAAGCCCGAATATTCTTCGGGGTCAATACCGCAGCTGCGAAGTACATTGGGATGAACCATACCTGCACCCAAAATTTCAATCCAACCGCTGCCTTTACAAACACGGCAACCCTTACCGCCACATTCAGAGCAGGTAACATCAACTTCAACCGAAGGTTCAGTAAAGGGGAAGAACGAAGGACGGAATTTAACCTGTGTATCCTTGCCGTAAATTTCTTGAGCAAACTGTTCTAAAACACCTTTAAGGTCACACATTGTAATGCCTTTGTCAACGACAAGACCTTCAATTTGATGGAAAACGGGTGAGTGTGTAGCATCAACTTCGTCTGCGCGGAAAACACGACCGGGACAAATAACGCGGATAGGGGGCTTGCGGTTTTCCATTGTTCTAATTTGTGCAGCAGATGTTTGTGTGCGAAGAAGTAAGTTTTCGCCAAGGTAGAAAGTATCCTGCATATCGCGTGCAGGGTGGTCTGCGGGCACATTAAGACATTCAAAATTATAGTGGTCGGTTTCAACTTCGGGACCGTCAACAACATCAAAGCCCATTGAAACGAAGATATCAATCATATCGTCCAAAACGGTGTTAAGTGGGTGTAATTTGCCCTTATTAACAGGTTTTGCAGGCAAGGTAATATCAATAGTTTCAGCCTTTAATTTTTCTTCCTGTGCCTTTGCTTTCATAGCGGTTGTTTTTTCAGCAATAAGATTTTCAACAACTGCCTTTGCTTCGTTAACAAGCTGACCCATAACGGGGCGTTCTTCAGGCGATAATGAACCCATTTGCTTTAAAATAGCGGTAAGTTCGCCCTTTTTGCCGAGATACTGAACGCGTAATGCTTCAATTTCGGCTTGATCGTTTGCAGCATTAACCGCCGCAATAGCGGCTGATTTAATTGCTTCAAGTTGTGCTTTCATTAAAATTCCTCCAAAAATAAATAAACTCCGCCCTGCATAAACAGGACGGAGTAAAAAATACAAATTAATCCGCGGTACCACCCGTAATTTTTGCCAAAAGCAAACACTCTTGTAATCTGTAACGGGATTACCCGTCAACCCCTACTGTTATTTCAAGGTTGCTGCTCAAAAGGGAACTTCGGTAAAATTCGCACTTATGTCCGTTTTCAGCCTAGGCGGACACTCTCTGAAAGGTGAAAGACACTTACTTTCCTTTGTCATCGCATTTAACTCATATATAATAACACCAATACTGCAATTTTGCAAGTGTTTTTTCTTAATTTTCTTGACATAATATTTAATTAATAGTATTATTTAATAAAGGTTAGGTGAACTTTATGAAATATGAAATTTTAAAATTATTATCAAATAACGCAAAATACACCGCTGCTGAAATTGCGACCATGCTTGGCGCCAGTGAAGCGGAAGTTGAAAATAATATAAATGAGCTTGAAAAAGACGGTTTTATCCGTGGTTATAAGGCTGTTATTGACTGGGATAAATTTGACGGTGCGTATGTTTCTGCAGTTGTTGAACTCACAGTTGTACCTAAAGCAGGTCTTGGTTTTGAAGAAGTTGCCGAAAAGGTAATGGCATATAAGGAAGTTGAATCGGTTTACTTAATGTCGGGCAATTATGACCTTAATGTTGTTGTTAAGGGCAAAACCCTTCAGGATGTTGCGCGTTTTGTTGCTAAAGAACTTGCAACTATTGATTCGGTAAATTCTACCGCAACACACTTTGTAATGCGTAGATATAAGGAAATGGATGTAGAGCTTATTTCCCCAATGGATGATGACAGGGGGCAAATTTGGGTATGATAGATTACGGCAAGATATTAAACAAAACCGTTACCGATATGAAACCGTCGGGTATACGCAAGTTTTTTGATATTGCCGCTACTATGGACGATGTAATTTCTTTAAGCGTGGGCGAGCCTGATTTTCCAACCCCTTGGGCTATAAGAAAAGCAGGTATCGAATCCCTCCAAAAAGGAAAAACAAAATATTCGTCTAACTGGGGTTTAATTAAGCTTCGTGAAGAAATTTCTAACTATATGGTACGAAAGCTTAATTTAAAGTATTGCCCCGATAACGAAATTTTGGTAACAGTCGGCGGTAGTGAAGCAATTGATGCTTGCATGCGTGCGGTTATCCAGCCGGGTGATGAAGTAATTATTCCGCAACCGAGCTATGTTTGTTATGAGCCTATGGCAGCTTTGGCAGGTGGTGTTCCGGTTGTTATTGATGTTAAAGCGGAAAATAACTTCAAAGTAACACCTGCTGAGCTCACAGCGGCGATTACTGACAAGACCAAGTTACTTATATTACCTTATCCTTGCAACCCAACAGGCGCTATTATGGAAAGGGAAGACCTTCAGGCACTTTATGATGTTATTAAGGATAAAAACATACTTGTTTTATCAGATGAAATTTATTCTGAACTTACCTTTGGCGGTAAATCACATATTTCACCCGCTTGCATTGATGGTATGAAGGAACGCACCGTTATTGTAAACGGCTTTTCTAAGGCATATTCAATGACAGGTTGGCGTATGGGTTGGGCTTGCGGTCCTAAAGAGATTATTTCTCAAATAACCAAAATTCACCAATACGCGATTATGTGTGCTCCTACAACAAGTCAATATGCTGCAATTGAAGCGCTTAAAAATTGTGATGATGATGTTGCTTATATGGTTAAGCAGTACGATATGCGTCGCAGAATTATGGTCAAAGGCTTTAATGATATTGGTCTTACCTGCAACGAGCCAAAGGGTGCGTTTTATGCTTTTCCATCGATTAAATCGACTGGTATGACAAGCGAAGAATTTTGCGAAAAGCTCTTATATGCTAAAAATGTGGCTGTTGTTCCAGGTACGGCTTTCGGCGATTCAGGTGAAGGTTTTATTCGTGCATCTTATTGTTATTCAGTAGAGCATATAAATGAAGCTATTAAACGCATCGGCGAATTTTTAAATGAAATAAAATAATTAAACGGTAGAGCAAATTGCTCTACCGTTTTTATATCCTATTTTACGCGTTTGAAGGTGATATTTACTTCACTTTCTTCATAATCGTAATAAATTTTGTTTACTACTAAAGTATTCTTATCAGTTAATTTGCAATATGTAATTTCTTCTTTATCTTTTTCAGTGATTATTGTTATAGAATCTTCGTTAACGGTAAACTTTTCTGGCTTTTTATTTGCCGTATAATAACCATCCTTATCGGGTTTGCCTAAGTCTTTAATAAATTCTTTTTTAGCTTTTTCGAATAAGCCTAAAACAGAAACTTCCAGTGCATCAAGAACTTCCTTAAATGTTGAACCATTCTCGGCAAGGAATGTTGCAAGCTCATCATTTGTTTTTACGGTTGCACCAAGCGTTTGATACATTAATAATAAGCCTTCGTCTTCATAATATTCCATTAAAATATCAGTATTATCGGAATAAAATTTATCAATTCCGCTTTTTGACATTTTGGTGTCACAAGTGCCATTTTCATAGTAAACTACACGAAATGGAAGTTTTAGATCATTCATCTTGTCAGTATATTTTTTAGGTAATTCGGTCTCTGTATCGGTAGTAATATCTTCACCTGTCATAGCCGCATAATCTTTCATTGTAAATTCGGCTTCCCAAGTGCCAACAATATTTTTAGCGGTAAGCTTTGTTGAATTACAACTGCAAAGGCATAAAAGCATAATAAATACAAGTAATAAAGCTGAAAATTTTTTCATAAAAATCACCTCAAGATTTGTTAATTTAATTATACAACACCAAGTTTAAAAGTCAATAAAATTAAAAAAGAAAAAAGTGAAAATTTTTGTTGACAAAATAAAATATTATGGTATAATAGTCTTTGCGCTATGGTGGATGTAGCTTAGTTGGTTAAAGCGCCAGTTTGTGGCACTGGAGACCGTGGGTTCGAGTCCCATCTTCCACCCCACAAATTTTAACTGTGCTCTCGGGCGCAGTTAAAATTTTATAAATTAAATAACCCATTGGGGTGTCGTCAAGCGGTAAGACACAGCACTTTGACTGCTGCATTCGTAGGTTCGAATCCTGCCACCCCAGCCAAAATTCCAATTTCAGTCTTTAGTCTGGGATTGGAATTTTATTTTTTGTGCGGGATTCGAACCTGAGAAGGTTTGTAGCGTAAAAAAATAGTACAGTTGACATTTAATGACAAATAATATATAATTTTTTTACAAACTATTTTGGGGGTATTATTTATGAATCAATTTGGTTCAATGCAAGAAATAGAATCCGCTTTAGAGCAGTCAAGCGGTATGCTTGGTGATATTGAAAGTATTTTAGGTAGTATTGCCGGTATCTTTTCTATTGCATCTATGGGCGTTTCGGCTATTTTCGCAATTATTGCTGCAATTTTCGCCGGTATCGTTGCTATTGTTTTATACATATTATATTCAATTCCTGTTTACTCACTTGCCAAAAAGGTTGGCGTTAAATACGCATGGCTTGCTTGGGTGCCGATTTTTCACGATTACTTCCGCCTATTCGTTCTTTGTGAAATTGCAGGAAACAAGCCATTTATTCCCAATATCGGTAAGTTTAAAATTGAAAGCCGCAAAATGTCATTTTTAGCACATATTCTAATTAAGTATCTTGGCGGTATGATTATAAGTACGGTCGTGGGTATTTTAAGTATGTTCTTGCCTATAGTTGGTTCTTTATCAATTGTTTTAGGGTTGGTTCCGGCTGCCGCTTGTGCTATTATTGAATATGTTTATTTGCGTGATGTTATTGATATTTTCAAAGAAGATAAAAAATCAAATAATACAACTGCAATTATTGTGACCGTTATTGATGCGATTCTCGTTGGTGATTTTATCAGAACTTGTTATTTATTTACCCTTATGAAAAAACAACCATTACCAGTTAATGAAATAGTTGTTGAAAATGCAAATGAACCTATGGTTTCTGTTGCCGCGGTCGACACTGTTGTAAGTGAAGATGCGCCGTTAGATGATGCCCCTATAGAAAATTAGTTATTTAAAACAACCGCTTCGGCGGTTGTTTTTTGTTATAAATAATTATATTTTTTCTGCAATTTAATATTGAAACCAAAAGTATAATATTCTATAATATAATCATAAAAGTTATTATGGAGTGTTATATGGAAAAATTAAAACCATGGCTTTATTCTATCTTGCCCAATATATTTTTCTTTGGCTTTTTCTGTGGCGCAATAATATGGGAAGCAGCCACACACATAAATACTAATGAAACAGGGGATATTTTTCTTTTTCTTTTGCCCGTGTTTGTGTTTTTTTATTCGTGGTTTACATACAAAAATACAAGAAAATTGGTTATACCAACCATTTGTTTTGCGGTAATTTTGTTTTTATTTTTGCTTATTACGGATTATTATACCGCCGCTTTTTCGGGTTTTTATGTTTATAATAATGACATTTTGCTTGGCGTTATAATAATCTTTACCATTTTTACACTTGTACCAACAATCGCACTTTTGTTATTACAATTAATAATGAAATTTATCTTCAAAAAACTTAATAAGTGAATTTATAAAGGAAGTTGAAAATTAACGATGAAAAAGATTTTAACATCTGTTGCTTTGTCTTTGTGTATTGCTTTGATTTTTTCTGCTTGCGGTGATACACCTGATAAACCTACACAAAAACCACAGAATAACGATTCGAGTTCTTCGCCAACTGTCAGTGATACATCTTCGGATATACAAAATTCCGAACCTGAAGATATACCTGATAACACAACATCTGATAAAACTTCTTCAGTAGTATCAACCGCAAAGCCCGAACTTATAAATGTCAAGGTTGGCCCTTATGAAATTTACGATGCACTAAATTCGCGCGGATTAAGTACTAAAAAGTCAGGTTTTGGGTATGGTGTAGCTAAAAACGGTCAACCGCACAGTATGTCGGTTAATAATCAAAAACGATTTGACGGCATGCAAAATGTTGATGCATTGGCGCTTGATACAAAATCAACCGATAAATGCATGTATTTGACCTTTGACTGCGGTTATGAATATAAAAATCTTACTGCGAACATCCTGGATACATTAAAAGAAAAACAGGTTAAAGCAGCGTTCTTTTTAACAGGCGACTATGTTAAGAAGAATCACACACTCGTCCAAAGGATGATAGATGAAGGTCACATTGTAGGAAATCACAGTTGGGGTCACAAAAGCTTTCCAACTATTTCGCGTGAAAAAATGGCTAATGAAATTTGGCAATTGGAAGAATATTTAAAAACCAATTTCAAGTATTCTTCACCATATTTCCGTTTTCCGTCGGGCGAGCATAGCGAATGTGCTTTAGAACTAGTTTCTTCAATGGGTTATAAATCGATTTTTTGGTCTGCAGCTTATGCCGATTGGGATACATCAAAGCAACCTACTAAAGACAGTGCGGTTAACACAGTTACATCGCGTTATCACAGTGGAGCTATTATTTTGCTACATGCGGTATCTCAAGCCAATGCAGATGGTCTTGCAGAAATGATAGATATAGCAATTAATCAAGGTTATACTTTTAAAACGCTTGATGAGTATTATAAATAATAATAAAAACGCCTAGTCAATCGACTAGGCGTTAATTTTTATAATATTGAGAAGTTTACAACAACAGCGGCAAAAACAATTGATACCATTGAAAGCAACTTTATTAAGATATTAATTGCAGGGCCTGATGTATCTTTAAAAGGGTCTCCGACTGTATCGCCAACAACTGCAGACTTGTGGTTTTCAGAACCTTTACCGCCGTATACACCACTTTCAATATACTTTTTAGCGTTGTCCCAAGCACCGCCCGAGTTTGACATAAACACTGCCATTAAAAATCCTGATACAGTAGCGCCTGCAAGCATACCGACAACACCCGTGGCACCAAGTGTAAGACCTACAACAAGGGGAACAACTACAGCAACGATTGTTGGCAAAATCATTTCGCGAAGACTGGCTTTTGTGCAAAGGTCAACGCAGCTTGCATAATCGGGATCGGCAGTACCATCCATAAGACCGGTAATTTCTTTAAACTGACGGCGTACTTCCTTAACAACGCTTTGTGCAGCGCGACCAACCGAATTCATTGTAATTGCTGCAAACACAAAGGGTAGACAAGCGCCGATGAATAAACCTGTTAAAACTGTAGGGTTAGTGATACTTAAGTCAGCAATTTTTGCAGTGCCGCCATCAATTGTGTTAATTTTATCAATATAAGAAGCCATTAATGCAAGAGCTGTTAGTGCGGCGGAGCCGATTGCAAATCCCTTACCTGTAGCGGCAGTAGTGTTTCCGAGTGAATCAAGTGCGTCAGTACGGTTGCGAACATCTTCTTCGAGACCTGCCATTTGCGCAATACCGCCTGCGTTGTCAGCAACAGGACCGTATGCATCGGTTGCAAGGGTGATACCAAGTGTAGAAAGCATACCAACAGCAGATAAGCCAATGCCGTAAAGACCTTGTGCCGAATCTTTAGCGCCACCTGAAACAAAGAAAGCAACCAAAATACAAATTGCAATAATAACAATAGGTAACAATGTAGAAAGCATACCAACCGAAAGACCACCAATAATAATTGTTGCGGTACCGGTTTCACTTGTTGCGGCAAGGCCTTGTGTGGGTTTAAAACCATCCGATGTGTAATATTCGGTTGCTTTACCTATAAGCACACCTGCAACAAGACCTGCTAAAATTGCAAAGTAAATTTTCCAATTGTTTGCACCTAAAATAAAGTAAATTAAAGGAAGGGAAAGAATACCAATAGTGATTGCTGAGAAATTAGTGCCACGCGAAAGGGCAGAAAGTAATTGCTTTTGTGTTGCACCTTCTTTAGTTCTTACAAAGAAGGTACCAATAATTGAGCATATAACACCGATAGCAGCCAAAAGCATTGGTAAAGCCATAGCTTCTAAAGAATGGAAAGCGGCAACACCTAATGCTGATGCAGAAATAATTGAACCAACATAAGATTCGTAAAGGTCAGCGCCCATACCGGCAACATCACCAACATTATCACCAACATTATCAGCGATAACTGCAGGGTTGCGTGGGTCATCTTCCGGAATACCTGCTTCAACTTTGCCAACAAGGTCAGCGCCAACATCGGCAGCCTTTGTGAAAATACCGCCGCCAACACGGGCGAATAAAGCCATCGAAGAAGCGCCCATACCAAATGTAAGCATTGCACTGGTAATTGCTTCGGGTGTAAGCTTAAACACAAACTTTAAAAGGAAAAACCAAACCGAAATATCTAATAGGCCAAGACCAACAACGGTGAAGCCCATTACACTACCTGCAGAGAAAGCAATGCGTAGACCTTTATTTAGTCCTTCACGACAAGCGTTTGCAGTACGCGCGTTTGCAAGTGTGGCAATTTTCATACCTATAAAACCCGAAAGAGCAGAGAAGAAACCACCTGATAGAAATGCAAAGGGAACATAGGGTGTTAAGAGCTTTAGTAACGCCATAACAGAAAGTATCAAAAACATAATTCCGAAGAAAATTATAACAATTTTATATTGGCGTTTTAAATAGGCGTTAGCGCCTTTGCGGATTGACTGTGAAATTTTCTTCATAAGGTCGGTGCCTTCAGAAAATTTCAATACCTTGCGGGACATAATAAATGCAAATAATAATGCAAAAATAGCCCCGGCAAATGTTAAAATTACTATTAATTTTTCCATAACATTCTCCTTTATTAGTAAATAACAGTAAAAATATGTAATTTTTGATATTAAATTAGTGATAACGATTATTATACCACAAAAAAATGAAAATTCAAGTATAATTTGTCAAAAATTTAACAATACTAATGCATTAAAAATTTAATTATACAAACATTTGTTTACATATTCCTTGAAATGTGATATAATAATATAATAATTTTGTAAGTGTGGTGAGTGTATGGACAAGTTCGTTTTGAAAAGTGAATATAAACCTACAGGAGACCAGCCCGAAGCAATTGAAAAGTTGGTTGAAGGGTTAAATCGTGGGGACAAAGAGCAGGTTTTACTTGGTGTTACAGGTTCGGGTAAAACCTTTACAATGGCGAATATTATTGAAAAAGTTAACCGTCCTACACTCGTTCTCGCTCATAATAAAACTCTTGCTGCACAGTTATGCTCAGAGTTTAAAGAATTTTTCCCCGAAAATGCGGTGGAATATTTTGTGTCCTATTATGATTATTATCAGCCCGAAGCCTATATACCCGGCAGTGACACATATATCGAAAAAGATAGTGCAATTAATGATGAAATTGACAAGCTTCGCCACAGCGCTACCTGTGCGCTTTCGGAAAGGCGCGATGTTATAATTGTTGCATCGGTTTCTTGCATTTATTCACTCGGTAACCCAATTGATTACCGCAGTATGGTTATTTCACTCCGTCAGGGAATGGAAAAGGGCAGAGATGAGCTTATTGCAAAACTTGTTGATTTGCAGTATGAACGAAATGATATTAACTTTGTTCGTAATAAGTTTCGCGTTCGCGGTGATACGGTTGAGATTTTTCCCGCTTATTCAATGGATAATGCTATTCGCGTTGAGTTTTTTGGTGATGAAATTGACCGAATATGTGAAATTAACACACTTACGGGTGAAGTCAAGGCGGTTTTATCGCATGTAGCTATTTATCCCGCTTCGCATTATATTGTACCGCAAGACAAAATGCAGGACGCATTAAAAGAAATTTTAGACGAAATGGAAGAACGCGTTAAGTTCTTTATTGATAACGAGCGCTTAATTGAAGCGCAACGCATTCGCCAACGCACTGAATATGATGTTGAAATGCTCCGCGAAATTGGCACTTGCAAAGGCGTTGAAAATTATTCGCGTGTTATGGCTAGAAGACCCAAAGGAAGCGTGCCATCAACTTTAATTGACTATTTTCCTGATGATTTTGTGTTGTTTGTTGATGAATCGCATGTTACATTACCGCAAGTTCGTGGTATGTATGGTGGTGATAGGGCACGAAAAGAAAATTTAGTGGAATACGGATTCCGTTTACCTTCTGCTTTTGATAATCGCCCTTTGAATTTTGATGAGTTTTACAGTCATATAAAACAAGCTGTGTTTGTGTCGGCAACACCGGGCGATTTTGAAAAGGATTGCGCCACTCAAATTGTTGAACAGGTTATCCGCCCGACAGGTCTTTTAGACCCCGAAATCTCGGTGCGACCGACCGAAGGTCAGATTGATGACCTTATTGGCGAAATAAATGACAGGATAGCCAAAAAACAGCGTGTACTTGTTACTACACTTACCAAAAAGATGGCAGAAAACCTTACTGATTTTTTGAATCAAGCAGGAATAAAAGTAAGGTATATGCATCACGATGTTGATACAATTGAGCGTATGGAAATAATACGCGGTCTTCGTTTGGGCGATTTTGATGTTTTGGTAGGTATTAACCTTTTGCGCGAAGGTTTGGATATTCCCGAAGTATCACTTGTTGCAATTTTAGACGCTGACAAGGAAGGCTTTTTAAGAAGTGAAACTTCACTTGTGCAAACAATTGGTCGTGCTGCGCGCAATGCTGAAGGTAAAGTAATTATGTATGCCGATTCGGTTACCCGTTCAATGGAAAATGCTATTAACGAAACAAATCGCCGTCGCGCTATACAGAATGAGTATAATATTAAAAATGGTATTGTTCCAAAAACTATTATAAAAGATGTGCGAGATGTACTTGAAATTGGCACAAAGGTTAAGGATTTACCTGTTAAAAATCTAAGTCGCGCTGAGCGTGAAGCCGAAATTAAGCGTCTTACCGCTGAAATGCGACAGGCAGCAAAAATTTTAGAATTTGAATATGCCGCAAAGCTTAGAGATAAGATAAACGAATTAAGAGAGGGAAAAGAATAAATTGGCATCTGATAAAATTATTATTAAAGGCGCAAATGAACACAATTTAAAGAATATTGATGTTGAAATTCCCCGAGACAAGCTTATTGTTTTTACAGGTCTTTCGGGTAGTGGCAAATCTTCACTTGCATTTGATACGATATATGCTGAAGGTCAGCGCCGCTATGTGGAATCGTTGTCTTCTTACGCGCGTCAGTTTTTGGGACAAATGGAAAAACCAAATGTTGAAGTTATTGAAGGGCTTTCACCTGCAATTTCCATTGATCAAAAAACCACATCTAAAAACCCGCGTTCAACCGTAGGTACGGTTACCGAAATATATGACTATTTGCGACTTTTATATGCTCGTGTTGGCGTTCCGCACTGTCCTGTTTGCGGTAAGGAGATTAGTCAACAAACCACCGATCAAATAGTTGATACCGTTTTAAAATTAGAAAATGGTACAAAAATTCAGGTTTTATCACCTGTGATTATGAACCGTAAGGGTGAACACATTAAAGAATTGGAGCATGCTCGCAAGCAAGGTTATGTGAGAGCGCGTATTGACGGTATTATCTACGACCTTTCGGAAGAAATTAAGCTTGAAAAAAACAAAAAGCACACTATTGAAGTTATTGTTGACCGCCTTGTTATCAAGGATGATATTCAGTCCCGCCTTACAGATAGTATTGAAACAGCAATAAATTTATCGGGTGGTTTGGTTGCAGTTGATGTAATCGGTGGGGAAGAGATGAAATTTTCTCAAACTTATGCCTGTGAAGAACATGGCATTAGTATTCCTGAGCTTACACCAACAATGTTTTCATTCAATAACCCAATGGGCGCGTGTCCGCACTGTATGGGTATTGGTGTGTTTATGAAAGTAAATCCCAAGCTTTTGATAAACGATGATACAAAATCTTTACTTGAAGGTGCAATTAAGGCTTCAGGTTGGGGTGTAAATACCTGGTTTAATCCCGATGCTTCGACTATAGCCGAAATGTATTACCGCGGAATTGCCAATAAATTTGGTTTCGATATAAACACACCTTGGAAAGACATTCCAAAAACGGCACAGCAAGCCGTGCTTTATGGTACTAAGGGTGAAAAAATTAAACTTGTCCGAAATACTGATTTTGGTGGCGGCGAATATATGAGTGATTTTGAGGGTGTTATAAACAACCTTGAGCGCCGTTACAAAAGCACAACAAGTGATTATTCGCGCAATGAAATAGAAGCGCTTATGAGTGAATCACCCTGTGAAGTTTGTGGTGGTCGCCGTTTAAAGCCTGAATTTTTAGCAGTTACCGTTGGTGGCATTAATATTATGGACTTTTGCGATATGTCAATTGACGACGAGCTTAAATTTATAAATAAATTAAGCTTTGGTCAGCGTGATGGCATGATTGCAAAACCAATTTTAAAAGAAATTCGCGAACGCTTAACCTTTTTACAAAGCGTTGGTCTTGAATACCTTAATCTTTCGCGTTCCGCAGGTACTTTGTCGGGCGGTGAAAGTCAGCGTATTCGGTTAGCAACACAAATCGGTTCATCGTTAATGGGCGTTTTATATATACTTGACGAGCCGAGTATTGGTCTTCATCAGCGAGATAATGAGCGCCTAATTTCAACTTTAAAGCGTCTTCGCGACTTGGGAAATACTGTAATTGTTGTTGAGCACGATGAAGATACAATGCGTGCTGCAGACCATATTTTAGATATTGGTCCCGGTGCGGGTATTCATGGTGGTCATGTTGTTTTTTCGGGTGATCTTGATAACCTTGAAAAATGCGAAAATTCGCTCACTTCCGATTATCTTTTTGGTCGCAAAAAAGTGCCTGTACCGAAAGAGCGTAGAAAGGGTAACGGTAATTTCCTGACTGTTAAGGGTGCTAGCGAAAATAATCTTAAAAAGATTAATGTGAAAATACCACTTGGCACATTTACCTGTGTTACCGGCGTTTCGGGCAGTGGTAAATCTTCACTTGTTAACGATATAATATATAAGGTTTTGGCAAATAGGCTTAACGGTGCAAAAACAATACCCGGTGACTATATCTCTTTTGAAGGCATTGAAGAATTGGATAAGGTTATAAATATTGACCAAGCACCCATTGGCCGTACGCCGCGTTCTAACCCTGCAACCTATACAGGTGTATTTAACGATATTCGTGAGCTTTTTGCCGCTACAAAAGATGCAAAAATGCACGGATACAATGCGGGTCGTTTTTCCTTTAATGTTAAGGGCGGGCGTTGTGAAGCTTGTCAGGGCGATGGTATTTTAAAGATTGAAATGCACTTTTTGCCCGATATTTATGTACCTTGCGAAGTGTGTGGTGGTACTCGTTTTAACCGTGAAACGCTTAACATTAAATACAAAGGTAAAAGCATTTACGATGTTTTGGAAATGACAATTGAAGAAGGAATGTACTTCTTTGAAAACATTCCCAAAATCAGTCGTAAGTTAAAAACCCTTTGCGATGTTGGTCTTGGCTATGTTAAAATCGGTCAACCTGCGACAACACTTTCAGGCGGTGAAGCACAGCGTGTTAAACTTGCTACCGAGCTTTCAAAGCGTTCAACCGGTAAGACAATTTATATTCTTGACGAGCCTACTACAGGACTTCATACTGCCGATGTACACAAGCTCATTGAAGTATTGCAGCGTTTTGCCGATGCAGGCAACACGGTGTTGGTTATTGAGCACAATCTTGATGTTATTAAAACCGCTGACCACATTATTGACTTAGGTCCCGAAGGCGGTAGCAAGGGCGGTACGGTCGTTTGCACAGGTACACCCGAAGAAATTGCCGATTGTGAACAGTCTTATACAGGCAAATTTCTTAAAAATGTATTGTAATTAACACATTATTCACTAATTAAAATAATATAAGGTTATAATTAAAGAAAGAAGGTGTTTTCTTGTTCGGTTATATTCGTATTGCGAATGGCGACCTTAAAGTAAAGGAATATGAATTTTATAAAGCGGTTTATTGTACGCTTTGCAAAACAATGGGCAGGGAATACAGCCTTCTTTCACGCTTTACCTTAAGTTATGATTTCACATTTTTAGCACTACTTAATATGTCTCTAAAAGACGGTTGTGATGCTGTTGAACGAAAGCATTGTGTGTTTAACCCACTTAAAAAATGTGTGTTTTGTAAAAGTGATTATATCAAGCTGCCCGCCGCGGCTGCGGTAATTCTTAATTATTACAAAGTTTTAGATAATATTAAGGATGAAAAGGGAATTAAAAAAATTGGATATATATTAGCTAAACCGTTTTTTAGAGTACCGCACAAAAAGGCGGCTAAAAAATATCCCCATATCGACAAGATTGTATCCGATTATATTGACGCGCAAAACAGAGCTGAAGCTAATCTAAACTCTGATTTAGATACATCGGCTGACCCAACTGCTAAAATGTTGTCATCCTTACTTATGACATTAAGTGATGATAATTCACAAAAGCGTGTGCTTGACCGTTTAGGTTATTGTATGGGTCGTTACATCTATTTGCTTGACGCATATTGCGATTTGAATGATGATATAAAACACAACTCGTTTAACCCATTAAAAAACCGCGAAAACCCAAAAGAACTCATTTCGCAGCAGTTATATTTTTGCATTAATGAGTCGTGTAAAGCTTTTGAACTTTTGGATATAAAAAAATATAAAAACATTCTTGGTAACATAATTTATTTAGGACTTGAAGATACATTTTTAAAGGAGATTAATAAATGAAAGACCCGTATCAGATTTTAGGTATTGACCGCAACGCTACCGATGAAGAAGTTAAAACAGCTTATCGTAATATGGCGCGCAAATATCATCCGGACAGTTATGGTGATAACCCTTTAGCTGATTTAGCCGAAGAGAAAATGCAGGAAATTAACGAAGCGTATGATTCTATTATGGCTACCCGTAAAAGCGGTAAAAAAGGCGGCACGAATTATGGTGCAACCAATTCGGGCACTACTAATTTTCCTGAAATTCGCACACTAATCAATCAAAACCGTTTGGAAGAAGCACAAGAACTTTTGGACGGCACACCCGTTCAAAACCGTAATGCTGAATGGTATTTTTTAAACGGTACTGTACTTTATCGCCGCGGTTGGTTTGATCAAGCTTTTACAAGTTTTGCCACCGCTTCCAGAATGGACCCCGGTAACCCTGAATATCGCAATGCAGTTAACAATGCACAACGCCAAGCAGGTCGTGCTCAACATAATCCTTACCGTACTTATAACGGCGGTGGAAACTGTGATGCTTGCGATATGTGTCAGGCGCTTATTTGCGCAGACTGTTGCTGTGAATGTATGGGCGGCGACCTTATAAGGTGTTGTTAATATGAAACGAACTAATAAAACTACTCTTTGTGCCTTAATGGCGGCATTAGCGGTTGTTATGATGTTGGGTGCCTATTTTCCGTATTTAACCTATACAATACCTGCGTTTGCGGGGCTTTGCATAATGGTTGTTTTATTGGAAATCGGCGCGAAATGGGCAATATCGGCATATATAACATCGGCCGTGCTTACAGTACTGTTTTGTGAGCCTGAAGCAATGCTTATGTATGTATTTATATTTGGATATTACCCAATACTAAAAGCCATAATAGAGCGCATTAAAAAGCCGATTTTTGAATGGCCTATTAAAATGATATTCTTTAATGTTGTTGTGATTTTGGTGTATAGCTTTATTGCTGAATTATTTGGCGTTCATTTGACCGATACAAATGATTTTGGTAAATACACGGTTTATATTGTTTTAGCAGTTGGTAATGCCGTTTTTGTGGTTTACGATATTACTGTATCGAAAATGGCGTCGTTTTATTTTTACTTCATTCAGCCAAAACTTCATAAGATACTTAAATAAAAAAGTTCTCATTCAAAAGAATGAGAACTTTAATTTTATATAACCTTACTTAAGAAATCTTGAAGGCGGGCAGATTTGGGATTGCCAAATACTTCTTCCGGTGAGCCTTCTTCAGTAATAACACCTTCATCTATAAAGAAGACACGGTCTGCCACTTCGCGGGCAAAGCCCATTTCGTGTGTAACAACCGCCATTGTCATACCTTCTTTTGCAAGTTGTTTCATAACATCCAAAACTTCGCCAACCATTTCAGGGTCTAAAGCAGAAGTGGGTTCGTCAAACAACATAACATCGGGTTGCATACAAAGCGCGCGTACAATAGCAACACGCTGTTTTTGACCGCCTGATAACTGAGAAGGATATGAGTTTGCTCTGTCAGCAAGACCAACGCGTTCCAAAAGTTTCATTGCTCGTTCTTCGGCTTCTTCCTTAGAAACGCCTAAAACCTTGATAGGTGCAATTGTCATATTATTAAGAACGGTCATATGAGGGAAAAGGTTGAACTGTTGGAAAACCATTCCCATTTTCTGACGGTGAAGGTTAATGTCAGTCTTGGGATCGGTAATGTCAACACCGTTAAAGAAGATATTACCGCCTGTGGGTTCTTCTAAAAGGTTAAGGCAACGAAGGAAGGTTGATTTACCACTACCAGATGCACCGATAATGCAAACCACTTCACCGCGTTTTATTTCGGTAGAAATACCCTTTAATACAGCGTTTGCACCAAAGGATTTTTCAAGACCTTCAACTTTAATTAAAACATCATTAGTGGTCACTTTTTCTCAACCTCTTTTCAAACATATTTAAGAAGAATGTAAATATCATTACAACAACCAAATATACAATCGCCAAAGTGAAATAGGGAACAAAGGGGTTGTAATATTGGGCTACAATTGAACGAGCGGCGCGGGTAATATCAAACACAGTAATAAAGCCTGCAACCGATGTTTCCTTAACCATAACAATGAATTCGTTACCAAGGGCAGGTAAAATGTTTTTAATTGCTTGCGGAAGGATAATTTTCATCATTGTTTGCGAATATGTAAAGCCGAGTGAACGACCGGCTTCCATCTGACCTTTATCAATTGATAAAATACCCGAACGGATAATTTCAGCAACATAAGCGGCACTGTTAAGTCCAAATACTAAAATTGCAATTAACAATGCTTTATATTCGAAGCCACGCATAACACGGGGGAAAATACCGAAATAAAATAGCAATAACTGAACCATAACAGGTGTACCGCGGAATACTGTAATATACACATTAGCAACACCATTAAAGAACTTTGCAATAATATTCTTTTGGGGTATAACTTTACATACTGCTAATAAGCCGCCTAGTAATATACCTAACAAAACTGCAAAAATAGCAATAACAATTGTATAACCCAAACCTTCAAGCATAAGTAAATATGCTTTTTTCTCTATAAATATATCGTAGAATATTTCGAAAAAATTGTCAAACAAGTTTTAACACAACCTTTAATAAAATCAGAAAAACAAAGCACCGCCTTTACCGACGGTGCTTTGTCAGTTTTAAAAATTAGTTTAATTCGTATTTCTTAAGAAGTTTTTCAACGGTGCCGTCTGCTACGAGTTCAGCAAGGGCAGCGTCAACCTTTTCTTTAAGTTCAGAGTTGGTCTTGTCAATTGCAATACCATATTCTTCAACGGTAAGAGCAACATCAATAACCTTAGCAACATCTGAGTTTGCAGCAACTGCTTCCTTAGCAACTGAGTCGTCCATGATGATAGCGTTGATGTTACCTTCTTTAAGGTCAGCAATTGCAAGGCTGATGTTTTCATAAATCTTTACATTTGCGCCTTCGATAGCTTTAAAGCCCCAGTCTTCGTCACCCTTAGCGTAAAATTCGCCGGTGTAACCTGAGCAAACACCAATGTTTTGACCCTTAAGCTGTGCATCAAGAGTAGCCTTATCGGTACCTGTGTAGTATGTATCATTCTTGCCAACGATAAGAATCTGAGCAGCACCGCTGTAGTAAGCGTCAGAGAAGTTAACAGACTTTGAACGGCCGGCAGTGATGGTAAGACCTGAAATTGCAAGGTCGGTAGTGCCGTTAGCAACAGCAGCAACAACGCCGTCAAATTCCATATTTTCGAACTGAACTTCATAACCCATCTTTTCAGCAATAGCCTTAATAAGGTCTACGTCGAAGCCAACAATGTTGCCATCTTCGTCAAGACTTTCGAAGGGTGCAAATTCCGCGTTGGTAGCAACCAACAATTTTTTTGATGAGCCACAACCGGCAAAGCAGCCGATGAGCATAATTGCCATAAGGGCAATAGCGATAAGTTTTTTCATTTTGAAACTCTCCTTTAAATTTGTTGCAAAGCAACTTCTGTTTTTTGGTATGTTGCAAGTATATCACCAGAATTTGCAAGTGTCAACACTTTTTTGCATAAATATTTTATTTTTTAAAACTTTTTTGCGAAAAAATCATATTTTATGCAAAATATAATGAATATTATGCATAAATATGCTAAAAAACTGAATGTGCACTAATTTTTGTGTCTTCTAGAATCTGATGTAAAAGAGTTTTTGCGGTATCACACGAATCGTAAAACATATAATTATCTTTAAAACCGGAATGAAGTTTAATATTTGAAATAGACATTTCGACCTCATCAATCATAGCGTGATTAACAAAAAAGGATAAAACTCGTTCCTTTTCATCCCAATAATTCTTAAGCCAGTTAGCATCAGCTTTTGCGGTACCGTGTTCATTATATTCTTTAATACATTCTTCAATTCCTTTGTGCACGGTATCACACACATTATTAATATAAATATAACTACCAAAGTAACTGGCAAGAATTATTGTTAAAATAAGAATTGCAGGTATGATTCGTTTCATATATTACCTCATTTTGATTAATGTCATATTTTGTTTGCGGTCAAGGGTTAATAAAAACACTTTGTTAATTTGTGTGTTGTTGTTTTTTAGGATTTTTTCAACTTCATCAGCAGTAATCTCAAGTGCTTGTATGCTTTCTTGAATAAGCTTGCCGTCGGTAATAATTGGTAATGGTAAAAGAGCTGCTTCAATTTTCTTTTTATCTAAATCCTTAATAGTAGCCGGTTGATGTTTGCTTTTTAGTAAAACACTCAATTCACCGTTAACTTCAAGTACAGCAAAAGCAACGGTTGATATATCAAATACATTTTGTATTCTTAATTGTTCTATCAAGTCGAGAACTGTCATTCTGACACGCTTCATGGCATGTTGATCAATAACACCGTTTTTAATAATAACAACTGACTGTCCGTTCATAATTTTGCGCACCCAATTGCTTTTTAAAGCTAAAACAGATATTAAAACTTCCAATACAACAAGAACGAATATAGCAATGATACCGTTTAACAATGGCTGAGTAGTATCTTGCAAGGGAATTGCCGCAATTTCAGAAAGTAAAATTGTAATTACAAGTTCATTTGGTTGCATATCGCCAATTTGTCGTTTACCCATAATCCTAATTGCAAGGGTTACAAAAATAAATATTATTGCCGTTCTTAAAATTACTGTTATCATTTAATCACCAGTGTTATTATACCCATAAAAAAATAAAAACCGCGTTTAAGCGGTTTTTATTTGTGAATCAGTATTAGCGATAAACTGAGTATTTTTAAATTCGTTTGATAAGAGTTCGCAAAGCGGTTTAATAACCACCACTTCGGTATTAAAGTGACCGCATTCAAATAGTGCAACACCGTTTTGGGCGGCTTCTAAAAAATTGTTGTGGCGGACATCGGCAGTAACCAACGCATCACAACCATTATTTTTAACAAGCGTATGATACTGTGCGCCCGAGCCGCTGCAAACAAGAACATTTTTGATTTCACCGTTACCGACATATTTAACAGGGTAATTAAGCACATTTTTTAAATGCTTCGCAAAATCATCGCTGGAAAGGTGAGAGATTTCACCTTTTTTAAGCAAATATTTATCGGGTGCTTCTACAGTTTCAATATTTTTAAGACCAATAACATTACACAAAGCGTCATTCACACCGCCGTCACCTTGGTCAAGGTTTGTGTGCATTGAAATAACCGACAAGCCGTTTTTAATAATTTCAAAGACTAGGGTATCATCAAGCACAGACTTGAGACCGTTAAAAATGATAGGGTGGTGGGTGATAATAAGTTCACATCCGTTTTTCACGGCTTCATTTATAACCGGCATTGTGCAGTCAAGTGCAACGATTGCCTTTGTAACTGTTTTGTTACGGTCGCCAACTAAAGTACCGACATTATCAAAACCACAAGCAGTGTCAACGGGAAATTTTTGGTTTAAAAAGTCAAAAATATTTTGTACTGTCATAATTTATGCCTTCTTAACAAATGAATCTTTAAGGGCAACTGTGCGGTTCAATACAATATTATCAGCAGTTGAATCGTTGTCAACACAGAAATAACCCTGACGCATAAATTGGAAGGTGTCGCCAGCCTTAACTTCTTTGTATGATTTATCAATCTTACAACCGTTAAGAACGGTTAAGGATTCGGGATTTAAGTTGTCGGCAAATGAAGATACGCCTTCTTCATCACTGGGGTTGGGAACATTGAAAAGTCGTTCATAAAGTCGAACTTCACAGTCAATAGCCGAATGAGCGCTAACCCAATGTAATGTACCCTTAACTTTTCTGCCGTCGGGTGTTTCGCCACCAAATGATTCAGGGTCATAGGTGCAATGAACAACTGTAATATTGCCGTTTTCGTCAGTTTCGTGTGAAGCATACTTAATATAATATGCACTCTTTAAACGAACTTCTTTTGTAGGGCAAAGACGGAAATATTTACCGGGGGGATCTAACATAAAGTCATCGGCTTCAATGTAGATTTCCTTAGAAAATTCAACAGTGGTTTTGCCAAGTTCGGGCTTGTTTGGGTTAATATCAACTTCAATGCTTTCAACTTTATCTTCGGGGTAGTTATCAATAACAATCTTCAAGGGGCGAAGAACTGCCATTGCACGGTCAGCGTTTTCGTTAAGATAATCACGAACGCAAGATTCAAGCAAAGCGTAGTCGATAACGCTGTATGCCTTAGATACACCAATTTTATCAACAAATGCGCGTACAGCTTCAGCGGGATAGCCGCGTCTTCTCATACCGCAAATAGTCGCCATACGGGGGTCATCCCAACCGCTTACCAAACCGTCGTTAACGAGCTTCAAGCATTTACGCTTACTTGTTAATGTGTAATTAACATTCATACGCGCAAATTCTATCTGGCGGGGTGGGGTAGGAATATCCAAAACCTGTAAGAACCAGTTGTAAAGCGGTCTGTGGTTTTCAAATTCAAGTGAGCAAAGTGAATGGGTTACACCTTCCTTGGCGTCGCTTAAAGGATGTGCAAAGTCGTACATAGGATATACGCACCACTTATCACCCGTACGGTGGTGGGTTGCCTTCATAATGCGGTAAATAATAGGGTCACGCATATTAAGGTTAGAAGATGACATATCAATCTTAGCGCGAAGTACCATGGCACCGTTCGGGAATTCGCCTGCAGTCATTCTTGCAAATAAATCCTTAGTTTCTTCTATAGGACGGTCACGGTAAGGTGAATTAACACCTGCTTCGGTTAAAGTGCCGCGCATTTCTTTAATTTGTTCAGGGGTAGATTCGTCAATATACGCAAGACCTTTATCAATAAGTTTTAATGCACATTCATAGATAAAATCAAAATAGTCACTTGCATAATAAACATTGTCCCAATTAAAGCCAAGCCACTTAATGTCTTCTTTAATTGCATCTACATACTCAACATCTTCTTTAGTTGGGTTGGTGTCATCAAGTCGTAAGTTGCACTTACCGCCGTATTTTTCAGCGGTAGCAAAGTCAATACAAATAGCTTTTGCATGACCGATGTGAAGATAACCATTAGGTTCAGGCGGAAAGCGGGTTTGCACCTTTTCGTAAACGCCTTCGGCTAAATCTTCATCAATAAAATCATGTATAAAGTTGGAAGGTTTAACTTCCGCTGTGTTTAAAATATTTTCTTCCATAATTTAACCTCTTAAAATGGTGTTAATTCTGTTAATAACTTCATCCTGACCCAAAACCTGCATAATGCTGCAAAGGTCGGGTGTGTTGCGGCGACCTGTAATTGCAAGGCGTAACACAGTAGATAAATCACCTGCGTTGCCTTTGTATGCATCGGGATTTTGCTTATATTCTTTAGTTTCAGCCGCAAAACCAAGGGTAGGAGCAATCTCTTTAATCTTATTAAACCATTCTTGTTTATCATCATTTGCATTGTAAACAGCTTTATAGCTTTCCAAAAATGCAAGTGCATCTGACTTATCAATATTTTCAGGCAATTCAAAGCAGGGAACATAAAGCTCATTAAACATATACGAGAAATATTCCTTAACTTCGTTCCATTTTGCAATATCTTTACGGGGTTTAGGCACATCGCGGTCGATTGCAAAAACTGCTTTTGTATATTCGGGGTTTTGGGTTAAAATTTCGTAAAACTCTTTATCAAATTCTTTTGCCCATTCAGTCACATAATTATAAACCTGTTCGCTAGATAAGAGACAAATACGATTTTTCGAAACATCTAATAATTTAACTTCATCAAACAAAGCGCCCGAAACACTCATTTTCTTTAAGTTAAACTTAAAATCTTTATATGATGCGGTCGGGTTGCAGCGGCGCCAGTCTTCAAAATCGGAAGCTGCAATTGTCATTAAATATTCAATAACATTTTCACTTGGGAAACCTTGTTCAGCAAAGAAGTGAACTGCTGCTTCGGGGTCCTTACGCTTTGAAATTTTGCGCTTTGCACCGTTGTCCAATTTCATAATCGGAGAAATATGTGCAAATTTGGGAATCTTAAAGCCTAAAAGTTTGAAGAGCTGAATGTGTTTAGGAACAGAAGAAATCCATTCGTCGCCACGCATAACATGAGTTGTGTGCATTAAATGGTCATCAATAGCGTGTGCAAAATGATAGGTGGGAATACCGTCAGATTTTAAAAGCACAAAATCTTCATCATTTTCGGGCATTTCAATTTTGCCCTTAATGCCATCTTCAAAAACAACCTTGTTTTCTTCGTTACCGGGAGATTTTAAGCGAATAACAAAGGGTTTGCCTTCATCAATAAGCGCTTTTGCTTCTTCAAAAGTAATATCGCGGTGCTTAGCCCATTGACCGTGGTAGCCTGTACGGATTTTTTGCGCTTCTTGTATTTCGCGCACTGCTTCTAATTCTTCAGCGGTACAGAAACAAGGATATGCATAGCCCTGTTGTATTAAAGATTTTGCATAGGTTTGGTAAATTTCAGCACGGTGGCTTTGTTGGTAGGGACCATAATCACCTTTTTCTTGACGGCCGCTGTAAAAACCTTCATCAACAGTAATGCCAAAACGCGCAAAACCATCAATAATGTTTTCAATACCGCCTTCAATTTCTCGTTTCTTGTCAGTATCTTCAATACGGGTAAAGAATACACCGCCCGATGATGTTGCGGTAATGCGGTTAACAAGACCTGCGAAAAGTGTGCCCAAATGTAAATAGCCTGTGGGGCTTGGAGCAACACGAACAACCCTTGCACCTTCGGGTAAATTGCGTGCAGGGTAAAGGTTTTCGAAGTACTCGGGTGTTTTGTCGATATTAGGCAACAAAAGCTCGGCAAGTGCGTTATAATCTGTCATATAAAAACTCCTGTAAACTCAAAAACAAAGGGTACTTGCTAAAATACCCTTTGTAGTTATTAATCTTTTCCTAAAAGTTTGTTAAGCTCGTTCATAAAGGTGTTAATATCCTTGAACTGACGATAAACCGAAGCGAAACGAACATAAGCAACTTCGTCAATACCCTTTAGCTTATCCATAACAAGCTCACCAATTTTTTCACTGCTAACTTCACGGTCAAGCGAGTTTTGGATAATGGTTTCAATTTCATCAATCATATTATCAAGCTGATCGATTGATACCGGACGCTTTTCGCAAGCACGCAAAAGACCAGTCATAAGTTTATCACGATTAAATGATTCGCGAGACTTGTCCTTCTTGATAACGATAATAGGGAGACTTTCAATAATTTCATAGGTTGTAAAGCGTTTGCCGCATTCTAGGCATTCGCGTCTGCGGCGAATTCTTTGACCTTCGTCGGTAGGGCGAGAGTCGATTACTTTACTTTCTTCGTAGTTGCAAAACGGACATTTCATAAGATATTACCCCTTATTTTAAAAATTATCCATAATTTACTTGTATTATACAATATATAGTGGTAAAATACAAGTATAATTTTTAGATTTGGAGGGCATTTATGTCGTATTATCAACTCGAAAAACCCATTTCAGGTGATACTGTTGCAATCATGCACACCACAATGGGTGACATTAAGATTAAACTTTTCAAAAACGAAACACCCAAAACCTTTGAAAACTTTACAACTCATGCTAAAAACGGTTATTACAACGGTCTTATTTTCCACCGTGTAATTAAAGATTTTATGATTCAAGGCGGCGACCCTATGGGTAATGGTATGGGTGGCGAATCTATTTGGGGCACCAAGTTCCAAGATGAATTTACTCCCGAACTTCACAACCTTCGTGGTGCTTTGTCAATGGCAAATGCAGGTCCCAACACTAATGGCAGTCAATTCTTTATTGTACAAGCCGACACCTGCCCCGCAAATATGTTAGAACAAATGGAAGATTTACCTGACGCTTTCCCGCCCGAATGTGCAAAAGCGTATGCCGAAATGGGCGGAACACCTTGGCTTGACTTCCGTCATACTGTTTTCGGTCAAGTTTATGAAGGTATGGATGTTGTAGATAAAATTGCAAATTGCAAAGTTGGTATGAACGACAAGCCTATGTTTGATGTAACCATCGAAAGTATTGAAATTGTTGAAATGTAAGGTGTAAAATGGAAAAGATTACAAGTTTTACAATTAACCATTTAGAATTATTTGCGGGTATTTATGTTTCGCGCAAAGATACACAAAACGGTGTTACGGTTACAACCTTTGATTTAAGAATAACCGCACCTAACCGTGAGCCTGTAATTGATGTACCCGCACTTCATACAATTGAGCATCTTGCCGCAACATACCTTCGTAACAGCGATTTTAAGGAACAAGTTGTTTATTTTGGACCAATGGGTTGCAGAACAGGTTGTTATCTTGTTATGTTCGGTGATTTAACTTCAGCAGATGTTTATGATAAAGTGCTTAATTTGTGTGATTTTATTATAAATTTCAAGGGTGAAATTCCTGGTGCTAAGCCAGAAGAATGTGGTAACTATTCAGAGCAAAATTTAGAAATGGCAAAGTTTTATATTAAAAAGTATAAGGATGAGCTTCTAAAGTATAAACGCCTTGAATATCCAATATAAAATGAATAAACACCTTTTTAGTGTTAAAAATAGCACTAAAGAGGTGTTTTATTATGGCAATAAATAAAAATACTTATGATAAAATGACAAAAAAGGCATCACCACCGTCGCCAAAACTTAAAGACTGTACTTTAGCGTTTTTAATTGGTGGTTTTATTTGCACAATAGGGGAAACGCTGTCCTATATTTATAAGGAATACTGCAATTTAAAGCCGGATATTGTAAAAATGCTTGTTCCCGTAACATTAATCACTATCGCTGCACTTTTAACAGGTCTTGGCATATTTGAAAAGATTGCAAAATATGCAGGCGCTGGTACTTTAGTACCGATTACTGGTTTTTCAAACTCTGTGGTTTCACCTGCGGTTGAATTTAAAAGCGAAGGTTTTGTTTTAGGTGTGGGTGCCAAAATGTTTACTATAGCGGGTCCAGTAATCCTTTATGGCACGGTAGCTTCGGTGATTTATGGGGTTGTTTATTGGATAACCACATTGTTCTAATGTAAAAAGGCTTGACCGATTGGTCAAGCCTTTTGTGTTACAACTTTATTTTACTTTTTTCAAACACCGTAATCAAAAAAGTGCCAATAATTATACCTGCAACACCTTGAACACCATTTGCGGGAATGTTAACAAGTGAAGGGCCAAAGCCGTATAAAAAGCCTTCAAAAACGAAATATCCAGCTATCATTGTAGCTTCTGCCAATAATCCACTAACAATTCTTGAACTTAAATTACCGATTTTATTATGTAAAATTTTAAAAACGTACAATGCGATAAGTGCCATTAAACCTTTGATCAAAAAGGTTGCGGGTGCGTACATAATATAGCCTGAAAACAAATCGGCAAGTGCTGAGCCAAGACCCGCGGCGAGAAGGCCGTATGCAGGGGATAAAAGCCAACCCGCTAAAAGCACCATACAATCCCCTAAATTTATATAACCCTTAAGGGGAGATGGGATTTTAATTATCATTGTTGCGACACAAGTAAGCGCTGCAACCAATGCCGCCATAACAATTTTCTTTGTATTTTTATTCATTTTATAAAACACCTTTACTTTTTTCTAAAAGTAATTTATAATAAATTTGAATATATAACAATTACCAAATAAGGAGTTTTTTATATAACCAGATGAAATATATAATTAATAAAACAAAACGTCCTGTTTACTTACAAATATATAAGCAAATTCGTGACGATATTATTTGTGAAAACTATTCGTACAACACCAAATTACCGTCTAAAAGAGTGCTTGCCGATGAAATTGGTGTCAGCACAATTACGGTTGAGCATGCTTATGAGTTATTATGCGATGAAGGATATATTGAAGCGCGTGAGAGAAGCGGTTATTTTGTAATTTTTCGTAAAAACGATGGATTCGCCAATTTGAGTGAACAAAAGACTAACCCAATAATGCACACAACAAATCACAATTATCCCGATTTTCCGATATCAGTTTTTAGTAAAACAATGCGTAAAGTTCTTACCGAACAGGGTGATTTAATGCTTGATAAATCACCAAATAGCGGTTGTATTGAATTGCGTGATGCAATTAAACATTACCTTGCCAGAAATCGTGGTATTAATGTTGAAACCGAACAAATCATCATAGGTTCAGGTTCTGAATATCTGTACAGCCTTATTATCGAATTGCTTGGTAGAAACCGAATATATGCAATAGAAACACCATCATATAAAAAGATTGAGCAGGTTTATAAAGCGTCAGAAATCAGTTATGATTTGTTACCGCTTACGAGTTCTGGAATAGATAGTAAAGCACTTTTAAGCACAAAGGCAAGCGTATTACATACAACCCCTTACAGAAGCTATCCAAGCGGTGTAACAGCAACTGCATCGAAACGGTATGAATATATCCGTTGGTCCGAATTTAATGACCGTTATATTATAGAAGACGATTTCGAGTCGGAATTTTCTGTTTCAACAAAGCCGACCGAAACTTTATTTGCACTTTCAAATAATGATAATGTAATATATTTAAATACCTTTTCTAAAACAATTTCACCGTCTCTTCGCATCGGTTATATGGTTTTACCAAAGCATCTTGTTAAAGAGTTTAGTGAAAAGCTTGGATTTTATTCTTGTACCGTACCAACCTTTATGCAACAAGTTTTGACCGAGCTTATAAACAACGGCGATTTCGAAAGGCATATTAACAGAGTAAGAAGAAAGAAGCGTAAAGAATTACATAATAACTAAGCGTGGTGATATTGTGTATAAAACAGCAAATGATTATTATAAAGAAAAATATGGATGTAAGGTATATAAACTGTCACTTGACGGTGGTTTTACATGCCCAAATCGTGACGGTACTGTTGGTGTGGGCGGTTGTATTTTTTGTTCGGCACTTGGCGGCGGTGAATTTGCCGAAAGCGGAAACAATATAACAGAGCAGTTAGAGTGCGCCAAAAAGCGTGTTGAAGCCAAGAATAAAGATGGCAAATATATCGCGTATTTTCAATCGTTTACTAACACATATGCACCAATCGAACGATTAAAGAAATTGTTTTATGAAGCGATAAAACCTGATTATATAGTTGGTATTAATATTGGCACGCGCCCTGATTGCTTGAGCGATAGCACAATAGAACTACTTAAAGAATTAAACATTATTAAACCTGTAACGATTGAATTAGGTCTTCAAACTTCTAATGATTTGGTTGCTGATTATATAAACCGCGGTTATAAAAGTGAAGTTTACAAATACGCTGTTTCGCGACTTAAAGAAGCTAATATTGATGTTATGACGCATATTATTATTGGTTTACCCAATGATGATCCTGTTTTAACAACAAAATTTTCCGTTGATTGTGGTACAAACGGTGTTAAGTTCCACCTTTTACATATACTTAAAAATACTCGTTTAGCCGAAGAATACGAAAAGGGAATTGTTAAACCCTTAGGACTAGAAGAATATGCCCAAATTCTAAAAAAGTGCATTTATGTTTTACCAAGTGATGTTATTGTTCACCGCATAACGGGTGACGGAGCCAAAAAAGATATTATCGCACCGCTTTGGTCAGCTGATAAAAAGAAAACTTTAAATTATCTAAATAAATATTTGAATGATTAAACGCCCTGACATTGTCAAGGCGTTTTTTATGTTTAAATATCAAGCAATTCTTTGAAATCAAAAATATAGTAATCACTAGTTGATTTAATTTCTTCAATATAATCTTCCGATGATGCATCATAAACACCGCAAACCTTCATACCTGCGGTTTTCGCGGTTAAGTCGGCGTTATAATTATCATCTAAAAACAGAACATTATCGACAGTTGTGCTCATTCTTTCGGCAGCTTTAAGGTATATTTGTGTATCGGCTTTGGTGGTGCCAAAATCGTCGCACGACCAGATATTATCGAATAAACCCCACATATCAAGGCGTTTTAAACAAGCATCTAAGGTTATATGCGGACTTGCGGTTAAAATGTTTAAACTCGCACCTTGTTGCTTTAATTTGCTTAATACTTCAACAACATTCTCTTTAGCAGGTATCGTGTTGAAATATGCGTCGCACATATATTCTTTCATCAGTAAAATCAGGTTATCTTTATCCATTTTAAGACCTAAATTGTTTATGAAATATTCAGCAGTACCGTTAACGCCCAATGGTGTAATGATTTTGGTAATATCGCTGCCGTATGATATATTATTTTCATTTAAGATTCTAAGCATTGAAGAAACAAAGGTTGGCATTGAATCAACTAAAGTTCCGTCGAAATCGAAAAGATAATATTTTTGCATAATTAATCCTTAAAAAAATATTCTTCAATCTCTGCACACAGGTAATGATAAACCGGTAAATGAAGTTCCTGTACCTTAAAAGTTTCGGTTTCTGGCACTGTTATACAAATATCCGAAATTTCATTTAATTTACCACCGTTGGCACCTGTAAGACCTATAATCTTTAAACCTAAAGCCTTACCTACTTCGGCAGCGGCAAAAACATTTTTAGAGTTACCAGATGTGCTGATACAAAGTAAAATGTCGTTTTTATTGCCTAGTCCCATAAGAGCCTGCGCATAAATAAGTTCGGGGTCTACATCGTTACAAAATGCCGAATTTAATGCAGTAAAAGAAGGAAGCGCAATTGCAGGTAACCCCATTTGAAGTTTATCTAATATATCATCTTTGATTTGGGGATTGTTTTTTTGCATTTCTTGTTTTAACTCGTAAGGTACAGGGCGCTTTTTAAGAAAACCCTTCATAAGTTCACCAACAATATGGTCCGCATCAGCACAACTGCCACCGTTACCACAAATAAGCAATTTGCCACCTTTTTCAAAACAGTCAATTATTGCATTAGTAGTATTTTCCAAATTATTTTTTATGGATAATAGTGTAGGAAATCTGTTAAAAAGTTCGTTAGACATTTTTTCACCTCAAAATAAAGCGGTCACAATCGCAGCGTAATCGCCAATTTTTTCACCTAATGCTGCCGCTTCAATTCTGCAACATTTAGCTGAATCCGTTAATGCTTCTTCATAAATAACCTTTTTTGCATGTGGTAAAAGTAAATCTTTTGCTCGTGCAAAAACACTGCCAATTACCACAATCTCAGGATTTAGGATATCAATTAAAACAGATAGGCCTTTTCCAAGGTGTTCACCACTTATTTTATAGACCTTTAATGCAGTTTTATCACCTTTTAGAGCAGCATCGGCTATTGACTTTGCAGTGACTTCATCCGCAGTCATACCATCTTTAAAATAAATCGGGAATACACCTTTTTTTGCATTTTCTAACGCGAGTGTAAAGCCAAGTTGTGCAATACCACCACCGCTGCAAAAGCCTTCAAAAGAGCCGCATTTACCATAACCGATAGGTCCGTTTTTGGACAAGCGAATATGACCAACTTCGCCTGCATTATCGTTAGTGCCGGTATAAAGTTTTCCGTTCAAAATTAGTCCTGCACCAAGGCCGGTACCAAAGGTTAAAAAAATCATATTGTTACTGCCTTTGCCTGCGCCGAATTTCCATTCAGCCAAGGCACAGGCATTAGCATCATTTTGCAATTTAGCAGGCACTTTGTAATGATTTTCAAGTATTTGAACAATAGGTACATTATCCCATCCTTTAAGGTTAGGGGGGCTAAAAATTATACCTTTTTCCGAATCGAGCGGTCCACCACAAGAAACACCAATTCTTTGCGGTTTTTCTGTTAAAATGCTGTCCGCCATTTTTATTAGTTTATCTATCATTACTTCGGGTGAAATCGTCAAATCGGTAGGGCAGGATAGCTTTTCAAGTAATGTGATATTTTCACCCTCACATTTTGCAGTCATAACTGCACATTTGGTACCACCAATATCAAAACCTAAAATATACATATCAATAATCCGAACTGTTAATATTATTTTTTGAATTTAACAACTAATATAACTGCAAGTGCAGCAACAGCTAAAACAAAAATCACTATTGCAATAATAATCAAAGGTGAAATGGGGTCTTTTTCAACATCGCCATCATCTAAAGTAATGTTATTAGATTCTACAGCAGTTTTTTCGGCAACAACATAAGTGCTAAAGTGCGTTAATGTTGCGGTTGCTTTTCGTGTTGCAGTATCAACAGTTGTGGTAAGTTCTTCAGCCTTACCATCATCAGCGATATAGTATACCACTGTTTTAGCGGTGTCAAAATCGGCAGGTATATCAAATGTCGCAGTAACTGTGCCATTAGGCTGTACTGTTGTATTATTTTTAATTGCGGTAATTTCATATGCAACAAATTTATTAGCAACTTCTTTTAGTGCAGTATCAACCTTTTCGTAGGTTTCAGCGGTTTCTGCAATAATTTCAGCCTTTACAACGGTGTCTTTATCAAAGGTGTTTTCAACCGCATGAAGCACTAAACCTTCGGTTTGGGTTACGGTCTGAGTAGGTTTTGTGGTTTCTGTCGCTGTGTCCTTATCGGTTTCGGTTTTATTATTGTCTTTATTTTCTTCTTTGTCAGCAGGTTTTTGCGCAGGTACTTTATTACCGGTATATTTTTTAGTGGAAATAAAACGAGCAGTGCCGTTTTTAATATCAAAGGTGTGTACTAAACCACCGTCTTTATAACCATTTTTGCAAAAGTAACCATCTGCAGTGCTTTCATAGGTTTTACCATTATATTTAACGCTAGAAGGCCATTCGCCAGCATCTTCAATCTTTTTATACTCAGAGTCGGGTAATTCCAACCAATCAATTGTTTGATAGTAAAGAGAATATGTGTTATCCTTATTTTTAATATAACTTACATATTCACGCGGCTTGTTCATACCACCAAATCCACCGATAAAGGGAAGATGATAAATATTTGTGTCAGCATCATAGCCAAGCTCTTTTTGTACTTGTGTAAACATTGTATCTGACAACACGAAATTTTCAGATAAAAACTGATTTATTACATCGCCGTTAAATGGATGAGTCATTGTATCTTTATTGAAAATTTCATCTTCTTCGTTTACAAACATATTGCAAACAAAATTGCGAACATATTCAACACAAAAACCGTCATAAAAATAGTCGGCATAATCTGCTTTATCTCTGCAGGATTTTATGTCGGTTGCTTCACTTGCGGAAACACTAAAAGCGCCAACTCCAAACAATAAAATAAGGGTAAGTAAAATTGCAATAACTTTTTTCATAATGGTAAAAATCTCCTTTTAAGAATTATAGGTTCATATTATAATATTGTGTATACTTTGTCAAGCCGAATTGTAAAAAAACGCCACCATTAAGGTGGCGTTTAATTGTTTAAATCCCAACAATTTTTCTAATTTCTTGTGCATTAATATCGCCTAAAGCACAGTTTCTATTTACACAAATTGCAGCAGCAGTGCCTGCCGCTTCGCCAATACCAACACAAATTGGCATAACTCTAAAGTTTGAATGTGCAATATGTGTACCAGAAATATTACGACCGCAAAGCAAAAGATTTTCTTTAACTTCGGGTAATAGACAGCGGTAGGGAATTGTATAACCATTTTGTTGAGTAAAATGGTGTTGTACACCTGTTTTATCAAGTCCTGCACCTGTTATGTTATGTACATCAAAATTAAAATGCGCATCTTTTACAACATAATCATCGAATACTTTAGCTTCTAAAATATCTTTCTCATTAAGTGTATATTTTCCCTTAAAATGGCGTGTTTCCCGCACACCGATAAGCGAAGCAGAAGACAAGATATAACATTTTTCATAACCGGGAACAAATTCGCGCAAATATTTAACAATGCTGTCCATTTGCTTTCGGCAAGTTAGTGTTGCTTTTGTAAGGTCATCGGCCTTAGTACCATCAACATCAATGGAGTTGGTCATATTGCAAGTAACAACACCCGGAAGTGTTGTGCGATAGGTTAAAATGTGACCTGCAGGGTGGGGAATATGTTCTTTTGCAAGTGCTTGTAATTCACCCTTTTCGGTTTGCATTTTAGATTCAAACGAACCTAAAAATGCCGCACGGCTGTAATCAACACCGCCAACCTTAAACATAAGGGTAGCAGGTTGCATTTTATTGTCTTCTTCGCGTCCTAAAATAAATTCTGCACCTGCACGGGCGGCGATATCTCCGTCACCCGTTGCATCAATGGTTATTTTAGCGTAGATATCGGTTTTGCCCGATTTATTGATAACTGTCGCACCTAAAACCTTATCACCATCGCAAATTGCATCATAAGCAAAGGTGTAGAGCATTATTTTACAACCAACTTCACAAAGCATTTCAAGATATAAGGTTTTAAGCTTTTCAGGGTCAATTTTATCTATTATTTTATCTTTAAATTCGCCTTCATTAAGTTCGGCGCTTCTTCTTAATATTTCGTGATATAGGGGACTGCCGCAAGTGCCTGTCCAATGACTCATCATACCGCTTGTGGATATACCGCCGATATCACCGCTTTGTTCTACAATAATAACATCTGCACCATTTTTCGCGGCACTATACGCGGCCGCAAAACCCGCGGGGCCGCTTCCTAAAACTAAAACATCAGTAGAAATTTTATATTCGTTGACCATACTAACACTCCTATATGCAATAATCAGTTATGAATATAAAGTTTGGCAAGACCGCCTTCACTTGTTTCACGATATAAATGAGAAAGGTCTTTGCCGGTTTGATACATTGTTTCGATAACAACATCGAATGAAACCTTACGGCTTCCATAAAGGAAATTTGCAAGACTTAAGGCGTTAATTGAACGCATTGCGGCAACGGCATTTCGTTCAATACACGGAATTTGTACCAAACCACCAACAGGGTCGCAGGTAAGCCCCAAATGATGTTCCATTGCAACTTCGGCGGCATATTCAATTTGGTCAATGCCCATTTCAAAAAGTTCGCACAACGCCGCAGAAGCCATACAACAAGCAGTACCAATTTCGGCTTGACAACCACATTCAGCACCGCTTATAGAAGCATTTGTGGCAACAATATTACCGATTATCCCTGCAACTGCCAACGCCCGAATAATATCATCATCGGTAAAATTGTTTTTATCTTTCATATACTTAAGAACGGCAGGAACAACACCACACGAGCCACAGGTAGGTGCTGTGACAATTATGCCGCAGTCGGCATTTTGTTCACTAACAGCAAAAGCGTAGGAACACACAAGTCTATTTTCACGGGTTTGCGGACTTTCATCAATATGCTTTTGATTATATAAAAACTGCGCTTTTCGTTCCACATTAAGTCCGCCCGGAAGTTTGCCGCATTTTGAAAGACCTTCTTCGATTGCATTTTGCATTGCACACCAAACAGAGTATAAAAACGGTTTGATTCCAGCACCTTCGCGTTCGAAAACATAGTCACTAATGCGGATATTGTGTGCCTTACAATATTCGGCAATTTCAGTAAAATTATTTTCTTTATAAACTTCTGGCGAAACGATTTCTTCACTGTCATCGGTTTTGATTTCTCCACCGCCGATACTGTAATAGCGTTTTTCGCCGATTACCACACCGTTTTTATAAGCAATAAAATCAATTGTATTAGGGTGGTAATTTGTAGGTGTATCGGTATCAAAGATTATCTCGTTTTTTATATTTGCAAGTGTGTCGATAATAGCACGGTCAGTGCCGTGTCCTTTACCGGTCTTAGCAAGTGAACCGTATAGTATAACCTTTATAAAATCCGCTTCAGGAAATTTTGTCATAAAATCGACCGTTGCGAAACTTGGACCCATAGTGTGTGAACTTGAAGGACCATAACCAATTTTATATACATTTTTAATTGATTTCATAAACATCACCAAATATTATAGACCCCGTTTTTTAAGGTCATAAACTAAATCAACATAAAATTCTCTTACATCAAAACCATCGATATTTTTCTTGAAAAGGTCGGTAATATCACAATGTGAAATACCATAATTCTTTCTAGAAGAAATCAGCGTGAATTTTTCACCCCAAGGGAATGAATCTTCACCAACTAAACCATCATTGGTACCATCTGATTTTCGTATAAAACGCGTAATCAAATCAAATGGGTCGCCAAATCGTGCATTTTTCGGTATGAGTGAGCCAATGCTTTGGGTAAAGAAATAATCGGGTGTGGGGTGCTTTTCATTAAACTCGGCACAAGCTGAAGCGGTTAAATCCTGCATTGCTGCCAAAAAGTCCGGCTTATGGTCGCCAAGTCTTTTTAAAGTATTGTTGTAACGACGCGCAACGAAATTTTTGGTCTTTTCAGGTATTTTATTTAAAAGATAATCGGCATATTCGCAGCCCTTATGCGGTGTGCTTATTGTTGTAAGCGAAGCAACATATTTACCCATACCTAAATTTTCTATTGCATAACGGCAGTCAAGACCACCCTTTGAATGGGCAATTATATTTAGCTTTTCACAACCATAGGTTTCACATATTTCTTTAACACGGGTGATTAATTCTTCCGCACTATCTTTTATTGCAATTGCCGATTGCTGATTACCATAAAATACTCTAGCACCGTTAATGAATAATTCATTAGGAATTCTGCCCCAATAATTTAAATGTTTTTGATCGCGGAAGCATACACCGTGCACCAATAAAATCGGGTATTTGGTAGCGCACATTTTTAAATGGCGGCGATTAATATTAATTTCTTCCTTAGCAGTTTCAAATTCAATTTCTTTATAAACGATTTTTAATATGTAATATAAAACAGTAAGGTTGGGACCAGGGATAAGCCATAACAATATACCAAGTATGCGCATTTTAATACCTAGTTGAATGGAAGTGGTATACACACAGATGACTGCACCCAAAAAGAAAACAGACATAAATGCATAACAAACGGCAAAGCTAAATATTAAATCCCAATAGCTGTCAGGAATAGTGAAAAACGCAAGAATAATGTGGTAGAGTATCGAAATGATTGCGGTGTAAAGAAATATTGAAAGCATTGCCGCGCCGTGGAAACAAATAAGCCACCTTATATTTTTGGTTTTAGGTATTTTAACACCGGAAAATAAAAATATAAAGGCATAAATCGGTAAAAAAGCCGCGATAAGCCAAGGCGTAACATATTTTATAAGCATAAACGAATTAACGGTAATAGTTAATAAAATTACATATATTACATTAACCTTTGCTAATTTCTGCTCCATTTTTTCACCTACTTATAAATCGTTTTCGTGTAAAACTACGCCGTTTTCTCTTAAAAGCGACTGTAATTCACAAATATCAATATTTGCAAAGTCATCTGTTAAGGTTGCGGCAATACCCGCTGCTTGACCTGTGACCGCGCAACAGGGGATAACACGCATTATATCCCACATACTGTCGCTAACGCTTGTACATCTGCCTGCAGTAATAAAATTTTTAATTTCTTTTGAATAAAGAGTTCTAAACGGTACTTCATAAATTGGACCGCGCTTTCGCCAATCAGACACCATACCAATTGAATCATAAAAATATTTATGCATTTCAGTATCGTGTAAAATATATTCACCAACAATTTTTCGTGTCATTCTAACTTGTGGGGTTGTGGCAATAGTAACAGGGAAGACACTATTATCTTTTTCGCGCTTTTTAACAATGTCATTAAGGGTTGATGCGTGTGAAAGTTGTGTCATTTCGGATAATTCAACAACATCAAGACCGGTAAAGCGTCGATTTACAAGGTGACTTTCTTTATATTCTGCAGTCTTTTGGTCTTCGGGAATATCGCAAAACCCAAGTGTGTTTAACCTATAGCCATCTTTACCTGTCGAATAATACCATGCTGCAAGAACATTACCTTGCTTAAAGGTATCACACGGCGCGCCGGAAAAATGTGCAATATCGCAGTCGCCTGTTGCATCAACAACAGCCTTTGTTTTAATTGCTTGACGACCGCTTTTATTTTCAATGATAACCGCGTTAATTTTGTTGTCAGAGACATCGGTAGCAACAGCATAACTGCCGTAAAGTATTTCTACACCTTCACTTAGCAAAAGTTGTTCAGCCAATATTGCAAACAGTTGTGGGTTAAATTGTACTTCAAACCGCTTGTCTTTTTCGGTTCTTGTGCCGTTTTTATCAAGCCAGTTTTCCGGATATTTATCTTCTGCACCCATTTTAATTGAAAGGCGGAAAAGTTCTTCTGCAATGCCGAAAGAAACTTGTGTGCCAAGCCCATCACAAAGGGGGAGATATATCGTCACAAGACCGGCGGTTGCCAGACCACCCAAAACAAACAACTTTTCAAGCAATATAACTTTTTTGCCTTGTCTAGCTGCTGCAAGGGAAGCCGAAATGCCGGCAAAACCGCCGCCACAAACCAAAACATCACATTCTTTAGTTATTGGCGTTTCTATTTTTTCAATTATCATTTGCTTTTCTCCAAATTGATTTCAAACGGTGAAGCAAGATATCCGGCACCGTTATAAAGATTGTGGTCGGGAACCTGACAATAACCCATACTGATTTTACTCACTTTTTCATCATTAAGATAAACATACAGTTTATTGCTTTTGATTTTACAGTTAGCAGGCTCGGTTACACCGTTTTCGTATGTAACAAAAATATCGCGTGGCTCACCGTCAAAATGAAGACCGTCGCGGAAAATGAAGCTTATTTCAGCGTGTTTATGCTTTACAACGCACTTATTGAAAACAGGACCACTATATGTTTTATCGCGACCGTACAAACTGCTGAGAACCGCATTTGCGAGCAT
This sequence comes from Acutalibacteraceae bacterium, assembly GCA_045611605.1. Lineage (GTDB taxonomy): Bacteria > Bacillota > Clostridia > Oscillospirales > Acutalibacteraceae > UBA737. Next base: position 87,890 of record JAZKXN010000079.1, read on the forward strand.
TACAGCAACAGTATTTTTCTTTTGCGGATGTATTTTGTCATTTTCATTGGTATTGACAAGGGTTGTCATGTAAACATTATCGACCGTTTTTGCTACATCTTCGGTTGCCTTACGGATAATTTCCCAATTTTCACCGTATATATATGGCATTATCTGAACACAGTAAAAGGGAAGATTGGCGCCAAACAAATTGCGCCAGTTATTTATCATAATCGTTAACAAGGTTTTGTAATTCACAGCGTCGCCCGAACGGGCATTACTTTCACCTTGATACCACAAAACCCCCTTCATGGTATAAGGGATAATATGTTTAAGCTTGTTTTCAAATAAAAAGGAACCTTGGTTAAACTTGTACATTTTTACAGATTCAAACTTTTTAGGAATCATTTGCTTATATTCATTGGTATCCGTAATTTTAGGGTCGGTCCAAGTATCAACACGGGAAGCGCCCTTATTACAAGAAATAATACCAATGGGAATATGTAAATTTTCCTGTAAAATTTCGCCAACTTTATAGCCAATGGCAGAAAATTTCAAAATACTTTCTTTGTCGGCAATATTCCACTCGGGTGTAATATGTTTAATAATTGCTTCATCGTCGGGAATGTGCGGCTCGGTAAACAAACGAATATTGCTGTTTTCGATTATCGCAATATCGGTAGTCTCCGAAGTTGTAAGTTCCATATTTGATTGGCCTGCCGCCATAAAAACATCACCAATAAGTATGTTTTTAATTATGCTAATTTCATCGTTAATGCAAACCGCCATATCATACGGACCGCCGGCTTCTTCGGGTGGCAAATAAATACAGAAGTTACTGTCATCTTTATTTGTAAAGACGGTAGTTTTATTGCAAAATTCAATATAACCGCCACCTTTACCTTCGCCAAAAACAGCAATAGGTTTGTTACGCTGAAGCACCATATTGTCTCTAAAAATTTCGGCAAGTTTCATAAAAACACCCCCGAATATATATTTTCTAAAATTATAGCATTATAAATATATAAATGCAACAGTTTTCGGCAAATTATTCCGTTGCAAGCGTGATAAAATTGTGCTATAATGCTAATACAAACTTAATGAAAGTAAGTGAATGTTTTGACACCTAAAATTATCAAAATTGACCCATACCTTGCACCCTACAAGGACGATTTGCTTTTAAGGATGAATAACTTTAAAAACAAAAAATCTGAGCTTTGCGGTGAAAAAAGTCTTAACGATTTTGCAAACGGGCACAATTTTTTTGGTTTTCATAAAACAAATGACGGTTGGGTATATCGTGAATGGGCACCCGCTGCTGACAGAATGTTCTTAACAGGCGATTTTAACGGTTGGGATATTTATAAAACACCAATGACACGCCTTGAAAACGGCATTTTTGAAGTAAATGTCGGTGAAGAACTTAAGACGGGTATGAAAGTTCAGGCAATCGTAGAAAAAGACGGGCAGATTTTGCGTCGTGTACCATCTTACGCTACAAAGGTTGTACAAGACGAAGTAACCTACTGGTGGTGCGCTGAAGTTTGCGAAATTAGCAACCCATATAATTGGGAAGATGAAAAATTTAAAATGCCAAAAACACCGCTTATTTATGAATGCCATGTTGGTATGGCACAGGACAAGTATGGCATTGGCAGTTATACCGAATTTGCCGATAACATTCTGCCACGCATTAAAAAGCTTGGATATAATACCGTACAGATTATGGCAATAATGGAACACCCATATTACGGTTCATTTGGTTATCAGGTTTCAAATTTCTTTGCACCATCTTCACGCTTTGGTACTGCTGATGATTTAAAGTATCTTATTAACAAGGCACACAAAATGGGTATTGCTGTGCTTTTGGATATAGTTCACTCACACGCTGTTGGTAATACAAATGAAGGTCTTAATATGTTTGATGGCACCGATTATCAGTATTTCCATTCAGGTGGTAAAGGTGACCATCCGGCTTGGGGCACAAAACTTTTTAATTACGCAAAAAATGAAGTTCTTCACTTCTTGCTTTCAAATGTAAAATATTGGCTTACTGAATTTCACTTTGATGGTTTCCGTTTTGACGGTGTAACATCTATGCTCTATCATGACCACGGTTTAGGTAGCGCTTTCGTTAATTATGATATGTACTTTTCGATGAATACCGATACCGACGCTATCACATATTTAATGCTTGCCAATGATTTGATTAAAGAAATTAATCCTAAGGCGTTAACCATTGCAGAAGATATGTCAGGCATGCCGGGGATGTGCTTACCAATTAAAGATGGCGGTATTGGTTTTGATTATCGCTTATCTATGGGTGTGCCCGATTTGTGGATAAAATACCTTAAAGATATTTCAGACGATTACTGGAATATGGGCACCCTTTGGTGGGAACTTAATTCACGCAGACCTAAAGAAAAGGTAATTGGCTATTCAGAATCGCACGACCAGGCACTTGTCGGTGATAAAACAATTATGTTCCGTCTTTGTGACGCAAATATGTATTCATCGATGAATAAAGGAAATAACGATTCGGTCATTTACCGTGGTATCGCACTTCATAAAATGATTCGCCTTATTACTTCATCATTAGCAGGGGACGGTTATCTTAATTTTATGGGTAACGAATTCGGTCATCCAGAATGGATTGACTTTCCGCGCGAAGGTAATGGTTGGAGTTATCACTACTGTCGTAGACAATGGAATTTGGTCGATAATCCGGATTTAATGTATATGGGGCTTAATGATTTTGATAAAGCAATGATTTCTTTCCTTAAAAAAGAAAAAATTCTTACGAAGAAATCTGAATTAGCACTCATACATGAAGATGACAAGCTATTGGCTTATAAAAAGGGTGATTACCTATTTATTTTCAACTTCCACCCTTATAAATCTTTCGAAAGTTATGCAATTCCTGCAGAGAGCGGGGAATACAAGGTTATTTTATCAACCGACGATGCCGAGTTTGGTGGTCATAATCGTGTTGATAAAGAATATATATACAAAACCGAAGAAATTAACGGCAAAGAATGTATTAAACTTTACATTCCATCAAGAAGCGGTTTTGTTCTTAAAAAGATTTAATTAAAACCGACCTGAAATAAGGTCGGTTTTCTTATATTGACATTGTATCAAACTGTGTTACAATTAAGATAATATATTTAGCGGGGTGGTTGTATGCTAACCTTTGACAAGAAAAATTTTTATTTAGATGGTGAAGAATTTAAAATTCAAAGCGGTGCCTTTCATTATTTTCGTGCGTTACCCGAATATTGGGAAGACATAATGCTCAAAATTAAAGCGTGTGGTCTTAATACGGTTGAAACCTATACTTGTTGGAACCTTCACGAAAAATATAAAGGTCAATATGATTTTTCGGGAATACTTGATATTGAACGCTTTTTGCAAACCGCACAAAAGGTTGGCTTGAAGGTACTTTTACGCCCTGGTCCTTTTATTTGTGCCGAATGGGAAAACGGTGGTTTACCATCATGGCTTTTAAAGCGTGAATATAATGTTCGTCCGCGTTGCGCTAGCGAACCATACTTAACCTTTTTAAAAGATTGGCTGCATGTTTTATTTCAAAAAATAAGACCATATCTTGATGTAAATGGCGGTCCAATTATTGCGTTAGCCGTTGAAAACGAATACGGTTCATTTGGTGATGATTTTAATTATCTTCGCGAGCTTGAAAAATTTTTTATTGAAGAAAAAATGGATTGTCTTTATTTTGCAGCAGATGGCGGCAATAATTTTTGTTGTTCAACCGGCAGAACAGGTACACACATTGTTCAAGGTATTGATGAAGGCGGAATTTGGTCATTAGGCGATGGTCATTTCAAGTTTATGGATAAACTTGAATGCCCATACTTTGTGGCAGAATATTGGTCCGGCAACTTTACTGACTGGGGCTATAAAAAGTGTACTGATATACCGCATGAAGCCTTCCAAAAGTCCCTTGATATGATGGAAAAGTATAAGTCAAGCTTTAATTTGTATATGATTTTCGGCGGCACAAACTTTGGTTTCACAAACGGTGCGCAGGATTTCATGAATTCTACAGCACATAACTTTAACCCTGTTATTACAAGCTACGACTATGACGCTGCCATTACTGAATGGGGCGGATATTCTGAGCGATATTTCGCAATTAAAGAAATGATGGAACGCGACCATGGTAAAGCGCCTATCGAAATGCCAAAATCACCTAAGCTTCAAAATATCGGTGAGATTTCGCTCACCCAGTGCGCTAATCTTTTCTATAATCTTGATATAGGCAAGCATTTTAAGAGCGCTACAATCGAAACTATGGAAGAATTTGACCAATGGAGCGGTTACATTCTTTACAGTAAAACCTTCCAGCACAATACATATCTTGATTTGGTTAAACTAATCGGTGTACACGACCGTGCACAAGTATTTTTAAATGGTGAATATATTGATACGGCTTGCCGCGTTCAGGCTGATGATGCAATAATTCAGTTACCAAAGCGCGTTGAAGCGGGCGATCGTCTTGATATTTTAGTTGAAAATATGGGTCGTATTTGCTATGGCGAAAAGACCTATCTTGGCGATAGAAAAGGTATTGACGGTGCTGTTGTATTAACCGAGTATAGACCTAATGGTGCTCTTCGTACGCCCGGTAAAATCACCTTTAATTGGGAAGTTACATGTTTTGAACTTGACGATGTTTCGTGTGTCAAATATAACGAAGGCACCGATGTAAAATGCCCCGCATTTTTTAAGGGAACTTTCAAGGCAAAAAATCAGGATTCGTGTTTCGTTCATTTTGACAATCTTACTAAAGGTGTTATCTATATCAATGGTTTTAATATCGGTAAATATTGGGATTTTGGACCTTTAAAGGCACTCTATATACCGGGTGTTATATTAAAGGAAGAAAATGAAATTGTAATTTTCGAAACAGATAGTATTAAAGGCGAACCCAAAGTTGTTATTAATGATATTTGCGGAATTGAAAACCATAAACCCGAAATAATTGTTTAAATTTTAAGCCCACCATTTTGGTGGGCTTTGTTATATTTTTACACCTTTTTGAAATAATAAAAATGAGGTGTAAAAAATGATTGAAAGAATTGGAAAAACCTTAATTTTAAAAAATAAGCCGACAATAATTGGTTACGGCTCAATTGTAGGTAAAAAAGAACACGAAGGACCATTATCAAACGAATTTGACGAATATATTGATGATAGCTATTTTGGTGAAGACAGCTATGAAAAAGCCGAAAGCAAACTGCAGAAAAATGCAGTAGAAAACGCTTTGAAAAGAGCGAATTTAACCAATAAAGATATTGACAATATTTTTGCAGGCGACCTTTTAAATCAATGCATCGGTTCATCATTCGGTCTACGCGAATTAAATATACCGTTCATTGGGCTTTACGGCGCTTGTTCAACTATGGCTTTATCAACGGCATTAGCTTCAATTTTCGTAAACTGTAATGTTTCAAAATATACGGTTGCGGTTACTTCATCACATTTTTGTTCTGCTGAAAGACAATACAGATTTCCACTGGGCTACGGTAATCAACGCACGCCAACCGCACAATGGACTGTGACAGGCTCAGGTGCCCTTGTAATGGGAAAAGGGGAGAACAAACCTTATATTAATGCGGTATCATTTGGCGCGATACAGGACCTAGGCATAACCGATACAAATAATATGGGTGCAGCGATGGCGCCTGCCGCTGCTGATACTATTTGCAATTATTTTAAAGATACTAATACTTCACCCGAAGATTACGATATTGTTTATACGGGAGATTTGGGGAGAGTTGGAACTGAATTGTTATACAATTTAATGGATGAAAGGGGATACGACCTTCGTTGTCGTCATGCCGATTGTGGTAATATTATCTTCAGCGCCGACAAACAGGATGTCCACGCTGGCGGTTCAGGTTGTGGTTGTTCTGCATCAGTTTTGGCATCATTTGTAATGCACCGTTTTGAAGAAGAACAGTTTAAAAATATACTCTTTGTTTCAACAGGTGCTTTAATGTCACCGACATCAGCCTTGCAAGGCGAGAGCATACCGGGAATTGCACATTTATTAAATATTAAAAAAGATTGACAAATTAAAATTTTAGGTGTAAAATTTAAAATAATCTCCGTTATATTAACCACTAACGGAGATTATTATTTTTAAAGGGAGGATTAGTTTATGAACGAAGAAATGTTAGCTATGCAAGAAGAACTTTTAGGACTTATTGAAAGCAAAAAATTTCAAGAGTTAAAACGAATTTTATCTGAAATTAATCCTGCCGATATTGCGCTTTTCCTTGAAGAACTCCCAGAAAAAGATTTACCGGTTGTTTTCAGAATTTTACCAAAAGAATTAGCAGCGGAAGTTTTCGTCGAAATGGAAAGTGACAGTCAAGAATTTTTGATTACGAAGTTTAACGATAAAGAACTTAAATCAATGCTTGATGAGCTTTTTATGGACGATGCGGTTGACATTATTGAAGAAATGCCCGCAAGTGTAGCCAAACGCATTTTATCTCAAGCAGATGCCGCTACAAGAAAGGTTATTAACCAATTACTCGCTTATCCCGATGATTCGGCAGGCAGTATTATGACCACCGAATATATTGACCTTAAGAAATCAATGTCTGTTGCTGATGCGTTTGAACGAATTCGCAAGCGCGGAGTAGACAGCGAAATGATATATACCTGTTATGTTACCGATGCGCGTCGTCATCTTTTGGGCATTGTCTCGGTTAAAGACTTGCTTTTAAACGATACAGGTGCCACTATTGGCGATATAATGGAAGAAAATGTTATATTTGCTACCACTCACGACAATAAAGAAGATGTTGCCGCACTTTTTGAAAAGTACGACTTTATGGCTTTGCCTGTTGTAGACAACGAAAACCGCCTTATCGGTATCGTAACTGTCGATGACGCGATTGACGTAATTCAAGAAGCTGCTACCGAAGATATTGAGAAAATGGCAGCTATTTCACCGACCGATAAGCCATATTTAAAAACTGGCGTTTTCTCGACATTTAAATCCCGAATTTTTTGGCTTTTAATACTTATGATTTCCGCAACCTTTACAGGTGCTATTATTTCAAGCTTTGAAGAAAAACTTACTTTTGTACCTGCGCTTATTGCCTTTATACCAATGCTTATGAACACAGCAGGTAATGGTGGCAGTCAGTCTTCTGTTACAGTAATTCGTGCATTGTCGCTAGGTGATATTGAGTTTTCTGACATATTACGCGTTATATGGAAGGAACTTCGCGTGGCTTTAATTTGCAGTCTTGCACTTTCGGTGGTTAATTTTGTAAAAATGTATTTGATTGATTACTTAATTTTTCACAACTTTGACCCTGGTAGACAGATTGAAGAAATTTTGGTTGTTTCAATTACACTATTTATCGCAATAATCGTTGCAAAGGTTGTTGGTTCGGTTTTGCCGATAATCGCCAAAAAACTTGGCGCAGACCCTGCAGTTATGGCAAGTCCGTTCATTACAACTATCGTCGATGCTGTTTCGCTTATTGTTTATTTTAATGTCGCAGTTTTAATTTTGAATATATAAAAAGAAAAAAGACATCCGAAAGGATGTCTTTTTTCTGGCGGAGTAGGAGAGACTTGAACTCTCGCACCGGGGTTTAGCCGGCCTACGCCCTTAGCAGGGGCGCCTCGTCACCAACTTGAGTACTACTCCAAATTGCTAAACGCTTTATTGCGATATTAAATAAAAATGGCGGAGAGGAAGGGATTCGAACCCTTGTGGCTTGCGCCAAACGGTTTTCAAGACCGCCTCGTTATGACCGCTTCGATACCTCTCCGTGCGACTATGATATTTTAACACAACCGAAAATAAATGTCAACACTTAAATTCAATAATATTGAAAATTATGTTCAAAATGTTAAAATAATCATCGTGTAGCTCAACTTCTATAATTATTCTAAATCAAAATATTCATTAACGCGCTGAGTAATTTCAAGTTCGATTCGTTCATAAGTACCATCTTGATGAACTTCATCCATTTGATAACGAACATAAGCAGGGAACAACCGCTTCATATCTTTGGGGTAATAGCTACCATCACGAGGGGTTTCGCAACTTGAAACATAATAATCATCATTAACTCGATTTACAATAATCATATGTGGACAAGAATAACCGCTGCCGTTTTGCACATCGCCGTTCTCGTCAAGGTAATAACTCTGACACAGCACCCAGGCATAAACGCGGTATTCGGCTTTTGAAAGTGTTTCTTCAATCAAATATATATTGCTTGCAACAAAGTATTTTTCGTCTTCGTAATGAGTATGCTGTAAATCATTAATTTGCGCAAGATATTTTTCAATTGCAATTTCAATTTTCTCGCTACTTAAATCAATTGGTGCAGTATAACTGTATCCCCATGTACTGAAAATAACCTGTTCGTTATTTCTCATTCTGTTTAAGTCAACTAAAAACATAGAAAACAGTGCAATTATCGGCAAAACCGTTAAAATAATTGCAGCAACAATAATTTTAATATAATTATTTTGTTTTTTCTTCGATTGAACAAGTGTATTGATTATATTTTCTTCAGATTTGTCTTTAATTTGGCTTTCCTGCAATTTTTCACCGCTCAGAAGCTCATTAACGGTTGTTTTTAATTCGTCGCACAGTGGCTTGATTAAAGATATATCAGGCATACCACGCCCGTTTTCCCACTTAGAAACCGCACGGTCTGTAATATTTAATTTATTTGCCAGTTCAAGTTGTGTCATTCCTAAAGCTTTACGCCTTTCAGCTATAAAGCAACCAATTTTTTTATTATCCACAATTCAGCACTCCTTTCAAACGAATTATAAAACAAAAACATCTTTTTTAAAACAAACTTACCGTAGAGTAGGGAAAATTTTGTAATAAAATCGTAATTATTTTGTAATTGACTTTGTATTTTATTATAGTTATAATTATACCACACTTTAAATAAATTAAGGAAGTGGAAAAATGAAGATAGTAAATAAATTGTTTGCGCTTACTGTAATTATGGCGCTTATGGTTACACTTTGTGCTTGCGGTAATGAAAATAGTGGGCAGAACAGCAAACCTGATGATAATTCAAAGCCTACCGTTTCTACACCAAGCAATAATAATACGACAACAACCGATAGCAAGCCCGGTGAAAGCGAACCGGACGATAACAAACCAGATGAAAATAAACCGCAGAATAGCACTCCTTCAAAACCCGTAGAAAATAAAATCCCGATTTCATCGGTTATTGGTCAATGGAAATCACAGGTTGATGCAAGTGAAATTCTTGCCGAGCAGGAAATTACACTTGATACACAAATCTTAATTAATGTCAAAACCACCTTTGGCAATGATAATAGTTATTGCGTAAGTGTCAGTCCTTTAGAAATTGAGCAAGTTTTAAAAAATGCTTTGTCGGATGAATATGACGATAATTTTATAAACAACTGTGTATCATTACTTGATGATGCATTATATGAATCAGGTGTTTATAAATTTGAAGGCGATAAGCTTTTGATTATGTGGGATGGTGACCCCGATTATATAGAAGTGGATTACAACTTTAAAGGTTCAAAAGATAAATTAACAATTTCTTTCCCAAGCGATGAAAGAACTTATAATCGTATTTAATAAAACAAAAACCGCAGTTTAAACTGCGGTTTTTTATTTATCTTTGTACACGACCTGAGCCATCGCCGCCTGCAAGCTTTTCAACTTCGCTAACTGATACACGGTTATAGTCGCCTTCAACTGAATGCTTTAGAGCAGAAGCAGCTACTGCAAATTCAATTGCTTCCTGACTTGTTTTGCCCGAAAGAATTGAATAAATAAGTCCGCCGCCAAAGCTATCGCCACCGCCTACACGGTCAACAATGTGAAGATGGTAAGATTTTGAGAAGCAGTAATTTTCGCCATCGTAAAGCATACCTGCCCAGTCGTTATCACTAGCACTAATTGAAGTGCGAAGGGTAATTGCAACCTTTTCGAAGCCAAATTTATCAGCTAACTGTTTTGCAACGCTCTTGTAACCTTCGTGGTTAAGTTTACCACCGTAAATGTCGGTGCCTTCAGCTTCAATACCAAAAACATCTTTTGCATCTTCTTCGTTTGAAATGCAAACATCTACATATTGACAAAGTTCAGTCATAGCCTTGTTTGCTTCTTCTCTTGTCCAAAGTTTGCCACGGTAGTTAAGGTCACAAGAAATTTTAACGCCCTTTGCTTTTGCGGCTATACAAGCATCTCTGCAAATTTCAACAACATTAGGACCCAAAGCAGGAGTAATGCCTGTAAAGTGGAACCAATCAGCACCTTCAAATATTTCATCCCAATTAAAGTCTTCGGGTTTAGCCATCTGTATTGCAGAATAAGCGCGGTCATAAATACAAACCGAACCACGCTGTGAAGCGCCCTTTTCAAGATAATAAATACCTACACGCTCACCACCGCGTACTATTTTGGAAGTATCAACACCAAAATAGCGAAGTGAATCAACTGCCGCTTGACCAATAGTGTGTTTAGGAAGTTTTGTTACATATACGCTATCCATGCCATAATTAGCAAGCGATACTGCAACATTAGCTTCACCGCCGCCAAAGGTGGCTTGCATTTGGTCATTTTGGAAGAAACGATAATAACCGTTTGGTGCAAGGCGAAGCATAATTTCGCCGAAAGTTACGACTCTTTTCATTTTATTTACTCTCCATTTTATCAAGTGATTCTTTTACAAAAAAGCTGCCGCCAATAGCTTCAACTTTATCAAATGCTAAAAACTCTTCAATATTACTTCTGTCAACGCCGCCTGTAGGAATAAACTTAACCTGCGGGAATGGTGCAGAAAGTGCTTTCAGCGCCTTAAGACCGCCATAAATGTTAGCGGGGAAGAACTTAACGGTAGTGATGCCAAGTTCTAATGCTTGCATAATCTCGGTAGGGGTTACACAACCGGGATAATATGGTATATTTTTCTCATTACAAATTTTAGCAACCGCAACCGAAAGACCTGGCGATACAATAAACTGAGCACCTGCATCTAACGCTGCTTTACATTGTTCGGCGTTAATAACGGTACCCGCACCAACCGACATATCGGGAAATAGCTTACAAGCAAGTGAAATTGCTTCTGCCGCACATGCAGTACGGAAGGTTATTTCGGCACAGTTAATGCCATTTGCACGAAGTGCGGTTAAAATCTTTTCGGTTTCTTCTAATTCTTTAATTACTACAACCGGTACAAATTTTTCCATTTTTCTTTCTCCTTTATACACCTGAATATGCTGCAAAACCACAGTCAATCGGTAATACTACACCCGTAATAGCAGACGCTGAACGCTCGTCACACAAGAACAGAGTAGCGCCTAAAAGTTCATCAGCATCAACAAATCTGTTCATTGGGGTGCCGTTAAGAATTTTTGCGCTGCGTGCTGTGGGTGTGCCATCTTCATTAAATAATAATGCTTTATTTTGTGCTGAAACCAAAAAACCGGGAGCAATAGCATTGCAACGAATACCAGTACCTGCAAAATGTGTTGCTAACCATTGTGTAAAGTTTGAAATACCGGCTTTAGCTGCCGAGTATGCCGGAATTTTGGTTAGTGGGGTATAAGCATTCATTGAAGAAATGTTGAGAATACAACCCTTATTGTATTTTACCATATCTTTTGTGAAAACTTGTGTTGGAATAAGTGTGCCTTGAAAATTCAGTTTAAAGACAAAGTCAACGCCGTCACTATCAAGATCGAAGAAAGATTTACCGCCAGCTTTTGCTTCGTGCTGATATTCATTATCTGTAGTTGCGCGCGGATTATTACCGCCCGCGCCATTAATAAGAATATCACACTCGCCAAAATCTTCTTTGACAGCAAGATAAACATTTTCAAGTTCTTCTTTTGATAAAACATTGGCTTTATAGCCCTTACAAAAATAACCTTCGTTTGTAAGTTCCTGTGCCAACTTTTTAACTGCTTCTTCGTTAAGGTCAAGAGCGGCAACTTTAGCACCCGACTGAGCAAATGCGCGTGCCATTGCACCGCAAATAAGCCCACCGGCACCTGTAACAACGACCACTTTGCCTGTATAATCAATATTAATTGGTAAATTCATTTTATCTTTGGCTCCTTATTCTTTAAATTTATCAAGCGAATCCCAAACACCAAGCATATACATAATACCAAGTGCACGGTCATAAAGACCATAACCCGGGCGAACATTCCCTGGACCTTCATTCCAAAGGTGTCGGCCGTGGTCGGGACGGATATAGCCTTCAAAACCACAATCGTGATAAGCTTTAAGTATTTCAAGAATACCTGTGTCACCATCGCAGTCGCGGTGACTGGCTTCCGAAAAATCACCGTTTTCAAAGTGTTTTACATTACGGATATGAGCAAATGCGATTCGGTCACAGTGTTTGCGAACGATATCAGCAACATTATTATCGGGATTTGCATTAAGACTTCCCGAACAAAGAGTAAGACAGTTGTATTCATCATCAACCATTTTAAGAAAACGGTCAATGCTTTTTTCATCAACAAGCAAACGGGGAAGACCGAATATATCCCATGGCGGATCATCCATGTGAATTGCCATTTTAATATCACATTCACGGCAGGTAGGCATTATTGCTTCAAGAAAATACTTGAGATTTTCCCATAGTTTCTCATGGTCGACGCCTTCATACGCCTTAAAAAGTTCATCTAGTTTTGCCATTCGTTCAGGTTCCCACCCTGGGAAAGACATATCATATTTTTCCGTAAAATCAAGAATATACTTTGCCATTGCATTGTAGTCATCCTGAATCATATTCTTTTCATAAAAAAGTGCGGTGGAACCATCGCCGACAGGGTGAAACAAATTGCTTCGTGTCCAGTCAAAAATTGGCATAAAATTATAACAAATAACCTTAACGCCAAATTTTGAAAGATTGCGAATACTTTGTTTATAATTTTCGATATATTTATCTCTTGTAGGAAGACCGATTTTAATATCGTCGTGAACATTTACTGATTCTACAACATCCATATTAAAACCATATTCATCAAGTTGGTGTTTAACTTCGGCAATTTCATCTTCTTCCCAAATTTCACCCGGCATTTTATGGTGCAAAGCCCACACAATACCTTCAACACCGGGAATTTGCTTAATGTCAGAAAGGCTTATATTGTCGTTACCTTTACCATACCACCGAAAGCACATTTTCATTGGCATAATTCTTACTCCTTATCAAATTTCAAAATATTTCTTTGCATTTTCATAACAAATACCGCTGATGATTTCATTTAAAACTTTTTCATCATTGGGATATTCACCGTTTTCAACCCATCTGCCGATAAGGTCACACAAAATACGGCGGAAATATTCGTGACGGGTATAACTTAAAAAACTGCGTGAATCGGTAAGCATACCAACAAAATTACCCAAAAGGGAAAGGTTGGCAAGAGAAGTGAGTTGTTCCTGCATACCGACTTTATTATCATTAAACCACCACGCCGAGCCGTGTTGAATTTTAACCGCAATTTCAGTACCTTGAAAAGCACCGATTATAGTATCAATTGATGCATTTTCAACAGGATTTAAGCTGTAAATAATTGTTTTTGGTAGGGAATCAGTGCAATAAAGACTGTCAAGCATTTTTGCAAGTGCCATACTCGCATCCTTTGTACCCATACAATCAAATCCGGTATCGGGACCTAATTTCTTAAACATAAGACTATTTGTGTTTCTTAGACAGTTATAATGCAGTTGCATTGCCCAACCGCGTTTTTTGTATTCCTTTGCGCAATGCTGAATGAGGTTTGTCTTGAAACTCTCAATTTCTTCAACGGAAAGGGGGATGCCTTCGACCGCTTTCGTGAAAATTTCATTTGCAGAAGTATCACTACAATCAACAAAGAACATATAATCAAGTCCATGGTCACTTGCTTTACAACCACAACTATTAAAGTAATCAATTCTATTAGTTAGTGCCAGTTTTAAATCATCCGCTGAATTAATTTTTACACCGCTTACTTGTGATAATACTTCAATGTAGTTTTCCCAACCGTCTTTTTCGAGATTAAGTGCTTTATCGGGTCGGAATGATGGCGCAACAATACAGTTGAATGTATTATCTTGCTTTAATTTAATATGCCATTCAAGTGAATCAATCGGGTCATCGGTTGTGCCGATAAACTTGACATTACTTTTGTTTATAATATCACGAACTGTAAGATTATCATTCAAAAGCTTGTCATTGCAAAGCTCCCACACTTCTTCAGCAGTATCGGGCGAAAGGATGCCGTCATAACCAAAATAAGTTTTAAGTTCAAGATGACACCAATGATACATAGGGTTACCGATTGCCTTTGGAAGCGCTTCAGCAAACTTTAAGAATTTTTCTTTTTCAGGTGCATCACCCGTAATATAATATTCATCAACGCCATTTGAACGCATAACACGCCATTTATAATGATCGCCCGCAAGCCAAATTTGAAACAAATTGTCAAAACGGCGGTTTTCATAAATTTCCTTTGGGTTTACATGACAATGATAGTCGATGATTGGTAAATTTGCCGCAACATCGTGGTATAAATGTTCGGCTGTTAGGTTGCTCAAAAGAAAATTTTCATCTAAAAACTTTTTCATAATACAGCAACTCCTTTCAGAAGAATTGTAACACAAAGAACTTTATAATTGTTGTACAGATTTCACGAAATCATAGCAATAGTTTCACGATATTGCTTTGGGGTTTTCCCAACATAGCGTTTAAACAACTTTGAAAAATAGTGTAAATCCAAAACACCGCACAATTGAGCAACCGTTTGTACCTGTAAATTGGTTGTTTTAAGCAGATGTTTTGCCTGATTAATGCGCTGTTTATTAACATAATCGGTAAGTGTTTGTCCTGTTTCATTTTTAAACAGTGAAGAAAAATAACTTATACTTACATTATTAATACGCGCCAACTCTTTGAGACTCAAATCTGCCGTCAAATCATTTTCAATTTTAATGATTGCGCGTTGAACAAGCGGGGAATATTGTTTAATAGAATGTTTTCTAACCAGTCGGCAATAACTGTTTAGCATTTGCCCCATAACTTCTTTAATCATATTAATTGATGTCATCTGTTCAATTTTTTTAGCAAAATCGGATGATATCTTATCAAGATGAATCGGATGCACACCACCGTCTTGAGCGGCTTTTCTAAGCAGAGTATTCATTATTATAGAATAATTCTTATAATTTCTCAAATCATCGTTTGAACGGCTTTCGAATGAGAGAGTTGAAAAACTTGAAAGCATTTGTTCTGCCTTATGAATTTGCCCTTTTGAAACCGCCTGCAAAAGTTGTGACTCATATTCATAACGCTTTTCCATTAATTCAATTTTCCAATTGTTATCATATTCCTGCGTAGTTGACTTGTCGTTTTTGTTAAGCAAAAGGGAAGTGGCATCATCGTGGTCAAGGTCGATAGAAGAAAAACTGTCTATACCACCCCAAAGCTGCTCACAAAAAGTGTTTATAACAGCATAAAACTGCCCTTCATCCCGTAGAACAGGCACTGAAGCACAATAATATTCAAGTTGGCTTAGCATAGAAGCTGTTAGTTTGAGTTGCTCGCCATTTTCCAAAATCTTAGCGCGGGTTATTTCCTGAACCAAAAACGGTCCGACAATAAGTATATTGCTATTATCGGTTTTAGGCAGTTTAATAAAAATGTAATGACAACCAAGAATATCGCTTATTCTATAAATTGTTCGTTCTTTTAAATCGGGGAAAAAATCTGAAAAGCGTGAATTATCATCAAGTAAATCTGTTATACCGCGAAACACAATGTCGTCATGTTTTTTAATTACAGTTTCGTGATTAATAACTGAAAGTTTTACATTGCTCTTTTCTAAAATTCGCTTCATAAATAAAAGTTCTCTCTCAAAAAACACGCGACTCACCACCGATTTTTATGCAATAAAACTAATAATTCTCATCATTTGTAGCAATTATAGTACATTTTTTATTATATTTCAAGCCGTTTTTGGACATTTGCATAAAAATTGTACAAAAAAATAAAAAAATAGTGCTAACTGATTTTTTTGAAATAATCTATAATGAAAATACATTAACCTAGGCAGGGTGCCTATAATCAATTTTTTAAGGAGTTGTTTTTAAAAATGGCTAAAAAACCCGTTCAATTGGATGCCAATGGTTATCGCAAATTTGGTATTCGTGACAGTGTTGCTTATGCCGCAGGTGACTTAGGTTGTAATATGTCGTTTGCGTTGAAAGGTACAATGTCAATTTTCTGGACACAATTTATGGGAATGGACTTATGGTATGCATTATTGCTTATCGTAGTTCAGGTGTGGGACGCTATTAACGACCCGCTTATCGGTTCAATTATTGATGCTGACAGACATCAGTACAAAAGAAACAAGTTTCTCGCTTACATATGGGCAGGCTCTATCGGTCTTATTGTTGGCGGCGCTTGCTGTTTCTTACCATTCCCTAATGCCCCAACTTGGGCCAAGTTTATTATTTTTATTGCCGGTTATGTAGTATGGGATGCTTTCTATACTGTAGCAAATGTTCCTTATGGCTCACTTCTTTCATTAATTTCAAATGATGTTAAAGACCGTGCTTCACTTTCTGCTTGGCGTTCTGTTGGTTCTATTTTCGGTAATATGCTTCCAATGGTAATTCTTCCGTTCATTATCTATGACAAGAACGATAATCTCATTGGTGAACGCGTATTTATTGCTGCATTAATAATGGGTGTTTTGGGCTTCTTCTGCTTCCAATTTATGATTCGCAACACCACAATTCGTGTTGAACAAACTGTTGATTTATCCGAACAGCCGATTAAATTTAATGTGCTCAAAGCATTTGCTAATTTCATTAAAAACCGTCCCGCAGTTGGCGCTACAATTGCCGCTATGGGTATGTTTATCGGTATGCAAGGCGCTACAACTGCTGTAACTGTTATTTTCCAATCTTATTATAATAATGTAAAAATATCAGGTATTGTACAATTGTTTGCAATGATTCCTATTGTACTCTTTACACCACTTGCCCGTACAATGGTTGCCAAATTTGGTAAAAAAGAGCTTGCAACCTTTGGTTCAATTTGTTCAATGGTTGCTGCTGCAGGTTTATTTATCATTACACCAAACAACACAAATCTTGACCTTATAATTTACATTGTGTGCCAGCTTGTGTATTCGCTCGGTCTTGGTATTTATTCAACAGTTTCCTGGGCAATGATGGGTGACGCCATTGACTATAACGAATGGAAAACCGGCGCACGCGAAGAAGGTACTGTATACTCGCTTCACTCATTCTTCCGCAAACTTGCGCAGGGCATTGGTCCTTCACTTGTTCTTATTATAATGGTTGCACTCGGCTATGTTGGTGCTGATGAAGGTAATCAGGCTTGGCAGGTTGCTATTAATATGCGTTATGTAGTTGCAGCAACATTTGCTTTCTCTGCGCTTTTACAGTTTATCGGTCTTGGTCTTGTTTATAATCTCGACAAGAAGACTCTTGCTAAAATGAACGAAGAACTTGCCGAAAAAGCTTCTAAACAATAATTAACCAATAATCGGTGTCAATTATGGCGCCGATTATTCAAACTTTCTTGGAGGAAAACTATGCGCAAAATTTTAAACTTTAATACAAAATGGGCGTTTACAAAAATGGCAAATGAAATCCCAAATGAAACGCCTAAAAATTGGGATTTTGTAAACATTCCGCACTGTTGGAATGCCATTGACGGTATGGATGGTGATAATGATTATTTCCGTGGTACTGGTTATTACGCAAAATCTTTTAATAAATCCGAATTACCCGAAGCCGATAAATATTTTCTAGAAATCAAGGGTGCAAACTCTTCGGCCGATGTTTACTTAAACGGTAAAAAACTTGCAAATCACGACGGCGGTTATTCTACTTGGAGAATTGATTTAACCGATTCACTTGAAATGATGAACTTACTAGTTATCACCGTTGACAACAGTGCTAATGACAGAGTATACCCACAGATGGCTGACTTTACCTTCTATGGCGGTATTTACCGTGATGTAAATATTATTTGCGTAAATGATGCACATTTCGATTTGGAATATTACGGTGCTCCTGGTATTAAGGTTACTCCTGAAATTATCGGTAACGACGCTAATGTTATGGTTGAAACCTACGCCAAAAATCTTAAAGATGGACAAATAGTTAAAGTTACCATTTACGATAAAGACGAAAATGTCGTTACATCTGCTATCTCGGCTGATGGTACTGCAGTTTTAGAAATTAAAGATGTTCATTTGTGGAATGGTCGTATTGATCCATATCTCTACTGCTGTGAAGCAGAAATTTTAGAAGGGGAAAGCGTTATTGACAATGTGTGCACCCGTTTTGGTTGTCGCACATTTAAAATTGACCCCGAAAACGGTTTTATTCTAAACGGCAAAGAATATCCGCTTCGCGGTGTTTCACGCCACCAAGACCGTTGGGGTAAGGGTAATGCACTTTCAAAAGAAGACCACAAAGAAGATATTGAACTCATTTACGAAATGGGCGCAACAACAATTCGTTTAGCACATTACCAGCACGACCAATATTTTTATGATCTGTGTGATGAATATGGTCTTGTTATTTGGGCAGAAATTCCCTATATTTCGAAGCATATGCCCACTGGCCGCGAAAACACTATTACACAGATGAAGGAACTTGTATGCCAAAATTACAACCATCCTTCAATCGTGGTTTGGGGTCTCTCAAACGAAATTGGTATAGGTGGCAGTGACGAAGATTTGCTTGAAAATCACCGCATCCTTAATGATATGTGCCACGAAATGGATAAGACCCGACTTACAACTATCGCTGCTGTTTCAATGTGTAAAATGGACGACCCCTACCTTTTAATTCCCGATGTGGTTTCTTATAACCATTACTTCGGTTGGTATGGTGGCGAAACCGATATGAACGGCCCTTGGTTTGATAAATTCCACAAAACACATCCAAACATTCCGATTGGCTGTTCTGAATACGGTTGCGAAGCCCTTAATTGGCATACATCAACACCTATGCAAGGCGACTACACCGAAGAATATCAGGCTTATTATCACGAAGAACTTATCAAACAGTTGTTTACACGTAAATATATGTGGGCAACACATGTTTGGAATATGTTTGACTTTGGTGCAGATGCTCGTAACGAAGGCGGCGAAAATGGACAGAATCATAAAGGCCTTGTAACTATTGACCGCAAATACAAAAAGGACGCTTTTTATGCATATAAAGCATGGCTTTCTGATGAAAAGTTTGTTCATCTCTGCGGTAAACGCTATGTTGATCGTGTAGAAGATATTACAAAGGTAACTGTATATTCAAATATGCCGGAAGTTGAACTTTTCGCAAACGGTGTTTCGCTTGGTAAAAAATCTGCAGATGATCATTTCTTCTATTTTGAAGTTAAAAATATAGGCGAAACAGATTTAGTTGCTGTTGCCGGCGAATATAAAGACTGCAGTAAAATTCGCAAGGTTGAAACCTTTAACGAAGAATATCGTCTTAAAGAAAAAGGTGCAATTCTCAATTGGTTTGACATCGAAACCCGTGAAGGTTATTTATCATTGAACGATAAAATGAGCGATGTTCTTGCAACACTTCAGGGCAAAATGCTCTTTATGTCTCTTGCAGGTAAGCTGATGGGCGGTAAAGGCAAAGACGGCAAGATGGAAGCTATGGGCTTTGAAGTTGGACCCGAAATGATGTCTATGATGGGCGGTTTTACCGTTCTTCGTCTATTCACACTTATGGGCGGTATGATGGATGTCAAGTTTACAAAAGAACAACTTTTGGAGCTTAATGCAAAACTCAATAAAATTAAAGCTCCTAAAAAGAAATAATCTCCCTTTATAATACAGAAAATACGGTAAGTGCTTTTAAAGTGCTTGCCGTATTTTCTATTATTTTGTGTGTACTTTTTGCGTTTTTGTGGTATTATATTATTGGTGAATGATATGTGGATATATTTTATTATAATTTTATTCTTGGTTGTTTTCATTGGCTTGTTGTTTGTGTTCTTCACTATGGCATTTGTCCGTAAAAATGATGCAAACTTAGGCGATGTTGAAACTTCAAGTTATTTAAAGCCTTATATTGAAAAACTGCGACCGGGTATCGATTTTATTGATAACCACCCATTTGAAGAAGTTTCTATTCTTTCTTTTGATGGTCTAAAGCTTTACGGCAGATATTACACAAATAATTCCGATAAAACAGTAATTTTAGTACACGGTTACCGTTCAAACGGCAAGCACGATTTCAGCGGTGCTTTAAAATTTTATTATGATTACGGCTTTAATGTTTTACTTATTGACCAAAGGAGCCACGGCAAAAGTGAAGGCAAATTAATTACTTTCGGCGTTAAAGAATCGTTTGATGTGCGTGATTGGGCGGAGTTTTTAAACAAAAAATATAACCCAAAATATATTGTACTCAGCGGTGTTTCAATGGGTGGGGGAACCGTAGTATTCGCATTAAAGCGCGGTCTTCCGCAAAATGTTAAATGCGTTATCGCTGATTGCGGTTTCACTTCTCCGGAAGCAATTATTCGCAAGGTTGGATATGACAGGTTTAAAATCAACGCAAAATTTTATATGCCGTTTTTAAATGCCATGACACATATCTTCGGCGGTTTTTCAATTTATGAAACAACTGCAGATGCATTAAAAAATAATGAAATCCCCATTGTGTTTATTCACGGCGAAAAAGATAATTTTGTGCCCGTTGAAATGAGTAGAGAATCGCTTAAAGCCGCTGGAAAATACGGCAGTGGCATTTTCGTAAAGGAAGCTGACCATGGACTAAGTTATCTTGTTGAAACCGAGCGTGTTACTCGCGAAATTACAGCCTTTTTGGAGAAAAATTTGGCATAACCCCAATAAATTACGGGTTGACTTTTTGTCGGTTGTTTAATACAATGGATATATAAAATTAATGGAGAATATTTAAATGAAATTGAGAAAAATTATATCTGCCGTTTTAATTACGGTTTTGCTCTGCACGCTTTGTTCTTGCACTGTAATACCTGAAGGCAATCGCGATTTGCCCAATGGTGACAAGGTTGATGACACAGGTTCGTATAACGAACTGCCTGACATCGTTTCTCTCGACAAAAAAATGGCCAATTATTTTGATATTAGCCTTTTTGACGAAGAAAATTATTCAAACATTTATCTTGGTAAAAAGTTTAAGTTTGATGTTACTTATAACGATAAGAAAATCACCGTTCCAACAACACTCGAAAAACTCAAAAATAGCGATTTTGTAATTCAACAGGGAAGCGAATATGACGAAAATTCATATATTTTTGCAAAAGAAACCATTACTCTCAAATTCTCAGATGCAAATTCTTCCTTTACTGCGTTGTTTTACAATTCATCCAACACTTCAACAAGATTAAATAAATGTAATATTGCAAAAATTCGTTTAGAAAACAGCCTTAACACACGCAATATTGTTCATTTTAATGTTAACGGCATTGACAATTATTCAACTGTAACCGATGTTATTACAACACTCGGCACACCTTCACATTTCTATGCCACAACAGAAGATACCTATTATTTTGACTATTTTATTTCAAAGTCCGACCGCCGCAATAAAATACGTGTTTTTGTTGATTTGACTAACGATTATGTTACCGCGGTTGAGTTTTCTTATTATAAATAATAAAATGCTGTCACTATTGTGGCAGCAAAATTTTTAAGGGTGATTACTATGAACAAACACTTTTTTCCTGCAAACATTTTATTGCCAAAAGACAATTTTCAAAAATGGTCGGTTATTGCGTGTGACCAATACACTTCTGAACCTAATTATTGGGAAGCAGTTAAAGAAACCGTACAAAACGCACCTTCAGCTCTCAATATAATTTTGCCTGAAGTTTATCTTTCAAAGGATAACTCGA
This sequence comes from Acutalibacteraceae bacterium, assembly GCA_045611605.1. Taxonomy (GTDB): domain Bacteria; phylum Bacillota; class Clostridia; order Oscillospirales; family Acutalibacteraceae; genus UBA737. The sequence goes on from JAZKXN010000079.1 coordinate 109,816, forward strand.
AAGCAGTTTCGAAAATTAATGAAAATATGCAAAAATATCTTAACGATGGTGTTTTTGACGAAATTTCCGATACTTTTGTTTATGTCGAAAGAACACTTAAAAATGGCCAAGTAAGACGCGGTATTGTTGGTCTTATCGACCTTAACGATTATTCATACATAAAAGGTGAAAAAGCACTTATACGAGCAACTGAAGCCACCGTATTGGAAAGAATTCCGCCCCGTGTTGAAATCAGACGCGATGCACCTATTGAAATGCCACATATTATGCTCTTAATTGATGATATCAACAAAACTGTTATTGAACCTTTAAGTGAAAAATGCGAAAAATTTGAAAAACTTTATGATTTTTCGCTTATGCAAGACAGCGGCAGTATCAAGGGCTTCGCAGTAAAAGGAGAAGAAGCGGAAAACATCAGCTTATCACTTGAAAAACTGATTGAAAACACAGAAGATAAAATGCTTTTTGCAGTCGGCGACGGCAACCATTCACTTGCTACCGCTAAAGAATGTTACGCAATAAATAAAACAGAAAATTCACGATATGCTTTGGTTGAAATTGTTAATATACACGATGAATCATTGCAGTTTGAACCGATTTATCGCGTTATTTTCAATGTTAACCCCGAAAATCTTATTAATGATTTTGTTGAAAAAACCGGTGGGGAATACAACGGTGCAGATGCACAAAAATTCACCTGCATCTACGGTGATACAGTGCGTGAAATTTCAATAAAACCCACAGGCAAGCTTGCTGTTGCAACTTTGCAAAAATATCTTGATGAAAACCCGCAAGGTGAAACTGATTATATCCACGGTGAAGATGTTGTATATAAGCTCTGCAAAGCAGAAAATACTGTTGGTTTTATTTTCAGTGGTATGCAGAAAGATGAGCTTTTTGATGCAGTAAAGCAAGACGGTGCTTTACCGCGTAAAACTTTCTCAATGGGTCACGCAGAAGATAAACGCTTTTATTTGGAAGCGAGAAAATTATAATTTAAAACGGAGTCACATCAAAGTGGCTCCGTTCCTTTTTTATACAATTGACAATATAGTTATTTTATTATATAATATATACGTGATAATTTTGTTTTATGGAGGTGCTGTACCGTTGTTTAAAAAACTGCTTTCAGTTTTGCTGTGTGCAATCCTTTTAATTTCGATATCTTCTGTTGCAATTACAGTTATTGCCGAAGAAACCGCCAATACCGAAACTAATACAAATACTGATACTACACCAGAACAGGGTGAAGGTGAAACGCAAGAGCCTATTACCATTACTGTCGGTGTCATTACCGAACCTGGCACTAATAAAACCGGTGTTATTTTGCGTTCTGATGCTGGCACGACTTCTACCAAGGTGTATTTACTTAATGACGGCACTTCTGTTTCAGTAAACGGCAGCAAAAACGATATTAACGGTAAAATTAACAGCACAACCCAAAAGGTTTATGTTTGGTATAATATTACATATACACTTGGCACAACTTCATATACAGGTTATGTCCGTGAAGATTTAATCACAGTCACCACCCATACAATTACACCGCCAAACCCCGATGAAGAGAAAGACATTGTCGCTAAACCCTTTGAAGAACAGTTGGCAGAGTTCCCTGAAAATTATCACCCCTATTTGACAGCTCTTCACGAAAAATATCCGAATTGGATTTTTACAGCTGACCAAATTACATTAACATATCAGGAAGCCATTACTCTCGAAAATGTTTTCCCAAGAAAGCTTGTTGAAAATCAGTATTATTCTTGGCGTTCGATGGAAAACAATTATTATAACTGGAATACCGGAAATTATATTGTAACCGACGGTCGTTGGTACGGTGCTTCGCGTGAAGTTATTGCGTATTATATGGACCCTAGAAACTTCCTTAACACAAACGATGCTTACATTTTTATGAAGCAAAGTTATGATGCTAATTCGCAGTCTATCGTTGGTCTTCGTGAGTTATTAAAAGGCAGATTTTTGGCAAATAATTATGTTGACCCTAACGATTTGCTTTATGGCGGCGATTTTGCTTATGTAATTATGGAAGCAGCTAAACAATCTGGTGTAAGCCCATATATTTTAGCGGCAACTATTATTCAGGAACAGGGGACAAACGGTTCTAAGTTTGCGCATGGGGTACAATATAATGTCACTTTAGGCACTGTGGCAACCGAAAGCAACACACTTCCAACCCATACGGTTGTTACAGTATATAATTATTTTAATTTTGGTGTAAGTGGCACAACCGAAGCGGACAAGCTTAAAAAAGGCGCTAAATACGCTTATGATGCTGGTTGGACAACCCGTTCTGCAGCAATTATCGGTGGCGCTAAAAAGTATGCTGACGGTTATGTTAACTCTAACCCGTCAAAGCCTTACTATAATCAAGATACCTATTTTTATAAAAACTATAATATCTTAAATCCATCAAAAATTTACCACCAATATGCACAGAATGTTGCCGACCAAGTTTCTACCGCTTCATTCTTGCGCAAAATGTATGTTGACAACACAACAACATATATGACTTTTAGAATTCCTGTTTATAAAAACAACACATTACCGGAAACACCCGTGGTTGCGCCCGTAAAGAATGCAAACCAAAACAACTATTACTTCAACACAATTGAAGTTGATGGTCTTACACCTTCTTTTTCGCGTTATGTTTACAGTTATGCATTACAAGTTGAAGGCGATACAACAGTTTATGTGAATGTGCCTGAGACAGCCGAAATTATTAGTGAAATGACCTTTAATCTTACAAAAGGCGATAACAAGGTTGTGCTTACCGTAAAATCGGCTACGGGTTATACAAACGATTACACAATTAACGTTAATGCTTTGACCGACTGTGTGCTGACTGTCACAACAGAAAAGCCCACACCACCGCCACCACCCGAAGAAGGAGATGGTGATGGTAATGGCGAAGGTGACGGCAGCGGTGATGGTGGTACAACACCTGACCCCGATGACCCGGAAGGCGGCGGAAACAGTGGGGAAGACCCAGATAACCCCGACAATATTACACCACCTGAACCACCCGCTCCGATAATAAAAAAAGGCGATGTCAATAACGACGGCAAAATTTCTCTATCTGATTTAGCAGCTGTACGCCTTCATTTGCTTGAAATTTCAATTTTAACTGATGATGCTTTGATTGCTGCTGACTGTAACGGTGACGGCACAGTTTCGTTATCTGATTTAGCGGCTATACGCCTACATCTTTTAGAACTTATCGTAATTGAATAAAGAGGATGTTACAATGAAAAAATATATATCAATTCTTATTGCTTTTATCATAATTGCTTCAGTATTTGTTTTACCCGCTTCGGCTGCAGGCACTATTCTTGCCTTTAGTCAAAACACTATTACAATTGGTGACAAGGTTGTTGTAACCGTAACTGTTGATGCAGGTGCACCTATCTACGCTGTTAGCTATAAGCTCTCATATGATGCTGAAAAATTAAGTTACGAAGGCGCCGCAGGTGCCATTAAGGTTGTTGAATCGCCATCAGGTGATACGAAGTATGTAAAACAGTTCACCTTTACTTCAATTGCAATTGGCGGTGCCGCAATTAAAGTTACAGAATGTCAGTATGCGGGTAGTGACTTGGTTGAAAAAGACCTTACAGGTGCTAGCGCCACATTAACAATTAAAGATGTTGCTTTATCAAATAACGCTAACCTTTCATCACTAACCTTAAGCACCGGTACTTTATCACCGGCTTTTAACGCTAACAGAACCAACTACACAGTAAGCGTTCCTTATGAAGCAGCAAATATCACCCTTTATGCAAAAACAAGTGATGCTAAGGCAAAGGTTGCTATTTCATCTAACCCCACAAACCTTAATGTTGGTGCAAATACAATTAAGGTCACCGTTACTGCACAAAACGGCAGTCAAAAGATTTACACAGTTGTTGTCACCAGAAGAGAACAAGGTGCGACTCAGGAACCACCAATTACACAACAACCCACACCCGATAACCCTTATGAAACCGTAATTTCGGGCAAGAGTTATGAAATTGTTACAACCATACCGCAAGCCGAATATTTAAAGGGATTTACATTATCTACTGCTGAATATAACGGTAAACAGGTGCCTGTACTTCGCGACAATGACAATGTTTACACTGTATATTATTTAAGAGAAACTGGCTCTACAGAAATGGCACCTTACACATATAATTCTGAACTTTCAACATTTGAAACTCTTAAATACATCGTTGCAAATAATACACTTTATATCTTTTCAGATTTTCCTGACGGTGTAACAATGCCCGATAAATATTATTCAACCTACACACAAATCAGTGATTATTCTGTAAAGGTTTATATGGATTCGAACGCTCAAATGTCTGATTTCGCCTATGCTTACTGCTTTGTAAACGGCGATTTTGGTCTTTACAGATACGATAATAAAGAAGGCAGCATTCAGCGTTATCCCGATATCCACCTTGTTGACGCGCCAGTTAATACTGTACCCGAAAGCGACAACTTTGTTTCACGCTTTGCTTCGCTTTCAACACAAGGTAAAGTTTTAGTAATTGCTATGCTTGTTGCCGCAATCTGTGTGGTAGTTTTGTTTATTTTCATAATCGTAATGGCTTTCCAAAAGCTCGGCAGTAAAAATAACTTACCCGATGATGCAGATGATCTTGATTTTGATGATTTCACCATTGTGGGTGACAACGACATTTCTTCAAATGGTAAATAATATTTTTTAGCCGCCCCAAAACGGGGCGGCATTTTCAAATTAAGCATTTTTTTATTAAAAAATCATTACAATTATATTGGGTGATTTTTTTGATTATTTTAAAATTTTCTTTCTTAATAATAACTAGTCTTATTAATTTAATTCTTGCTTTTAGGAGTCAAAAACCGCTTAAATTTTTAATTTTCAACGCGTTTTTGGGCATAACTACGCTTTTAATTCTTTATTTAACCGAGAAATTTACAGGTATGCTAATAAACATAAACCCGATTACTGCTATTTCATCAATGGTTTTGGGAGTACCGTATGTAATTTTAGTTCTTTTTTTAAATTTTATAATTTTAATGTGACAAATTCGGTACAGACATTTTGTTAAAATTTCTTTGAAAGGGGAGAAAAACTTGTTAAAATTCATTTTTGGCTTACCTTCAAGCGGTAAAACAACCGAAATTTTGAATATTATTAAAGCAAAACTTGAAGACGGCAATCATATTGCACTAATTGTGCCCGAACAGTTTTCTTTTCAAACAGAACGAGCAATTTTAAATCTACTTGGAGATAGTAACGCCCTTAAGGTTGAAGTTCTCAGTTTCACAAGACTTTATGACAAAATATCTGATACCGTAGGTGACAGATGTGGTAAAATTTTATCCGACGGTGATAAAATTATTATTATGAACCGCACGCTCGCATTACTACAAAGTGAACTTAAGGTGTGGGGAAAATATGCTCATTCACTAAATTTTTCGAAGACAATCCTTGATACTATTGGTGAATTCAAAGTCAACGCCATAAGTGCCAATGAAATTCGCGATGCCGCCGACAAAACAAACCGAATCACTTTAAAAAACAAACTATATGACATTGCCTTAATTTACGAAAGTTTTGATGCTAACCTTGGTGAAAGCTTTATTGATCCTGTGGACATGCTCACAAAGGTTTACCGCGACCTTGAGACACTTAAATATTTCCAAAATAAAACCGTATTTTTTGATTCTTTTAAGGCTTTTACCGGTCAGCAGTTTAAAATTATTGACCGCATAATTAACCAAGCCGATGATGTATATTTTGCAATCAATAACGACACAAAAAACTCCCGTGAATTTGATGTTTTTTCAAATTTGCGTAAAAACATTTCTAAACTTGAAGCAATTGCACGCAAAAACAGAGTTACAGTTTCTGAACCATTAGTATTAGAGAACTCACATTATATAACCGAAAAGCTTTCCAATCTCGAACGGCTTATGGCAGGCAATAATATAACCGCTGATTTAAGCGAATGTGTGACAGTGTGTGAATGCGAAACCGCATTTGACGAAGCAGAATTTGCCGCACGAAATATCCGTCGTCTTGTTCGCGAAAAAGGGTATCGTTTCAAGGATTTTGTTATTATTGCGCGTGATACTGAAAGATATCAAACCGCAATAGAATATGTTTGCCGAAAAAATGGCATTGCTTGTTTTTTCGATAAAAGGGTAGGACTTAATTCCTTTCCGTTTACCTTTGCGGTAGATGCCGCAATTTCATCACTTGATTTTTCAACAGAAAATATTTTACGCTTCCACAAATGTGGATTTACTGTTTTAAGTACCGATGAAATTTCAAAACTTGAAAATTACACATATTTGTGGAATATAAACAGTAAAAATTGGCTTGATGAATGGACAATGGACCCACGCGGCTTTGGTATTGATGAAATAACCGATGCTGAAAATGCTGAACTTTCGGAAATCAACCGCCTACGCACCCTAGCAATTGAGCCAATTTTAACCTTTAAAAATAATTTCAAAGGTAATGCCAAACAAATGGCAACTGCCATTGTTAATCTTTTGGAAACTTCTAACGCCAAAAACACTCTCATTTTACTTTGTAAGCGTTTTGATGAAATAGACAATGATATTTCACCCGATGTATTAAAACAAGGTTATAGCCGTTTTATGACCGTTTTAGACAGTCTTGTTAATGCTTTTGGCGAAAGATCGCTCACAAAAAGTGAATTTTACGAAGCATTAACACTTGCGCTTTCAATTGAAACCGTTGGTGCAATACCACAATTCCTTGATGAAGTATCCTTCGGTTCCGCCGACCGCATTCAACCTGCGCGACCGAAAATCGCATTTATTCTTGGTGCCAATCAAGGTATTTTCCCAAGTAATACTTCTAATTCCGGTATACTTGCTGTTAACGACCGAAAGAAGCTTATTGAGCTTGGTATGGATATTTCTGACAACACAATCGTCGCAGCAATTGATGAAAATTACCTAGTGTATTCAAATGTTTGTTGCGCAAGCGATGCTGTTTTTATAACTTATGCTACCAAAAACAAAAAAGGGGAAGAACTTATACCTTCACCCTTTGTCACATCAATTTGTGAAAACTTAAACCCAACAAAATACATTGAACCTTGCGATAACTTAAATAATGCGTTACCAGAAACACAGGCGGCGGTTTTTTCCGAACTATGTCGCCGTTTTAGTGAAAAAAACTCAGTTTTATCACTTTCAAACGCCTTAGACAATAAAGAGCATTATCAGAAAATTCTTTCTGCAGTTAATAAAGATTTAAACCGTATTACACCCGAAAATGCTGAAAAGCTCTTTGGAAACCGCATTAACCTTTCTGCGACAAAAATTGATACCGTAAACCGTTGCAGATTTTCATATTTTTGTAAATATGGTCTACGCACCGAAAAACTTCAAGCTGCAGAATTTAATGTTTTGCAACGCGGTAATATCGCACACTATGTTTTAGAGCGTATTATAACCGATTACAAAGAGAATATTTCCAAACTTTCTAATAACGAACTTGACAAGCTAACAGATGGGTATATTGAAGAATATTTAGGTCTTATAAAGGGCTTTGATTATATCAGAGACAAGCACTTTGAATTTTTAATCACCCGTATTTCGCGTTCCTTAAAAGAAGTTGTGCAGCATATTGCCGCAGACTTCCGCCAAAGCAAATTCAAACCCGTTGCCTGTGAATTTAAAATTGGTTTTAAAGACGGAATCAAGCTCGAATTTCCTTACGACAAGGGCACAATTAATATTAACGGAAGCATCGACCGCGTAGATGAATGGAACGGTTATATCCGCATTGTTGACTATAAAACAGGCACTAAGAGTTTCAAACTTCCTGATGTGCTTTATGGTCTTAATATGCAGATGCTCATTTACCTTTACGCACTTATCCGTCCACAAGGTAAATCAGATGATAATGCCGCCGCAATTTTGTATATGCCCGCTCGCCGCGATGTTAAGGCAGAAGGTCTCACTATGAACGGTCTTTTAAAGGCTGATAGCGTCCTTAACCGCGCAATGGAAAAAGAAAATAATGGTGAATTTATACCGCCGCTTATCTTTAAAAAGGACGGTACAATTTCCGCACGCTCAAATTCCTATATTGATGAAAACGGTTTTACGGAAATTTTTGATTATATTGAAAAAATTATGAGAAAAACCGGTAATCTTATTTCTTCGGGTGATATAGCTGTTTCACCAATTAATGGTAGAGAAGCGCCCGCTTGCAAATATTGTGATTACAAGGCAATTTGCAATATTACAGATGATAAGATTTTTGAAGTGCCCGATTTTAAAAACAATGAAGTATTTGAAAAAATGAAGGAGGCAGAAACAGATGGCATTTAAAGCCACACCCGAGCAAGAGAAAGCCATAAACCGCCGCGGTAACATATTGGTTTCTGCCGCCGCGGGTTCGGGCAAAACTGCCGTTTTGGTTGAAAGGGTAATAAATATCCTAAAAGACCGCGACCGCAATATTAATGCTGATGAACTGCTAATTGTAACTTTTACAAATGCCGCAGCGGCTGAAATGCGTTCGCGCATTGAAAAGCGCATTGATGAAGAGTGTCGCCTAAACCCAAATTCTATTGAACTTTTACGCCAAAAGCATCTTTTAAGCAATGCAAAAATCTGCACTATTGACTCTTTTTGCATTGACCTTGTGCGCGAAAATTTTGACAAACTTAATATTGCGCCCGATTTCAAGATTAGCGATAATGCTTCATTAAATGAAATTAATCAGCGCGTTGTATATGAAATTTTAGGTCGTTATATTACAGAAGATAATCAAGATTTTTTACGCCTTGTCGATTTAGTCGGTGGGGAATATGATGAGAAAAATCTTGCCGAACTGTTACTTAAAGTTTATGAATTTTCTCGTCAGTTACCGTATCCAGAAAAATGGTACAAAGAAATTCTATCCTATTACAATAACGGAAGCTTTACAAGCGAAAATTTATGGTATGAATATGCCTTTCAAAAAGCAGAAACAAGCATTTCAGATATGCAAAAAATTCTTGTTAATCTTATTGACTATATTTCGAATGTTCCTGATGCGGCAAATATGTTTTTACCTTCACTGCAGTCATTTGCAGTTGATGTGAGCGCATTGCTCAACAGTGCCGAAACACACGATTGGAATGTGTTTTACAATCATTTATCTTCCTTTACGGTTGCATCTCTTCCAACCGCTCGTGGCGGTATTGCTGCTTATCGCGAAGTAAAAGCAGTTAAAGAAGCCTTTAAAACCTTTAAGGAAAAAACTCTACCTTCGCTCGCAAAGCTTTTCTACGCCGATTTTGAATTTATTAACAAGCAATTTAGCTATCTTTTTCCTTGCGTGAAAATTTTTGTTGATATTCTGCGTGAAGTTGATGAAGCGATTTATAACGAATATAACACCCACAACTCTTTTACTTTCCATAACATTGAACATCTCGCTTTAAAGCTTCTATGCCGCGAAGATGATAATGGTAATATTGTTGTTAGTGAAGACGGCAAAGACCTTTTAGAGCAATACAAAGAAGTTATGGTTGATGAATATCAAGACACAAACAATCTTCAGGATTACTTGTTCCGAGTTCTATCCAATTTTGAAGAAAAGTTATTTGTTGTTGGTGATGTAAAACAAAGCATTTATGCTTTCCGTGGTGCCAACCCCGAAAACTTCTTATCAAAAAAGCAGAAATATATTCCAATTGATGAAGCCAATGAAACAATGGCACAAAAAATTATTTTGGCAAACAATTTCCGCACAAAGGCAGAAGTATGCGAATTCATAAACTACTTCTTTGAAATGTTTATGACACATAAAACAGGTAGCATAAATTATGATAGTGAAGAACGGCTTATCCCAACCGCCAAATACCCTGAAGTTAATTCACCTTCAGTTAATTACAGTATTATTGACTGTAAAGACTGTCTGGATAAAACTTGGGTGTTAGAAGCTAGAAGAATTGCTGAATATATCCGTGAAACGATGGCAGACGGGGAAGTTATTAAAGACGGTGAAAACGGTCTTAGAAAAGCACAGTTTGGCGATTTTACAATACTTTTGCGCGCTCTTAGCAATGCATCATATATCATAAACGAACTGAGAGAGCAGGGTATTCCCGTTGACCTTTCTCTTGATTCATTTACCGATAACCGTGAAATTTCAACTATGCTTTCGCTACTTCGCGTTATTGACAACCCCGATTCTGATATAGAACTGTTAACTCTTTTATTTTCGCCAATTTTTTCCTTTTCAACCGATGAAATTGCCGAAATACGCGCAAATAAAAAGGATGGAAGTCTTTATTCAGCAATACTTAAAGCTAAAAATGACCAAAACGCAAAAGCAATTAATTTTATTGAACAACTAGAAAAGTTCAGGTTATATGCAGTAAGTCTTAAATTGCCCGAATTAATCACAAAATTATTTATTGAAACCGAATTTTTAAATATAATTTCGGCATTTTATGATGGCGAAAATCGTAAAAACAATTTGCTTATTTTGGTAGAAATTGCAGAACAGTTCATACAAAACGGCGGCACCAATTTAACACGATTTATTGAGTATGTTAACAGAATCTCTGAATCTGTGGGCAAATCGGCAATATCTTCAAACAAAAATGCCGTTAAAATTATGACAATTCACGGTTCTAAAGGTTTGCAATTTCCCGTTTGTATTCTTGCCGGTACTGATTCGCGCTTCAATGATGAAGATTCTAAGCATTCAGCATGTTATAGCGTAAATTTTGGTTTAGGATTTAAATATTTCGATGAAGATTTAAAACTGCCAATAAGCACAATCGCCCGTGAAGCTATAATTGACAACATCAAAAGTGTTGCCCTTCAGGATGAACTACGCCTTTTGTATGTTGCGCTTACCCGTACACAGGACAAGCTTTTAATTGTTTCATCCTTTAAAAATTTTGAAAATACACTAGAAAAGTATAAGAACCGTCTTATTATGCACGGTTGTAAAATTTCAAAAGGATTTTTCAGCAGTACAACATCATTTACCGATTGGCTAATTCCGTCACTTTTATTGCACCCTGATGGTGATATTCTTCGCGATGCAGGGGATATGCTTAATATTTGTGAAACTAATTCAAATATTAATATCAAGGTTATTTGCGGTGATACAATTTCAAACTATATACCTGAAATTGATACTGGTTTTTCTCAGCAAAACGACGATGTAACTGCAAAAATCATTAACAATACCAGGTTTGTTTACCCGTTTTCAGATATTTTAAAGATGCGGTCGAAAACTTCGGTATCAGCACTTGCCAATAAAGCAGAGAGTGATAAATTTGCATTTTCACAGCGCCCCGCTTTTATGAGCAAAAGCAATATGACTGCAACTGATAAGGGTACCGCCATGCATCGTGTAATGCAATATTTTGATTTTTCGAAATATACCGATATTGATACTGAAATTGAACGGCTTTATGAGTGGCAGTTTATCAGCGAAAACGAGTATAACTCTCTTGACCGCAAGGCATTAGAACAATTCTTCCAAAGTGAAATTTTTGAAAGAATTAAAAAAGCTTATAAGGTTGAACGCGAAATGCGTTTTTTAACTGAGATACCAGCTACTTCAATTGACAATGCGCTTGACAGCCGTTTCGAAAATGAAAAAATCATTATTCAAGGCGCTGTTGATGCTTTAATTATTGAAAATGACGGTATTGTTATTCTTGATTTCAAGACTGATAGAGCAGAAGCGCCATCTGATTTAGCAGAAGCCTACGGTATGCAACTTTCAATATATGCATTAGCGGCTGAAAAGATTTTCAAAATGCCTGTTAAAGAAAAGCTAATTTATTCATTCCACCTTGGAAAAACAATTAAAGTATAGGAATATGGTATGAAATACGAAAAGTCTTGCGGTGTAATTATTTTTACACGCGAAAATAACGAAATTAAATTTGTTATTATAAAATCAATTAACGGTTTTTACGGCTTTCCTAAAGGCCATGTAGAAATTGGTGAAACCGAAACCCAAACCGCACTTCGCGAAGTTTATGAAGAAGTCGGTCTAAAACCTGATTTGATTAAAGGTTTTAGAGAAACAGTTGAATATTATATTCCATCTTCTGATGTTCAAAAACAGGTAGTGTACTTCCTTGGAGAATATAAAAATCAGGACATTGTTTTTCAAAAAGAAGAACTTTTATCCGCTAAGCTTATGACCTTTAATGAAGCAAATCATACTTTCACACACCAAAACAATAAAGATTTGCTTTTAAAAGCAAACAATTTCATTAAAAATATGTAAAAACAGACCAACTGATTACGAATCAGTTGGTCTGTACTCTTATTTATTCAATTTATTAGAAAGAGCGGCAAGTTCTTCTAAGGTTAACTGCTCACTACGGACAGTAGGGGAAAGACCTAATTCTTCAAGAGCTTGTCTTAAACTATCTTTATTAATTCCCGTTGTGTTTGAAACGGTATTAATAAGTGTCTTTCTGCGTTGTGCAAAAGCTGCTTTAACAAGCGTAAAAAAAGCTTTTTCATCATTAAGCTTAATCGGCGGTTCGGGTCGCACATTAAGCTTAATAACCGATGAATCAACCTTTGGCGGTGGCATAAAGCTATAGCGATCGACTTCAAAAAGTATTTCAGGCTCTGCATAATAATTAACAGCAACCGTAATAGCACCCGATTCACGCGAACCAACCTCAGCACAAAGGCGTTCAGCCGCTTCCTTTTGTACCATAACAGTTACATTATCTATCGGCAATTTGCTTTCTAAAAGCATCATAATAATCGGGGATGTAATGTAATAGGGAAGATTAGCGCACACGCACACCCTATCACAATCACTAAATTTTTGTGCAATAATCTCTTTTAAATCAAGCTTCATTGCATCGCCGAAAATAACTTCAACATTATCACATTCCGCAAGGGTTTTAGGCAAGATTTTACGAAGGCGGTCATCAAGTTCAATTGCAACAACACGCTTTGCCACCTTTGAAAGCTCGACTGTTAATACACCTATACCGGGACCTATTTCTAAAACGCCTGTTTTTTCATCACAAGCCGCCTGTGCCATAGCAGGGCAAACATCTTCATTAATTAAAAAATTCTGCCCTAAGGACTTTTTAAAGTCAAATCCTGCGGGTTTTAGCAGCGATTCAATTGTTTTAACATCTGCAAGATTCATAAAGCTTCTCCTAAACTTAATAGAATATATTATACAATAACATTTTTGTATTTACAATAAATTTTTGATGACAAATGCGAATTTATGTTGTATAATAAAGGAAATAATATAATTTGGATGTGAATTTTTTGGAAAACAAATATTTTGATTCAGTTCTTGCTGAAATGCAGGAAGTTATAAAAGAAGCAAATTTAAGCCTTGATGGTAATATTCTTAAAAACAATACTAAATCTGTTAAAATTGAATATATTGAAGAAAAGCAGCTTTATACTATCGCAGTTGCCGATATTGATGCTGAAAATGTAGGGGAGTATAAGCAAATTAGTGCTTGGCTTTTTGATGATAGCCAAACCGCTAAAGACGCCGCTGCTGTAGGCATTGATTTTGCTGAAGCTTTGAGAAAAGAATTTGGTATAGTAAAGCAGAAGAAATCCGTTAACAGTCTTATTGATTTACCCACCGCACAAAAGGGTATTGACAACAATATTAACGCATTAACCAAAAAAATGCTTGATATTTTCCCGGCGCTCAAGGATGAATACAAGGCTCATGTTGCTCATTACGGCAATTTCTTATATCTTAATTTCTTTGGCGAACACCTTGTACCGCGTATGGTACGCCTTTTTGAAGAAGGAACAGCAAAACAAATCAGAAAGTTTTATAATACAATCGTTGATTTTTATGTTCAGGGCGACAATGATACAATAAACACAATTATTGCACTTTTAGCTGCCGCCGCTTATAAAAACGAAACTGTTACCGCTAAAATACGCGAAATGCTTGATGGTAATAAACATTTCTTAAATTCTTTTAATATGTTTATTCCTGTATTTGCCAAAAACAAAAAATTATTAGCTACACTTATTAAAAAGGGGATGTAATATATGCCATTTGTAATTGGTATTATCGCACTTATTATTATATTTTTACTTTCTTGCCTTAAAATCGTTCCACAATCAAATGAATATGTAATAGAATTTCTAGGTAAATACCAAAGCACTTGGGGAGCAGGTCTTCACTTTAAAATTCCGATTCTCCAAAGAATTGCACGCCGCGTAACCCTTAAGGAACAGGTACTTGATTCCGCACCGCAACCTGTTATCACCAAAGATAATGTTACTATGCGCATTGATACCGTTGTATATTATCGCATTTTTGATGCAAAGTTATATACCTATGGGGTTGTTGATCCTATTAATGCGTTGGAAAATTTAACTGCAACAACCCTTAGAAACCTTGTTGGCGAACTTGAACTTGATGGTACATTAACTTCGCGTGACACAATTAACGGTAAGATGACCGCCATTCTTGATGAAGCAACTGATAAATGGGGTATGAAGGTTAACCGCGTTGAACTTAAAAATATTATTCCGCCCGAAGAAATTCAAAACGCAATGGAAAAACAAATGAAGGCCGAACGCGATCGCCGTGAAACCTTACTTCAGGCAGAAGGTCACAAGGCTGCAGCAATTACACGCGCCGAAGGTGATAAACAGGCTATGATTTTAGCAGCTGAAGGTGAACGCGATGCCCGTATAGCCCGTGCAGAAGGTGAAGCCAAAGCAATTTATCTTGCTAAAAAGGCTGAAGCTGATGGCTTAATTGCTTTAAAAGAAGCCGGCGCAGATGCTGCCGTGCTTGAACTTAAAAAGTATGAAGCACTTGTTAAGTTAGCTGATGGTACTGCTGCTAAGCTCATTATTCCTACAGACGCTGTAAATGCCGTTACAAGCAATGCAATCTTTTCGGAAACCACAGGAATAGGGGATACAACAAAATCTGCTGCTAAGGCAAAAGAAACGCCTAAAAAAGACCCTTGCTGTGACAAATAATTTTTAATTCAAATCACTGCCTTAAATTCAGGCAGTGATTTTTTTGAAAGGTGGTGATTTAATTGACACTACGCGACAAATTAATGATTTATATTTATAATAAAAATGATGTACTTGAGTTAGAAAGCGACGCATTACATAATCAGGTTAGATTTCAACCAATGGATAGTCTGGACCATTACGAAGTTATGCGCGACAAAATACGAATTTCTGCGTGGAAAGAATTTTTAGATGATTTATATGCAATTTTAATTAATTGTAAGTGAAAAGGTAATTGGCTATTTTTTAAATAGCCAATTATACAAAATGAATATTTTGTATAATTGGGAGAAGGGGTTTTAGTGTGATTTTTCAAAATATACGCCCTTAAACCATCTCTTAGCGTATTATACATATAAATTATTAGTTTATGAGATATTACACATTTACATAAATACCTTTTAAGATAATATTAACGCTTTTAACTCAATTTATAATATTTTCGTCATCGAATAGAAATTTTAAAAACATATCCTACTATGTCAGAAAAATTTCTATTCGATGGCATTTTTTATGCTTTTTTAAAAAATTGATAATTTCTTATATTTTTAATGCAAAAAACACTTGATTTTATATAATATATAATGTATAATAGCAAGGTCAAATAAATTTGCCGGTGTGATGGAATTGGCAGACGTAGTGGACTCAAAATCCACCGCTGGCGACAGCGTGCCGGTTCGAGTCCGGCCACCGGCACCAAAAAAGAGCTTCTCTTAAATGAGAGGCTCTTTTTTATTACCTATTTTATATTAATTTCTTCCCTTTTGTTAAAAATTTAACAAACTATATATTCTCCGAAAAATAGGGCGCTAACTCAATTCTTACAAAATATCCTTTTTCGTGGTAACATACAGGACATGCATCAGGTACGTTTGTACCTTTATATATATGACCGCAGTTAAGACACATCCATTCAGCTTCTACGTCGCTAACAAATAGCTTATTTTCTTTTAAATATTTTGCAAATAACATAAAACGCTTTGCATGTTCGTTTTCAATTGCACCAATTTCCTTAAAGGACTGTGCAATAGCCATATGCCCTTCCCTTTCGGCTTCAATTTCAAACTGTTTATACACGTTTTCATACTCTTCATTTTCGTTGTGGTGTGCATTTTCCAAAAGTTCAATAACCGAATTTGTAACTTCGACAGGGTATGTGCCGTCAGCTTCAATATTTTCGCCGTTAAAGTCGCTTAAATGCTTCATAAATACGTTTGCGTGTGCCAACTCTTGACTGGCCGTAAGATTAAATACGGCCTCAATTACATATAAGCCTTGCTTTTTAGCAATTTCAGCCGCAAAGGTATAACGGTTTCTTGCTTGTGATTCACCTGCAAAGGCGCCCATTAAATTGACTTTTGTGTTTGATTCATTAAAATTTACCATTTTATCAGCTCCTTAAACCTATTTTGCCGATTATATGGTAATTTATGCAATAAACCCCCGAAAAAATCGGGGGTTTTAAATTTTATTTTACAATATATTTATTAAAAATCTTTTTACCTTTTTTAAGGATAATTTCATTATCAAAGGCAGAAATTTCAAGTGAATATGAAGCATCTGTGATTTTTTTGTCGTTAATGCTAACGCCGCCTTGCTGAACAAGACGTCTTGCTTCACCGTTAGAAGCAGCAAGACCAGCTTTAACCATCATAGAAAGTACACCAATTTTACCGTCAACAAAATCTTCAGAAGAAAGCTCGGTAGTGGGCATATTTTCATGGCTGCCGGCACCCGCAAAAATTGCACGTGCGGTAGTTTGTGCTTTTTCAGCTTCTTCTTCGCCGTGAACAAGCTTTGTAAGTTCAAAAGCTAAAATTTCTTTAGCGGTGTTAAGCTGACTGCCTTCCCATTCATCCATTTTATCAATTTCTTCTAACGGCAAGAAAGTAAGCATTCTGATGCACTTAAGGACGTCAGCGTCGCCAACGTTACGCCAATATTGATAAAATTCATAAGGAGAAGTCTGTTTAGGATCAAGCCAAACCGCACGCGAAGCGGTCTTACCCATCTTCTTGCCTTCAGAGTTAAGAAGCAAGGTAATTGTCAT
>JAZKXN010000080.1:0-83092 GCA_045611605.1 Acutalibacteraceae bacterium
TGATTTCGTGAAATTCCCAAGCCGACTGTAAAGTCAGGATGAAAGAAGATAAAAGTTATTTAAAACTTTTAACGCCCTTATTGTATTTAAGGGCGTTATTTTTATTTTAGGGGTGTTGTTATGCGTAAGGAAGAAATTAAAAAACTATCTTTTTGTGCACTTTTCGGTGGGGTTGGCTTTGTGCTTATGTTACTTGAGTTTCCGTTACCGATTATTCCTTCATTCGTTAAGTTTGACTTTTCCGAACTTCCCGCATTAATCGTAAGCTTTGTTTACGGTCCGCTTTATGGCATTTTGGTTTGCCTTTTAAAGAATGCATTGCATTTGTTTGTTACCACAAGCGCAGGCGTTGGTGAAGTGTCTAATTTTATCCTTGGTGCCATTTTTGTTGGTGTTGCAGGGTTAATTTATAAATACAATAAAAACCGCAAATACGCCCTTATAGGCTCGCTCGTGGGCGCTTTAGTTATGGCGGTTATAAGCATTGCTTCAAATTATTTTATTGTTTATCCCGCATTTTCGGTATTATATGGTTTGCCAATGCCTGCAATTATAGGTATGTATCAGGCAATTTTATCGTCGGTTGACGGCCTTTTTGAAGCGCTTGTAATTTTTAATTTGCCTTTTAACTTTGCAAAGGGAATTATTGATGCGGCAATTTGCTTTTTGATTTATAAAAAGTTGTCACCGATACTAAAAAAATAACTTGACAAATTTCGATTTTATGTTACAATGATTAACGCAAATTAAATATCGTCCTTATCAAGAGTGGTGGAGGGGCACGGCCCGATGAAACCCGGCAACCTGTTTTTACAAGGTGCTAAATCCGTCGGAGATATCCGAAAGATGAGGTTGTTTTTATAAAACCGCCTCGTGAGATGGCGGTTATTTTTTGTGTATTTTTTAAAACAGAGAGGAATTTAAAAATGGCAAAAATGCTTTTTACTTCTGAATCGGTTACCGAAGGTCATCCCGATAAGGTGTCCGACCAAGTTTCTGACGCGGTTTTGGACGCAATTTTCGGTCAAGACCCCAACGCTCGTGTTGCTTGCGAAACCTTCTGCACAACAGGTGTTGTTACTGTTATGGGTGAAATTACTACAACTGCACAGGTTGATATTCCTGCAGTTGTACGCGAAGTTGTTTGTGATATTGGTTATAACAGCGAAAAGGCAGGCTTTAACGGTAATACTTGCGCGGTTATGGTTGCCCTTGATAAGCAGTCACCTGACATCGCAATGGGTGTTGATAAGTCTTTTGAACTTAAAGACGGTGAAGAAGATGCTTATAACTTAAACGGTGCAGGCGACCAGGGTATGATGTTTGGATATGCTTGTAACGAAACTGAAGAACTTATGCCTTTGGCAATTTCTTTGGCTCATAAAATGGCTAAGCGCCTTACCGATGTTCGTAAGAGTGGAGAACTCGATTATTTAAATCCTGACGGAAAAACACAGGTTACTGTTGAATATAATGATGGTATACCCACCCGTGTTGACACCGTTGTTGTTTCAAGTCAGCATACCGCTGATGTTTCGCTTGAAACCTTACGCGAAGGTATTTTAGAAAAGGTTATTAAGCCCATTGTTCCCGCAAACCTTTTAGATGAAAACACCAAGTTCTTCATCAACCCCACAGGTCGTTTTGTTGTGGGTGGTCCTCAGGGTGACACCGGTTTAACAGGCCGTAAGATTATTGTTGATACATACGGCGGTTATGCTCGTCACGGCGGCGGTGCATTCTCGGGTAAGGACCCGACAAAGGTTGACCGCAGTGCCGCTTATGCATCACGCTGGGTTGCTAAAAATATTGTTGCTGCAGGTCTTGCCGATAAGTGCGAAATTCAGTTAGCTTATGCTATCGGTGTTGCTCGTCCCGTTTCTGTAATGGTTGATACCTTCGGCACAGGCAAAATTGCCGATGATAAGATTGTTGACGCAGTAAACAAGGTGTTTGACTTGCGTCCTTCTGCAATTATTGATGCCCTTGGGCTTCGCCGTCCAATTTACCGCCAGACCGCAGCTTACGGTCATATGGGCAGAACCGATATTGATTTGCCTTGGGAAAAAACCGATAAAGCTGATGAATTAAAAAAGTACTTGACAAATTTGTAAAATAGTGTATAATAATTGTAACAACAAAGTAGTGCGTATATCGTCCTCACCCTCAGATTTTGTTTAAAAGGGTCAATAAGTTCCAAAAATCTCTTTGGTATTCTTATGCGTGGGCGTTATTGCGTCCACGCTTTTGTTATATAAAATTTGGAGGTGCATTAGCATTAGCAGTAAAGAAGTTGCTATAAACGAAGGTATTAAATTTAAGGAAGTTCGTGTTATCATGAACGACGGCAGTCAGCTCGGTGTTGTTTCAATTGACAAAGCTCTTGAAGCAGCAAGTAAGGCTGAACTCGACTTGGTTTGTATTTCACCTAACGCGCAACCGCCCGTTTGCAAGGTTATGGACTATGGTAAGTACCGTTTTGAACAGGCAAAACGCGAAAAGGAAAATAAGAAAAACCAAAAGGTTATTGAAACCAAGGAAATTCGCTTAGGTTTAAGCATCGATGTACATGACTTTGAAACCAAAGGCAAACAGGCAATCAAGTTTATTCAAAGCGGTAACAAGGTTAAGGTTTCCATTCGTTTCCGTGGCCGTGAAATGGGCCACCCCGAAATCGGTTTAGAAACAATGACTCGTTTTGCAGAATTCTGCAAGGATGTTGCCAATGTTGAAAAACCTGCTAAGCTCGAAGGACGTAATATGCTTATGTTCTTGGCTCCCAAATCAAGTAAGTAACAATTGTTAAAAAATACAAAATGGAGGAATTAAAATGCCTAAAATTAAAACTCACAGTGGCGCAAAGAAACGCTTTAAGCTTACCAAAACCGGTCAAGTAAAACGTGCACATGCTTTCAAGTCACACATTCTCAACAAGAAAACCACAAAACGTAAGAGAAATCTTCGCAAGGTTGTTGTTGCTGACGTAACAAACACCGCAACCGTAAAGAAGTTAATTCCTTACAAGTAAGAACTAGTTATTAAATTGGAGGTATAAGAAATGGCACGTGTTAAAGGTGCGTTAGCTACACGCAAAAGAAGAAATAAAGTGTTAAAGCTTGCTAAGGGCTACTTCGGCGCTAAGTCAAAGCTTTTTAAAACTGCTAAAGAAGCAGTTATGAAATCAGGTCAATATGCATATATCGGTCGTCGTCTTAAGAAGCGCGATTTCCGTCGTCTTTGGATTACCCGTATTTCAGCTGCTTGCAAAATGAACGGTATGAACTACTCTTCATTTATGAACGGTCTTAACAAGGCTGGTATTGAAATCAACCGTAAGATGTTGGCTGACCTCGCAGTTAACGATGCTAAGGGCTTCGAAACCTTAGTAAAGGCTGCTAAGAAGGCTCTCGAAAAATAATAATTTTCGCCCGAGTGTTTTATATCTCGGGCGACTTTTTCGTTTTTAAAGGGGTGTAAAAATGCCTGAAATTAAGGTAATTACAAGTAAAGATAATCCGCTTATCAAGCTCGTTTGCAGTTTGCAAAGCAAGGCATCAGTCCGTAAAAAAGAAGGGCTTTTTGTTTTAGAAGGGCTTAGAATTTGTGATGATGCGTGTGAAAATTCAATATGGTTTGATAAACTGATTATCTCAAAAACCGCTAAAGAAAAGTATCGTGAAGAACTTGAAAAGTTCTATAAAAACACCGATGAGATTTTTGAAATTCCCGACAGTCTTTTTTCGAAAATCAGCGATACTTCTTCACCGCAGGGCGTTATTGCAGTGGTTAAAATTCCATCACTTTCACCCGAAATTTCAAAAAATGGCAGATATATCGCTCTTGAAAATCTTAATGACCCATCAAATCTTGGCGCAATTTCTCGTACTGCTGAAGCACTTGGTGTTAGCGGTATAATTTTATCAAGCGACAGTGTTGACCCATATGCGCCTAAGTCATTAAGGGCGTCAATGGGTACGCTTTTGCGGATGCCTGTTATTATTTTAAACGACTTTGTTAATGATATTAATGTATCAGGGCTTACCACATACGCTTGTGTGGTTGACAGTGGCGCGACGCCTATTACAGATGTTAATTTTGCTGACGGCAGTATTTTGCTTATTGGTAACGAAGCAAACGGTCTAACTAATGATGCTAAAAATATGGCAGATAAGCAAATTACTATTCCAATGCGCGGTAAGGCTGAGTCGTTTAATGCAGCAACTGCGGCGGCAATTTCAATGTGGGAAATGATGAAATAATGGAATATTATATTTGGCTTCAGCTTTGTTTATCACAGGGAAATCGCTATATAACGCGTATTTTTGAAACATTCCCGTCTGCTAAAGCGGTTTACGAATGTGATAATGAAAAACGCTTAAAGCTTTTGCCTAAAAGCGTTTGTGATAAGCTTGATAATTCAAAGCTTTCTGATGCAAAGGCAATTTTAGAAAAATGCAACGCAGACGGTATAAAGGTGATTAATTATCATAATCGCAATTTTCCAAGTGTTTTGCGTGAGATTAATGCACCGCCCGTGGTACTTTATGTTAAAGGCAATTTGCCTGATTTTGAAAATTTACCTGCGATTTGTATCGTAGGACCGAGAAATGTCAGTGAGTTTGGTAAGAAATCAGCTTACTCGCTCGGCTACCGACTGGCAAGGGCAGGGTTTATTGTTGTGAGTGGCGGAGCAATTTGTAGTGACACCTATGCACACATTGGCGCTTTAAAAGCTGAAGGTACAACCGTTTTGATTATGGCTTGTGGTTTTTCGGTGTCTTATCTTGAAGAAAACCGTGCATTGCGTGAGCATATTGCAAATAAAGGTTGTCTTATAAGTGAATACCCACCCGAAACGCCTGTCACACGCGGTACTTTTCAGGTGAGAAATCGCCTTATGTCGGGTTTGTCGCTTGGCACGGCGATTGTCGAAGCAGGTAGAAGAAGCGGTGCACTTATTACCGCTAACCACGCATTAGAACAGGGAAGAGATGTTTTCGTTATTCCGGGCATGCCCAATATGAAGCAATACGAAGGTTCAAACGCACTTTTGCGTGACGGTGCGAAACCGCTTCTCAATACTTCGGATATTTTTAACGAATATATTTTGCGCTTTTCCGATAAAATTGATATCGAAAAAGCGTATAAAACTGTTCCCAAACCTGAAAAAGTTAAAAATAATAAAAAAATATTAAATGTTACTCTTTCAAATCATGCAAAAATAGTGTATAATTGCTTAGATAAGGAAAAATTCTATCCGGATGATTTAAACACGGGTTTATCACCGTCTGATTTGCTTTCGGCTTTAACAGAATTGGAAATGGAATTTATCGTTCGTGCTCTCCCTGGTGGACAGTATGAACTTTGTAAATAATGGATCGGAGGATTATTATGTCAAAACTTTTGATAGTTGAGTCACCCACAAAGGTGAAAAGCATTAAAAAGTATTTGGGCTCGGATTATACCGTTATGGCTTCTCAAGGTCATATTCGTGATTTACCAAAGTCTAAATTCGGTATTGACATTAACAAAGGCTTTATGCCTGAATATATAAACATGGCGGACAAGAAGGAATTGATTAAATCCCTTAAATCTGCCGCTGCAGCAAGTGATGAAGTTTTTCTCGCAACCGACCCTGACCGCGAAGGTGAAGCAATTTCGTGGCACTTAGCTCAAATTTTGGCACTTGATTTAAATGCTGCTAACCGAGTTACTTTCAACGAAATTACTAAAAGCGGTGTTCAGGCTGGTATTAAAGCACCAAGAAAGATTGATATGGACCTTGTTGATGCTCAGCAAGCCCGTCGTGTACTTGACCGTATTGTTGGTTATAAGTTAAGTCCGTTTTTATGGAAAAAGGTTAAGAGCGGATTGTCTGCAGGTCGTGTTCAGACTGTTGCTCTCCGTTTAATTGTTGAACGCGAAAAAGAAATTGAAAAGTTCGTAGAACAGGAATATTGGTCGGTCGACGCTAAGCTTGCTGCTGGCAGAAAGTCATTTATTGCTAAACTTTATGGCGATAAAAATGGCAAGATTGATTTAATACCTGATAAGGCCGCAGCCGATGAAATTTTACAAAATCTTGAAAATGCGGTCTACACCGTTTCGAACATCAAAAAAGGGAAGCGCAACCGCCAACCTGCGCCACCATTTAATACTTCAACCCTTCAACAGGAAGCATCACGCAAACTTGGCTTTACCGCTCAACGCACAATGCGTATTGCTCAACAACTTTACGAAGGTATTGATGTTCAGGGGCTTGGCACAATGGGTCTTATCACCTATATGCGTACCGATTCGCTTCGCATTTCAGAAGAAGCAAGATCGGCAGGTAATAAGTACATTACCGAAACTTACGGTAGTAAATATTTACCTTCAAGTCCCCGTTACTATAAAACAAAAAGCGGTGCACAGGATGCTCACGAAGCAATTCGCCCAACCGTTGCTGATTTAAAGCCTGATGATATTAAGGGTTCTTTGACAACTGAACAATATAAACTTTATAAACTCATTTGGGAGCGCTTTATTGCTTCTTTAATGGCTGCTTGCGTTCAGAATACAGTTAATGTTGACATTACTGCTAATGATTACCTGTTTAAGGCAAGCGGTTATTTGGTTTCATTTGATGGTTATACTGCACTTTATGTTGAAGGCCATGACGAAGAAGAAGAACAAGAAAGCACTTTACCCGATATGACAAGCGGTGATGTTTTGAAACTTCGTGACCTTTCGGGTAATCAGCATTTTACTCAACCTCCATCACGCTATACTGAACCTACCCTTATTAAAGCGCTTGATGAAAATGGCATTGGCCGTCCATCAACCTATGCGCCTATTCTTTCTAATATTCTTGGTCGCGATTATATTGAGCGCGTTAAGAAATTCTTAAAGCCGACCGAGCTTGGCAAGGTTGTATCCGACCTTATGGTACAGTATTTCAATAAGATTTTTGAAATTAAGTTTACCGCAGGTTTGGAAGAACAACTTGATAAAATCGGTGCAGGTGAGCTTCAGTGGACAAATACAATTGAAGAATTTTATAAAGATTTTAACAGTCTTTACACCAAAGCGGAAAGTTCGCTTAACGGCAAAAAGGTTAAAGTGCCTGATGTTGAAAGTGATATAATCTGCGATAAATGTGGAAGAAAAATGGTTGTAAAATCTAGCAGATTTGGTAAGTTCCTTGCTTGTCCCGGTTATCCCGAATGTAAGAATACCAAACCCGTACCCGAAGATGAAATTACACAGCCTTGTCCCAAGTGTGGTGGCAAACTTGTAAAGCGTCTTTCTAAAAAGGGTAATAAGTTCTATGGCTGTACTAATTATCCAAACTGTGATTTTGCTTCTCCCGGTATACCAACGGGTGATAAATGTACCGAATGTGGCAGTTATATCATTAATGGTATGAAGGGCAAAAAGTATTGTATGAATTCTGAATGTCCTAGCCGCGCAAAAACCAAAAAGGAAAAATAATAATGAAACAAATTAATGTTATCGGTGCAGGTCTTGCGGGATGTGAAGCCGCCTTTGCAATTGCCAATAAGGGCATAAAGGTGAAACTTTACGAAATGAAGCCCGATAAAAAAACACCCGCGCACAAAAACGATAACTTTGCAGAACTTGTGTGTTCTAACTCTTTAAAAGCCAATCGTGTTGATTCGGCAGCGGGGCTTTTGAAAGAAGAAATGCGCCGTTTGGGTTCGATTTGTTTAGAAGCGGCTGACAGTTGTTCTGTTGCGGCAGGTGGTGCTTTGGCGGTCGACCGTGAACTTTTTGCACAGTATATTACCGAAAAGATTAAGAATCACCCCAATATTACGGTTATAAACGAAGTCGTTAACGAAATACCGACCGACGGTGTTACTGTAATTGCTACAGGTCCGTTGACAGATGGTGCCCTAGCTGAAAATATTGCAAAATTGTGCGATGGCGGCAATTTAAGTTTTTATGATGCCGCAGCACCGATTGTAACCAAGGAAAGTTTGGATTTTACAAAGGTGTTTTACGGCGCGCGTTACGGCAAAGGCGGCGATGATTACATCAACTGCCCAATGAACAAAGAAGAATACACAGCATTTTATAACGAACTTATTAATGCTGAATCTGCCCCAATTCACGAATTTGATAAAAAGCCTAATGTGTATGAAGGCTGTATGCCGGTTGAAATCTTGGCCAAAAGGGGCGAAGATTCAATTCGTTTCGGCCCTTTAAAACCTGTAGGACTGCGTGACCCAAGAACCGATCACAGACCCTGGGCGGTTGTTCAGCTTCGTGCAGAAAACCGCGAAGGAACACTTTATAATCTAGTTGGTTTTCAGACAAATTTAAAGTTCCCTGAACAAAAGCGAGTTTTTTCACTTATACCCGGACTCCAGAATGCTGAATTTATGCGCTTTGGTGTTATGCACCGCAATTCGTTTATAAATTCGCCACGCATTTTAAATAAAAATTTGTCCTTAAAAGAAAATGGCAATATTTTCTTTGCGGGTCAGCTTTCGGGTGTTGAAGGTTATATGGAATCTGCCGCAAGTGGTATTATTGCCGGTCTTAATGCGGTGGCAAGATTAAACGAAACCGAGCCTGTCGTACTTCCAAATTTCACAATGATTGGCGCACTACTTGGTTATATAACCGATGAAAGTGTTGTTAATTTTCAGCCTATGGGTGCTAATTTTGGCATTATACCCGAACTTGTGCCCCATATACGAGATAAACGCGAAAGATATATGGCGCTCGCGCAGCGTTCACTTTCGTGGTTTAATGAAAAGGAGTTTTAAATATGCGTATTGTTGTTGATGCTTTCGGTGGCGATAATGCCCCACTTGAAATCGTTAAAGGCGCTTCCATTGCTTCACTTGAAAATCAGGTTGAAATTACCCTTACAGGTAATAAAATTGAAATCGAAAAGGTTATTGATGAAAATAAATTAAAATTCTTCGGTCAGCTTATTGTTATTCATACCGAAGATGTCATTGATATGCACGATGAACCGACAAGTCTTCTTAAAGCGCATAAAGAGTCTTCAATGGCTTTAGCATTTAATGAGCTTGCTGAAGATAGGGCAGATGCTTTTGTATCGGCAGGTTCAACAGGTGCAGTTGTTGTTGGCGGTACCTTTATTGTTAAGCGTATTAAAGGTATTAAGCGTCCCGCTCTTGCTGGTATGATTCCATCACCCGACGGTCACTATATGCTACTCGATATGGGCGCTAATGCTGAATGTCGCCCCGAAATGCTTTGTCAGTTTGGTATTATGGCTTCGGCTTATCTTAAAGGTGTTGAAGGCAAAGAAAACCCCACAATTGGTCTTTTAAACATTGGTACAGAAGACAGTAAGGGTGGCGAGCTTCAAAAAGAAGCTTATAAGCTTTTAGCCGATGCGCCAATTAATTTTGTTGGCAATGTTGAATCACGCGAAATGCCAAAAGGTGTTTGTGATGCTATTGTTACTGACGGTTTTACAGGCAATATTGCATTAAAGCTTATTGAAGGCACTGCAATGACATTCTTTAAACTTGTTAAAAATGCGTTGTATAAGAGCCTTAAAAATAAGCTTGCGGCTTTGGTTATTAAAAAAGATTTATATTCTCTTAAGAGTATGATGGATTCTTCCGAAGTTGGTGGTGCACCCCTTTTGGGTGTAAGAAAGCCTGTTATTAAAGCGCACGGCAATTCTGATGCTAAGGCAATTAAAAACGCAATTAAGCAGGCTGTGTTATTTACACAGAACAATGTTATTGAAAACATTACAAAATCATTAGAAGAAGTAAACAGTTAAAGGAATTTTAGTATGGAAGTTTTACAAAATAAACTTGAATACAAATTTAATAATGTAAAGCTTTTAGAAAATGCTCTTAATCATTCATCTTACGCAAATGAAGTTCGTGGTGGGATAACATCAAATGAACGACTTGAATTTTTGGGCGATTCGGTGCTTTCGGTTATCGTTGCATCTTATTTGTTTGAAAACTTTAAGTCAATACCTGAAGGTGAACTTACCAAACTTCGTGCATCTCTTGTGTGCGAAAAGTCACTTTGCGCTTTTTCGCGTCAAATTGGTATCGGCGAATTTTTACGACTTGGCAAGGGTGAAGAAAAGGGTGGCGGAAGAGAACGCGATTCTATTTTAGCTGACGCTTTTGAAGCGGTACTTGCCGCAATTTATCTTGACGGCGGTATGGAAGAAGCAAGAAAATTTGTTTTGCGCTATATTTTACCCGAACTCACAAATCGCGATGATGAAGTTTTTAAAGACTATAAAACCGCACTTCAAGAGATTATTCAGCGTAATCCCGAAGAAAGTGTAACATATCATTTAATTGGTGAAAGCGGTCCTGACCATAACAAGATTTTTGAAGTTGCTGTTCAACTTAATTCAAATATAATCGGTAAAGGCACAGGCAGAAGTAAAAAGCAAGCTGAGCAAATGGCGGCAAAGGAAGCCCTAAAACTTATGGGTGCCGAAATATGAGTAAAACACATTCAAACATTTCGGTTTTCGTGCCACATATCGGTTGCCCAAATAAATGCAGTTTTTGTAATCAAAGGCATATTACAGGCACTTATAAAGCGCCGCACCCTGAAGATGTTGAAAAGGCAGTTAAGGAAGCAATTTCTTCAAAGAACTATGACCCAAAGACCACCGAAATTGCATTTTTTGGTGGTAGTTTTACCGCAATCAACCGTGGTTATATGGAATCTTTATTAGAAACTGCTTCGGGCTTTGTTAATATCGGTATCGTTTCGGGTATAAGAATTTCTACTCGTCCCGATGCAATCGATGATGAAATTTTGTTGCTTTTAAAGTCTTATGGTGTTACCGCTATCGAACTTGGAGCACAATCGCTTAATGACCGTGTGCTTAAAAAGAATAATCGAGGTCACACAGCTAGAGATGTTGAAAAAGCATCAATGCTTATAAAAAAACACGGTTTCGAATTGGGACTTCAAATAATGACAGGGCTATATGCTGACGATAATGATTCAGCACTTCGTACTGTGCAAAAAATTATTGAAATTGCACCTGATACGGTAAGAATTTACCCGACAATTGTTTTAAAAGATACCGATTTAGAAGCATTATATCTTGATGAAATTTACAAACCGCAAACACTTGGTGAAGCAGTAAAGCTTGCAAGCAAACTATATTTGCAACTAACCCGAGCAGGTATAAAGGTTATAAGACTTGGTCTTCATTCAATTGAAGAAGGGTCATATGTGGCAGGACCATGGCATCCTGCATTTGCTGAACTTTGTTATTCACAAATTATGCTTTCAAAGGTGCTTGGCAATCTTTTTACCGAAGGTAAATATGTGATTTTTGTTAATTCAAGATGTATTTCAAAAATGACAGGGCAAAGAAAAAGCAATTTGTTATATCTAAAAAAACGCGGCTTTGACTGTGTTGTTAAAGCCGATGACAGTATAGATGATTTGGAATTTAAAATAGAAAGGGAAGTGTTATAAATGCTGTTAAGCTCGATAGAAATTCAAGGCTTTAAATCTTTTGCAGATAAAACAGTTTTGAAATTTGGCAAGGGTATAACTGCAGTTGTCGGCCCTAACGGAAGTGGTAAAAGTAATATTTCTGTCGCGGTGCGTTGGGTTTTGGGTGAACAATCAACCAAAAGTCTTCGTGGTCAGTCTATGGAAGATGTTATTTTCGGTGGTACTGAAACACGCCGCCCCCACGGTTTTTGTGAAGTAACTTTAAATATTAACAATACCGACCGTTCTTTAAATTTTGATAACGATTTTGTATCTATTACTCGTAGATATTACCGTTCACACGAAAGTGAATATGCAATAAATAATGTGTCTGTTCGCCTTAAGGATATACACGAATTATTTATGGATACAGGTCTTGGCCGTGACGGTTATTCCATGATAGGTCAAGGTAAAATTGATAATATAATTAGTTCAAAATCTAATGAACGCCGTGATATTTTTGAAGAAGCGGCAGGTATTTCAAAATACCGTTACCGTAAAATTGAAGCCGAAAGAAAGCTTGCTGCAGCGCAGGATAATCTTTTGCGCCTTCACGACATTGTTGACGAACTTGAAGCTCGTGTTGGTCCATTGGAAGAACAAAGCAAAAAGGCTGAAAAGTTTTTAAAACTTTCTGAAGAAAAGAAAGAACTTGAAATTGGTCTTTGGCTTTATACATTAAACAATTCAAAGGAAGCACTCAGAAACCAAGAAAGCAAAATTATGGTTGCTGAGGCTCAGTATAAAGAAATTGAGCAAATGCTTGAAGATTTTGACCGCAAGACCGAGCAAAACACTTCACTTTTTGCAAAACTTACTTCGGATATTGAAGGCGAACGACTTAATATTTCTTCGATTAATGAAGAAATTGTTAAATCAAACGGTGTTATTACGGTACTTAATAATGATATTCAGCACAATGAAGAAAGCATTTTAAGGCTCAATGAAGAGAAAAACGCTCTTTCAACTTCTGATACTGATGCTTTGGCTGAAATCGAAAACAAAAATAACGAAGTCAATGTTATTGAAACTAAAAAGGCTGAACTTGAAGAAAAACTTCGCGCTTTGGAAAGTCAGTTAACTGAACTTTTAAGCGAAACTGACAGTAACAGCCGTAAAATTGAAAACGAAATTCGTTTGCTTAATACACTCACCGCAAAATCTTCAGATATGCGTGTAAAACTTGTTACCGCTGAAACCACAATAAGTGAAATTGAATCAAGACGCGGTGTTTCGGCTGAGCAAATTTCAGCTAAAGAAAAAGAAATTGAAAATTTAAATAACGAGTTTTCTGAAATTGAAAAGTTGTTAACAGACATTGAAGAAAAGGTTCTTGGTTATAATAACTCACTCAAAGGTTATGAACTTCGCCTTTCTTCAAGGGGACAGTCGGTTGATGTTTTAAAGCAAGAGCTTGATACCGTTAACCTTGATATTGAAGCTAAAAATCGCCGTGTACAGATTCTTCGCGATTTGCAGAATAATATGGACGGCTTTGCCAACTCGGTTAAATTTGTTGTTTCCAAAGCAGAAACAGGCTTACTTCGTGGCATTTGCGGTCCTGTTTCATCGCTAATTTCGGTTGAAAGCAAGTATTCTCTTGCTATTGAAACTGCACTTAATAACGCGATTCAGAATATTATTACCGAAACCGAAAGTGATGCAAAGGCAGCGATTAATTTCCTTAAAAATAATAAAGCAGGACGCGCAACATTTTTACCTGTGCAGACAATTAAAGCCCGCGAGTTTAAAGAACACGGCTTTGAAGATATGCTCGGGTATGTAGGTATTGCAAGTGACCTTGTTAAGAATGATAAAAAATACGACGAAATAGTTAAATATCTTTTAGGCGCTTGTGTTGTTGCAGAAGATATTGACTGTGCTGTTACCATTGCTAAAAAGTTTGGTTATAGAATTAAGGTTGTATCCCTTGACGGTCAGGTTGTTAGCCCCGGTGGTTCTTTAACCGGCGGTTCTGTAATTAAAAATTCCGGTATTTTAAGTCGTGGTAATGATATTATAAATATTGAAAACGAAGTTTCCGCACTTAAGTTAAAGAGTGAAGAACTTACTAAAAAGCTTACCGATGCACAGAATTCTTTGGCGGAAGTTCAGGCCGATATAACCGCAATTAAAGCTGATATTTTGACGGCTAATGAAGATAAAATTCGTGCAGTTGCTGAGCTTAAGCGTATTGGTGATTTAAGAGATAGCGCTAAGCTTTCACTTAAAGCACTTGCCGATGAGCAAACAGCAGGTAACCAAAAACTTGAAGAACTTAAGAACATTTCTGTTGAAGCTGCAAGGGAAATTACCGAAGTTGAAGCACAAAAGGCTGAAATTCAGGCTAAAATTGACCAGATGTCGGGCGCTAGAGATAATCTTAACAGCGTTCGCGAAAATTTGGCAAATAATATCACTGAAGTTAAGCTTTCTGTAATTGAAGCACAAAAGGATATTGAGTCAATTATTCTTTCTGCAAAAGCACTTGAAGATTTGATTAACGACCGCGCTAAGCGTAGCGTTACTATTGATAGTGAAATTGCGGCCTTACAGTTTAAGAATGAAAACTTAAAGGCAGAAATTGCGAGTGTTCAGGATAACATCGGTGATGCTTCGGCTAAAATTGAACAGAGTGAAAAGAACATTCAAGAATTTATCGAAAAGCGTAATCAGACCGAAAAATTTGGTGTTGAACTTCGTAACAGCGAACGCGAAAACACCTTAAAGCGTGAGCAAATCGGTGGTGAACTTGCTCGACTTACTGAACGCAAGGAAGTTATGATGCGCGAGTATGACGATGTTATCAGACGCCTTTACGATGAATACGAATTAACTCGCAGTGAAGCTGAAAAAATCGGTATTGAGATTGAAAATCCCGCTGCTGCTAAAAAGACACTTATTGAAGTTAAAAATAAGATTCGTTCACTTGGCAATGTTAATGTTTCCGCAATTGAAGAGTTTAAGGAAGTTAGCGAAAGATATAACTTCTTATCTGAACAGATTAATGATGTTGAAGCTTCTCGTGCTCAACTACAAAAACTTATTAATCAGTTGACATCTCAAATGCAGGAAATATTTACTGTTGGTTTTGAAAAAATCAGTCAGAACTTCTCGAAAACCTTTACCGAACTTTTCGGCGGTGGAACGGCAAGTCTTTCGCTTTCCGACCCCGAAAATATTTTGGAAAGCGGTATTGATATTAATGTTAAACTTCCCGGTAAAAATGTGCCAAGTCTTGACGGTCTTTCGGGTGGTGAGAAAGCGCTCATTGCACTTTCAATCTACTTTGCAATTATGCGCGTAAGCGCGCCGCCGTTCTGCTTCTTGGATGAAGTTGATACTGCGCTTGATGATATTAATGTTGAACGCTTTGCCGACTATATGCGTTCGTCTGATTTTAACACTCAGTTTATTTGCGTTACACACCGTCGCGGTACTATGGAAGCCGCAGATATGCTTTACGGTGTAACAATGCAGGAAAAGGGTATTACAAAACTTTTGGAACTTAATGTTTCTGAACTTGAAAAGAAATTACTTTTAGACAGTCAGGGTGCTTAATTAATGGAAAAATTTTTATTTGGTAGCAGGAAGAATAAGTATAAGGCGAATATGCATTGCCACAGTACTTTATCAGATGGCAAACTTTCTCCTGAAGAGCTTAAAGAATATTATAAGTCTCATGGTTACAGTATTCTTGCTATAACCGACCATGAGCATCTTAATAACAATTCTTACCTTGATGATGAAGATTTTCTTACATTAACAAGTTGTGAAGTTGCGATTAAAGAACTACCGAAAGAGTCTACGCTTAAAAATTTTGATATGAAGGTTTGTCATTTAAATTTTTATGCCAAAGACCAGAAAAATGTTAATAATTTTTTCTACAATTCTGTATACGACCATTTTTCTGCCGTAGAAAGGCGCAATTCTTTTGAAAAGCCAGAATTTGATGTTGAAAGAATTTACGGTGCAGAGGGTATTAATGCATTAATTAAATCTGCAAACGATAACGGTTTTTTTGTGGCATATAACCACCCCCGTTGGTCGCTTGAAAATTATCGCGAATATTCAAAATATGAAAATCTTTGGGGCGTTGAAATTTTCAATACTTCCTGCAACCGCGGCGGTATTTATGAATACAATATCAATGTTCATGACGACTTTTTGCGTGACGGTAAGCGGATTTTTGTTACATCGGGTGATGATAATCATAATAAAATCGATGATTCATTCGGTACATTTGTTATGATAGAAGCCGACGAACTTAAGTATTCAAATATTATTGATGCTTTGTTAAAAGGTGAGTTTTATACATCTACCGGTCCGACAATTGATAAAATTTATGTTAGGGATAATAAATTTTGTGTTGAGTGCTCTAACGCTAAACAAATTAGTTTTTCAACATTTGGCAGGCGCTGTGGATCGGTTACGGCCGATGAAAATGAGTATATAAACAGTGCAGTTTTTGATATTAAAGAAGTATATCGTTATATTAGAATTTCGGTTGTAGATGAATTTGGCAACCGCGCCGATTCACAGGCATATTTTATAAATGAAATTTAGTTTATAGGTGATCTGATGGGTTTTTTCAGTAAAATAAAACAGGGTTTGCAAAAGACAAGAAATTCGATTGCAAACGGTGTTACAAACATTATTAATAGTTTTACAAAAATTGATGAAGAACTTTTTGAAGAACTTGAAGAAATGCTTGTTATGTCGGATATCGGTGTAAATACCGCAACCGAAATTTGCGATATTTTGCGCAAAAAAATTAAAGAGCAAGGTATTACTGACCCGACGGTCATTAAAAACTTAATGAAAGAAATTATTGCTGAAATGCTGGGCGAAGATGAAGGTCTTAAACTTGAAACTAAGCCTTCGGTTATTCTTGTAATCGGTGTAAACGGTGTTGGTAAAACCACTACTATCGGCAAACTTTCTTCTATTTTAAAGCAGCAAGGCAAGTATGTTGTTCTTGGTGCGGCTGATACTTTCCGTGCGGCTGCTATTGAGCAGCTTCAGGTGTGGGCAGAGCGTTCGGGTGTTACAATGGTTAAAAGTGTTGAAGGTACCGACCCCGCTTCTGTTGTGTTTGATACTATTGCATCGGCAAAATCAAAAGGCGCAGATGTTATTATTTGCGATACTGCAGGTCGACTTCATAATAAGAAAAACCTTATGGATGAACTTGCAAAAATCAATCGCGTTATTAACAGAGAATTGCCCGATGCATCGGTTGAAACATTGCTTGTTTTAGATGCTGCAACAGGTCAAAACGCTGTAAATCAAGCTCGCGAATTTAAGAATGTTACCAACATTACAGGTATTGTTTTAACTAAGCTTGACGGTACTGCCAAAGGCGGTATAATTATACCGATTAAAAACGAACTAGAAATTCCGGTTAAGTTTGTTGGTGTTGGTGAAGGTATTGATGATTTGCAACCCTTTAGCGCAAGTGAATTTGTAAACGGCATTTTCGATGAGGAAAACTAATGAAAATTTTTATTGCAACAAAAAATCAGAAAAAACTTAAAGAACTAAAAAGAATTCTCATTCCAATGGGGTTTGATGTTTTGTGTGAAAGTGATTTAGACTTTCCGTTTTTAGATGCAATCGAAGACGGACAAACCTTTGAAGAAAACGCAATAATCAAAGCGAAATCGGGGTTAAAGCAAACAGGCTATATTACTGTTGCGGACGATAGTGGTATTTGTGTTGATTATTTAAACGGTGCACCCGGTGTTTTCTCGGCACGATATTCGGGTGAGCACGGCAATGATGAACAAAATAACGATAAACTTTTAACTGAACTCAGTGGTGTACCAATGGAAAAACGCACTGCCTACTATGTTGCGGCGGTTGCCTGTGTTTTTCCTGACGGAAGACAGTTTACCGTCAGGGGTGAATGCCATGGGCATATAGCTTTTGAAAGACAACGGGGAAGCGGCGGCTTCGGTTATGACCCTTTGTTTATAAGCGAAAAAGGTCCTTTCAGTCAACTTACCGCTGAAGAAAAAGACCAAATCAGCCACAGGGGTAAGGCTTTAGAATTATTTAAAGATGAATTAAAAAAATATATTGAGGTTTAAATATGCTTAACAGTAGACAAAGAGCACAACTTCGCGGTATGGCGAATGATTATGAAACTATTTTACAAATTGGCAAATCGGGTATTAGTGAAAATACCGTAAAGCAGGTTAATGATGCTTTAGAAGCGCGCGAACTAATTAAGCTTCGTGTACTTGAAACCTGTCCTTTAACATCACGCGAAGCAGCAGATGAACTTGCAATGGCCGTAAAATGCGATGTTGTTCAGGTGATCGGCTCACGCTTTATTCTTTACCGCGAAAGTAAAGATAATAAAACAATTAAATTGGTGAAATAATATGTCATTTACAGCCATTTTTGGCGGCACCTTTAATCCGTTTCATAAAGGGCATTACGAAATGCTTAAAGCCCTTGAAAACTGTGATAAGGTTTCTAAAATTTTAGTTATGCCGGATAAGATCCCACCGCACAAATCGGTCGAATTTTTAGCTAGCGATACTGACAGATTTAATATGTGTGAGCTTGTTGCGCAAGATTTTTCTAAAGCTATGGTTTGCGATATTGAATTTAAACGCCAAGGTAAAAGCTATACCTATGATACGGTAAAACTTCTTAAAGAAGCATACCCTGATGATAATTTTGCTTTTGTTTGCGGCGGGGATATGCTTGTGTATTTCGATAAATGGTATAAAGCAGATGAACTTATGAAAATGTTACCGTTCATTGTTTTTAGTCGTGTTTCAACCGATGAAAAAGAATTTTATAACTGCATTTCTAATTACAGGAAAAAAGGTATGCAGATATTTCTTATGAATGATGAAATACCTAATATTTCTTCAACCGATTTTAGAAATTCGGGTTTAGATGCTTTGCTTCCTGAAAAAGTTTATAATTACATTAAGGAAAGGGGAATTTACGGTGTATAATGAATATATCGAAATTTTAAAAAGCCGACTTAATGTAAAACGCTTTTATCATTCGGTCTGTGTGGCAGATGAGGCAAAAAGACTTGCCGAAAAATATGGTGCTGATGTAGAAAAAGCATATCTTGCAGGGCTTTTACACGATATAACTAAAAATTCTGATAAAGATGAGCACTTGCAAATTTTCAGTCAGTTTGGTATAATGCTAAGCGATATTGAAAAAAATGCCGAAAAACTTTGGCATGCAATATCAGGTGCGGCTTATGTTGAGAATATTTTAAAAATAGATGATAGTGAAATTATTTCGGCAATTCGCTATCATACAACGGCTAAAGCCGATATGACACTTTTGGAAAAAATTATTTATCTTGCTGATTTCACTTCCGCTGACCGCGATTATGATGATGTTTCGGTAATACGGCAGTATGTAGATGAATCGCTTGATAAAGCTTTTATATATGCTTTGCAATATTCAATTTGCGATTTGGTAAATAATAAAAAATGTGTACACGAAGATACTCTTGCCGCCTTTAACCAAGCGGTAAGTATAGGAGGAAAATAGATTTGGATTCTTTTGAAATTGTAAAAATTGCGGCTAATGCGCTAAATTCTAAAAAAGCAAAAGAACTTAATGCTGTTAAAGTTAGTGATTTAACCGTTTTAACCGAATATTTTGTTATAGCAACCGCAACATCTTCAACCCATGTCCGCGCTCTTGCTGACGAAGTTGAAGCAAAGCTTGAAGAAGCGGGTATAAGACCGCATCATATTGAAGGCAAGTCAACAGGTTGGATTGCACTTGATTATGAATCGGTAATTGTTCATGTATTCTCGCGTCAAGACCGTGAGTTTTACGGTCTTGATAAAATGTGGGCAGATGCACCCGCAGTTGATTTAGATGAAATTTTAGTTGAAGCAATGGGGGACTAAGAAGTGGCAAATATTTACGATTATTCAGGTATTGAAAAGAAATGGCAAAAGGTTTGGGACGATAACCATACCTTTGAAGCTAAAAACGATTATACTTTACCAAAGTTTTTTGGTCTTGTAGAATTCCCGTATCCTTCGGGTCAGGGTCTTCATGTGGGACATCCCCGTTCTTATACGGCTATTGATATTGTTGCACGCAAAAAGCGCTTACAGGGCTATAATGTGCTTTACCCTATGGGTTGGGATGCTTTCGGTCTTCCCACCGAAAACTTCGCAATCAAGAATCACATTCATCCTGCAATTGTTACCGAGAATAATGTTGCAAACTTTAAAAAGCAGTTGAAATCACTAGGTTTCTCTTTTGACTGGAGCCGTGAAATCAACACTACCGACCCTTCGTATTACAAGTGGACTCAGTGGATTTTCTTGCAACTTTTCAAAGAAGGTCTTGCTTATAAGAAAGAAATGTCGGTTAACTGGTGCACATCTTGTAAGTGTGTATTGGCTAATGAAGAAGTTGTAAACGGTGTTTGTGAACGCTGCGGCAGTGAAGTTATCCAAAAGGAAAAGAGCCAATGGATGCTTAAGATTACTGAATATGCTGAAAAGCTTTTGGAAGGTCTTAACGATGTTGATTTTATTGAACGCGTAAAGACTCAACAGCGCAATTGGATTGGTCGTTCTTACGGCACACAGGTAACCTTTAACACCACTATCGGTGATACCTTTGAAATTTTTACTACCCGTGCTGATACACTCTTCGGTGCTACTTATATGGTAATGTCACCTGAACATCCGCTTCTTAAAAAATGGGCAGATAGTATTGAAAACTATGACGAAGTTGTTGCTTATCAAGAACAGTCTGCTAAAAAGTCTGACTTTGAACGCACCGAACTTGCAAAAGACAAGACCGGTGTTAAGCTTTTAGGTGTTCGTGCAATTAACCCTGTTAATAATACTGAAATTCCGATTTTTATTTCAGACTATGTACTTATTTCTTACGGCACCGGCGCAATTATGGCAGTTCCTGCACATGATACACGCGACTGGGAATTTGCAAAGAAATTTGATTTGCCGATTATTGAAGTTGTTGCAGGCGGTGAAGATGTTCAAAAAGCAGCATTTACCGATTGTGCAACAGGTGTTTTAGTGAATTCTGATTTCCTTAACGGTCTTTCCGTAGAAGATGCTAAAAAGAAGATTCAACAATGGTTAACCGAAAAGGGAATTGGCAGTGTTAAAACTAATTATAAACTTCGTGACTGGGTATTCTCTCGTCAGCGCTATTGGGGCGAACCCATTCCTATGGTTTATTGTGAAAAATGCGGTTATGTTCCGCTTCCCGAAAGCGAATTGCCACTTTTACTTCCCAATGTAGATTCTTATGAACCTACCGATAACGGTGAATCACCTTTGGCAAAAATTACTGATTGGGTTAATACCACTTGTCCGCATTGCGGCGCACCTGCAAAGCGCGAAACCGATACAATGCCACAATGGGCGGGTTCTTCTTGGTATTTCTTGCGTTATTGTGACCCGCATAACGATAAGGAATTTGCATCTAAAGAAGCTTTAGAATATTGGTGCCCCGTTGACTGGTATAACGGTGGTATGGAGCATACAACCCTTCACCTTTTATACAGCCGCTTCTGGCATAAGTTCCTTTATGATATTGACGCTGTTCCTAATGCCGAGCCGTATGCAAAGCGTACAAGTCATGGTATGATTTTGGGCGAGAATGGCGAAAAGATGTCTAAGTCTCGTGGTAATGTTGTAAATCCCGATGAAATTGTAAGAGATTACGGCGCAGATACAATGCGTGTATATGAAATGTTTATCGGTGACTTTGAAAAGGCAGCACCTTGGAGTATGTCATCTATTAAGGGTAGTAAGCGTTTCCTTGATAAGGTATGGGCAATGCAGGATATTATGACCGATGAAAGCGGTTATCGTGCAAATATTGAAGCTGAAATGCACCGTACCATTAAAAAGGTTACTGAAGATATTGAAGGTCTTAAGATGAATACCGCTATTGCGGCACTTATGTCACTCATGAATACCATCAATTCAACAGGTGCGGTTACTAAGGATGAATTTAAAACATTTATCATTCTTCTTAATCCTTTTGCACCCCATATTACTGAAGAACTTTGGGAAATCTGTGGCTTTGACGGTATGCTTAACCAAACCGAATGGCCTAAGTTTGACGAAGCAAAATGTGTTGATGCAACTGTTGAAATTGTTGTTCAGGTTAATGGTAAAATCCGTGCTCGCTTAAATGTTGCCGCTGATATTTCTTCGGCTGATGCAATTGCACTTGCAAAGGCAGAAAATGCCATTGAAAACGAAATTTCGGGCAAGACAGTGGTTAAAGAACTTTATGTTCCTAAAAAACTCGTAAATATTGTTGTAAAATAACTCATTTATTAAAAATTTTTGTTGCATTTTTGTATAAAGTGTGTTATTATATAAAATGCTTATTTATCATTGGAGGTGAAATTATGAGCGCACTTGAATATATCGTTGGCGCAGTGGTTATTTTGGTATCTTTGGCAATAGTTTTTATTGTCCTTTTCCAACAAGGCCGTCGTGCCGGTATTAACGGCGTTATCTCCGGTGGTGCTGATACTTTCTTGTCAAAAACCAAGGCAAGAACATGGGATGCAAAATTAGCCCGTATGACTAAATATTTTGCTATCGCATTCTTTGTATTAGCAATTGTTGCAAATATAATTGCACTTTATCAGTAAAAAGGTTTTCCTTTTTATACAATAAAAATTACCCCTGCTATTTTGGTGGAGGGAGGGAATATAATGAGTCAAGTTAGAATTAAAGAAAATGAATCACTCGATAACGCTTTGCGTCGCTTCAAAAGACAAACCGCAAAAGACGGTGTAATTCAGGAAGTACGTAAGAGAGAACACTATGAAAAACCCTCTGTAAAGCGTAAGAAGAAGTCGGAAGCTGCTCGTAAAAGAAAGTTCCGCTAATATTAAGTGATTAAGGCGGTTGAAATCAACCGCCTTTTTTTAATATAATGAGGTAATAAATGTTGTTAAAACCAAAAATTAAACTTGAAAAAGTTACAGATATAACTATTGAAATTTTAAATAAATATGGTATTAAAGCGCTTATTTTAGATGTTGATAATACACTTTCGACCCATCACGGACAAGTTTTAACTGACGGGCTCCCACAGTGGCTTGATCTAATGCGTCAAAATGGCATTAAAATGACAGTGTTATCAAACTCGAATTCTAAACGCTTAACACCTTTTGCTGAAAAAATCGGGCTTGATTTTATCAGCCTTGGCCTTAAACCATTGCCTTTTGGTTATTTACGCGCATTAAAGCGTTTAGGCACAACCAAAAAGGAAACTGCCATCGTTGGCGACCAATTGTTTACCGATACATTGGGTGGCAATTTTGTTGGTGTGCAAACAATTTTATTAACACCAATTAAGCCCGAAACATCGCTTCGTTTTCGTTCAAAACGAAGGGTAGAGCGTTTTGTTATGAAAAAGCTCAATATCGTTAATACGGAGGAATAATATGTCTGCTAAATTTGGTCCTGCAGGTACGGGTGACGATTTTAAAGCAAAGGGGTTTAAATCTAGCCTTCAAGTGCCTGATTATCTTGTGAATATGGGTCTTGACCATTTTGAATACCAATGTGGTCGCGGCGTTAATATAGGCCTTGATAAAGCGGCAGAACTTGGTAAAATTGCGCGAGATAAGGGGATAACCATTTCTCTTCATGCGCCGTATTACATTTCGATGTCTTCTGTTGAGAAAGAAAAACGCCTTAATTCGGTTAATTATATTTTATCATCGGCTCGTGCCGTTAAAGCGATGGGTGGCGACAGAATTATTGTTCACACAGGCTCGTGCGGTAAAATATCACGCGAAGAAGCTTTAATACTTGCTATTGATACAATGAAACTTTCCCAAAAAGCGTTGGATGATGAAGGTTTATCAGATATTCATATTTGTCCCGAAACAATGGGTAAGGTTAATCAACTTGGTACGCTTTATGAAGTGCTCGAACTTTGCAAAATTGATGAAAGAATTATACCTTGTATTGATTTTGGGCATCTGAATGCCCGCGATTTGGGGATTTTAAAGGAAAAAAATGATTTTGATAAGATATTACTTGAAATTCAAAATCAGTTGGGCGATTATCGTTTTAAAAATTTTCATTCGCATTTTTCTAAAATTGAGTATACAACAGGTGGCGAAAAGCGTCATTTAACCTTTGATGACCTAGTTTATGGACCTGATTATGAGCCTGTTATGGAACTTGTGGCTAAGTATAATCTGAGCCCTACTTTCGTTTGCGAATCGGCAGGCACACAAGCAGAAGATGCAAAAAAAATGAAGGATTATTATTTATCCCTTATTTAGGCTATTCGTTTAAAAAGGAGAGATTTTATGATTTGGCATAGTGCTTCTAAGGAAGATGTTTTAAATCATTATAGTGTTGATGCGGCTTTTGGTCTTGCGAACGGCGTTGCTGTTGAAAAGCAAGAAATTTATGGTAAGAATATCGTCGGCAATAATGAAAAACCTTCGCTTATTAGGAGATTTTTTAGCGAGTTTACAAAAACGGGTATTTTCCTGATTGTTTTATCGTTAATTTACTTCTTTATTGCAAACAGTTATGACAGTAAAACTGCATATTTCGGTTTTCTAATTATCGCGCTTGTAATTGCTAACGCTTTGATTTCGGCGTTTCATTTGTTTGACTGCGAAAATACTTTGGCAGACATTAAGCACACCACAAATCCAATGGTTAAAGTTTTGCGTGATGGTATTGTTAAAACTGTAAATTCGGTTGAGATTGTCCCCGGTGACATTATGATTTTGCAGGAAGGCGATTATATTTGTGCCGATGCTCGTATAATTGAAGCGGTTGAGTTTCGCTGTAACGAAGTTTTATTAAGTGGGGAAGAAGTACCTGTTGATAAGATTGCTGATATTATTTTAGACGATATCACACCAATTGAAAAACGCAATAATATGGTTTTTTCTTCTACAACTGTGGTTCATGGAACAGCCAAGGCTGTTGTTGTTGCGACAGCTCTTAATACGGAAGCCGGAAAAACTGCCGCTATAAACGAACAGATTGGCGTTACAACTATGCCGATGCATAACGAGATTAATATAATTTCTAAATTGTTTAACATTGTAATTCTTTGTGTAACTGTTTTAGTTTTTGCTTTGACCATTCTTAATAATTTTAAGTCTTCCGAACCTTTTGCGCTAATTACAATGACAGCGATGCTTAATTCCGCAGCACTTGCCTTTGCTGCAATGCCGGAAGGTTTAAGGGAAATTTCAAAAATCGTTATTGCTGCGGGTACTAAGCGCATACTTGGCGAAAAAATCATTTTCAAAGATAGTAAATCGCTCGAAAC
Source organism: Acutalibacteraceae bacterium (assembly GCA_045611605.1). Taxonomy (GTDB): domain Bacteria; phylum Bacillota; class Clostridia; order Oscillospirales; family Acutalibacteraceae; genus UBA737. The sequence goes on from JAZKXN010000080.1 coordinate 24,808, forward strand.
TCTGGGCAAAACAGATGTTATTTGTGCCGATAAAACCGGTGTATTTACCCAAAACAAAATGGTTTTAGAATGTATATATGACGGTAAAAAGCGTTTGGATTTATCTAATGGGCTTGTTGATGATACATCGGCAGCAATTTTAAATCTAGCGGCAGCATGTCATACACTTCATAATGATACTACCGAGAGTGCTATATCTGCTGCTTGCCTTAAGTATAACTTTAAAGGCGATGCGGAAATAAGTACGCTTTTTCCAAAATTGGCGACTATTCCTTTTGATTCGCTTCGCAAAACAATGACAATTGTTACTTTGATTAATGATAACCCCGTTGCGATTGTTAAAGGTGCTCCTGAAATTGTTGTACCTAATTGTATCGAGTGCGATTGTGAAGCCATTTTAAAGGCAAATGAAGAAATGGCTAGTGAAGGACTGCGCAATGTCGCCATTGCAATAAGACGCCTTGATGAAATACCTGCAAATCCAAAAGCCGAAGATGTTGAATGTAATTTAACCTTTGTTGGTATTTTGGGCCTTAGCGAGCCTATCCGTGAAGAAATTTATCGTGATATTAAAACTTGCAACGATGCGAAAATCAAGGTAGTTATGGTTACGGGTGACAGTTTACAAACCGCTGTAAGTATTGCTGAAAAAATTGGTCTTATAACCGATAATAGTCGGGCAATTACAGGTGTTGAACTTGATGAAATGACCGATGATGAACTTTGTGAAAAGATAGGTAATTATTCAGTTTTTGCCCGCATTTCGCCCGCACACAAGGTACGAATTGTTAAGGCTTGGCAGTCTAACAAAGCCGTTGTTACCATTACTGGCGATAGTCTTCAGGATGCCGATGCACTCGCTATTGCGGATATTGGTTGTGCTATTGGAAAATTTGGCACAGATGTTGCTAAGGGTAACGCTGATGTAATTATTCTAAGAAATAACTTTGGTTTAATCGTTCACGCAATAAAAGAAAGCCGCGGAATTTTTGGAAATATCAGAAAAACAGTTCGTTATTTATGTAGCTGTAATTTGGCGGAATTGGTATTACTACTTATCGGTTCAATTTGCTTTAAATCTCCGATTTTGGTTGCAGTTCAGCTATTACTAATTAATGTTTTGGCAGACTGTGCACCGGCGATTTCTTTCAGTATGGAAGAAGCAGAAGAGTCGGTTATGAAAGCGGAAAGCACTGATTTTGAAGATAAGTTATTAACTGTTAATTCATTCATTAAAATAGGTTTTCAAAGTTTGTTTATTGCTGTGGTTTCTTTGGTTTCGTATATTTTGGGTATTGTGTTTACGACACCTGTAATAGCAACAACAATGGCATTTGTGACTTTGGGTATTTCACAATTGTTACATTGTTTCACCTCAAAACTTGAAGGCAGTGTTTTTAACAAGCGTGTTTTTAGCAATCGCTTTATGAATTTATCGGTATTTGCTACAGCGTTTATAATTGTATTTTTGGCATTTACGCCGGTTGGTTTTATATTTGGTTTGACCATTTTAAAACTGTGGCAATTCTTAATCGCTTTCGCGTTAGCGCTTTTGATAATTCCGCTTTGTGAATTATTAAAACACTTTTATAAATAATTAAAACTCCCTGTCATCGACAGGGAGTTTTTTTATGCATTGTTTAAATTACATAACCACCGTTTACACCAATTACCTGACCGGTAATATAATCTGCGTCATCACTTGCAAGGAAGTATATGGTGTGGGCAATTTCTTCTGCGGTGCCCATTCTGCCAAGTGGAACTGTTTCAACGAAATCGTTAAGTTCTTCAACTGTAAGGTTCGTATTCATTGAAGTTTCAATTATACCCGGTGCCACCGAATTTACGGTTATACCGCAGGGGGCAAGTTCTTTTGCAAGCGCCTTTGTAAGACCAATGACTCCGGCTTTTGAAGCACTATAGGCCACTTCACAAGAAGCGCCAACCTGACCCCACATGGAAGATACATTAATAATTTTACCATACTTCTGATTAATCATAACTTGTGAAGCAGCTTTACAGCAGTTGAAGGTGCCTTTTAAATTAATATCTATTATGCGGTCAAAATCAATTTCATCTGTTTCGGTAATAAGACCTTCAAAAGCAATACCTGCATTATTTACAATGACATCAATTCTGCCATATTTATAAAGTGTTTCTTTTATTAGTAGTTCGGCTTCTAAGCGATTAGCAACGTTTGCCTTAATGGGTGTGACCGAAAAACCGTTTTGTGTTAACGAACGAGAGAGCAGGGAAGCGGACTCGTAAGAAGTGTTGTAGTTTAGTACAACATTATAACCTTTTTGTGCAAAAAGAATTGCAGTTGCGGCGCCGATACCTTTGGAAGCGCCCGTAATAATTGCTGTTTTTTTCATATAATCATCTCCATAAATAATATAACATATTTTTACAAAAAAATAAAGAGTAATTTTACAAGAAATTGAGTTTACATAATGGTCTGAAAACAATATATTGTATGGTTTACATAAATAGTTTACATAACATTTTAGGTGAATAAAATTGATGGTTGACATAAAGTTAAAAGTATAGTATAACTAATATACACCCTATTTTGGGGTGATTTTTAATCGTTTTTTATTAATCTAAGGTTAACATAATTTTGTGAATTTGATAACAAGTTAACATAATTTAATTTGCTGTTAAATTATATGCTTGTCATATCTTGTCCACTGTTTGCATAAAATTTTCTTAAAAAGGAGATGTTGTTATGCAGCGCGGACGAGTAATAAATTTTTCAAAAATTAAGATTTTTGAATTTGTAAAGTCGAATTTATATTTGTTTATAGGTTTTTTGTTTTTAATTATTGGCGCGGTATTAGGGCTTGTAATTTTTGATGATTTTAAATTGTTAACTAATTTTATAAAACAATACTTTGAAAATTACATAGATATACGCCAGTCTGGCACATTTATAAAAATTGTTTTGATTTCCTTTGCAAAATCACTATCTGTATTTATGGTTTTGTTTATGGTAGGCACATCGCTTTTTGGCGTAATTATCGTACCGCTATCGGTTTTAATTTGCGGTGTATTTTATGGTTCATCAGTTGCATATTTATATGCTGAATTTGCGCTTAAAGGTGTGGCGTTTAATGCGGTTATTTTTTTACCGTCAAGCCTTGTGTTACTCATTTTTTTAATTTTCGCTTCAAGACTTTCGCTGATTTTTTCAGTCGAACTTGCGCGGCTCACTTTGCCGAATTCTATGCGTGGCGATTTATTTTTACAGTTTAAGGAATATTCGATAAAATTTTTGCTTTTGGCCCTTGGAAGTGTTTCTGCGGCATTGATTGATGGGCTTACAGCAACAAGTATGTTAAGATTTTTTGAATTTTAAAATTATAGGAGGTGCAATTATGAAAAAATATATCACGGCTTTTAGACAGTATCTTATTGTTGAAAAAAAGTCTTCAAATAATACTGTTGAATCTTATATCCGTGATTTAACTCAATTTTCAGATTATTGCGCTTCTTTAAAAGTCAATTCTGTTCAAAAAGTTAAAACCGATACTATTAATAACTATCTTGATTTTCTTGCGAAGCAAGGTAAATCTGAAGCCACAAAGGCAAGAATTACCGCATCTATTCGTGCTTTTTTTCGATATCTTATTAGTATTGGCGTTGTAACAGATAACCCTGTTACCGCTGCACAGAAAAACAAGGTTTTCAAAAAATTACCCGGTGTGCTTGATTCTTCGGAAATAATTAAACTGTTGTCGCAACCAACCGGTGATGATTACAAATCAATCCGTGATAAAGCAATGCTCGAGCTTTTGTATGCTACCGGTATAAGGGTTTCGGAATTGCTTGAATTAAGGGTTGTTGATTTAAACCCACAACTTGGTATTCTGCATTTAAGAAATGGTAAAAAAGAAAGAATAATTCCAATTTATCCGGCTGCGGTTAAGTCGGTTACAGAATATCTTATTAGTGTTCGTCCTGCGATTGTTTTGGAACCCGAACAGGACAAGCTTTTTACTAATATGAACGGACAACCTATGTCACGCCAAGGATTTTGGAAACTCATCAAGCATTATGCTGATGAAGCGGGAATAAAAGAAGAAATAACACCCCATACCCTTCGTCATAGCTTTGCAGCACATTTGCTTGAAAATGGTGCAAAACTGCAGGACATTAAGGAAATGTTAGGGCATAGTGATATTTCTTCAACCCAAATTTACGCACAGTACATAAAAAATAAATATGCCGCAAGTTATGCAAGATTTCATCCACTTGCCAAATAGTAAAAACACTCGATTTTTTCGGGTGTTTTTTTGCATTTTATTGTTGATTATATCAATAAAATATGTTATTATAAATTGAATAACTATGTGAGGTGGTTTACTGTGTCCGATAATCGTGCAATTGGCGTATTTGATTCGGGTCTAGGTGGTCTTACTGTTGTTAAAGAACTTTTTAAAACTTTGCCAAATGAAGACATAATTTACTTTGGTGATACCGGTCGAGTTCCTTATGGTACGCGAAGTGTTGAAACTATTAAAAAATATGCAAGACAGGATGAACAGTTTTTACTGAGTCGTGATGTAAAACTTATTATCGCGGCTTGCGGTACAGTTTCAAGTGTTGCATCTGACACAGCAAATGATTTGCCGGTTCCTTTTTTTGAAGTGGTATCTCACGCAGCAAAGGCGGCAGTTAAAGCAACCAAGAATGGTAAAATTGCAGTTATTGGTACGAATGCTACAGTTAAAAGTCGTCAGCATGAAAAGGCTATTTTATCGCTTATGCCAACAGCAAATGTATTAAATCAAAGCTGTACCTTGTTTGTGCCGCTTGTTGAAGAAGGCTGGTATTCTGCCGATGATGTTGTTGTGCTTGAAACAGTAAGCCGATACTTAAAGCCTGTTTTTGAATTTGGTGCTGATACCTTAATTTTGGGTTGTACCCATTATCCAATCTTAAGCGAAGCGATTACCAAAATTTTGGGTGATGAAGTTACCCTTATTAATGCAGGTACTGCGACGGCACAGGCTGTAAAAGAATATCTTGAAAACAATAATTTACAAAATGATTCTATTAATACGAATCATGGCTTTTATGTGAGTGATAAGCCCGATTCGTTTGTAAAGCAAGCATCGGTTTTGCTTGGCTGTGAAATTGATGGTAATAATGTGCAAAAGGTTGATATAAACAATTTATGATAAAGAATGTAATTATTGATATTAAAACGGAACAGTCGCTCGACGGTCAAAGTGATACGGTGGAGTTTTCTACCAACGGTCATTTTGGTATAAAGGACGGAAGTTACTTTTTAAGTTATGATGAAAGCGGTCTTTTAGATGTTGAGGGTGAAATTAAAACAACACTATATTTGAAACCTGACAATACGGTTATTTTAAGCCGTAAGGGTTCATATAACAGCCGAATGGTTATTGAAAAAGGTGTGCGTAATAACTGTTTTTATTCAACACCTGTCGGTAATTTATCTTTGGGGATATTTGGTGAAAAAGTTTTATCAAATTTAAATGAAAACGGCGGAAGTATTGTGATGACATATCTTATTGATGCTGATGCCAAGCCGTTAAGCCGTAATAAAGTTAATATATCTGTTAGAGAGGTTAATTAAATGTCTGTAGTAGTTAAAAATGCAAAAGAACAAATTAAAAACATTATTTTGAATTCTGCCGAAAAGGCAATTAATGACGGTGTTTTGGAAAATGCCGAGCTTAATGATTTCAAAATTGAAGTTCCTAAAGACCGCGCAAACGGTGACTATGCTGTTAATGCGGCAATGGTTTGGTCGCGCCTTTTCAAAAAAGCGCCCCGTCAGGTTGCCGAAATTTTAATGGCCAACGCTGATTTTAATGGTACTTATATTGAAAAATATGAAATTGCGGGTCCTGGTTTCATCAATTTTTATTTATCACAAAAATACTATGCTGACATTGTTTTAGATGTTGAAAATAAGAAAGAACAGTATGGCAGAAGTGATTTTGGCGAAGGTAAACGCGTATTGGTTGAATTTGTATCAGCTAACCCCACAGGTCCTATGCATATCGGTAATGCGCGTGGCGGTGCATTAGGTGACTGTCTTGCCGCTGTTATGGATGCCGCAGGTTATTACACCGAACGCGAATTTTACATTAATGATGCGGGTAACCAAATTAACAAATTTGCTCTCTCGCTCGATTTAAGATATTTACAGCTTTATAAAGATGGTATCGAAATGCCCGAAGACAGTTATCACGGTGAAGATATTGTCAACCACGCTAAGGCGTTTGCTGAAATTCACAGTGACAGCTATGTTGAAAAGGACGAAGCAGAGCGTAGGGCAGAGCTTGTTAAATTTGCGTTGCCTAAAAACATTAAAGGCCTTGAAGATGATTTAGGTAAATACCGCATTAAATATGACACTTGGTTTAAAGAAAGCAGTTTGCATAATAGCGGTGAAACAACCAGAATTATCGAACTTTTAAAGCAAAGCGGTTATACCTATGAAAATGAACATGCACTTTGGTTTAAGGCGACAGATTTCGGTTGTGATAAGGACTTTGTTTTAGTTCGTGCTAACGGTGTTCCCACTTATGTTGTGCCCGATATTGCTTACCACTATAACAAGCTTGTAACCCGTAAATTTGATAAAGCAATAGACATTCTCGGTGCTGACCATCACGGTTATGTTCCGCGCCTTAAGGCTGCGTTAACAGCGCTTGGTGTGGATGCAGACCGTCTTGATGTTGTTCTTATGCAAATGGTTCGTTTGGTACGCGACGGTGAAGTTATTAAGGCTTCTAAGCGCTCGGGCAAAGCAATAACTCTTGTAACTCTTTTAGATGAAGTTCCGATTGATGCGGCACGATTCTTCTTTAATTTGCGTGAGCCTAACAGCCATTTCGACTTTGATTTAGATTTAGCGGTTAACGAATCTAACTCAAACCCCGTTTATTATGTACAATATGCTTATGCAAGAATTTGCAGTATTATCCGCAATTTAGATGGTGAAGGTATTAAAAATAATCCCGCAACATTGGACGAGCTTATGCTTTTAACCGCAGCTGACGAACGCGAACTTATTTTGCACATTGCGGCGCTTACTGATGAAATTGTTGCTTCTGCAAAGGCTTATGACCCTGCAAAGATTACTCACTATGTTGAAGAACTTGCAACCAAGTTCCATAAATTCTATTCGTCTTGCAGGGTTAAGGGTGATGATGAAAAATTAACACAAGCACGCCTTTCACTTTGCGCTGCTACTGCTATTACTATTAAGAATGTTTTAAATCTTATGAAAATCGATGCTCCTGAAAAGATGTAAGGTGATTAAAATGAAAAATAAGAACTTAAATCTTACGATGTTAATGGATTTATATGAAATGACAATGGCAAACGGTATTTTTACAAGCGATATGCGTGATACCGTAACATATTTTGATATGTTCTTCCGTCGCGTTCCCGATAAGGGCGGTTACGCGATAATGGCGGGTCTTGAACAACTTATTGAGTATATGAATGACCTTCATTTTGATGAAGATGACATTGAGTATTTGAAATCGCTTAATTTGTTCTGCGATGAATTTATTAATTATTTGCGTGAATTTAAGTTTGATTGTGATGTTTGGGCAGTTCCCGAAGGGACTGTAATTTTCCCACACGAACCAATTGTTACTGTTCGCGGCAACGCAATGCAGGCTTTAATGGTTGAAACAATGCTTTTGGTTACAATTAACCATCAGTCACTTATTGCAACCAAAGCAAACCGTATTGTTCGTGCTGCACAGGGAAGACCTGTTATGGAATTTGGTGCGCGCCGTGCACACGGAAGCGGTGCTTCATATTACGGTGCTCGTGCGGCAGTTATTGGTGGCGCTACCGGTACATCTTGTGTTTTATCTGCTAAAGATTTCGGCGTTAAAGCTTCGGGTACAATGGCTCACAGTTGGGTTCAGCTCTTTAAGGATGAATATACCGCATTTAAGACCTATGCTGAAAAATATCCCGACAGTTGTCTTTTACTCGTTGATACCTACAATGTTTTAAAATCGGGTATTCCTAACGCTATTAAAGTTTTTAATGAAGTGTTAAAGCCACTCGGTAAGCGCCCTGTCGGTATCCGTATTGATAGTGGCGACATTACTTATCTTTCTAAAAAAGCTCGTAAAATGCTTGATGATGCGGGTTATAGCGACTGTAAGATTTGTGTTTCTAACTCGCTAGATGAATACCTTATCCGTGATATGATTGCTCAAGGTGCTAAGGTAGACACTTATGGTGTAGGTGAGCGCCTTATCACTGCATCCAGTGAAGCGGTGTTTGGCGGTGTTTATAAGCTTTCAGCAATTGAAAAAAATGGTGAAGTTATTCCTAAAATTAAGATTAGCGAAAACACTGCTAAAATCACCTTACCAGGTATTAAAATCCCGTGGCGTCTTTACGATAAGGAAACCGGCAAGGCGATTGCCGATGTTATTACCCTTAATCATGAAAAAATTGATGATAGTGAGCCTTATGAAATATTTGACCCTGTTCACACTTGGAAACGCAAGGTTGTTACAAACTTTGTTGCTAAAAAGTTACAGGTAAAGGTTTTTGAAAAGGGTAATCTTGTTTATGAAAGTCCCACAGTTCCCGAAATTACTGCTTACTGTAAGGAACAGGTTGATTCTATGTGGGAAGAAGTTAAGCGTTTTGAAAACCCACATGATTACTATGTTGACTTATCAGAGGATTTGTGGAATCTAAGAAATGACCTTTTAAGAACATTAAATAAACACTAAGGTGAAAAAATGAAAAAATTATTTGCAATGTTACTTACTTTTGCGCTTTTGGTTTCTTTTGCGGGTTGTGGCGACAAAACCAAAAAGAATAATGACAATGTCGATTTGCAGTACTATGCTAAAATCGGTCAAATACCAGAAGTTGAGTATAAGCTTTCTGCTAAATGCGATAAGGTGGAGAAGGAACTTTCGGACAAGTATGAAGAATATTTGGCAAATGACCCCGAAAACAGTCCGGATCACGACCATGACCATTATGCCGAAGATACATATTTTGAAATTGTTGATGAAGGTGATTATATCTTTATCAATGGTGGAAGCCGTTTTTATTTATATCAAAAAAGCGAAAAGAAAAATGGTATCTCATGTATCGTAACCTTTGGCGATGCGTTTGGCTTTAAAATGGGCACCTTCATTTATGAAATTAAAAATGCTGTGCCAAGCATTGAATTCAAAGAAGAAGCAATAACTGAAGGTAAAATTTTCTTTGATGAATATTTATCTGACGGTACCGTTTTAACGACTGAATTCGACGGCGTTACCGTTATGTTTGTATTTTTAGATGGCGAGCTTTACGCCACTGCTATGTATAAAACTGCTTCCTGGAAATAAGGAGAAAAAATGTCTGTTAATTTAAATGAGCAAACCCAAAGAATGTTTGTATTACCGTTAAGGGGTCTTGTTGCTTTTCCAAAAACAACTTTAAGCTTTGATGTTGGTAGAAAAAAATCTATTAATGCACTTAAATTTGCAATGGAAAAGAACCAACCGATTTATTTGGTAACACAAAAGAATTTTTATGTTGACGAACCCGATAATAGCGATTTGTATGAAATTGGTTGTGTGGTTCGTATTAAACAAATTTTAAAGGTTTCTGATGATTTAACCAAGGTTTTGGTTGAAGGTCTTTACCGTGCAAAGCATACCGATTTTACAAGCCATAAGGAATATTTTGCAGCAACCGTTAAAGAAGTATTTGACAAAATGGTTTTCAATCGTGAAGTTTATATCGAAACCCATTTAAGGCGCATCAGAAATGAATTTTTAAAATATTTGGCAACAGGTGTAAATGTTACACCTGATTTACCGGTAATTGTTGAAAATAGTGACGATATTGGTTATATCTGCGATGTTATTGCTTCAGGCATAAATGCACCGTTTGATGATAAGCAATATATTTTAGAGCAAACTTCAGTAATGAATCGCGCCAAGATTTTGATTGATATGCTCAAAAAAGAACGCGAGATTAATGAAATTGATAAAAAAATCAATGCTAAAACTCGCGCCGCTATTGATGAAAATCAAAAAGAATATTATTTGCGTGAGCAGATTAAGGCAATTAACTATGAACTTTACGGTTCTGAAGAAGCCGATGAAATTGATTCTTATCATACTAAAATTGATTCACTTTGCGCTGATGCTTCGGTTAAAGAAAAACTGCACAGTCATGTTTTGAAGCTTTCTAAAATGCCGTCAGGCTCACACGAAGGCACGGTTGAGCGCGGTTATCTTGATACCTGTATAGAACTGCCGTGGGATGCGGTGACAAGCGTTAATACTGATATTAGGCGCGCTGCTAAAATTTTAGACCGTGATATTTATGGTATGCAAAAGGTTAAAGACCGCATTTTGGAACTTTTGTCGGTTTACACCTTAGCCCCTGATTTGAAAGGACAGATTATTTGTCTTATCGGTCCACCCGGTGTTGGTAAAACGTCTATTGCTAAAACTGTTGCTGAGTGTATGGGCAGAAAGTTTGCTCGTATATCACTCGGCGGTGTTAGGGATGAAGCAGAAATAAGGGGACACAGAAAAACCTATGTCGGTGCAATGCCCGGTAAAATTATTACTGCAATAAAACAGGCGGGAAGTGGTAATCCTTTAATTTTACTTGATGAAGTTGATAAACTCGGTAACGATTATAAGGGTGACCCTGCAGCTGCTTTGCTTGAAGTGTTAGATGCTGAACAAAACAGCACCTTTGTTGACCACTTTATCGAAATTCCGTACGATTTAAGCCGCGCTGTGTTTATCGCTACCGCTAACTCGGCAGATACGATTCCCGCACCGCTTTTAGACCGTATGGAAGTTATTGATATTGCAAGCTATACCCGTGAAGAAAAGTTACAGATTGCTAAAAAGCATTTAATTCCCAAACAGATTGCCCGTCACGGCCTTAGCAAGAATCATATTAAGTTTAACGATGGCGCGGTGTATTCACTAATTGATTTTTACACGCGCGAAGCGGGTGTTCGCAAACTCGAACGCGCTGTTGCATCGCTTTGCCGTAAATCTGCAAAGCTTATTGCCGAAAAACAGACCGATAAGGTAAACATTAAGGAAAATGATGTTGAAAAAATGCTCGGCAAACGCAAATATAAGCCTGATGTCATTTTGGCTGAAGATGAAGTTGGTATTATCAACGGCTTGGCTTGGACTTCTGTTGGCGGTGAAATTATGCAGATGGAAGTTTCTGTAATGGATGGTACCGGCAAAATTGAGCTTACAGGTTCGCTTGGAGATGTTATGAAAGAATCGGCAAGAACAGCAGTAAGTTTTGTTCGCGCTAATGCTGAAAAATTTGGCATTAATCCCGGTTTTTATAAGGATAAGGATATTCACATTCACGCAACCGAAGCTGCTGTACCTAAAGATGGTCCTTCTGCAGGTGTTACAATGGTTACAGCGCTTGTTTCGGCTCTTACCGACCGTAAAATTAAGCGCGATGTTGCGATGACGGGTGAAGTGACTTTACGCGGTAGAGTTACCGCTATCGGCGGTCTTCGTGAAAAAGCAATGGCTGCTTATCGCGGTGGGGTCAATACTGTATATATTCCCAAAGAAAATGTGCCGGATTTGGATGAAATTGACCCTGTTGTTTTAGAAAATGTAAAATTTGTGCCTGTAACAAATGCTTCACAAATTATTGATTGTGTGCTTGAAAAGGTAAGTACTGATAAAAATACTGAAACGGTTTATTACACTGATGTTAAACAGGGCAATAACCGTGTAAGCAATTAACGGAGAATTTTATGAATTATAATAACGCACAGTTTGAAAAAGCGTTTGGGAGATTTGAACAGCTTGAAGAATCCACCTTGCCTGAATTTTGCTTTTGCGGCAGAAGTAATGTTGGAAAATCTTCGCTAATTAATAAGGTTTTGGGCAGAAAAGCGATTGCAAGAGTAAGCTCAAAGCCGGGTAAAACCATTACCATTAATTTCTACAAGGTGGATAACATCCGCCTTGTAGATTTACCCGGTTACGGCTATGCAAAGGTTAACGATGCTGAAAAGCTTCGTTGGAGCGAACTTATGGAAGGTTATTTTAAATCTAACCGCAATATTAAAATGGTGTTTTCGCTTATTGATATGCGCCATCCCGCTACTGATTTTGACCTTTGGATGCTTGACTTTTTAGCGCAAATCGGTTTGCCGTATACCGTTATTTTAACAAAGGCAGATAAGCTTAATAAAACCGAAACTCAAAATCGTTTAATGCTTATTAAAGAAGAACTTGGCGATTTTGCTGAAGATGCCGAAATCATTCCGTTTACCGTTAATAACTTTGAAGGTGCGGAGAAGATTAGGAAAATAATTGAATACTTGTGTGAATAATTTTTTAATGTGGTGAAAGCTAAATGTTTGATACAATACAAGAAATTGCTGAAAATAAAATATTATGTAATTTGGTTGAATTGGCAGATAATTTTAACATGTACGGTGCTTATATTAAGTACACAAAAGCCAAAAATCCGTATTATAATCGCATATATTTTGTTTGCAGTACTTCCGCAAAGGAAGTTACTGATAAAAATTTAAATATTGAAGAAATTTATAAGCAGCAACTTAATTCTCAGGTATTTAATTTGAAAATACATATAACCGCAATTACTAATCAAAGCCCCTATAATGTGCATAGTGATATTATTAATTACTGTCTGCACGCATCTACTGTTAATGGTTTATTAAATTTGTATGGTTATGAAAATAATTTTGAATGCATTTCTACAGGTTTTATTTTGCTGTTGGAAATGTTATATTTGAATTCGATTAACAAAAATTTAAAATCTTTAGAGCAAGAAAAGCAATTTGCGGTGGGGCAAGAATTTTTAAAGCGAATGGGTAAAATAGAACTTGAACTTAACGGAAAAGATAGTGATAGTCCAAAGATTCATTTAGCACCCGAAAAGCTGGATAAAAATTGTCCAAATATGGTTTCAATGGAAGAACTTATTCACCAAACCTTATCTATTGAAAAAATCACCGTAACACCCGAACTATTGCCAAAGGTAAAAGCACAACTTAACAATCATCCTGAAATTTTATATTATCAAGCAAAGCCTGTTGTTTCAAAACTTAAAATGCCAGATCATTTAGGTTTTGGTTCGAAAGAAGCAAATACATTCAGTACTATAAAAATACTATATGACACTACTTACAGCAAAGAAATGGATTTGATTTATTTGCGTGCTAAATTTCCGCAAACGTTTAGGTTGTCTATGAATGAAATTAAAGCAAAATCAAAAACTAATACAGTTTGCTATGTTGGTATAAGTATTGCTGATTTTGAACAAGTATTTAAAAATGCAGCGGAAAGAAACATTCCCATTTGCCTAGATACGGACCGTCTTTATTACAATTGCGACCCTAACGCTTATCCTGAAAAGAATGTTGCAGGATATGCTTTGGCTATTCCAAATGATGAAAAATATATTTGGGAAATGGATAACATGTTGACAGCGATGGCGTATAGGGATAGACAAGTACGTATTTTATCAAAAGAAGATGTTAAAAATCACTCTTATTTCAGGGGTTAATATAGGGGGCAATTAAATGCAAGATAATAAAAGGAAATTAAGATATTTTGTTATTGGTGAAGATAAGCCGTTTAATAATAAAAAAGTTGTAAAATGTAGGGACTTTGGAATTACTGAAGTTGAATGTACACCAAATACTGAAATTCAAAGTTCTGTTGAAAAAAATAACATTGCGAAGTCAAAAATGCCGGAAACGATTAACTGTAATACTTATTTTGGTGGTTTATTTGATTCTATGAAGGCTAGTGGAATTACCATTGTCACAAGTGACGATATAGGAAAATAATTGAAAGTGTTGACTTTTAGTAAAATAGTGATATAATTATTATATATAACTAAATGCCTTGATGAAGAAAAGTAACTTTTTTGATTTTTTAAAGAGAGCCGCTGACGGTGGAAATGCGGTAAATAGAAAAAGCGAAGAACACTTCGGAGCAGCAAACTGAAAAGCATTACGCTTACTAGGGGCGCCGTTTAAGATGCGTTAAATCTTTTGAGTGACCTTTTTATAATAAAGGGTAATTTAGGTGGCACCACGGATACTGCGTCTATTCGTCCTATTTGGATGAATGGGCGCTATTATTTTTTGGAGTTGATTTTCTTTGAAACACATTGACATTTATGACATTTTTGAAAAGGCTGAGCTTTTGGAACAGGAAGTTACAGTTTGCGGTTGGGTAAGAACTTCACGAGATTCTAAAAATATGGCTTTTATCGAGCTTAATGATGGTACAACATTAAAGCATTTACAAATCGTTATTGATAAAGCTGTTATGAGCGATATTACTGAATTTATGAAGCTCGGTACATCATTAAAGGTTATCGGTACTGTTGTAAAATCTGCCGTTGCGGTTGATTCGGTTGAAATTAACGCAAAGGTAATTGAAGTTTTAGGCGATTGTCCTGCTGATTATCCGCTTCAGAAAAAGCGCCACACTTTGGAATATCTTCGTACAATGCCGCATTTGCGTGTTAGAACTAACACCTTTAATGCAGTGCTTCGTGTAAGAAGTGTTGTATCTGCTGCTGTTCACGAATTTTTCCAAGCACGCCGCTTTACCTATATTCACACTCCTTTAATCACAGCATCTGACTGTGAAGGTGCAGGTGAAATGTTCAAGGTGACTACAATCGGTTACTCAAACGATTATAAGAGTGAAGAAGAATATAACGCTGACGATTTCTTCGGTAGAAGAGCTGCTCTCAGCGTTTCAGGTCAGCTAGAAGGCGAAGTTGCCGCAATGGCTTTAGGTAAGATTTACACCTTTGGTCCGTCTTTCCGCGCCGAAAAAAGTAATACTCAGCGCCATGTTGCTGAATTCTGGCATGTTGAACCCGAAGTTGCTTTTGCCGAACTTCCTGATATTATCGAAATAGCTGAAGAAATGATTAAATATATCATTAACGCTGTTTTAGAAAAGTGCCCCAATGAACTTAAGTTCTTTGATGCACATTTTGAAAAGGGTCTTCTTGACAAACTCAATTCAGTTGTAAGTAATGACTTTGCTGTTATGACATATACCGAAGCAATTGAGATTCTTAAAAAGGCTGATAAGGAATTCCAGTATCCTGTTGAATGGGGCTGTGATTTGCAGACTGAACACGAAAGATATATTTCCGAGGAAATTTGCAAGCGTCCTGTTTTCCTTACCAATTATCCAAAAGAAATTAAGTCTTTCTATATGAAGCAAAATGCCGACGGTAAAACCGTTGCCGCTACCGACCTTTTAGTACCCGGTGTTGGCGAAATTATCGGTTGCAGTGAGCGCGAAGCCGATTTAGACAAATTGCTTGATGCAATGCAAAAGCGCGGTATGAATATGGACGATTATGAGCATTATATCGCACTTCGCCGTTTTGGTTCAGTACCGCACAGTGGTTTTGGTCTCGGTCTTGAACGCATTATTATGTATATCACAGGTGTTCAGAATATCCGTGATGTAATTCTTTACCCCAGAACTGTTGGAAATATTTATTAAAGGTTGATTTATGTTGAATTATACATCAAAACTTAATGAGTTTGATACACAAAACGCAATAGCGTTAATTAAAGATACTTTTGCTCGTGAGCTTTGCAACTCTCTCGATTTATCTCGTGTTTCGGCACCGCTTTTTGTTAAGCATGCAAGCGGTCTTAATGATGATTTAAATGGTGTTGAACGCCCGGTTTCCTTTGATATTTTGGAAACTGGGGAAATTGCAGAGATTGTACATAGTCTTGCGAAATGGAAGCGTATGGCGCTTTTAAAATATGGTTTTCCGCTTCATACCGGTCTTTATACTGATATGAATGCAATCAGGCGCGATGAAGAATGTGATGCCATTCACTCAATATATGTTGACCAATGGGATTGGGAAAAAATCATCACCGCCGAAGATAGAAATGTTGAATATTTAAAGGCGACAGTTCGCAGTATTTACGGTGCACTTTTAAGAACCTTAGATATTGTTAAGGCTAAATATCCTGTTTTAAATCCCGAGCTTCCAAAGAAAATAACTTTTGTTACCACACAGGAACTTGAAGATAAATATCCTGATAAAACAGGTAAGGAAAGGGAATATGAAGCCGCTAAAGAATACGGTGCAGTATTTATTATGCAAATTGGTTGCCGTTTAAAGTCTGGCGAAAAGCACGATGGCAGAGCACCCGATTATGATGACTGGTCGTTAAATGGTGATATCATTTTATATAACAAGGTTCTTGATATCCCGTTTGAAATTTCTTCAATGGGTATTCGTGTTGACCGCAATTCTTTACTTTCACAGTTAAAGGCAGAAGGCAAGGAAGAGCGTTTAAATTACGAATTCCATCAAATGCTTTTAAATGGCGCTTTACCGCTAACAGTTGGCGGTGGCATCGGTCAGTCAAGACTCTGTATGTTCTTGCTTGAAAAGGCCCATGTAGGCGAAGTTCAGGTATCTATTTGGCCCGAAAAAGAAATTGCAAAATGCAAGAAAATGGGTATTAATCTTTTGTAAAAATTTATCCCTGCAAAATATTTTTTTAAGGATGTTTTTATGAATAAAAAATTTTTTAATATAGTATCGTTTGTTGTGTACGATTTTGTTTGCACACTTATTTCGGTGGTTTTGACTTATTTAATTCTCAGCATTAACCCTGAAATCAAATTGCCTTGGGTGTGGAATCCTAATCTTTTTTATTTGTGCACATCACCGCTTTTGGTTGTGTTCTTTTTGTATGTTTTTAAAATTTATAATGTGTTATGGAACTTTTCGGGTTTCTTTGAAGCATTTAAAATTTTAATTTCATTATTTGCCGGTTTTGCTACTTCAAGCGTTATTTGTATTGCAATTTTTGGCAGCACTTATTTTAATTTAACCGCGCTTATAATTTCCTATTTTATTGCGGTTGTATTTATTTTTGGTTTTCGTTATCTTATAAAATTTCGCAGTTATCAAAAGCCAGTTGAAGAAAATGGAATTTCCGGTAATGTTATGATAATCGGCGCGGGTAGCGCCGGTAGAAGCATTATTACCGAACTTTCGCACCACAAAAGTGTTAGGGTTCGTTGTGCTATTGATGATGATAAGTTAAAGCACGGTCAGTATATTTCGGGTGTTTTAATTGTTGGCGGCAAAGAAGCAATTATTTCTTCAACCGAAAAATATAATATTGACACAATAATTTTTGCAATCCCGTCTTGTCCGCTTCAAAAACGCGTTGAAATTCTTAACATTTGTCAAGAAACTAAGTGCGAACTTAAAATTTTGCCTTCGCGTTATACATTTGAGGAGCTTGATGATTTCCATTCTAGAATACGCAAGGTTGAAATTGAAGATTTGCTTGGCAGACCGCCGATTAAGATTAATATCGAAGAAGTTGCGGCATATATTACCGATAAGGTCGTGCTTGTAACAGGTGGTGGCGGTACAATTGGTAGTGAACTTTGCCGTCAGATTGCTTCACAAAAACCGAAACAGTTAATTATTTTCGATGTTTATGAAAATAATGCCTATGAAATTCAAAACGAGCTTAAATATAATTTCCCTGAACTTAATTTAATTACGCTCATCGGTTCTGTTCGTGACAGTCGAAGAATGGATTATTTGTTCCGCACATATAAACCGCAGATTATTTATCATGCGGCAGCGCATAAGCATGTTCCTTTGATGGAAGACAGCCCGAATGAATCAATTAAAAATAATGTTTTCGGTACATATAAAACTGTGCAGTGTGCGCATAAATACGGTGCAGAAAAGTTTGTACTCATTTCAACCGATAAGGCTGTTAACCCGACAAATATAATGGGTGCGAGCAAGCGTATTTGTGAAATGATAGTACAGTCTTACAACAACCGTTCAAATACCGAGTTCGTTGCTGTTCGTTTTGGTAATGTTTTGGGTTCTAACGGTAGCGTTATTCCGCTTTTTAAAAAGCAGCTTGAACACGGCGGTCCATTAACGGTTACACACCAAAATATTATTCGTTATTTTATGACTGTTCCCGAAGCAGTAAGCCTTGTTTTACAGGCAGGCGCAACTGCAAAGGGTGGGGAAATATTTGTGCTTGATATGGGTGAACCTGTTAAAATTTTGGACCTTGCAGAAAACCTTATTCGACTTTCGGGTTTTACTCCTTATAAGGATATTCAGATTGAATTCACAGGACTTCGTCCGGGTGAAAAGCTTTACGAAGAACTGCTTATGAGCGAAGAAGGTCTTAAGGATACCGAAAACGAACTTATTTATATCGGTCACCCGATCGATTTTGATGAGGACGAGCTATTTGCAACTCTTGATATAATGAGTAAAGTAATGTATGATGAAGAAACAAATATGCTAAAATTGGTAAAGAAAATAGTTCCCACTTACCAAATTCCCAAAAATAAACAAAATTAGCGATTTTTTTAAAAAAAGTGTTGATTTTTTATTTGTTTTATGTTATTATTACTTGTACGCAAGTAAATGATAGGAGGTGTCATGATGCCCAACATTAAATCTGCAAAAAAACGCGTTCTCGTAAGCAAAGCTAATTATGAACATAATAAGGCTTATCGTTCTGCTTTAAAGACTGCTGTTAAGAAGGCTGACGCTGCTATTGATGCTAAGTCTGAAGATATGGCTGTTGTTGTAACAGCTGCTGTCAAGAAGATTGACCAAGCTGCTAATAAGGGTATTATCCATAAGAACAACGCAGCAAGAAAGAAATCTGCTTTAGTTACTCGTATGAACAAAGCAAATGCTTAATTAAAAGCTTAACGCCACTGATTTTCAGTGGCGTTTTTTCTTTGATATTTCTATAAAAAATACGGCAAAAGCAATTTGCTTTTGCCGTATAACTGTTTTTTTAGAATAAACCGGTTATTACGCCGTTTTCATCAACATCAATGCGCTCAGCAGCTGGGGACTTCGGAAGACCGGGCATTGTCATAATATCACCTGTTAAAACAACAATAAAACCTGCACCTGCCGAAATTTTAACATTTTTAATAGTGATTTTAAAGTTTTCAGGTGCACCTAATTTTGTCGGGTCATCAGAAAAACTGTATTGTGTTTTAGCAACACAAATGGGGCAGTTTTGGAAACCAAGGCTAGTAAGCATTTCAATTTGTTTTTTAGCCTGTGGAGTGATGATAACGCCGTCACCGCCATAAATCTTTTTGGTTACTGCATCAATCTTTTCTTCGATAGTTAAATCACTTTCATAAGAGAAGGTGAAATCACCTTTTTCTTCTTCGCAAAGGCGTACAACTTCTTTAGCAAGTTCAACACCGCCATTGCCACCGTCAGCCCATACAGTTGAAAGAACAACATTAACACCAAGTGTTTTGCATTTTTCAATAATGAACTCAATTTCGTTATCAGTATCAGTGGGGAAACGGTTAACTGCAACTACGCAAGGAAGCTTATAAACATTTTTAATGTTAGAAACATGTCTTAAAAGGTTCGGTATGCCTTTTTCGAGTGCGGCAAGGTCTTCGTTTGCAAGTTCTGTCTTAGCAAGGCCACCGTGCATTTTAAGAGCTCTTACAGTAGCTACAACAACAACTGCCGACGGTGTAAGACCTGCCATGCGACATTTAATGTCTAAAAACTTTTCAGCACCTAAATCTGCACCGAAGCCGGCTTCAGTAATGGCATAGTCGCCAAGTTTCAAAGCCATTTTAGTAGCGGTTACAGAGTTGCAGCCATGGGCAATATTTGCGAAAGGACCACCATGTACCAAAGCGGGAGTGCCTTCAAGTGTTTGAACAAGATTTGGTTTTATTGCGTCCTTTAAAAGTGCTGTCATCGCGCCTTGTGCCTTTAAATCGGCGCAGGTAACAGGCTTGTCATCATAAGTGTAACCAACGATAATTCTTGAAAGTCTATCCTTTAAATCGGTAATATCATTAGCAAGGCAGAGAATTGCCATAATTTCACTTGCAACAGTAATATCAAACCCATCTTCACGGGGAACACCGTTTACTTTGCCACCCAAACCGTCAATAACATTACGAAGCTGTCGGTCATTCATATCAACGCAACGCTTCCAAGTAATTTTCTTGACATCAATACCCAAAGCATTGCCTTGCTGAATATGGTTATCAAGCATAGCAGCCAAAAGGTTGTTAGCCGCGCCGATAGCGTGAAAGTCACCTGTGAAATGAAGATTAATGTCTTCCATAGGTACAACCTGTGCATAACCACCGCCTGCAGCACCACCCTTAACGCCGAATACAGGGCCTAATGATGGCTCGCGCAAAGCAACACAAACATTCTTACCGATTTTTGACATACCGTCTGCAAGGCCGATTGTGGTGGTCGTTTTACCTTCACCGGCAGGGGTGGGGGTAATGGCGGTAACTAAAATAAGCTTACCGTCGGGATTTGTAGTTTCATTAGCTAATGAAAGGTCAATTTTTGCCTTGTAATTACCGTATTGTTCAAGATATTTGCGGTCAATACCTGCTTTATCTGCGATTTCGGTTATATGCTTCATTTTACATTGTTGAGCAATTTCTATATCACTTAAATATGCCATAATTTTCACCTTTCAATTAATAAATGGGGAAGTTAGCGCAAAGTTCCATAACTTCTTTAGAAACTCGTTCCTTGTTGCCTTCAAAATCATCAACGATATCGCGTATCCAATTTGCAATCTTAACCATTTCGGCTTCTTTGAAACCGCGTGTGGTAACAGCGGGAGTGCCGATACGAAGACCGCTTGTAACAAAGGGTGACTGTGGGTCGTTAGGAATGGTATTTTTATTTGCGGTAATGTGAACTTCGTCAAGACGATGTTCAAGTTCTTTACCAGTAATACCTTCATCCACAAGATTTAAAAGCATTAAATGGTTGTCTGTGCCGTTTGAAACAAGGCGGAAGCCTTTTTCTTTTAATGCGTTTGCTAATGCAGCGGCATTTTTAACAACCTGCTTTTGATATTCTTTATATTCATCGGTTAATGCTTCGCCGAAAGCAACTGCCTTAGCAGCAATAATATGCATTAAAGGTCCGCCCTGTGTACCCGGGAATACAGCTTTGTCAATTTTCTTTGCAAGTTCTTCATCATTTGTAAGAATAAGACCGCCACGTGGACCGCGAAGTGTTTTGTGTGTGGTAGATGTTACAACATGAGCATAGGGGATAGGTGACGGATGAACACCTGCGGCGATAAGACCTGCAATGTGTGCCATATCAACCATTAAATATGCACCGACGTTGTCAGCAATCTGACGGCAACGCTCAAAGTCAATCACGCGTGAATATGCACTGGCACCAACAACAATAAGTTTAGGTTGACATTCGTTAGCGATACGCTGCATTTCATCATAATCGATCATTTCAGTTTCATTGTTTACACCGTAGGGAACAATGTTAAAATATTTACCTGAAATATTAACAGGTGAACCGTGTGAAAGGTGACCACCTTGCTGCAAATTCATACCCATAACGGTGTCCCCTGGGTTTACAAGCGCAAAGAATGTTGCTAAGTTTGCATTAGCACCGCTGTGGGGCTGAACATTTGCGTAATTGCAGCCGAAGAGTTTTTTAACGCGCTCTCTTGCGATTTCTTCAACTATATCAACACAGTAGCAACCACCATAATAACGCTTTGATGGGTAACCTTCAGCGTATTTATTTGTAAGCACACCGCCTGCTGCAAGTAAAACTGCATTTGAAACAATATTTTCAGATGCAATAAGCTCAATATTGTTTCTTTGGCGGTTAAGTTCTTTTTCGCAAGCAGATGCTACTTCGCTGTCAAAATTTTTAAGTTCTTCAAAAAAGTTCATTTTAACACTTCTCCCGTTTAAAATATGGAAAAATTATAACATAGGTAATATATTTTGTCAATTTTAATAATATAATATGTATGTGTTTAATTTGTTAAAAAATTTAAAATTGTTTACCCATCGCCTTGACAATATTTGCAAATTGTTTTATATTAAAGGGAAGCAGTATAAATTTGGAGGTAATTGTTGTGAATATTAAACCATTAGCAGATAATGTTGTTTTAAAATTAGCCGAAGCTGAAGAAACTACAAAAAGTGGTATCGTTCTTGCTTCTACCGTTAAAGAAAAGCCCCAACTAGCAGAAGTTATTGCGGTTGGTCCCGGCGGTATGATTAGCGGCAATGAAGTTAAAATGTATGTAAATGTTGGCGAAAAAGTTGTATTTAACAAATTTTCGGCAACCGAAATTAAACTTGACGGACAGGAATTTTTAATTATCCGTCAAGGCGATATTCTTGCTGTTATTGAATAGGAGGTTATACTATGGCAAAAGAAATTATTTTTGGCATTGAAGCCAGAAAATCACTTCAAAACGGTGTAGATAAGCTTGCCGATGCAGTTAAGGTTACACTTGGTCCCAAGGGCAGAAATGTTGTTTTAGATAAAAAATACGGAGCACCGCTTATCACTAATGACGGTGTTACAATTGCTAAGGAAATTGAACTTTCGGACCCGTTTGAAAATATGGGTGCTCAGCTTGTTAAAGAAGTTTCAATCAAAACCAATGATGCCGCAGGTGACGGCACAACTACTGCTACTGTTTTGGCACAGGCAATGATTAACGAAGGTATGAAAAATGTTGCTGCTGGTGCTAATCCAATGGTTGTTAAACGCGGTATGAAAATGGCTGTTGATACTGCAACCAAAACTGTTATTTCAAACTCTCAAAAAATCAGCGGTACAGACGATATTGCCCGTGTTGCTACCGTTTCTTCGGGTGACGAAACAATTGGTAATTTAATTGCCGAAGCAATGGCTAAGGTGAGCGCTGACGGTGTTATTACTGTTGAAGAATCTAAAACTGCCGAAACCTATTCTGAAGTGGTTGAAGGTATGCAGTTCGACCGTGGTTATATCACACCATATATGGTGACCGATACCGAAAAAATGGAAGCTGTTTTAGATGATGCTTTAATTCTTATTACAGATAAGAAAATTTCTAATATTCAAGAAATTTTACCTGTATTGGAGCAAATCGTAAACGCAGGTAAAAAACTTTTGATTATTGCTGAAGATATTGAAGGCGAAGCTCTTTCAACCCTTATTGTTAATAAACTTCGTGGCACATTTACTTGTGTAGCCGTTAAAGCACCCGGTTTTGGTGACAGAAGAAAAGAAATGCTTCGCGATATTGCTATTTTAACCGGCGGTGAAGTTATTTCAGAAGAACTCGGTCTTGACCTTAAGGAAACTGATATTCGAAGCCTTGGTCGTGCTCGTCAGGTTAAAATTTCAAAGGAAAACACAATCATTGTTGACGGTGCGGGCGACAGTCGTTTAATTGGTGACCGCATTAACCAAATCAAGAATGAATTAGCGGTTACAACATCTGATTTCGACCGTGAAAAGCTTCAAGAACGCCTTGCAAAGCTTGCGGGCGGTGTTGCAGTTATCAAGGTTGGTGCCGCTACTGAAATTGAAATGCGTGATAAGAAACTCCGCATTGAAGACGCTCTTTCTGCTACAAAGGCTGCAGTTGAAGAAGGTATCGTTGCAGGTGGTGGTGTTGCACTTGTAAATGCTATCCCATCAGTTGATGCTTTAATCGAAACACTTGAAGGTGATACCAAGACAGGCGCTAAGATTATTCGTAAGTCTTTAGAAGCACCTATCCGTCAGATTGCTTACAATGCAGGTCTTGAAGGCTCTGTAATTATTGAAAAGATTATTACAAGCGGCAAAATGAATTTTGGTTTTGATGCTTATAATGAAGTTTATACCGATATGCTCGAAGCAGGCATCGTTGACCCGACAAAGGTTACTCGTTCCGCACTTGAAAACGCCGCTAGCGTTGCTTCTATGGTGCTTACAACCGAAAGCTTGGTTGCAGATAAGCCTGAAGATGCAGCCGCCGCAGCAAACGCAGCAGCCGCTGCTGCCGCACAGGGTGGTATGTATTAATGGCAAGTAAAGAAAAAAGATTTATAAAGGTTTATTCCGAATCTATGGGAGAAAACCAAATATTCGTTGACAGCGTAACCGGTGTTAATTATTTTTACCATAATAGCGGTTATAGCGGTGGCTTGACAGTTTTGCTTGATAAAGATGGTAAACCTGTTATAACACCAATCGAAGAATAAAACAAAACCCCCGACTTTGGTCGGGGGTTAGTTGTTAATAAGGTAATGATTTTTTAATTAAATGATTAATCTTACTTTTTGAAGTGAATAAAAGTGAAATAACAACTATTTCAACCACTGCCGTTAATATTACAAACGGTAGGCGAGAAATTAATACAGCCCAAAATGCCGCTATACCGCCACGATATAAAACCGAAATAAAAACTGTGTTTAAAAGTAGGGAACAGGTAATTTTGTTAATTATTACTGCAAGGCTAATTTTAAGCACAGTTGCTTTTTTGTAAAGAAAAATACCAAAGCAAAGACCAACAAGCATATTTGTAATCGTATAACCGACAAAATATGGACCAAACGGTTTGATTAATGCACCGATAAAATCACCAAGACCGCCAACTGCAATGGCGTACGGTGTACCTAAATAACGAGCCGCAAATGCAACCGTAATAAAGCCAAAGCTTAAATTATTGTTCCACACCTGATAAGCAGGAACAAAGCGTTCTAAAATTACATTAAGTGCAATAAGAACCGATGTTAAAATGATTTTGAATAACTGATTTCTTTTCATAAAATAAAAACCCCCTATTACCCGTAGTTCCGAATAATAAGAGATTTACTATTATTATGCGGCAGCGGGATGCAACATACGAACCGCGAATTTTTCTTCGTTAAGTCGGCAACTCCCCGTCCGACAAACACTTAACGCTCGTACATTTACTCTGCAATATAACTTAATTATATGTTTTTTTATTCATTTGTCAACAATTTTGTATCGCGCGCATAGAAGAAGATATACTGTTGGGCAATGCCTGCGTATTCATTTGCACAGTCAGGTAATTCTCCGTCAAAAAGTGTGTCCATTGCGCGTTTTATCCAAACATCCTTTGGAAAAGCGCGGTCTTGGTGGTGGGAAAACAGCAAAGCGCAGTCAGCAACTTTAGGGCCAACACCCTTAATTTTCATAAGTTCTTGTTGTGCTTTTTCAAGCGGAAAATATCTTAAATGGTATAAATCAACTTCACCATTTGCGATTTTCTGTGCAGCATCAACGAGATATTTCGCACGAAAACCACTTCTAAGCGGTGCTAAATCTTCAACTGTAAGGGTAGCCATTTTTTCGGCAGTAGGGAAGGCGTAACCGCCTTCAATCTTTTCGCCAAAGTTTTCGCATAAACGCTCAACAATGCCTTTAATTCGCCCAATATTATTATTTTGTGAAATAATAAATGAACACAGGGTTTCAAACGGTTCTTGGTTTAAAATACGAATACCATATGAATATTCGCAAGCGTTTTTTAATGTTTCGTTTTGACTTAATTGATTGACGATTTGCGCATAGTCGCGGTCCAAATCAAAATAATTTTTCCAATAATTTAAAAATTCATCTTCGGTGGTGTTGTAAAGCACAACTGTACCATCTTGAAGCTTTTCAAGGGATAGGAATTTATTGCCCGCAATACCAGACCAAATGCCGTTTTCGTCACACTTCCAACGAAATGCTTGACCGCAGTCAAGTGTGTGTGGAAGGTCGAATTCTTCAATACCATTTATGTAAATATTGTTGTTTTTTAAAAAATATTTATACATTTTATCACTCCGTATTTGCATTATACAAATTTTGTGGTAAAATAGCAATATAAAAGTTTAGAAAAGAGATGTTTATGCGACAGGATATTTGTACCATACCGATTAGCGAAATATTTGAAGAAAATGATGGTTGCCCAATTTGCCGTATGCGCGAAGTAATTGAGAAAAGAATAATCGATTACATAATGGGCGCAGCTATGATGGAACCTGATGTTAGAATTGAAACAAACCGTTTGGGTTTTTGCGAGCGACACTTTGACCAAATGCTTTCGGCACGCGGTCGTTTACAGCTTGCGTTAATTTTAGAATCACACATAGATGAAGTTAATAAGAAAATTTTCGAAAAGAAGTTGTTTAATTCACCTGCAAAAAAAGGTGAAAGCGCGAAAAAAATGACTGAAACCTGCTTTGTTTGTGATAAGATTGAATGGGGCTTTTCACGAATGATTGAAACAATTTTCCGATGTTATGAAACCGATAAGGATTTTCGCAGAATGTTTAATGGTCAGCCAATGTTTTGCCTTAAGCATTACGAAATGCTTATGAATTCACCACATCGTAAAATGCTTCGCCAAAGCGGTAGTGAATTTACAGAGAATTTAACAAGAATAACTGCTGATTATTCGAAATCACTTCACGAAGATGTTAAAAAATATTGTTCAATGTATGACTACCGTGCAAACGAAGGTCCTAAAGAATGGGGTACAAGCCGTGATTCTGTTGAACGCACAATTGCGTTTTTAGTCGGAAGAAATTACAGTGAAGAATAACTTGACATAATGTGTAAAAAACAGTCGAATGTTGATAACTTTTGCAGTATAAATAAGGGTTTATTCCACTTTTCCACCGAGTTATCCACATTTTTATGTAAACCTGAATAAATTACTAAACTTTGCCAAAACTAATTACATAACACTAAAAGGGGCGTTTGTTTTGGTAAAAGGTGTAAGTAAAACGATAATTGAAGTTAATAACACAGGTAGTAAGCTTTTTGAAAAAATTGTGTTTTATGTAACCCCCGAATATGGAAATCTTAATGCCAAACAATTAAAACGCGCGGCGGCTAATTTTTCATTTAATTATGACAGTTCTCTTACCAAGCAACCGTTAAGGCAAAGGGTAAAAAGCAAAAAAATAATAAAATCTGTCGCAATTTCGGGTTGTTGCCTGTTGGTTGTTTTAGGTTTTTGCTTGTTGTTATTATGAATAAACTGTAAAAAAATGCAGGAAGTAGTAATACTTCTTGCATTTATTGTTTTTTTATAATATAATAATTTATATTTTGAAATAAAGGTGTTAGTATGAAAGATATAATTGTAAAAGGAATAAAAACTTTCTTTACAACAATAATTGTTTGTGTTATCAGCTTCTTTTTGGTGGTTTCTTTTAATGCACTTAAAATCGGTTTATTTTCGCAAGACATTGGTTATGATGTTTATGGCAGAACTGAAGAAAATGCCGATCCTGAATTACTTTATACATATTATTTAAAAGATGCAAAGGACCCTAAAGCGGATAAGTATAAGCAACAAGGCTATAAGCTTACCGAAAAGCCGATAATTGTAGAGATTACAAAGGGCGATAAAACCGAAAATACTGAAATCGGTTTTGAAATTTACGGTAAAAAGAGTGATTCTTCTGAAGAAGAATTACTTTACAAATATTATACAGAAAAGGGCAATACCGTTCTTTCTGAACAGTATAAAGAAAAAAAGATAGAGCTTTTGAATTATTCAATTCGTTCAGAAGTTGAAAAAGCTCCTGATATTGCTTGTGGTGTTTTATCTCAAATTTTCTGTCTGGTAATTTTGGCTTCATTTATTTATAACGAGCTTTGGAAAATAGGCAATAAAGATTTTGAAGCTGCTCGTCTTTACGGCACACCCGTTAACAAATTTAAGGGTCTGTTTATTGGTTTGGTTGCGGTCATTCCATCGATGGCATTCTTGATATTTAGCTTAGTAACCCAAACCACAATTATGGCAAAGCTACCAATTGCAATTTTTACTTTTGCAAATTGCTATGCTTATGAAATAATTTTTGCCGTAACAAACGGCGCTATGTATTGGGCAGATGTTCAGTGGTGGCAGGCATTGGTTTATTTTGTGGTGCTATTTATTGTTCCGATAATTTCTCTTGTTTCGTATATTATCGGTGTTAAGGATATTTCAATTGCAGAAAAGCTTGTTTATAAAAACAGCAAAAAATTAAGGAGAGATTAATTTAAAATGGCAGGTTTCTTTGGTTTATTCAATTATGAAAAGGAAGGTCCGGGTATTGATAAAAACGCCCCTAAAAAGCACGGGTTTATCATATTTTTTGAAACCTTTTTCCGCAATTTTTGGAAGTTTATTCCCATTAATCTTGTTTACTGTCTTGTAAATGTTCCGGTTATTACTAACGGCTTTGCTAATGTGGGTATAACTCATGTTGCGCGTAATACTGCAAGAGATAAGCATTCCTTCGGTCTTTCCGATTTTTTTGATACTATTAAAAAGAACAAAAAGCAGGCTTTAATTGCGGGTATAATCAATTCAGTTGTTTACACACTTATGATAATCAACCTTGTCTTTTATTGGTTTTTTACTAAGGGTTTTGTTCAAAGTGTTGGCTTTGGCTTTGTAATGGCAATTTTCTTCCTTTTCTCGGTTATGAATTATTATTTGTGGACACTTATTATAACCTTTGATTTTAAATTAAAACAGGCATATATGAATAGTTTCCGTTTTGTGTTTGTTAACTTAAAATACAATTTGCTTTGCTTTTTCATTATAGCATTAGTATTTGTAGCAGCTATTGCGTTACTCGTAATTTTCCCAAATTTCTTCTTTGCAATTTTGCCGATTGAAATTATTTTATATATGACAATTTTTCCTGCTTTCAAGGCTTTGCTTGTTCAGTTTTGTACTTTCCATTCTATTAAAAAGTACATTATCGACCCTTATTATGAAGAACATCCCGATGAAGATATTGAAAAGCGTCACGATTTAGGTCTTAAGACTCAGGCTGATGAAATCGTAGAAGAAACTGCTGCAGAAGATGACGAAGACAGCGATGTAATTTTTGCTGATTAAAATGCATATACTCCTTTAGAACTTTCTAAAGGAGTATTTTTTTATGAATTGCAGAATCGCAGAGCTTCGCAATAAACAGGTTGTTTGCGTAAAAAATGGTAAAGTGCTTGGGTATATTTCGGATATTGAACTTGATACCAAAAATGGGACGCTAATTTCACTTATAATTTACGGTAGACCGCGTTTTTTCGGGCTTTTCGGCAAGAGCGAAGATATTATCATTCCTTGGTGTGATATTGAAGTGATAGGTCCTGAAACTGTGCTTGTTTCAAGTGATTCGCCCTATTGCATTACAAAATAAATTTTTACCTTTTTTAAAACTATAAAATGTGGGCAAGTTATAATAGGAGATGATTTTTTGAAACTTGCACGCATTTTTATAAAAAGTGTTTTTGCGGTGTTACTTATATTTTCGGTTGTTATTTTTTCGGGAATAATTTATTTGCAAAACACCGTTTCAAATGAATACAAAATTAAAAAAGGTGAAGGGCTTAATATTGAAAGTAAAGTGCCGATTGTGGCTTCGTTCAACGGCTCGACACTGACCGAAGCAACACAAACAAGAAATGTTGGTGAAAGCTTTGCGGTAGATTTGAAGGCGTTTGGTATTATACCAATTTCGCAGATTGATGTTGAAGTGGTCGATGAACTTCATGTGGCGGTTTTAGGTTCACCATTTGGTATGAGAATTTTTACTAACGGTGTAATGGTAACAAGCCTTTCAGATGTTCAGACCGAAAATGGTATAGAGCGTCCCGCCAAAAAAGCAGGCATAAAACTTGGAGATTATATTCTTTCTATAAATGGACAAGCAGTAACAACAAATGAAGATGTTATGACTATAGTTGAAAAATCGCAAGGTAAAAAACTTAAATTTGAAGTTTTGCGCGGTAATACAAAAATTTATATTAATTTCTGTGCCGTTAAATCAAAAGAAACTAGCAGTTATAAAATTGGGCTTTGGGTAAAGGATAGTTCGGCAGGAATTGGCACACTGACATTTTATAGCCCGGTTAATGATATTATATGCGGTTTGGGTCACGGTATTTGTGAAGAAGAAACAGGTGAGCTAATTAATATAAAATCGGGTAGTATTGTTGATGCGCAGATTATTTCATCTGAAAAGGGCGAAATTGGTGCGCCGGGTAAACTTAATGGTCGAATGTTATTTCAAACAGTTGGAACAATTGAAAAAAATTGTCAAATGGGTGTTTATTCACGCCTTACTGGTAAGCTTGAATTTTCAAAACTTACTGAAATTGCATTAAAGCAAGAAGTGAAGAATGGAAAAGCGCAGATTTTATGCACCATTGATGAAAAAGGTCCAAAACTATACGATTGTGAAATTGAAGTTCGGTCTTCTGCTTATCATAACAAGGTTCAAAATTTACTCATAACTGTAACTGATAAAAAACTACTTGAAAAAACAGGCGGAATAGTGCAGGGAATGAGCGGTAGCCCTATATTGCAGAATGGAAAGCTAATCGGTGCAGTAACCCATGTGCTTATCGACAACCCAACAAAGGGCTACGGCATTTTTGCAGAAAATATGTTAGAAACCGCACAGTTTGTGGCTGATGAACAATTAAAAAAGGTATCATAAAGGAACGAATCCGTTGCAGAACATTCAATTTCTGCAACGGATTCGTGTGTTTTATTTCTAATAATTATATCTTATTGTTTCGGAAAGGTATTGTTTGATACTTTTTCCGATTTTTCGTTTAAAAACTGTTCTGAAATAACCGACATCTGAATAACCACAACGATAAGCGATTTCTTTTTGAGAAAAATAGTCAGTTTCCAAGAGAGTTTTTGCATACTGAATTCTTAAAGTGTCGAGAAAGTCCTTTGGTGATGTGCCATATACACGATTAAATTCCCGTCGATAATAAGCAGGCGATACACACGCTTGTCCAGCTAAGCTTTCGATAGAAAGCTCGGGATTCCAGAAATTTTGGCGCATATGTTCAGCTGATTCTATAATTCTATTATCTTTCAAATTGGCGGTAAAACCAACATCGCGGGTAAGCTCGGATAAAATTTCATATACAACAGAAGTTATACGGTAGGTTGAGCCGATATCATTTTCATATTTAAGGCTTAATGCTTGTGTGAATAATTCTTTGTATTTTTGGGCATCGGGCACTTTAAACACTTGAATTTCTTCCATTGCGTAATTGAGCATGTGAAAATGAATTACAAGGATATCTTCTTCAAAATTGTTTCGCTCATATTCCACACCGGCGGGTATAATACAAATACTTGTGGGTTCAAAAGTAATGGTTTTGCCTTTGCATATATATTTGCCCGGAGTTTTTAATCTTAATGATATAGCCGAATAGGTGCGTGCAGGTACAAAAACTTTTTCGTGTTTTTGGTGGTAGTTTAAAACATCTGTAACTGTAATAGCAAGGTTTTCGGGTAGCATTGTATCACCTCAAATTGATTTTAACAGTTTTTGTAGCGAAAATCAAGTGTTTTATAGCGAAAATTGACTTGTTTTATATCGGTATTTCTATATAATTTAGTTGTAATAATTTTTGAGGTGATAAAAAATGAATTTTTGTTCTAACCCAACCGATTTGCGAATAACTGATATGCGCTTTGTCGATATCGACGGTGCCCCCAAAAGGTGTACTATTTTAAGAATAGACACAAACCAAGGTATTTCGGGCTTTGGTGAAGTGCGTGATGCTTCTTCAAAAACCTATGCGCTAATGCTTAAAAGTCGTATTTTGGGTGAAAACCCTTGCAATGTGGACAAAATTTTCCGCAAAATCAAGCAGTTCGGCGGTCCGTCCCGTCAAGGTGGCGGTGTAAGCGGTATTGAAATTGCTCTTTGGGATTTGGCAGGTAAGGCATACGGCGTACCGCTTTATCAGCTTTTGGGCGGTAAGTTCCGTGATGAAATTAGGGTTTATTGTGATACCGATGTTGATGGCAAGCACACAGGTCATGATATGGGACTTGCCTTAAAGAAAAGAATGGAAATGGGCTTTACTTTCTTGAAAATGGATTTAGGTATAGGTCTTTTGCTTGATGAACCTGGCACACTTAACGCACCTTTAGGTTTTATTGATGATATGAAGAAATATGCAAGTCATATTCTTAATGTTCAAGGCGGCTCGGTTACTGCAGATATGGTAAAGCATCAAAAGAGTTATTCTATTGTTACAACAGCACACCCTCATACAGGTATTCACTTAACCGAAAAGGGACTTGACTTCCTTGAAAACTATGTAAAAGAAGTCAGAGAGGTTATAGGTTATGAAGTGCCTCTTGCTATCGACCATTTCGGTCATATCTGCGTTGAAGATTGCATTCGTTTTGCAAAAAGAATGGAGCCTTATAACCTTGCTTGGATTGAAGATATGGTGCCTTGGATGTATACAGACCAGTATGTAAGACTTAAAAATTCTACTACCATTCCCATTTGTACAGGTGAAGATATTTATCTTAAAGAAGGTTTTGAAACCCTTATTAAAGCAGGCGGTGTTTCTGTAATTCACCCCGACATTTTAACCTGTGGCGGTGCTTTAGAACTTAAGAAAATAGGGGATATTGCTGACGAATATGGCGTTGCAACTGCTATACATATGGCCGAAAGTCCCGTGGCTTGTCTTGCAGCGGTACACACAGCTGCGGCAATGCACAATGTATTAGCACTCGAATTCCATTCAGTAGATATTCCGTGGTGGGCAGATATGGTAACGGGAATTGAAAACCCTATTTTTAAGAATGGTTTCATTAAAGTTCCCGAAAAACCGGGTCTTGGTTTTGATGACCTTAATGAAGAAGTTTTAAGACAGCACATTAATCCTAATATCCCCGGATATTTTGAACCCACAGACGAATGGAACAGAGAATTTTCCAACGACAGAATTTGGAGCTAAAACTTTGATCGTGAAATTGCCGAATTTTCGGTTTATTGAATCAGATTAAATTTAATAAAACACGTATGGAGGAAAATATGTTATCAGCAAGTGAACTGAAAGAAATTTGGCTAAAGGCCGCAAATGAAAAGTCTGAACTCTGGGCTCATGTAAAGGACGGTATTGAGCAAAACCGTAAGGGAGATTTTAAAATTCGTTTCATTGACAAAAAAGGTAATCCCCTTAAAAATACAGAGGTTAAGTTTAATCAAAAATCCCATGAATTTAAATTCGGCGCCCAAATTTTTATGTTGGACGAGTTTGAAAAGACGGAAGATAATATAAAATTTCGTGAAATGTTTAAGGAATACTTTAATCTCGCTACTGTACCGTTTTATTGGGATGCACTTGAACCCGAAGAAAACAAACCCCGCTACGATAAAGACAGTCCTAAGGTATACCGACGTCCTTCGCCGGATCTTTGTAAGGAGTATTGTGAGCAAAACGGTATAGACACAAAACTTCATTGTCTGGTTTATGATAAATTCACACCTGATTGGTTGCCGAAGGGAAATATGGCAGAAATGGAACGCTATTATGAGAAGCGTTTTAAGGAGATTTCCGAGCGTTATGCAGGCAAAATGGTCGAGTTTGAGGTTATAAATGAGACACTTCTTAGTTATGGATGGAATACTGATTCCGTTATTACCTCGAAAAAGGATTTGAACGAGTGGGCTTTTGCTCTTGCAAAAAAATATTTTCCTAATGAAACTCTTGTTATTAACGAGGGCACGGACCATTTGAATATTGCCAATAGGGGTATTTGGTCTGCTTATTATTTGGAAATTGAAAATGCTCTTTTAAAAGGTGTTCCGATCGATAAAATCGGTATTCAGCATCATCTTTTCACAGGTGCAACATCTAAAACCGAAGAAGCCTACGAACGCAATGTGAAAACTGAATATCTCAGTTTTGCAGATCCCGAGATATGCTTTAAAATTCTTGATACTTTGGGCAAATTCGGCTTACCGCTTGAAATTACCGAGGTTACCGTCCCCACATTTGGAGAGGGCGAGGAATTTGAGGAACTTCAGGCTGAAATTTTAAAGAACCTATATTCGGTTTGGTTTTCTCATCCAATGGTTGATACAGTTGTTTATTGGAATCAGTTTGACGGTTACTGCTATGTGGGAGATTCAAATTGGAACGAAAACAACTGCCGAGGCGGTTTGTTTCATCACGATCTTACTCCGAAAAAATCAGCTCAGATGTTAAAAAAATTAATAACAGAAGAGTGGCATACTAATGGCACTCTAACAACTGATGAGAATGGCTATATTGAATTCAGAGGGTTCTTCGGTGATTATGAATTCGATGTGGAGAATGAAAAAATTATTGCCGCTTTCGGAAAGAACGGTAAAAAGGATATTGATTTAATAGCTACGGCAAAATAATAACGAGGTTTAATTGTATGAATTTTAACGATAGAGAAAAAATTATTGCATTAACACCACTTTGGAAAGGCGAAAGATTACCCGACGGCAGACCGAAGGTAGAGGATAAGTACTTAGATGCCCTTTACGGAATGACCTTGGAAGAAGTATGGAAACCGATATTTGTACTCGGTTACGAGCATCAGTTTGTTGGCGGCGGCGAAAATCCGATGCTAACCTTACATAACGACGACAGAAAACTTGTAGGCCGTGCTGTCACTTGTACATACTGTCCGACACGTCCGGATCTTCACGATGTTCAGTTTAACAGAGGTGCTGAAGACGGTTTACAGGGTAACTATAACCAGTGGGTAATAGACCATCTTTATGAGCGTGACGTGGTTGTTTGCGATATGTACGATAAGATTTATAAGGGTACATTTTTAGGTGGAAACTTAACTACTGCACTTCAAAAACGCACAAAAAATGGCGGCGCTGTTGTTTGGGGCGGTATACGTGATGTTGAACAGATGAAAAAAGTTCCTGATGTTCAGGTTTATTACAGAGGTATTGACCCGACACCTATTCGTGAATTTGTTATGAAAGATTGGAACGATATTACTAATTTTGGCGGAGCAGTATGTCTGCCGGGCGATATTGTTTTCGGTGCAGGCGGCGGTGTGTTATTTATTCCTGCGCATCTTGTTGCTGATGTTGTTGAAGGTGCGGCAAAGACCCACGTTAAAGACGATTTCGGTTTTGAAATGATTTGTCAGGGTAAATTTACTACTGCTCAGATTGATAGAAATACATGGACTGAAGAAATGCTTGATATGTTGATTGAGTGGATAAAGACAGACCCACGTGGTGAAGAATACCGTGACCTTGATTGGTCAAAGGAATATGACCTTGCAAGAAACGGTGACCCGAATGATACTCAGACAGCACTTTAATTGGAGTTATAGATATGGAAAAATTTATACCTGTAGTAGTTATTAAGGAATTATCTGAAACAGATAAGATTTTAACTGCACTTAAAAATAGCGGCATTAACTGTGCTGAAATAACCTTCCGTACCGCTTGTGCGGCTGAAGCAATTTCACTTGCTTGTAAGTTGTTTCCCGATATGTCGGTAGGTGCAGGTACTGTTATTAATACAGAGCAATGCGAAGCGGCTTTAAAGGCGGGCGCACAGTTTATTGTGTCACCCGGTCTTTCGGTTGCGGTTGCTAAAATTTGTAATGAGAAAAATATACCATATTATCCCGGTTGCGTAACTCCGACCGAAATTATGCAGGCGTTAGAATTGGGTATTACCACAGTTAAGTTTTTCCCTGCAAACATTTACGGCGGTCTTAAGGCGCTTAAAGCTCTTTCAGCACCTTTTCCGCAGGTTAAATTCATTCCTACGGGCGGGGTAGACCGAAGCAATATTGACGAATTTTTAGCATTTGATAAAATTGCGGCTATCGGTGGTAGCTTCTTTGTAAAAGAAGCACTTGAAAAGATGGGAGAGAACTAATATGGCAAGAGTAGTTACTTTTGGGGAGTTAATGTTAAGATTGGCTCCAAACGGATATTATAGATTTTTCCAAAACGACCAGATGCAAGCAACCTTCGGCGGCGGAGAAGCCAACGTTGCGGTATCACTTGCTAATTACGGTTTAGACAGCGTATATGTGACAAAATTGCCCAAACATGCAATTGGACAAGCAGCGGTTGATTCGCTTCGTTATTTCGGCGTTGATACAACTAAAATTGTTCGTGGCGGTGAAAGGGTAGGTATATACTATCTTGAAAAGGGCGCTTCACAGCGTGGTTCGGTCTGTATTTATGACCGTAAGTATTCCGCTATTCAAATGGCAAAGCCCCAAGATTTTAATTGGGAAGAAATTTTTGAAGGCGCTGACTGGTTTCATTTTACAGGTATTACCCCCGCTTTAGGTGCAAATCTTGTAGAGATTTGTAAAGAAGCTTGCATTGCCGCTAAAAAACGCGGCGTAAAAATTTCTTGCGATCTTAATTACCGCGGTAAGCTTTGGACAAGAGAAGAAGCAAACAAGGCTATGACCGAGCTTTGTAAATATGTTGATGTTTGCATATCTAACGAAGAAGACGCAAAGGACGTTTTCGGTATCGAGGCAGAGGGCTCTGATATTTACGGTGGTAAATTAAACCATGAAGGTTATAAGAGCGTTGCAAAACAGTTGGCTGACAAATTTGGTTTTGAAAAGGTGGCAATAACACTCAGAACTTCAATTTCTGCTAACGATAACGATTGGGCAGGTATGCTTTACGATGGTAAAGACTATTGCTTCTCAAAATCTTATCATCTTCACATTGTTGACCGTGTAGGCGGTGGAGATAGCTTTGGCGGCGGACTTATTTATTCAATTCTTTCGGGCAAAACAAGTCAGGAAGCAATTGAATTTGCAGTAGCTGCTTCTGCTCTTAAACATTCAGTTGAAGGCGATTATAACCGTGTATCTGTAAGTGAAGTTGAAAAACTTGCAGGCGGCGACGGTTCAGGCAGAGTACAGAGATAAAGGGTGAAAATATGAAAACAGCATTTGTTACAGGCTCTTCCAGAGGAATAGGCAGAGCTATAGCTATAAGATTAGCACAAGATGGATATAAAGTTTTGGTTCACGGCGCAGGAAATATAGCGAAAGCCGAAGAAACTAAAAGTATTATAGAACAAAACGGCGGCAGTGCAGAGCTTATTATTAGCGATTTAACCGATTTAGATAAAACCCGAGAACTTTGTGAAAAGGTTAAAGAAATTGACGTACTTGTTTTGAACGCTTCTCTTCAATACCGTACACCTTGGCAAGAAATTACGCCAGATGCTTGTTACGAACAGTTAAACTGCAATTTTGTTTCGAGTATGATGTTAATTCAAGCCGTAGCGAATAATATGAAGAAAAATGGGTGGGGCAGAATTGTAACTATAGGTTCTGTTCAGGAAGCAAAACCGCACCCTGATATGCTTGTGTATTCAGCGTCAAAGGCGGCGCAAACAAATATGATGCAATCGCTTTCTCTTCAACTTGCAAAGGATGGAATTACAGTTAATAATGTAGCTCCGGGTGTAATTTACACCGACAGAAACGTTGAAGCGCTCAGTGACCATGAATACGCCAAAAAGGTTACGGATAGTATTCCGGTTGGTTTTTATGGTGAACCTGAAGACTGCGCCGGAATCGTATCGTTACTTTGCTCTGATGAGGGACGATATATAACAGGGCAAAACATTTTCGTTGACGGTGGTAAAAGTGTACAATGAAAATAAAATTTTTAGGTCAAAGCGGTTATATTATTAAAACCGAAAAAGCAGAAATAATAATAGACCCATATCTTTCTGACAGCGTTAATCGTGTTGCGGGCAGACCACGCACTTTACCTATACCGATTAATCCTCAAAATATATCTTGTGATGCAGTTATTTGCACTCATAATCACTTAGACCATTTAGACCCTGATACTGTAAAAGATATAAATAACGGGCAATTTTTTATAACTACAAATGAAGGTAAATCAGAGCTTGAAAAATTTAACAAAACAAATATAGCGGTACTTAATAGAGACGAAAGTATAACAGTAGGAGATATTGAATTAACCGCTGTTTTTGCCGACCATACTGTGGAAGCTTTTGGTTTAATTGTTAAAGTTGAAAATAAAACCTTGTATTTCAGCGGTGATACCCTTTATAATGAAAAACTGTTTGATATTGCACAATATAACCCCGATATTACATTTATCTGTATAAACGGTAGACTTGGAAATATGAATGTAAAAGAAGCATTAATGACTGCAAAAAGAATTGGAGCAAAAATAAATATTCCCAATCATTATGATATGTTTACTTCAAATTCTGAAAATCCGTATTTATTTTCAGAAAATATTGATGGTGGAATCGTGCTTGAATTTAATAAGGAATATGAGATTTGATATTTTGCTGGTCCTATATTGACACACTCGTGAGCGGTAGCCCAATTTTGCAGAATGGAAAGCTAATCGGTGCAGTAACTCATGTGCTTATCGACAACCCCACAAAGGGCTACGGCATTTTTGCTGAGAATATGTTGGAGACCGCACAGTTTGTGGCGAAAAATGTGAAAGAAGCATCCTAATGGGTGCTTCTTTGCTTTATAAAATATTTGACCAAACTATATCAATTTTTTGGTTTTTTATTGCAAACTTCGGCTTATTTGTTATAATAAAAATTGAAAATATGGGGGGTGGAATAATGCAAACAATTTCCCTTAATGGTAAATGGAATTTAAAAGGTAAAAATCAAGTGATGGATGACGGAAATATTATTGATATTGTAGCTAACATTCCCGGCTGTGTTCAGCTTGATTTATCAAACGAAGGCATATTACCAAACGATTTATTTTTAGGCCTTAATGTAAAAGAAACCGAAAAATTTGAAGACTATGAATGGTGGTATGAAAAAACCTTCGATTGTCCCGAGGTTAAAAAGAACGTTTTTCTTGTACTCGAGGGTGTTGATACTATTGCCGAATATTTTTTAAACGGGCAAAAAATCGGCGAAAGCGATAATATGTATATCGCAAACGAATTCAAGATTGACGATTATTTAATAGACGGTGAAAATCGTTTGGTTGTGCATATTAAATCCGCTACACTTTATGCTGATGAAAAAGATTACACAATAAAGCTTATTGATAATTCTAAAAATCTTGAAGCAAGATATATAAGAAAAGCGCCCCACAGCTTCGGCTGGGATATTATGCCGAGACTTGTTACTGCGGGACTTTGGCGCGACGTTAAAATTGAAATTCGCGACAAAATATATTTTTCTCAAATGTTTTTTTATGCGCCTAATAATAACGGAAAGTTTTACTACGTTTTAGAGGGTGACCATAATGATTTTAAAAAGGTTGAAATTGAAGTAAATGCCACTTGCGGGGAAAGTGAACTTTCTTTCCGTATACCTTGTAACAAAAAGTACGGTATTCACTATTTTTGGATAAAGGATGCTAAAAAGTGGTTTCCTTACGGTTACGGTGAGCCGAATTTGTACGAAGGTACAGTTAAAATTTTATCCGATGGAGAAGTAGTACACGAAGAAAACATTAGCTTTGGCGTAAGAACTGTAGAGCTTGACCGCAGAGATCCAACCGATAATGATAAAGGTCAATTCCGTATTTTAATTAACGGGGTTGAAATTATGTGTAAGGGCTCTAACTGGGTGTCGCTTGATGCAATTCACAGTAGAGATAGTGAACGTTACGATGAAGCCTTGGCGCTTGTAAAGGATATTGGCTGTAACATTTTACGTTGTTGGGGCGGTAATGTTTACGAAGACCACAAGTTTTTTGATTTTTGTGATAAAAACGGTATTATGGTTTGGCAAGATTTTGCTATGGCTTGTGCAAATTACCCCGAAGATGATGAATTTAAAAAGAAGCTTGAAAAAGAAGCAGTTTCGGTTATACGAAAGCTGCGCAATCATCCGTCGATTATAATGTGGGCGGGTGATAACGAGGTGGATAGTTGTACTTCAACCTATAACCCCGATAATAACACTCTTACACGTGAAGTTTTGCCGAAAGTAATTGAACTTAATGATTTGGGAAGACCTTATCTTCCAAGCTCGCCTTATATTACAAGCTATATGTACGAAAAAGGTGAAAGACCGCAGGTTATTGGCTCTAATATGGTTGAAGACCATTTATGGGGACCGCGCGATTATTTTAAAAGCGAATTTTACAGCACAAACAAAGCGCGGTTCGTAAGCGAAACGGGTTATCACGGTTGCGCTTCACTTGAATCAATTAAGAAATTCATTACGCCCGATAATATTTGGCCCTATTTGAATGACGAGTGGACACTTCACTCCACAGATAATAACGGCAGAAATCACCGTGTTTTACTTATGGAAAAGCAGGTGAATATACTTTTTGGTTTTGTACCCGATAATATTGACGATTATATTTTAGCTTCTCAAATCTCTCAAGCAGAGGCTAAAAAGTATTTTATCGAGCGTATGCGTGTCGGTCGCCCCGATAAGACCGGTATTATATGGTGGAATTTGCTTGATGGATGGCCTCAAATGTCTGATGCGGTGGTTGATTATTACTTCAATAAAAAGCTTGCTTATCATTATATAAAACGCTCTCAAGCACCCTTTACGATTATAGCCGGTGAGCCGTTAAACGGAATTTTGCCGATTTATGCTTGTAACGATACGTTAAATGAAAAAAGCTTTTCGCTTGTTGTTAAAAATCTAAATACAAACGAGGTTATTTTAGAAAATAACTTTGAAGTTTTAGAAAACCGAACAACCAATATTTTAAATATTAATAATAATTTTCAAAACAATACCTGCTTAATTTTTGAATGGAGTATTGACGATAAAAAATATTGGAATCATTATCTAATCGGTGAAAGGCCAATCGATTTTAAAACCTATTGCGAAAATATGAAAAAATACGGCTTTGATAAGTAAAACTAAAAGCATCCCGATTAATTTTGGGATGCTTTGTTGGTTTTTTTATATTTACTATTACTGTCGATTTTGTTATAATGTTTTTGGAAGAAAGGTGGCGGTAAAATGCTTGGTTTAAAACATGGCGAAGTAGCACTTTTTTCACACCAAAAAGAGTGGGAATTTGAAGCTCAAAATACGATTAAACGCTTAAAAAATGTTTTGGGTGACATTATTGTTGATATACAGCATATCGGCAGTACAGCCATACCCTGTATAAAAGCTAAACCAATTATTGATATTGCTGTTGCGGTTAATAATTTTAACGATGTTTTAAAATTTGAAAACGAACTTCGAGAAAACGGGTTTTATTACCGACCGACTGAAGATAAAAGTCAATTATTATTTGCAAGCGGTAGTTTGTATGATGGTACTGGCGATAGACAGACACATTTTATCCATATAGTTTTAAAGGATAGTATGGAATGGATTAATTACATAAATTTTCGTGATTACCTGAATAATAACCCACAAATTGCAAAAGAGTATGAAGCACTAAAAATTTCACTTAGCGAAAGTAAAAAAGACCGCGCCGAATATACCGCAGGCAAACACGATTTTATAACTTTTACTTTGAGAAAAGCACTTGTGAAATCATATCTTGGTAAAACGGTGCATATTGAAATTGACCGACCAATCGGATATGTACACGAAAAGAAAAATTACACCTTGATCTATCCTATAAATTATGGCTATATTCCTAATGTTTTAGGCGGCGACGGTGAAGAGCTTGATGTTTATTTAATGGGTGTAAGTGAACCAATTAACGAGTGTGATGTTCATATTATTGGTATAGTACACCGTGAAAATGATGTTGAAGATAAATTAATTGCTGCGCCCATTGGTGTGAATTTTTTAAAGAGTGAAATTGAAAAAGCAATAAGTTTTCAAGAAAAGTATTATAAAACATATGTGGAAGCTTGATATGAGAGATTATTTAATTAAATTTTTTGACGAATTTTCCTACGAAAAAAGTGATGCTGAATTTTTGCTTTCGGTTTATGATAAAATTATTCAAAATACCGATGCAAACGAAATTTTTAACAAGGCGTTAATGTTTTATGAAAACGATATTAACTGCGATTTTGATATAATTTTAAATTGGGCTGATAATATCGCGGATATGCTTTGCATACACAAATATACACTTGAATTACTTGTTTGTATTTGCCTTACAAAGCGCCTTAAAAGTGAATACGAAATGCAAGATATAAGCTTAAATATATTTTATGACAGTGTGCTTGATTTGCGTTATAAATTAGATGAATGCAAGCTTGTAAAAGGTGTTATCGGCACATTTGTTGCATTTTGGTTTGCGGGTTGGTTTAACTTAAAACGCTTTGCTTTTGGTCGGTTACAGTTTGAAATAACCGAATTGGGTTTACAGTATAAAAATTTCAAACCAAATATGAAAGTTCTTGGGGTACATATACCACGAAGTGGGGTGCCGCTATCGGTTGAGGCTTGCGAAAAATCGTTTAATATGGCGAAAAACTTTTTTAAAGATGCTTTACAAGAACCTATTGTTTTTACCTGTCGTTCTTGGCTTTTGTATCCTGAAAATGAACACATTTTATCAGAAAAATCGAACATATATAAATTTATGCAAAGATTTGAAATTATCGATTTTGGAATTAATGAAACCAATTCTGAAATGTGGCGTATTTATGATACCGAGGAGAAAGATTTAACGCTTTTGCCTTGTGACACCTTCCTTCGTAAAGCCTATGCCAAACATTTTGAAAATGGCGGTAAAATGGGTTGGGGTTTTGGTGTTATTGTTACGTAAAATACTGTTGAGGTTTTTGTTATGATTTTTAGAAAAATACCTGTTTATAACTTTGAAAATTTGAGTTTTCATATTATTAAAAACGATGAATTTTTGAAAGATAAATTTTATATATCCTTGCCTGATTTTTCAAAAATTAGAGAAGAAAAAACCTTGTTTAACGCACCCGATTCGTTACTTATTAAAGTTATAAAGCGGTCATTATATGACGGTAGTGATGATAATGCCGCAATACACCGAGAGGGTTGTTTTTACTATAATGAATGGCAAGAATATATTCTTGAAGTAATTTCTGATATGCAGACCGAAAGTGGCAATGAAAAGCGCAAATGTATTGTTAGATTGCCGTTTTCAATGCCTTCTGTTAAAGATGGCAATATTGGTATTTATTTTGACGGTTGTTGGATCAGAATAATGCAAAATGGCGAAATTTTGAATGAAAATTCGGGTCTTGATTGTTTTTGCGAGCCTACGGGTGAAATTTTTATTGCGGAAGAATTTAAAAGCCTTAAGGTTGCAACGGTAAATTCGGTTAAGGTCACTTACCGCGAAGAAAAGTGTGATATGTCTGCCGACTTTTATTTTCCGCACGGCTTTAACACCTTTGTCGGTGACGTAATGACCTTTACTCATAATAATACGTATCATTTGATGTATTTATTAGACCGCCGACATCATGGGAGCCGTAATGCTTGCGGAGCGCATTATATATGCCATATGACAAGTGAAAACTTGGTTGATTGGTACGAGCAAACACCCATTACTGAAATTACCGAACCGTGGCAAACCTTTGGCACAGGAACAATGCTTTTTCATAATGGTAAGTATTATATGACATACGGGCTACACACCGAAAGACATTTGGGCGCAGAGCCTAAGATTGAGCCGCAGTTTGATTCGGAAAAGCGAGAGTTTATACCGCTGTCTTATAATGAAGTATATGAGCGTGGCGGTTTGCCTGCGGGGGCTTCATATTCTGTTAGTGATAACAGCATTGATTTTACTCCGTCTAACATTCTTTTTCACGCAGCGCGCAATCCAAGCGCATATCTTAATGAGAACGGTGAAATTGATGTTTATTGTGGCTATGGCGGGGAAGGTGTGTTTACTTCTGCTAGCTTCGATAAACCATTTAAAGTATCAAATAATAA
Organism: Acutalibacteraceae bacterium; assembly: GCA_045611605.1. Classification (GTDB taxonomy): domain Bacteria; phylum Bacillota; class Clostridia; order Oscillospirales; family Acutalibacteraceae; genus UBA737. The sequence continues at coordinate 68,344 of JAZKXN010000080.1, forward strand.
TTTTGAGTTTGTTAAAAACTCGGTTATGCATAACACTTCCGAATGTCCGGCACTTTTCAGTTGGAATGGTTATAAGTATTTAATTGTTGGTTTTACGGGTTACTTCAGAACAGATAAACCGAACAGTGAAAATTTTGTTGATGCATCGCTTTTAGGCGAAAACATTTATGACGGTTTGTCTGTGCCGATGGTTGCAAGTTTTAATGACAATCGCCGTATAATTGCCGGATGGGTGCGTTCTCCGCATGGTTGGGGCGGTGTGCTTATGCAACGCGAGCTTATACAGGAAGACGACGGAAAACTCGGTATGAAATGGATACCCGAATTGGCGCCAACGCTTAAAGTTGAAAATCAAATGAGCGATAATCAGCTTAAAAAATATACAAGTTACTATATGGAATTTACTGTTACGCCTAATAATGCTAATAAGTTTGGCGTATCATTCACAAATGGTAATAGTGCGTGTACATTAACCATTGATTTTAATAAAAAGCGCTTGCAAATCGGTAATGCGGAATACGGAAAATTCGCTAACGAAATTCCAACAATGCTCGAACAAATGCAGTCGTTTAACAGCGAAAATCCGTATACTAACAATATTAATATGGACATACCTAATAACGCACGAAATTATTGTTTGCCCGATATACAGGGTATTGACAAGCCTTTTAAGGTGAAAATTATGCTTCGATATTCAAAGCGAATGCGCGCAACGGTAGTTGATGCCGAAATCGCTGAAAGACGAACTTTAATTTCAGTGCGCGAAAACTTTTTTCCAACTGAATTTAAAATGGTTTGTGATGATAATGTAGTTGTGAATGATGTAAAGGTATATGAAATATAGGGGGTAAGCATTATGTTTTTTAAAGAAACTTTGATTTTTCCATCAATTAATGGGTCACATTATCGTATACCCAATGTAATTGCCACTAAGCACGGCACATATATTGCCATTTGTAATGACCGAAAAGGCGGTGCCGGTGATGAGTCACAGGTGCAGCTTTTGACCCTTTGCAGAAAAACTAAAAGCTGTGATTGGGAAAATGTTAAGGTAATTGGCGGTAAAGCTGGTTGGATTTGCTTTATGGGTAGTGTTATCTATGATGAGAAGCGCGATTGTATAACCGTTTTTGGCCAATGGGATGCTGACAAACCGGGTGAATTTAACAATTTATCTGATGAAGAAAAAGCGGTAATTCAAAAAAATGTTCAAGAAAAAGCCAAGCGTGACGGAATAACTCTCGGTCTGTTTGTGCTTGAATCTTTTGATGACGGTATAACTTGGAATGAAAGACATATAGATTTTATCCCTACAATGCAAAGGCATAGCGACGGTAAAATGTATGAAATTACTGCTTCAACACATGGCTGCGGTCACGGTATAACACTTAAAAACAGTAAATATAAGGGCAGATTAATTGCCCCTGCAAGAACACAAATTGGTGTTTACCACACTATTCCCGAATTAAAAGAACATTGTTACAATTGCGCAGTTTACAGTGATGATAACGGTAAAAATTGGAAAACATCAGGCTGTGTGCAAATCGGTACGGGCGAAGGGGTCCTGATTGAAAATGCCGACGGCAGTTTGACATATAATTCACGCGCTTATTTTAAAGACTGTGTTCGTCATATTGCGACTTCTACAGACGGCGGTGAAACCTGGCACAGCTTTAGAACCGATAACTTTTTAGTTGAAGATTTTGCACCGGGTCCCTATGGTTGTGGGGGCTGTAATGCAGCTTTAATTCGTGTTGATTTAGCAGACATAAATGATAAATCTTGTTTGCCAAATGGCGCAGAAGGCGTTACGATTTTTACCAATCCACACTCAGATGCGCGAGAAAATATGGCGGCTTGTATTTCGTTTAATGGTGGTAATACTTGGGATAAAGTTAAAGTCTTTTATCCCGGTTTTTCAGCCTATTCAAGCATTGATTTTAACCCCGTAACGCAAACATTTTGCCTTATTTATGAACGCGGGGAAAAAGACCCATACAGCGATGGAATTGTAGCGGCAGAATTTGATTTAGAGTGGCTTTTAAGTTAAATTGGAGATGTTTTTATGAACGAAACCACAAGAAAAATTTTTGATAATTTTGAAGTTCGCAAAAGCAAAAGACAAAAATCTAATTTTGCTGCATACATAGAAGAAATTGCAAACAATAATGGTTACAGCTTTAAAACTGAAAAGGGACTTTTTGGTGCGAAAAACCTTGTTGTAGGTGATGTTGAAAAAGCAGATGTGATTTATACTGCGCATTACGATACCTGTTCAGTTTTGCCATTTCCAAATTTTATTACCCCTAAAAACTTTTTAATTTATCTGCTTTATCAAATTTTGATAGTAGTTGTAGCTATTGGTTTGTATGTACTTTTTTGGTTTGTTTTGGGCGTGATTGCCACAATAATTAATGAAATGGCAGGCTATTATGTGCTGTATTACGGCGCTTTGTTGTTTGAACCAATTCTTATTATATTATTGGTTTTAATGCTTGTGGGACCTGCAAATAAGTGCACCGCAAATGATAATACTTCAGGAGTTACAACCCTTGTTGATATTATGTGCGCTCTAAGTGAAGATAAGAAGGAGAAAGTTGCATTTGTCTTTTTTGATTTAGAAGAAGCAGGTTTGTTTGGTTCGGCCGGTTTTGCAACTAAAAACAAAAAAATAATGAAAAACAAGCTTTTAATAAATTTTGACTGTGTTTCTGACGGGGATAATATTCTTTTTGCGGTTAGAAAAGGTGCGAAAGTTTATATGCCAAAAATTGAAAAAGCTTTTGAAGGTGATGGTAACTTCACAGTTGAAGTTTTGTCAAAGGGTGTTTTTTATCCATCTGACCAAGCGAATTTTCCTTGTGGTGTAGGTGTTGCGGCACTTAAAAAATCGAAATTTTTCGGAATTTTGTATATGGACAAAATACACACGAAAAACGATATTATTTATCAGCAGAAGAACATTGATTTTCTTAAAAACGGTGCCATTAAGCTTATTGATTTATTATGAATTTTGTAAGGAGTTTTATTATGAAAAAAAGAAACTTTGGTTATTTGTGTGGAATTTTTATGGCTGTTGTAACAATCTTGGTTACCGCTTTAATAATTTTTCTTTCCAGGAATGAAATATCGGCCGAAATAGCTTCAATTTTTGCCCGTGAAGGTGTTTGGAATATAACCAAGGGTATTTTTGCGTTTTTAGGTAATATTTCTTCCAAGCTCAATTTTGGCAGGGGAATGACGGCACTTTCTTACTTCAATATTTTTTGCCTTGCCGCTTCCATTCTCGGTTTTGTTCAAGGGGCATTATTTAAAAAGCGAGATTTAATTTCATAAGGGGAAGTTTTATGAAAATTTTATCTTTCGGTGAAGTTTTGTGGGATGTTTTTCCGAATGGAGAATTTATCGGCGGTGCACCCCTTAACTTCGCGGCCCACCTTGCGAAAATGGGAGAAGAATCGTATATTTTAACATCGGTTGGCAACGATGATATGGGTGCGAAAACCATAAATAAAATAAAAGATTTTGGTGTAAAAACCGACTATGTTTCTGTTTTGAATACTTTGGAAACTGGAAAGTGTTTAGTTACTCTTGATTGTAATAAAGTGCCTAAATATAACCTTTTAAATAATGTTGCATACGATAATATTGTGTGCGAAAATATACCCAATAATTTTGATGTTTTGTACTTCGGCACACTTGCTTTAAGAAATGGTTTTAACCGTAATTCGCTTAATGAACTACTTAATAATCACGATTTTGATGATGTGTTTGTTGATGTGAATATAAGATCGCCTTTTTTTGATAAAGAAACAGTCAAATTTGCGGTAAAAAATGCAACAATTTTAAAAATCAGTGATGAAGAATTACCGGTAATTGCAAAGCTTCTAGGTGTTAATTATGAAACCGATTTTGCTAAGCAATTATGTGAAAAATATTGCAATTTAAGGCTTGTTATAATAACACTTGGCGGTAATGGGTCGTTTTGTTTTGAATCAGCAAAAAATAAGGAATATACTGCAGAAAGTGTTAAGACTCCAGTCGCTTCAACAGTTGGCGCGGGTGATAGCTATTCTGCCGCTTTTTTGCATAAATATTTAGGTGGATGTGATATTCAAGAATGTCTTGAATTTGCATCTAAAATTTCTGCATTTGTGGTCTCAAAAACCGAAGCAATACCTGATTATAATCCCGAAAATTTTTAATATCTAATGAAATTTAACGCTCCTTGATGAAAGGGGCGTTTTTTATGCAAAAAAATATGCATAATTTGTGTAAATATGCTTGAAAATATGCAGTAATTATTATATAATATATACTGTATAAATTTATGCGAGGTGCATTATGACAAGAAGACAGGCAAGAGAAGAAGCATTTATTTTAATTTTTGAAAAGGTTTTTAATACGGACAGTGTAGATGAAATTTTAGAGTTAGCAGCTGAAGTTCGTGATCTTACACCTGACGATTATATTAAAATAGTTTTTACCGGTGTTTATGAAAATATTGATGAACTTGATGAGCTTATTTCAGCCAATTCAATTGGTTGGAATATTAAGCGTATTTCTAAAACTGCACTTTGTGTATTAAGACTTGCAATTTTTGAAATTAAGTTTATAGATTCTATACCCGTTTCGGTTTCGATTAATGAAGCGGTTGAACTTTGCAAAAAATACGCAACAACTGATGATGCTTCATTTGTAAACGGTATACTTTCAACCGTTGCAAAGAATCTTTAATATGACAGCACTTTCTGTTAAACAGTTAAATCTTTTCGTTAAGTCTCTTATTGAAGGCGATGTACGACTTAATAATGTTTGTGTAACAGGCGAGATTTCTAATTTTAAAAATCATTATCAAAGCGGTCATTTTTACTTTACGCTTAAAGATAATGATGCGCAGGTTCGATGTGTTATGTTTCGTGCATATGCGTGTCGTGTGCCTTTTGCGGTGCGTGATGGTTTGAAGGTTGTTTTGCGCGGTCGTGTGTCACTTTACGAAAAGGATGGACAATATCAATTTTATGCTGAAGAAATGCACGAACAGGGATTAGGTGATATATCGTTACAGTTTCAGCAAATTAAAGAAAAACTTGAAAAAGAAGGTCTTTTTGCTGAAGAAAACAAACGCCGTATACCAACTTTTCCGAAGCGCATTGCGGTTATAACTTCTGATACGGGCGCGGCAGTACAGGATATTTTAAATATCACAGCCCGTCGATATCCGCTATGTGAAATAATGCTTTGTCCCGTTGCGGTGCAGGGTGAAAATGCCGTTCCTTCAATGATAGATGCACTTGAAAGAGTGTATGCGCTTTCAAATTGCGATACGATTATTATCGGGCGTGGTGGCGGATCCATTGAAGATTTATGGGCATTTAACAACGAAGCCTTGGCACGGAAGATTTATGAATCACCGATACCTGTAATTTCTGCTGTGGGTCACGAAACTGATTTTACAATTTGTGACTTTGTTGCAGATTTGCGCGCACCGACACCGTCAGCCGCGGCAGAACTCGCAGTACCGGACTCGGCTGAGCTTCTTTTGAAATTAAATAAGTATAATGCTCTTTTGAAAGGCAATTTGCTTTTAAAGTATAATTCACAGAAATCAAAATATGATGCTTTAGTTTCTAAATCTGTTTTGTGTAAACCTTTGTATTTGACAGAAACACGCAATGAAGCGGTTGACCGACTTTTTGAAAAAACGGTTACAGCCTTTAGTGGTGTTATTACACGCGAAAAATCGCGTTTTGCAAGTGATGTTGCAAAATTAGATGCTTTGAGTCCTTTAAAGGTGCTTACGCGCGGTTATGCAATTGCCGAAACCAAGGGTAAAACCGTTAAAAGTGTTAACGACCTTGCTTTGGGTGATAAATTTAAACTCAGACTTTCAGACGGTGTAGTAGATTGCGAAACCGTTGGTAAGGAGAAATAAATGGAAAATAATTTCGAAAATAAACTTAGCGAACTTGAAAAGATTGTTGCAAAACTTGAAAACAGCGAAATTTCGCTTAATGAAGCCATCAGTCTTTTTGAAGATGGCGTTAAACTTTCAAGTGATTGCAGAAAGATTTTAGAAACTGCCGAAAGAAAAATTAAAACCTTAACCGAATGTGAAGGTGAAAATAATGATTAATGAATTATTTGCTTTTTATAAGCCGATAATTGAAAATCGCATAGATGAACTTTTATCTGAAACCGACGCACCTTATAACGAAGTTGTAAAGGCTTCGCGTTACAGTTTAAAACTTGGCGGTAAGCGTATTAGACCCATAATTATGATGGAATTTTGTCGTCTCTTTGGTGGGGAATATAAAAACGCGCTTGATTTTGCCATTGCGCTTGAAATGATTCACACCTATTCGCTTATACACGATGATTTGCCTTGTATGGATAACGATGATTTCCGTCGCGGTAAACCATCTTGCCATAAGGCTTTTTCGGAAGATATGGCGCTTTTGGCAGGTGATGCGCTTTTAACTGAAGCATTTTTGGTTGCTGCTAATGCCGATGCTGATGATAAAATTAAGATAAAGGCAATAGCCACACTTTCACAAATGTCTGGCTTTTGCGGTATGTTAGGCGGTCAGGTGATTGATTTATCTTTTGTTAAAAATCCACCCGATTTGGAAGCACTTTGCGATATGTATGCCCGTAAAACAGGTTGTCTTTTGCGTGCAGCTGCAATAATTGGTGCGACAGTTGGCGGAGCTGCTGAAACTGATATAAATAGTGCTGATATTTTTGCCCAAAAGGTTGGCTTGGCTTTTCAGATTATTGATGACATACTTGATGTTACAGCCGACCCTGAGTTACTTGGCAAGCCCGTCGGCAGTGATGACAAAAACCAAAAAACAACATTTGTTAGTCTTTTGGGACTTGATGGTGCTAAAGCCGAAGCTAAAAAATTGACCGATGAAGCTTTGCAGATTTTGAAAGGATTTAATGGAAATACTGAAAACATAAAAGCAATTACAAAGTATTTGCTTTACAGAAATTTTTAAGGGAATGTTAGTTTGAATTACCAAATTTTAGATAAAATTAAGTCACCGCAAGATGTAAAAGAACTTAACTATACTCAAATAGATACACTTTGCGGCGAAATGCGTGATTGTATAATTAATACTGTATCTCAAAACGGTGGGCATTTGGGCGCAAATCTCGGCGCAGTTGAGCTTACCGTTGCGATTCATCGCGCCTTTAATTCACCTGATGATGCTATTATTTTTGATGTGGGTCACCAGTGCTATGCACATAAGCTTTTGACAGGCCGTTTTGATGATTTTAAAACCCTTCGTCGTGAAAACGGTATTTCGGGTTTTATGAAACCTTGCGAAAGCATACACGACCCAATAATCACGGGGCATAGCAGTAATTCAATTTCTGCTGCTTACGGAATTTATCGGGCTAAAAGGCTAAATGGTGAAAATGGTTCTGCGGTTGCTGTTATTGGTGACGGCGCTTTGACAGGCGGTATGGCTTATGAAGCGCTTAACCATGCGGGTGACCATACGGGTAATTTTATCGTTATTTTAAATGATAACGAAATGTCAATTTCTCAAAATGTTGGCGGTATGTCAAAAAGCCTTACTAAGCTTCGCAATAAGGCGAGATACCACCGTTTTAAATTTGCATTTGGCAGATTTTTGAATCATATTCCGCTAATCGGTAAATGGCTTTATAAATTCTTTTATCGTATTAAGGAAATATTTAAAAGTGCGGTTTACCGCCGTAATATTTTTTCTGCATTTGGTTTCAATTATCTTGGTCCGGTTGATGGGCATAATGTTAAGGATATGGAATCACTTTTCAAAATTGCTCAGTGTTATCAGCGACCGACCGTTATTCATGTTGTAACGACAAAGGGTAAAGGTTATGATTTAGCCGAAAAAAATCCTAATAACTATCATGGCGTTGCACCTTTTGATGTGAGTCTTGGTGTTCAGTCCTTTGGTAAGGTTACATTTTCTGATATTGCAGGTCGTACCCTTTGCGAAATGGCGGAAAATGACAGTAAAATTTGCGCCGTTACCGCAGCTATGGGAAGCGGCACCGGTCTTTCGGAATTTGAGAAAAAATATCCCGACAGATTTTTTGATGTTGCAATTGCCGAACAGCACGCTGTAACCTTTGCGGCGGGTCTTGCTAAGGGCGGTATGAAACCGTATTTTGCGGTTTATTCTTCATTTTTGCAACGCGCTTATGATCAGATAATTCACGATTGTGCAATAGGTAAAGTGCCTGTTACTTTCCTAATTGACAGAGCGGGTATAGTTGGTGAAGACGGTGAAACACATCAAGGTCTTTTTGATGTTTCTTATCTTACTTCAATTCCAGGAATTACTGTATATTCACCCACCTATTATGATGAACTTATATATGCTATCAATCTTACTGCTTTGCAAGAAGGTGTTTCTGCTGTCAGATATCCCCGTGGTTGTGAAGAACCGTCAAGCGCCTTTAAAATTGATTTTAAGGGTGATTACACCGTTTTAAACGGTAACGGCGACCGTGTGATTATAACCTACGGTAAATTGTTTTCACAGGCTTTAAAGGCAAAGGAAATTGATGACAGTATTACACTTATTAAGCTTAATAAAATTTTCCCTATAAGTAATGAACTTGTAAATGGACTTAAAAACTCTAAAAAGATTGATTTTTATGAAGAAACCATTAAGAGTGGCGGCATTGGTGAGCACTTATCCGCTTTATTGCTCGAAAATGGCTTTAAGGGTGAATTTAATATTCACGCTGTTAATAACGAATTTGTTCCAATGTCTAAAACCGATGTTGCACTCAAAAAGCTTGGTTTGGATGCGGAAAATATGTTAAGGAGTTAATATGCCGAAAACAAGATTAGATGTTGCTCTTGTTGAGCAGGGCTTTGCTGAAAGTCGCGAAAAGGCAAAAGCAATTATAATGTCGGGTATTGTTTTTGTTAATAATCAAAAATCCGACAAAGCAGGGAATACTGTCAAGCCGGATGATGTTATTGAAGTAAGGGGTAAAACCCTTAAATATGTAAGCCGCGGCGGTTTAAAGCTTGAAAAAGCTATGCAGGTATTTCCTATTAATCTCGAAAACACTATTTGTGCAGATATTGGCGCATCTACAGGTGGTTTTACCGATTGTATGCTTCAAAACGGTGCTAAAAAGGTATATTCAATTGATGTCGGTCGCGGTCAACTTGCTTGGAAACTTCGTACAGACGAACGGGTTATAAATCTTGAAAACACGAATTTCCGTTATGTTACCAAAGAAGAAGTGCCTGATGAATTAGATTTTGCATCGGTTGATGTTTCGTTTATTTCGCTTTATCATATTTTTCCTGTAATGCACAAGCTTTTGCGTGATGGCGGTGAAGCGGTTTGTCTTATTAAACCGCAGTTTGAAGCAGGGAAGGAAAATGTCGGCAAAAAGGGCGTTGTCAGGGATAAAAATGTGCATATTGCTGTCGTGAATAAGATTATTGATTTAATTCTTGAAAATAATTACACACTTTTGGGTCTTGATTTTTCACCTATTAAAGGACCTGAAGGTAATATTGAATATCTTTGCCACATCAGAAAGACCGAAAAAGCTGAAAATTTATGTGATGTTTCGGCTGAATCGGTTGTGGAAAATTCTTATAATGCGTTGAAGGAGTGTTAAGTTTTGGTTATTGCTGTTTTACCTAATCTCGATAAACGCGGTGCATCTGAAGTTGTTGAAAAACTTGGTGTTTTACTTAAAAATGAAGGTGTTAAAGCATATTTGCCGGATAGTATTTGCAGTCCAAATTATGACCACGCGCCGGAAGATGAATTGTATTCCTTGGCAGATATAATAATCACCGTTGGTGGTGACGGTACAATTATGCGCTATGCAAAGCGCGCAGCTTTAGATAATAAACCTGTTTTAAGTATTAATGCCGGAAGAATGGGTTATCTTGCTGATATTGAACAAAACGAACTTTCTTTAATTCCCAAGCTTATCAGTGGTGATTACCGCATTGAAAATCGTATGATGCTTGAAGTTACTGTTTTAGAAAACGGTAATGTAGTCGGTCAATATTCCGCCCTTAATGATGCTGTTATTACTAGTGGTTTTATTTCGCGAATTATTGATATTTCGGTTGCAGTTGGTAATGATGCTATTAATTATCGTGCAGATGGTCTTATCGTTTCTACTCCAACCGGTTCAACCGCCTATTCAATGTCTGCGGGCGGTCCAATCATTGACCCATCTACCGAAAACATTTGTATTACGCCAATTTGTTCACATTCTTTGTCGGCAAAACCGATTTTGATGAGCGCTAATACTACTTTATCGCTTAAATCATTCTCGAAAAAACGAGCAGAAATATATTTAACTGTTGACGGACGAAAGGTGGCAAATGTCAAACCGTATAGCGAGATAAAAATAACAAAATCTAAAAACTTTGTTAAGCTTATCCGCTTAAGTGAGCGTTCGTTCTATAAAACGATGTCGGTAAAATTCAGAGATAGCAGGAGTGTTTAATTTGAAAAACAAAAGACAAAATGAAATCCTTTCAATAATTTCACAAAAAATTGTTTATACTCAAGAAGACCTTCAAAACGAACTTTTAGCGCTTGGATATAATGTTACTCAGTCTACAGTTTCGCGTGATATTAAGGAATTGCGCCTTATTAAAACACACGACAGTGAAGGTAACTACCGTTATGTTTCAACTGTTGCAAAATCTATGCTTAACGGTGAAAGTCATTATCGTGATTTATTTACAAAAGCGGTTAAAAGTGTGGATTATGCACTTAATAATGTTGTTATTAAGACTCATTCAGGTATGGCGTCTACAGCTTGTGTTGCGCTAGATAATATGTTTGGTGATACGATGCTCGGTTCACTTGCGGGTGATGACACAATTATTATAGTTACACGAAGTGAAATGCATTCTAAGATTTTAATTGATAAAATCAACAATATTTTGTAAATTGGCGGTTATTTATGTTAAAATTTCTTCATATTGAAAACATTGCCGTTATTGAGAAAACCGATATTGAATTTAAATCCGGCTTCAATGTACTTACTGGTGAAACAGGTGCGGGTAAGTCAATACTTATTGATGCGATTAATGCCGTTTTGGGTGAACGCGTATCAAAAGAACTTATAAGAAATGGCTGCGACAGTGCACTTGTATCAGCGGTGTTTTGCGACATTGATGAGCAAACCCTTGATATACTAAATAATTATGATATTTCGCCCGATGATGACGGAAATATTCTTATTACCCGTAAACTATCATTAAGCGGCAAAGGGTTAATTAAAGCGAACGGTATGCCCATTACGGCAACAGTTTTGCGAGAAATAGCGCAGAATTTAATTAATATTCACGGTCAGCACGATAATCAGGCGTTGCTTGTGCCCGAAAATCATTTAGGATATATCGATGCTATAGCAGATAACGGTGATTTAATAGCCGAATATTATAAGGAATTCAAAAATTTAAATATTATTCGCAAAGAGCTTCGCGAACTTGAAATGAACGAAGATGAAAAAGCGCGTAAGCTTGATATTTTAAAGTATCAGATTAATGAAATCGAATCTGCGGGTGTTAAAATCGGCGAAATTCAGGAACTTAAAAACCAACTAAAAATTGCCGAAAGTTATGAAAAAACCTTTAAGGCTCTCACAAGTGCTGAATTTTATTTAAGCGGCGATGATAATAATGATGGTGTTTTGAATTCTTTAAGAAACGCCGAAAAACAGTTAATTATTGCAGATACAGTAAGCACTGAAAAATTAAATGAAGCATTAGCTTTACTTGAAGATTTGCGTGCTGAGATTGGCGGTTTTTTAAGTAATTCTGAATATTCTGAATTAAATCCTAATGAAATCAATCAAAGACTTGACTATCTTACTAAACTTGTGTTAAAATACGGCGGTAGTGAAGAATCTGCTATTGACTTTTTGGACAATGCCAATACGCAATTACAAGCAATAGAAATGTCTGATAAGCGTATAATAGAGCTTTCAAATATGTTAGATATTTCTACCGCTCGACTTATTGAATTGGGTGAAAAATTAACCGATAATCGCAAAACTGTTGCAAACGAATTTGAAAAACAAGTTTGTGAAGTTTTAAAAGAACTTAATATGCCAAATGTTAAGTTTGCGGTTGATTTTCAAAAAGGTAAGTATACCAAAAACGGTTGCGATGCAGTAGAATTTGTTATTTCTGCTAATGCGGGTGAAAGTTTAAAACCCTTACATAAAATCGCATCCGGTGGTGAGCTTTCTCGTGTTATGCTTGCGATTAAGAGCATTTTACTAGACAAAGACCCTGTCGGCACAATGATTTTTGATGAAATTGACACAGGTATTAGCGGTTATGCCGCTGACAAGGTTGCAAAGCAATTAAAATTTGTTTCAAGCGCCCGCCAGGTTATTTGTGTTACACATTTAGCGCAAATTGCCGCGGTAGCAAATGAACATTTATTAATTGTTAAAAATACTGAAAACGGCCGCACTTTCACTAATGTTTCTTCGCTTTGTTATGAAGAAAAAATATATGAAATCGCCCGTATTATGTCAGGTACTGACATTACTGATAATTTATATAATTCCGCAAAGGAACTAATAGACAGGAGCATTTAATTATGAAAATTTATGACGAACTTATAGCCCGCGGTCTTATCGCGCAGGTTACTGATGAAGATGAAATTCGTGACCTTGTAAACGAAGGCAAGGCAACATTTTATATTGGTTTTGACCCGACTGCTGATAGCCTTCATGTTGGTCACTTTATGGCACTTTGCCTTATGAAGCGTTTGCAGATGGCAGGGAATAAACCTGTTGCTCTTATTGGTGGCGGTACAGGTTACATTGGCGACCCTTCCGGCAGAAGCGATATGCGTTCAATGATGACACCTGAACAAATTCAGCATAACTGTGATTGTTTCAAAGAACAAATGAGCAAATTTATTGAATTTGGCGAAGGCAAGGCACAGATGGTTAATAATGCTGACTGGCTTTTAGACCTTAATTATATTGACCTTTTGCGTGAAGTTGGTGCTTGCTTCTCGGTTAACAACATGCTTCGTGCAGAATGCTATAAACAGCGTATGGAAAAGGGTCTTTCTTTCCTTGAATTCAACTATATGATAATGCAAAGTTACGACTTTTATCACCTTTATAAGGAATATGGTTGTAATATGCAGTTCGGCGGCGATGACCAGTGGTCAAATATGCTTGGCGGTACGGAGCTTATTCGTAAAAAGCTTGGCAAAGATGCTTATGCAATGACAATTACCTTACTTCTTAATTCCGAAGGTAAGAAGATGGGTAAAACCGCATCAGGTGCTGTATGGCTTGACCCCAAAAAGACTTCGCCCTATGAATTTTATCAGTACTGGCGTAATGTTGGGGACGCTGATGTTCTTAAGTGTATCAGAATGCTTACATTTTTACCACTTGAAGAAATTGACAAGATGGATGAATGGGAAGGCAGTCAGCTTAACACTGCAAAAGAAATTTTAGCTTATGAGCTTACTAAACTTGTTCACGGTGAAGAAGAAGCTGAAAAAGCACAAACAACTGCTCGTGCAATTTTCGCAGGTGCAGGAAGTCACGAAAATATGCCCACAACTGAACTTTCGGCTGATGACTTTGTTGACGGTAAAATTGGCGTACTTTCAATGATGGTAAAAGCTAATCTTGCAGCTTCTAACGGTGAAGCAAGACGACTCGTACAGCAAGGCGGCGTTAGCATTAATGACGAGAAGATTACTGACCCCGCATATTCGCTTGAAATCAGCGCTTTTGATAATGAAATTATCCTTAAAAAAGGTAAAAAGATTTTTAATAAATATATTGTAAAATAAATTTCAAACCCCCGATCTTTTCGGGGGTTTGTTGCATAAATTACCATTTTTTCGGCAAAATAGATTTAAGGAGTTGATAAAATGGTTAATTTTAATGAATCAAATACTAAAACCAATTTAATGCGCGCATTTGCAGGTGAATCTCAGGCGAGAAATCGCTACACATTTGCGGCAGAAATTGCAAAAAAACAAGGATTATATGTAGTTGAAGCAGTTTTTACGCTTACTGCTAATCAGGAACTTGCCCACGCCAATGTCTTTATGAAACATTTAAGTGATTTCAACGGTGAAAACATCGAAATTGATGGCACATATCCTGTTGAAGTTACAAATTCTGTCGTAGAACTTTTAGAAAATGCTAATCACAACGAAACGGAAGAGTACGAAAATGTATACAGAGAATTTGCAAATGAAGCCGAAAGGGAAGGGCACATGGCAATTGCACACTCTTTTAGAAGCATTGCAGAAATTGAAAATGAACATGCTAAGCGTTTTTCTTTATTCGCAAAGCTTTTAAAGGAAAATAAACTGTTTGTAAGCGATGTTGAATGTGAATGGATGTGTTTAAATTGCGGTCATATTTACAAAGGCAAAAATGTTCCTGAAATTTGTCCCGTTTGTTCACACGAAAAGGGCTATTTTGTAAGAGTTGAATTAGCACCTTATTACCCAGAGAGCATGTAGATTGTTAATTATTTAACAAAAGGGAATTTGCAATAAATAAAATAGGTAATAAAAAAGAGTATCTCATGTGAGATACTCTTTTTTGGTACGGTTGTTCTTAACGGATTCAAAAAACAATCTTAAAATAACCGACAATCACACATATATTCATACCGTATCAAATCGGCATGTTGGTGTTTTCTAAAACAATAAATTAAAATGTATATACACGATAAGTTGTATAT
>JAZKXN010000081.1:0-1065 GCA_045611605.1 Acutalibacteraceae bacterium
TTCAAAGTCTTTTTTGAGCCGTATCTGGCAAAGTTACAAAATGGAGAAAAAAACAATGAAGAAAGGGATTGATATTTCTAAGCACAATGGTCAGATTAATTGGTCAAGTGTTTCAGGCATTGATTTTGCAATTATTCGTGCTGGTTATGGAAAAAACAATATTGACGCGCAGTTAAAAAACAATGTCAACGGGTGTAAATCGAAGGGTATTCCCTTTGGGTTTTATTGGTTTTCCTATGCAACCACCGTAACAATGTGCAGGGCTGAAGCGAATTATTTGTGTGATCTTGCTGATAAGTACAAACCAACTTATCCGTTGTGTTACGATTGGGAGTATGACTCTGACGATAACGCAAAAAAGAAGGGTGTAAAACTCAGTAACAAGGATCGTGAAGAATTCGCAAAGGCGTTTCTTGAAACTGTTGAATCACGCGGATATTATGCGATGATCTATAGCAATGTAGATTACCTGAATAAAGGATTTGCTAATCTTTTAACAAAGTATGATTTATGGTTGGCTTCATGGTCTGGTAAAAACCCACCGCGGTCTTGCGGTATATGGCAGTACACAGACAAGGGAAGAGTTCAGGGAATATTAGGGAATGTCGATTGTAATTATGCCTACAAAGAGTACGGCACGCCACAGAAAGAAAAAGAGATTGATGCTTCAATACTCGTGAAAATTGACAATCTGGAAATTTCTTTGGATGAGTTTTTTCAAAACAAATACAAATGGGTATTAAAAGATGTTTACAAAGACAATTACGGAACTGGAAACGAACGAAAAGAAAAATTAAAAAATAACGGGTATGACCCTGAGTTGGTACAAGCACTAATTAATTATATAGAAGGTAATAAATAATGCAAGCAACGGCAAACGGGTTTTTATATTCAACCAATACTATACGTGTTGAAGTATCATTAGATTTAACGAATGAACAGGCAACTCATTATACGTGCGTGTTGTGTAACAATTATCAACCGCCAACAGGTGGTATGGCATTAATTAGCAATACACAGGACACAACAAACCCTAATGTATATCACATTATTTTTGAGCTTGAA
>JAZKXN010000082.1:0-1493 GCA_045611605.1 Acutalibacteraceae bacterium
ATCGCGCCAAAAGAATCCCCACTAAGAGCATGACCACCTGTTGTGTGCCATTGCTTAGCGCAGCCCAAAAGAAGTTTTTTGCGGTTCTCTCTTTTAAGTTCTCAGACATTATATCAGTGTGCTTATATTATATATATTGTGTAGCGCTACAAAGGTAGTGCTTTATCTTGAGCAAAGAAAGGGGAGCGGGTCTATTTTACACGAAAAATAAAGGTAAAAACGAAATAACAGAACGGGCATCCATGCTTGCGATAGTCTCATTGGGGCGAGAATGCCCGAAGAAATCCAGCACACATAACCAATGTATATCATTGTAATTCAGCGCGATAAATCTAATTAAGATTACATCACAAAAGAGGTAAACATAATGAGAACAATAAGTAACTTTCTGCGCTTAAAGTCACTAATTGTTCTCACTATAAGTAATTTTATGTTCCGCATCATTGAAATGAATCAATGTATATGCCGATTTCGCCCCCTTGCAACAGGTATTGGAGTTTGATTCTAACAACGAGAATTTAGCATACCTAATTTACTGAATAACAAGCGTTTTATGCTCATTATTTCATCGCAGGGATGAAGATTTCATAGGTACCATCGTCAAAAAATACGCGTATCTCCTTAACTTTACGCTCAGGTTTGTCGCATTTTTTCGCATTTAGCATGTCATTATACGCCACTAAACGATTCGGATTGGCGTAATCGTAAATCTCGTTAGGCATGGGTTGACGCGCATGTTGCATTTGCTCGACACCACCATTCTGAGGAGAACGAGGCATCGCCTGAACATCTTTTTGAACCGAAAAAGCGGAAGAAGCAGACGCGTCACTCGGTTCGCCTACAAGCAAATTATCATCCCCTATTTCGATTGGCGCATCCGAATTTGTTCCTCCAGTGCCATCGAAATCTTCCGACTTTTCACCATCCGTCATCTCGCCTTCACCAAAAAGCAACCAATCCATACGCACAGAAGGGAAGGCTTTATGAACTGCCGAAGCATGGGTAATTGTTGGGTTCGTACGCCCCATAAAAATGTTAGAAATTGAGGCTGGCGAAACTCCTAATTTTGTAGCAAAATCTTGTTGCGAAAGGTTCGCCTTTAGCATCACTTCTCTAATTCTATTTTTCATATTCGGTTGCATTATTGTGAAAACTCAATCGGAAAAGCAGGGAAAAATGGGCACATATATTGCGCACGCAATTTGTCTCATTTTTTCCCACATCTCATACCCCCAGAATTTTCTCGGTTTTACCATCACTTACAGTTAAGAGGGCAAAAAATGGGAAAATCACCCCTTTTTCTAAGCGTTTACAAAGTTAAACCTTTTTACAGACACCACCAACATTTGTAAAGATAAATTTTTAAATTAATATTTTACAAATCAAAACACCTCAAATTTTAGAATTTAGATGTAAATTCCCGTCGCCCATTTACGTTTGAAATTTGTAAATAAAACACCCAGAAATTCGCCTATAAATAACTCTATCAAACA
>JAZKXN010000083.1:0-30417 GCA_045611605.1 Acutalibacteraceae bacterium
ACTTAACGCAGCACAGATGAGCTCACCATTATATGGCTATATTGTTAAAGATGGCGCACACATCAGTAACACCATTCGTTACAGCATAGAATCATATGTTGCTGACTCTTACACCGACACCAGCGTTCCTTATCTTAACGAATTAATTAAGGCTATGCTCAAATACGGTGATTCCGCTTACAATTATATTCATTAATTGTTAATTACGATTAACATCTAATTAAATAAAACCCACCCTTTCGGAAGAAAGGGTGGGTTTTTAGTTCGGTCAGTAAATTGGCTTATATCCGTAATGTAAACTATCAACCGAGCTGATAGTTATAAGAATATTGTAATGTATGAAATACATCAACCATGATTAAGTGGTAAAGTTATGGCAAAAGTTGTAGGATTCGAAACAGAAATAATTTCCAAACCATATCCTTCACCATATTTTATTTTAATTCGTTCGTTAACATTTTTTAAACCGTAACCGTGTGAGCGGCTTGCCAGAATATTATTTGCTTTATCGAACATTATACCTGGGCCATTATCTGAAACGGTAAATACAAGGTTAGAGTTATCCTTTTTAGCGGTAATCATGATCTGTCCCTTTTTATGCTTTAATTGTTTTATACCGTGTTCTATTGCGTTTTCAGCCAGTGGTTGCAAAATTAGGTGCAGGGTACGGTTTTGCAATATTTCTTCGTCAATATCAAATTCAAAATCAAACTTATTGCCTAAAACTATTTTTTCAATATCGAGATAAGACTTCACCATTTTTATTTCTTCATTTACCGTGCTCTCATCTTCGTTGTTATTTAGAGTTGCACGGTAAAAGTTAGAAAGGTTTATAACTAGTCCGCTAATTTCGTCTGCATCATTTTCGATTGCAATCCAGTTAATGGTTTGCAAAGTATTATAAAGAAAATGTGGATTAATCTGTGCTTGTAATGCTTTAAGTTCAAAATGTTTTTGTTGAATTTCTTTTTCATAAACGGTGTGGATCAGCGAATCGAGTTTTTGTGTCATATCTGAGATATCGTTTGTTAAATTACCGATTTCATCCTTTTGCGAGGAATAAAGACGCACGCTTAAATCACCGTTTTTAATTTGTGATATTTTTTTAGAAAGGTGATTGATTCGTTTAGTAAATGAAAGTGAGAAAATAATATCAATTATTAAAAGCAAAATAAATGATAGCAGCATTGCTATAAATGTAGAATGCAGGATTGTGCTACTACCTAGAACGATATCTTTTTTAGGGATATATGCATAAAGATTTAAATCATTTTCAAGTGATGATGAAAGAATCAAATATTCTTCATCATCAACCTTGATTTGTTTGTCTTTTATGTTTAAAATATCTTCAGGCTTAGGAGAAGGAATCCCATATATTACATTTCGGTAATAAACGGTTTTAACGTCCTTGGTGGTAAGCAAAAGATTGTAGTTCATAAATTCATTATGTGCTGTTTTTACAAGTGATTTGGGCCATATAAATAAGCAAATACTGCCTGTGTGTAAATCTCCATCAAAAATATCATATTTATAAACCAAAAACTTGCCGTTGTAATACCAATGCTTATTGCCATGGTGCGGATGCGTTGGTAATATCAAAGCGTCATAATCGCGAATTGTTGAGCGGTAACTATCAATATCTAGTCTTGAAAAAAAGGTGATTTCCCGAATGAACGGATAAAAACTTTTAAGGTTGTAAAGGTGCGGTTCAAGTGTTGTTACGATCTCGCGTCGCAATTTATCTTTATCGGAAAACTGCTTGTTGAATATTTTTAAAAAATTTGGATTTGTAGCCACTTCATCCAATACATGTTCGCAAGTTAAAATAGTGTTATTTAAACTTGTGGTGGCTTTATCAAAGTAGAAGTTAAGGTCTTTTTCCTTCGATGAATAAAGCAAGGATCGTGATTGAGAGAAGGAAAACACACCTAAAATCATTACGGGAATAAGCGAAATAAGTAGATATGTGGCTAAAAGTTGATGTTTGAATTTTAAATTAAAAAATTTGCCACTTATCCATAAGGATAACTTTTTAAACATTAATTATCACCTTTTTCTCTGAACTGAGCAGGCGTGATATTATAAAATTTGTGAAAAATGGTTGTAAAGTATGAAGTTGAGTCGTAACCAACCATTTTGGAAATTTCTGTAATACGAATATTTGTGTTTTTTAGTAATTCACACGCCTTTTTTAATCGATATTCTTTCAGAAAATCAATGAAATTTTTGCCGGTTTCCTTTTTGAAAAGTCGGCTAAGATGTGAGGGAGATATATATAATTTTTCTGAAATATATTCAAGTGAAATGTCGTTCATATAATCATTTTCAATTATATTAAGTGTCTTGGAAACGAGACGGTGTACATCGGATTCAGCGGTGTTTGCAGTGAATTTTTCCACAATTTCTTTAAATAATAATACGATTTCATCAGCTGAGTTAGATGAGAAAATTTTGACAAGGATTTCTTGTTCACTTATAGTGAATTTTTGTTTTTTGTAAAGAGAGTTAATTATATTAGATGAAATGCATTTTGCATAAAGAGCAGAGAAGTGCTGCGTATGTTTTAATGTATTGAAAAGTAAAGCAATCATAGGAATAAAATCCGTGTAGTTTTCCATTTCAATAAGCAATTTAATTTTGTCCATAATTATATCGACTGACGGAGCACCTTTGTCGTCGTTTGAAATAATATCTTTTGTAGAAATAACAAGACCGATATTGGTAAAGAAAAAATATTCACTAGTTTGAGTTATATGTTTATATTCTTCGGGAAGCTGATCGATAGAAGCAAACGGACTGTATGTAATGCAGATTTCGGTTTCTAAATCGTTGCGGAAGATTTCAATAATATTTTCAAAGTGGTCTTGAGATGTGACAGATTTGTTCTTAAAAAGTATAAGGTATCTTGAATTTGGTAATGTTATTAAGGTGGGTGACGGTGCCAATAATTTTTTAAGTTTATCAATGGCCTTTTTATCATCGTTGTTGGTCTTTAGAAATTTTATTAAAACTAGTTGAATTTCATCTTGACCAATAACAGAAGTTAATTGTTCAGTTGTGGCATTGCTGTCACCGTTAAGGTAATTTAAAATAATGTTGTTGGTTTGTGAATCGCGTTCTTGTGATTGGAGATTGCCGGATTTGTTTTTGATATGGCAGATTTCGATCGCGTCATTAAGTGCGGCAACAAGTTCGTCAATGAAATAAGGCTTTAAAAGATATTTGATAGCACCGAAATCAATAGCAGATTGTGCATACTGAAAGTCTTTATGAGCACTTACAAGTATTATTGTTAATTCGGGATTTTCTTTTCTTGCTACCTTTGCAAGTTCGGTTCCAAGCATGTCCGGCATCTTAATATCGGTGATAAGTATATCGATTTTTTCGCGTTTTAATATGTTTAATGCCTCGCTTCCGCAGTCGGCAGTGAAGGTAATTAGTGGCAACTGGATTTTTTTGATAGTGTTGCATATTCCGTTGCGGTCGCGGAAATCATCATCGACAATAAGCACATTGTACATAAGAACACACTCCCCATTAATACATAGGTATATTATAAACGAAAATACTGTCGTTTTCAACAAAAATCGAGTGAATGTTTTGTTGGAGATTAAAGCTGACAAAAAAAAGCAACATATATCAAAAAACTGATATTTAAATATCAGTCATTTTTTTGTATAATTATAATGAACAAAAATGGGAGGATGGTTTTTGGTAATGCTTAAACTCCGAAAAGTATGCGCGCTAGGCCTTTGTATAATTATTATTTCAAGCGTTTTTGCTAATGCGGGAACGGTTGCTTTTGCACAAAAAGAAGAAATAAATAATCAATTCGATAGTGCGGAAAATTACGCTGAAAATAGTTTTTCATATGGTGCTTATAGTGAAAAATATAAAAATGAAAAAAATGCCGAATGCGAGATTGAAATTCTAGCATCGAAATTTTTATCATCTACTCAAAACAGTATAAAAACTTCCGCTTATGAAGGAGTAGAAAATGCGCTTGTAATCAATGGCGACGAAGGTGAAATTGTTTGGGAATTCACAGTGCCTGAAACAGCACTTTATGAAGTTCACCTTACATATTTTCAATTGGAAGGTAGAAATTCACCAATAGATTTGGGGATAAAATTTGATGGTGAGTTTCCTTTTACAGATGCCCGATACAATGAATTCGATCGTATTTGGTGTGATGATAGTGGTATTTTGACTGACAATAATGGTGACCAATACACACCGTCTATTTCTGAAAATCCACAATGGACACAAAATGTTTTTAAAGATAAAAAGGGTTATTACGGTAATACAGCATATCGTTTTTTCCTTACTGAAGGTAAGCACACAATTACACTTGTTTGCAATGAAGAACCTTTTGCACTTAAAAATATTATTTTAAAAGGAAGTAAAGAAATTCCAACCTATCAGGAAGTTTTGGCTGAATATAAGTCAAAGGGCTATAAACAGAGCAGCAGTGATATTAAATATATTCAGGGTGAGGAAGCCTATCAAAAATCAGATTATTCTCTTCGTGCACAGTCTGATAAAATTAGTCCCAATACCCAGCCGTTTTCTCCCACAAAAATCAGATATAATTGTATTGGCGGGAACGCATGGAAATATCAGTCGCAATGGATATCTTGGAAGGTTGAAGTACCTGAAAATGGTCTATATAAAATAGGCGTAAGATATCGACAAGAACTTATAAAGGGTTATTTTTCTTCACGCAGGCTTTATATTGATGGTGAAGTACCGTTTAAGGAAGCGGAAAATCTCAAATTTAACTATTCGGAAGATTGGCAGGTTTCTGCTTTGGGAAACCAAGAAGATTTTTTGTTTTATCTTTCGGCGGGTTCTCATGAAATTAAGCTTGAAGTTGTTACAGGTGAAATATCTGAAGTTATTGAAGGACTTCAGGGGATATCTGATGATTTGATGTCGGTTTATCGTCGAATTATCGCAATAACCGGTACAACACCAGACCAATACCGTGATTACAATATTACGGCTTCGGTCAAAGATATGGTCGATATCTTCAAGGCATCTAAAAAAACTCTTGAATCTCAAAAGAAAAAGTTATCACAAATTTTAGAAACTGAAAATGTGAATGCCACTGCACTTGAAACATTGGTTTCGCAACTTGATGATATTATTGAAGACCCTGATACAATCGTCGATTCTAATCGTCTTAGTACTTTTAGTTCAAATGTAAGCAGCTTTTCATCATGGTTATTGGATCTTAAATATCAACCGCTCACAATTGACTGGTTAGCTTTAATGAGCCCAGACGAACCATTACCATCTGCGGAGGCAGGTTTTTGGATTCGTATAAAGGCTACACTTTTAAGATTTTTTGCATCATTTATGGGTGCATATAAAACTGAAACAGATAAAAACAGCGAAACCATTACAGTTTGGTTAACTTCAGGTCGTGACCAAATGCAGATACTTAAAAACATGGCATCGGATTCATTTACTCCTAAAACAGGCGTGAATGTTAACATACGACTTGTTAATGCTACATTGGTACAGGCAATACTTGCGAATAACGGTCCTGATGTGGCTATTATGGTTGCGCGTGACCAACCCGTAAATCTTGCTATTAGAAATGCGCTTATTGACCTTTCGCAGATTGAAGGTTTTGAAGAAATTACAAATGAATTTAACCCCACTGCTTTTGAACCTTATTCTTATAACGGCGGATGTTATGGAATACCCGATACACAAATCTTCCCAATGATGTTTTATAGAACCGATATTTTTAAGCAAATGAATCTTGAGTGTCCTGAAACATGGGATGAGTTTTTAGCGTTAGCACCCAAACTTCAGCGTAATAATATGCGCGTTGGTATACCTAGCGCCGGTATGGGAATCTTCTCTGCGCTTTTAATGCAAAAAGGTGGAAGATTTTATAACGAAACTAAAACCGATACTGAATGGGGTTCTGATAAAGCGTATGAATCGTTCTTGCAGTGGACAAATTTCTTCACTCAGTATGGTTTTTCACTTGAATATAGTTTTAACAACCTTTTTAGAACAGGTGAAATGCCTATTGGTATAGCCGATTATAATATGTATAATACCATTAAAGTTACTGCTCCCGAACTTGAAGGAATGTGGGAAATGGTAGAACTTCCAGGTACACAGCTTGAAAATGGTGAAATTGATCGAAGTGTTAATGCATCGGGCACGGCATCAATTATATTCAAAAACACCAAAAATGCCGAAGCGGCTTGGAAATTTATAAAATGGTGGACCGATTCAGGAGCGCAACTGAGATATGCAACTGAAATGGAATCGGTTATGGGGGTTTCAGCCCGTCAAAACCCTGCAAATCTTAATGCATTAAAAGAAATGAACTGGAATAAACAAGAACTTAATTCTTTGATAAATCAATTGAACCATGTAAAAGAATTACCTGAAATTCCAGGCGGTTATATTGTTACAAGAAACTTGGCAAATGCCTTTAACGATGTTGTAATCAATGGTAAAAATCCACGGGCAAGTCTTGAAAAATGGACAGATAAAACTTCAATTGAAGTTAAGCGCAAATTAAAAGAATTTGGAATCGAGGGATAAAATGAAACAAGCGGCAATAAAAAATGAATTCTCTTTGACAAACCGCATTAAGACTGATCTCAAAAAGAATTATCAGTTATATATTTTATCCGCACCATTTGTAATTTTGTTTTTGGTATTTGTGGTTTTGCCAGTTGTGATATCTATTATATTAAGTTTTACACATTATAATATGATAGAACCCGCAAAATTTATTGGTCTTAGCAATTATGTGCAGATGTTTTTTGGTGATGATGTTTTCTGGATTGCCTTTAAAAACACAATGATATTTGCGGTTATAACCGGTCCTATCGGATATATACTTTCTTTTGTTTTGGCTTGGCTTATAAACGAATTGAATCCCACTATTCGTGCTATTGTTACATTTGTTTATTATGCACCTGCCCTTACAGGTAATGTATTTTTTATTTGGCAGTATATATTCAGCGGTGATAGATATGGTTTTATAAACAATCTGCTTTTGAAAATGGGCTTTGTGTTAGAGCCAATTCAATGGTTAAGCGATACCCGTTATATGTTAGCGGTTGTTATCATTGTTCAGATATGGTTGAGCTTAGGTGTGAGTTTCTTATCATTTATTGCGGGTTTCCAATCGGTTGATAACAGCCTTTATGAAGCTGGCGCAATTGACGGTGTAAGAAACCGTTGGCAGGAACTTTGGTATATTACTTTACCGGTTATGAAACCACAGATGTTATTCGGTGCAATAATGCAGATATCCACCGCATTTTCAGTTGGCGCAATTTCACAGACTTTGGTCGGTTATCCAAGTAAAAATTACGCCGCGCATACAATCGTTTTACATATTATGGACTTTGGTACAATCAGATACGAAATGGGATATGCATGTGCTATTTCGGTATTCTTATTTTTGATGATGGTTGTTTTCAAATCCTTGGTTACCCGGATACTATCTTTGGTATCGGATTAATGAGGTGCAAAAATGACTAAAAATTTAAAATTTGTTCGTTCACGCGCGGGTGTCCGCAAACAGACACGCAGTTGGCTTGGTAATTTGTTAATCGCGCTGTTGCTTACCGCTGTCGGTATATTTATGCTTTTACCGCTTGTTTATGCGTTAATGCAGTCATTCAAGCCGATTGATGAACTTTTCCTATATCCGCCGCGTTTTTATGTTATGCGGCCCGTAACAACAAACTATACAATGCTCTTGAGGCTTATCAATAACCTTTGGGTGCCTTTTAGCCGTTATTTGTTCAATAGTGTGCTTATAACTGTGGTGGTTACTATCGGTCAAATTATTATAACCTCTGCGGCGGCATACACAATGTCAAGGTTTAAAACTGCAATAAGTTGGATGTTCCAATTGGTTGTGCTTACCCTGTTGTTTAACGGTACTGTTTTGGCAATACCGCGCTATATCATTATGAATGAAATTGGTGCTGTGAATACCTATTGGGCATATATTCTTCCGGCACTTCCGTCTTCAATGGGGTTATTCCTTATGAAGCAGTTTATGGATCAATTACCTCACGCTTTAATTGAAGCATCCATGATAGACGGTGCAAACCATTTTCAAATATATTGGCGCATTATTATGCCGTCAGTTAAACCTGCCTGGCTCACCTTGCTGATTTTTTCTTTTCAGTCTATCTGGTCAATTACGGGCGGAAGTCTTATTTATGATGAAGAACTTAAGATGTTGCCCGATGCTATTAATCAGGTGCTTTCAGGAAGTATTGAAAGAACCGGGGCTTCTACGGCCGGTAGTGTATTATTAATGATACCGCCGATAGTTATATTCATCTTTACACAGAGTAATGTTGTTCAGACGATGACAAGCTCAGGTATTAAGGAATAGGGGGCGGTATTAATATGAAGAAAATATTTAGATTATTAATATGTGCTTTGCTCATTGCCTTAACACTTTGTGCACCTATTGCGGTTTCGGCGAAATCCACTAATACTTATTCGTACAGTGGAGAAAAGCCAAAACTTTCACCTGACGCTTGTGTTGTTGAAAAAAGTATTTATGGCAAGGACATAGGTTGTGGTGATTTGAAGTCGCCACAAGATTTATGTATATGGGGCAATGAAATTTATATCACTGACAGTGGTAATAACCGTATAGTTGTAACTGATTTATCCTTTAAATTCAAACGCGAAATAAAGGGATTTATGCTGAATGGGGAAGAGACATTGTTGTCAGAACCTAAGGGTATGTTTATAAATGATGATTGCCTTTGTGTTACTGATACAGGTAACGCCCGTGTTTTGGTTATCGACAATTCGGGCAATGTTGTTTTGACCCTTGAAAAGCCCGAAAGCGAACTTTATAATCAAAAACTTGAATTTAAACCACAAAAGGTGCTTAAAGATAAAAACGGATTTTATTATGTTATAAATTTCGGCAATTATGAAGGCGCGCTTTTGTATAACCCTGATGGTAGTTTTAACTCATTCTTTGGCGGAAATAAGGTTACTGTAACTGTTACACTTTTGGTCGAAAATTTTTGGCGTAACATAATGAATAAAACTCAAATTTCCAAAACTGTTCAAAATATACCGCAGGAATACGGCAATTTTGATATTGACAGTAAGGGTTTTATCTATACTTGCACAAACAATACAACCGATAAGGTTGATCAAATCAAAAAGCTTAATCCTAATGGTGAAAATGTATGGGATGCAGGTAAAAATTATGGCGACACAGCAGAAATTTATGACGGAAAAACCGAATTGGTGACCCGTATTGTTGACTTATCAATAGATGACAATGATTTTATTACTGCAATCGACAGTCAGTTTGGTCATATTTTCCAATATTCGGCAACGGACGGCAGAATATTATTCGCAATGGGTAACATCGGTGCTCAAAGTGGCACATTTGCCACTCCGACAGCAGTTGAAACAGACGACTATGGTATATATGTTTTAGATTCTTCAAAAGCCAATATTACGGTATTTAAATATACCCAATACGGAAAAGATGTAAGAACGGCAATGACACTTTTTAATGACGGTAAATACCAAGATGCATTAGATTATTGGAAAACCGTTATTCGTAAAAATGGTAATTTGCAAATAGCATATATCGGTATCGGTGAGGCATTGCTCGGGCAGAAAAAATATACTGAAGCAATGGAATATTTTGAGATCGGCAGATATAAAGAAGGATATTCAGAAGCTTTTCTTTCATATAGAAAAGGGATCTTACAAGATAACTTTACTTGGATACTAATTTTAGTAGTTGGTCTGCTTATAGTTGCGTACACAGTAAGTTACATAAATAAAAAGAACAAAAAGATTGATTTTACCATAAAGCATTATAAAAAATGGCAATATCCGTTTTATGTATGTTTTCATCCCGCTAAGGGATTTGATGATCTCAAGTGGTCTAAACAAACATCTTTTATTGCCTCGATTATAATTCTTGCGCTTTGGTTTGTTTCAAGCATACTTAAACGCCAAAAGACAGCGTTTTTGTTTAATACTAATATCGACAGTTTGGTTGACTTTAATATTCTTGTACAGTTTTTGTCAACGATTGGTCTTTTTGCGACATTTGTAGTTATAAATTGGGCATTATGTACCTTGTTTGAAGGCAAGGGTACAATGAAAAATATATGGATTTATACTTCGTATGCACTAATCCCTATGGTGATTTCAAATTATCTGTGGGTAGGTCTTAGTTATATTTTTGGCGCAGATGAAGCTGCGTTCCTTAATATAATTAATGTTGCATGCCTTATATGGGCATTGGCTTTGCTATTAAGAGGTCTAAGCGTACTTCACGAATACAATTTAAAGCAGGTTATACTTTCGCTTTTAGCAACTGTATTCGGTATGGCAATTGTAGTATTTTTATTGGTATTGGTTATTAGTTTGTTTAATCGACTTTTGACATTCTTCACAACAATTATTGATGAAATACGAATGCATTCTGTGATGAAGGGAGGATGACTATGAAACTTAAAAAAGCAATATGTTTTGTTATTGCCTTGATGATTTCAATTACGGTATATAGCCCGCAGGTTAAGTTTAATGCTGAAACCGTAAAGAAAGATGTCAACAGTGCGGTTACAGTGAATTCAAACCTGGAAATTGAAAACCAAAATTTTGTTTTAACGGCTGATAAAAACGGTTCGGTAAAATTGTTGGTCAAATCAACAGGTGAGTATTGGTACAGTAATCCCGTTGATGAAGTGGCAAATTCTCAAGTTAACGGTATTAATAAGATGAAAATGCAGTCACAACTTATCGTGAGTTATCTTGTGGATGGCAAAAACGAAAAACTTGCTACAAGCTGTGCTTCGGCGACCAATAAAAAGGGTATCAAGGTTAAAGCAACCGAAAAAGGCATTAGAATTGATTATTGCTTTGTAAAAGAGGAATTTACAATTCCCGTTCTTTACAGTATTGATTCAAAGGGAATGAACGCTTCCGTTCTTAATAGCGAAATTGAGGAAAAAGGCGAAAATTCCATAACTAAAATCATCCTTTTACCTTATTGGGGTGCGGCATCAACTAACGAAAACGGTTATTTTTTGGTACCCGACGGTAGCGGCGCTTTAATTAATTTTAATAACGGCAAAAGTGGTAGTAATTATCAACAAAATATTTACGATACCGACGGCCTTATGAATGTTGAAAGCAGTATAACTACCACCGAAAAAGCAAATATGCCGATTTTTGGTATTAAGAAAGAAGAACAATCGGTTTTAGCGGTTATCGAGAGTGGAGAAGCGGCCTGTAAACTATATGCTTTCGTAAGCGGTACTAACGGTCCTTACAATACGATTTATCCCGAATTTACATTTAGAAAATCAGCGGTTATTAAGATGCTTTCAAAAACTTGGTATCCTTTGGAGGTCACCTTTGTTTCTAACAAAAAGGTAAGCGATATAAACTTTTCGATTAAGTTTATTCCCGTTATGGATGCGGATAAGGGATATAGCGGTATGGCAAACGAATACCGTGAATACTTAAAGGAGAAATTAAACCTTAAATCCAAAACCAAAGATGGTTATGTGCCGGTATATCTTGATATTTATGGCTCGGTTTTAGTTTCGGATAACTTTTTGGGATTTCCTATTACAGTAAACAAGGCTCTTACCGATTGTGATGAGGTTGAAGAAATTATCAAGTCGCTTAAAAATGGCGGAATCGAAGATATAAATATAAGATATAAGGGTACTACTAAGGCTGGACTTGATAATAAGAAAGTACCTAACAAATTTAAGGTCGCAAGCTCTATCGGCGGTAAAAAAGAACTTAGAAACTTAATCGACTTTGCCGAAAACAATCAAACCGCTATTTATCCTGATTATGATTTTATTTATTTTAAACGCAGCGAAAAGTCAATTTTTCAGCCCAATAATGTTATTCAAGATGTTCGCCATAAAAATGGTGTTTTTTATGAATATGATATAAGCAGCGGACGCACCACGGGAAAAAGCAAATATGCATTAAAGCCTGAAAAAATTGAAAAAAGTATTTCAAAATTTTTGAAATCTTATAAAAAATTCGGCGGTGAAAATTTATCGCTTTCAACCTTAGGCAATACTTTATTTTCGGACTATGGCAAGGATATTTGTTTAAGCTATGACACCGAGAAAAAATTTAAATCAATTTTAGAAAACATAAACGGTGAAAAAATTAATACAATGCTCGAATCACCCTATGTTTATGCAGTTCCGTATGCAAATTGTATTGTTGAGGCACCGATTGAAAGCAGTAATTATGATATTGAAGACGCAAGCGTGCCATTTTATCAAATGACGCTTCACGGTATTGTTTCATATTCAATGCCGTCTATGAATTCTTTTGTCGACAGTAAAACCGCAATACTTAAAGCGATTGAAACGGGTAGCAGCATAATGTATTCATTATCGGCAACCGAATTTGCGGAAATTATCAATGATGGTTATGATGAACTCGGTTGTATTTATTATGAAGATTGGCTTGACGAAATTATTAAGTCGGGCAATACGGTAAATTCAGTACTAAAAAAAGTCGCTGACTGTGAAATTATTTCTCATGCTAATGTTTGCGGAAATGTTTATAAAACCGTTTATTCAAACGGTGTGAGTATTTATGTAAATTATGGTGATACCGAGATTTTGGTTAACGGTATTACCATTAAAGCAAAGGATTTTTGTGTGGCGGAGGTGAGCCTAATTGAAGAAACTTAAAATTACTAACGAACGAAGAAATTCTTTAACGGGCTTTTGCTTTACACTTCCTTGGATTGTGGGCTTTGTTTACTTTTTTCTTATTCCATTTTTAAAAGCGGTTGTTTATTCATTTTCATCTATAAAAATCACAAAAAACGGCTTTGATTTATCGCTAGTAGGATGGTATAATTATAATAAAGTCCTGTTCGAAGACACACAAAATATGCGAATGATAATTACTTCTGTTGGTGATATGATTGCGACGGTTGTAGTTGTTGTAATCTTTAGTTTATTTATTGCAATTATATTAAATCAAAAATTTAAGGGTAGGGGAATTGTTCGCGCAGTATTTGCTTTGCCGATAATAATTTCATCGGGTGTTATTATTTATCTTTTAAAGCAAAATGTTTTACAGCAAAATATGGATGCTGAAACCACCACTGCAATTTTTCAAGCAACCGACGCGTTAAAATTTTTGACCGAAGCGGGTATACCTCAAAATATTGTTACATTTTTCGAGGGAATAGTAAACGATATTTTCGATATGGTGTGGAATTCTGGTATGCAGATAATTTTATTCTTGTCGGCGTTACAGACAATTCCCGCATCATCCTATGAAGCGGCAAAGGTAGAGGGCGCAACTGCGTGGGAATCTTTTTGGTTTGTAACCTTCCCAATGGTCGGTCCGTTCTTGCTGGTCAATATCATTTACACAATTATCGACAGTTTTACTGACACGACAAACAGTGTTATGATGAAAATATCGGATTGGTTTACCGATATTCGATATGCAGAGGCATCGGCACTTTCAATGAGCTACTTCCTTATTATTTTTATTATAGTAATCGCGGTGTTTATCTTCTCTAATAAGAAGATAAACTATTCAGAGATGTAGGGGAGGAATTAAAATGGAAAAAATCAAAAAG
The DNA here is from genome assembly GCA_045611605.1 of Acutalibacteraceae bacterium. Taxonomy (GTDB): domain Bacteria; phylum Bacillota; class Clostridia; order Oscillospirales; family Acutalibacteraceae; genus UBA737. Next base: position 13,640 of record JAZKXN010000083.1, read on the forward strand.
CCATTGTCTTATAACCGACATCGCGTAATAGAAAAAACCTGCGAAATACTTTGGGCGCTTTTTAGAGCAGCACTGCTTATCGGTATTGGGTATATAATCGTTTATCCTATTTTGTTTATGATAAGCACCGCACTACGCGGACCCGAGGATTATTACAACCCAATGGTTATATGGTTGCCGCTTCATTATTCGCTTGATGCTTTTAAAAATGCAATCGAGCTATTGGATTATTGGAATACGCTAACCCGTACCGCATTTTATTCAATGGGTGCATCAGTTTTGCAGGCAATTGTTTGTGCCTTTACCGGCTACGGGCTTGCAAGATATAAATTTAAAGGCAAAAGTATTATTTTGCTTTGCGTAATATTAACGGTTATTGTGCCTAATCAAACAATTATTGTACCGCTTTACGAACAGTACAGATTTTTTGATTTCTTTGGTGTAGGCAGTATTATCGAGCTTATAACAGGGCAGGCGGCAAGCGTTAATTTAACCGATACGGGTTGGGTATATTTCTTACCGTCACTTTTTGGTAACGGTATACGCTCGGGTTTATTTATCTTGGTATTTATGCAAACCTTCCGAGGTTTTCCAAAATCTATTGAAGAAGCGGCACATATCGATGGTTGTTCGCCGCTAAAATGTTATTTAACAATTATTGTTCCTAACGCAATAAACGCGTTTGTAACCGTCTTTTTATTTTCGCTTGTGTGGCATTGGGGCGATTATTACTATGCAGGTATGCTTATGGGGAACGATTCAACCCTTGCCGTTGCGCTTAAAGCGTTACCTGTTACAGCAATGTCAATGTTCAGCACTACAAGTGATCCTGTTGCAAATTCGGTTTGTGTTCAGGCGGGTTGTCTTTTGGCAATATTGCCTCTGCTGATAATATTCTTTGTTGGTCAGAAGAGCTTTGTTGAAAGCGTAGAAAGAACCGGTTTGGTTGAATAATTTTGAAATTTTTATATGTTTTTACATATTTTAAATTATTTTGAAAAGGAGAAATCACAATGAAAAAACAAATTAAAAGATTTGCTTGTTTAGCGTTAATCGCAGCAATGCTTATGGGTTGCTTTACAGGTTGCGGAGATAATGGCAAAGAAACAGGCGGCGACAGTAAATTTAAGAATGTTGACCTTGTAATTTATTGTGCTGCTGATGATGAAGCAACCATTAAAGAGGTTGCAAAGGTTGCAGGCGAAAGATGGAAAAAGGATACAGGCGGTAAAATCACTTATATTATGAGCCCTGACTGGAATCAGCGTTATACTAACCTTACAGTTAAAATGGCAACCGGTCAACAGCTTGACGCTTATTGCTCAACAACACAGGACTGCCCTACATTACCTTTAAAGGGCTTGTTCCTACCTGTAGATAAATATCTTGTAGAAAATGATTATATTTCTGAAAAGTTAAGTAAAGAAGCATTTGGCTTTGATGGTAAAGTTTACGGTTTTGCACAGAAGTGCCGTTCAGTACCTTTCGTTATTCTTTATAATAAAACTTTGTTTGAAAACAATGGTGTTAAAACTCCCGGTGAATATTATGAAGAAGGCAAATGGACTTGGAAGACCTTCCGTTCATTAGCAAAGGAAATGACACAAGACCTTAACAACGACGGTAAAACTGATCAATATGGCTTCTCATCATGGTTTATGCATCCATTTATTTGCTCAGCAGGTCTTGCTGACTATATTGGTGCAGATAAAAAATTAACCTTATCTGATAGCAAATTCACTAAAACTATGACACTTTTACAAGAAATGGGCTTTAAGGATAAAAGCTTAATTACAAATGGTGCTTCGTTTGTTGAAGGTAAACTTGCAATGACTGCAGAGCGTACATATTACATACAGCATTATGCTACACAGGGTATGGAAGACGAAATCGATTTTGTTCCTTTCCCGCTTTCTGAAGATAACAAGAGCGATACCCGTTATATGTATTGGGTAGATGGTCTTTCAATCCTTTCAAATACCATTAATGCAGATGCAACAGCAACATTCTTAAAGGATTATTGGGCAGTTGCTTATGACGAATGGTATGAACAACAACAGTTTGCTGATGAATACTGGAAGGGTGGCTACACCAACGAACAAAAAGAAATTATGGCTGATATGATTCCTTATTCAGTTTGTATGCCTTCACAGGGTTATCAAAACTTTACTCAAACCGTTAAGGACAAGGTTTTTGAAGATATTATCACAAAGGGTCTTTCTATAAGTTCTTCTATCGCAAGTTACAGTCCTTCACTTCAGGCAATTGTAGATGATGCTTATTCTACCGCAGATAAATAATCTGTAACTTTTATTTGAGAAAAATATTTGTAGGTGAAAAAATGTTTAAGAAGTTATTATTAACTATACTTTCAATTACATTATTGATTTCCACTACAGCCTGTAATCCGTCAAACGGCGGCACCACTATAAACGGTACATTGCCTAAAAATGTGGCATCTCGCGTCATCAAAACCGATGATGGCAGGGTTTATATTGAACATAACGGTAAACCCTATCTGTTTTATGGCACACAACTTCGTATTGATAACATTCGTGAACGCTATGATGCTGATGTAGCACTTATTGATAAAATGTTTGCTAAGGTTAAGGAAGATGGCTTTAATACAATAGTTATTCCTGTTAAATGGTATCAAATTGAACCCACTAAGGATGCGTTCGATTTTTCTTTGATGGATTTGTATTATGATGCAGTTTACAAGTATGATCTGACTGTTCAGTGGTTGTGGTTCGGTACTAATGTATGTGCATCGGGCGGTTGCACACCTAAATATATGAAGGATGCAAGTGTTTATCCCAGAGTTGCCCCGCCCGAAGGTCAAAGCGGTATTTATTTTGATTTCACTTCTAAAACAACTTTGGAAAGAGAAAAATATGTTGTTTCGAAATTTATGGAATATATCGCAAAACGCGATACTGAAAAACGCTGTGTTTTGATTCAGGTAAATAACGAAGTAAGCCACGGCGGTCCCGTTTTTGACGGTGGTACCGACACTTGGTATAAAACAGAAGAAGCATATTCAAAATTCGGTTGGGCAGGCGGTCAGCAAAAGGCGATTGCCGCTTACCTTAACGAACTTGGTGATGTTATTCACGCGAGCGATTATAACTGTGTTACCCGCGTTAATATTATGAATGACGCTTGGTCAGTCGGCGGTGATATTACCGATGTTTTATTAAACGGTAGCGGTATTGATATTATTGGTATCGATGTTTATGAAACAACCTGGTACGATAATGCTTCAAATATTTTTAATAACGACGGTAACTTATTCCACTTTGCTGAAGCATCTACCGCTTATGACCATTCGTATACGGTTGTTAAATTTATGGCAGAGGGCTACGGATTTTTGAGTTATTGCTATAATGACTACGGTGCAGGTGACGGCGGTTATTACAAGATAGAAAACGGCGATTTGTTTGCATATAATCCCAAAACCAATGGCTCGATTGAAGCAGTACGCAAGTTTAACTATATGATTAATAAGTGTAAAGACGAGCTTGCGAGCGCTATTGCACAAAGCTGTGTAGCGGCATTTAACTATCAGCAAAAAGAAGATGACGTTAAGGTTAAGCGCACCTTTGGTGATTTAACCGTTACCTTTGAAGCAAAACAAAAGGGCTACGGTCTTGCTTTTTGGCTTAGCGAAAAGGAATTTATCGTTATGACCAATGAAGACGAAAGCGAGTTTGCTTTCGGTACTCAGCGAGTAGAAAAGGTAGAATACGGTTCATTTAAAGATGGTAAGTGGGTTTCTGAAGAATGCGATGCAACAATAAGAGGTAACCGCGTTGTAATTGACGGCTATAAGGTTACCAAGGTAACAATTAAGTAAGGGGGCGATGAAATTGAAAAAAACACTAGCTTTAATATGTTCATTAATTTTGATTTTATCAACCTTGATTGTTTCGTTAACTCCGTCGTTTTCGGCGGCGGGCGATGAAATTTTAACTGCCGAGCAGCTTAATAAAAAGCTTGTAGATACAGGCGCTTATACCCAAAACGGTGACACATTGACCACCGTTGCAGGTAAGGATAGTAAATCGGCAATGTTTGCCGCAAAGCAAGATTTTATATTGGAATTCAATGCAAAAATTACCGCTAACACCCTTCAAATTCGTATTCGTAACAAGGATGTTTCTGGTCATTCGGTAGGTTATAGAATATTTGTTTATTCAAATAAAATCAGTCTGCAAAAGTTTAATGATACAAACTGGCAATCTACCGAAGTTGCAAGCTGTGATTATGATTTTACAAAATCAGTTGCGGTTCGCATTTATGCAAAGGGCACGCTTTTATTTGTAGAATTAGACGGTGTAAAGAAACTCGAAATTAAAAATGCTGTAGATACCTCTGCTAATAACGGCGAGCTTCGTTTTTACGGTATGGCAGGCGCAGGTGCCGGCGAAATTAAGATGGTTGGACTTTATGAAGCAACTGAAATTGTCGATGATGATAATGAAGAAGAGAACGAAGCAAGCGGCGATGATATTTTATCGGCTGACGAGCTTACAAATAAACTTATCGGCTCTACCGCTTACGTGTTAGACGGCGGTGCTCTTAAGAGTGTTGCAGGTAAAGAGGGCAAATCGGCAATGCTTTTAGTAGGCCAAGATTTTGACCTTAAGTTCAACGCAAAAATTCCTGCAAATTCTTTACAAATTCGTATTCGTAGCAAAGACGTTACGGGCCATTCGGTTGGTTATAAGCTGGTTATTTCCAAAAATTCAGCAAGTTTTCAAAAGCAAAACGATACTAACTGGGGTGCTACTGAGATTTCGAACGCAGCCTACGATCTCACTAAAAATGTCGAAGTGCGCATAATCGCGAAGGGAACTGTTATACAAGTTCTTTTAGATGGTGTTAAAAAGATAGAAATAACAGATGCGGTTGACACATCAGCTAATAACGGCGAGCTTCGTTTTTACGGTATCGCAAATGCAGATACCGAAGTTAAAATGGTATATCTCAAACAGGCAACCGAGACTGTTGGTGGTGATACTCCCGAAATTCCCGATGGTGGGGAACAGGGTGGAAACCAAGGTGGCAATGAAGAAGTTATTACAGATAAACTTGTTAGTTCTCTTGTTAATTCGGGAGCTTATGTTTTAAATGGCGATGTTTTAAGTAATGTTGTTGGAAAAGAAGCAAAGCAGGCAACTCTTATTGAAAAGCAAAATTTTGTGTTTGATTTTAAGCTTAAAATTAATACCGCATCCGCTACGGGTGACCATTTACAGTTAAGAATTCGTCATGCTGATACGACAGGTCATTCTATGGGCTATCGTTTGCTTATTTACAAAGACCGTATAAGTATTCAAAAGTTTAACGATAATAACTGGCAATCGACTGCTATTAAGTCGGTTGACCACGATTTTACAAAAGCTACAACTGTTAGAATTGCGGCAAACGGTAAGAATTTGTGGATTGCGCTTAACGGCGTAAAGCAAATTGTTTTAATCGACGCTATTGATACATCAAGTAATAAGGGTGCACTTCGTTTTTATGGTATGAACAGTAGCGCTATTAGTGAGTTTTTACCCCTCTCGCTTGATGATTATGACGAAACTAAGGCGAACGAAGGTATAACAACCCCGATTATTGACGAATCGGTTATTAAAACCGGTGACGAATTAACTAAAGCGCTAATTAGAACTACTGCTTACACTTTAGTAAACGGCAAGCTTGTTAAAAGCGTTTCGGGTTTACCTGCCAAAAATGCAATCTTTACCGATAGTCAAAACTTTGTATTTGACTTTAATGTGAAGATTGATAGCACGTCTTTTGGCGAGTACGTTCAGGTGCGTTTAAGATGTGCTGACTTAAAGGGTCATTCCGCGGGGTATAGAATTTATTTCTATAAGGATAGATTACAGTTAGAAAAGTTCAACGATGATAACTGGAATTCAACACGAATTGATTCTGCCGACCATGATTTTACCAAGATGTCTAAGGTTAGAATTGTTGCAAACGGCAAGAATTTATGGATAGCAGTCGACAATGAAAAGCTTATTTCAATAACTGATGCTATTGATACCTCTGCCAATAAGGGCGAGCTACGTTTTTACGGTGTTCAGGGTGATAATATCAATGCCGAGGTTGAGATGGTTGCGCTTAAAAAATATAGTGATACCTTCGCAAACGACGGTATTTTACCCGAAGACCCTAATAAAGCGCTTGAAATTAAATCCGCAAGCGAAATTCTTAACGCTTTGGTAAGAAGCGGTGCATATGTAAAGAATGGCGAGAGTGTCAATAACGTTGAAAAAATGGATTCTAAAAGCATTTCCTTAACTGATAAGCAAAACTTTATCTTTAACTTTAAGTTTAAGTTTGCCGAAAATGGTTCGGGTAGTTTGCAAATTCGTTTAAGATCAAAGGATTTGAAAGGTCATTCAACAGGGTATCGTTTGTTTATAAGTAAAACAGCAATGACACTTGAAAAATTTAAAAGTAATGCTTGGTCTTCTGAAGCGATTGCATCTGTAAAGCATAAATTTACAGAAGAAAGCGATATTCGTATTGCCGCGAATGAAGGCAATCTATGGGTTGCGGTTAACGGTAAAAAGCTTATAAGTATAAGTAATGCTGAAATTGCCGAAGGCGGTGAAATTCGTTTTTACGGTCTAAATACTTCGGCTTTGTGTGAAATTACACCTATTTCACTTATGGAATACAGCGATGCATTGGCAAATGATGGTGTAGGTGAATTTGTACCTGAGGTTGATGACGATAAAGCTGTTTTAAAACCGATGGCTAATTTAAACCCGACTATTGCAGAAAATGAAGATTTTTCAGTATTAACAATAGTTATAATTGTGATTGTTGTTGTATTTGTTATAGGCGCAGGTGCGTTAACTTTTGTTATTATAAAGAAAAAGAAGTAATTTTTAATATCGAAACCGCAACAGCTTTTGTTGCGGTTTCGATAAAATAGTTTTTTTATATTAAGGTATGAGTTTATCGTATTTTAACATAAAAAAATTATAAAATGGGGCGATTTTATGATAAGAACAGCACCTAAATATGTTAAACAATCTAGCTTTAAGGCGGTTTTGTCTAAGAATACCGACCTTTCGGCTTTGCCGCAGCACCTTAAAAATGCGGTGGCTTGTTTTGCCGTTTCTAACGACGGGGAATATGACGAAATTAAGTGTATTGATATCTCTAATAATATTCCAAATGAGATTATTGCGAAAATCGATGCCGAATATAAGCCGAATTCCGAGGGCTTTGTAATTTGCTTTGATGGTGAAATTGTTACCATTTATGGTGAAACCGGCGCGGGAATTCAAAACGGTGTTGCAACCTTCTTGCAGTCGCTTGAAAATGGAGTTTATTCAGATGAGATTTTGTGGGATTACCCGATTTGTTCACTTCGCGGCGTTAAAATTATGATGCCTGCAAGAAGCGAAATCGACGGATTTAAGCGCTTTATTGATTCAATGGTTTATTTTAGACATAATACAGTTATGATTGAAATCGGCGGAGCTATGGAATATAAACGCCACCCCGAAATTAACGAAGGTTGGGAAGAATATTGTGAATTTATGTCGGAATATTCAGGTAAATCAAAGAAAATTCAGGAATTCACCTATCCTTGGCGTAAGAATTCAATTCATTGTAATAATGGTGGCGGCTCATATCTTTTGCAAAGTGAAATAAAAGAACTTATCGAATATTGTAAAGAGCGCAATATTGAAATTATTCCCGAAGTGCCGTGTACTTCGCATTGTGACTATCTTTTAACCCGTCACCCCGAACTTGCTGAAAGATGTGAAGACCCGTATCCCGACACTTTCTGTCCGTCAAACCCTGCTTCTTACGAACTTTTATTTGATGTTTTTGACGAAGTAATAGAAGTGTTTGAGCCCAAGTGTATCAATATCGGGCACGATGAATATTATTCAATTAATATATGCGACCGTTGCCGTAAGCGTATAATTGATAACGCAGATTTATTGGCTGAGGATATTAATAAAATTCACGATTATCTTGCATCAAAGGGTGTTAAAACTATGCTTTGGTGTGACAAACTAATGAATGTTGAAGGCGGTGTGGGTCATGGCGGAGCTTTAAGCTATGTTTATTTTGCTTGGGATGTAAATAAGCCGCTACTTAATATTATCCGACCAACATGGGAAGCAAGAAATAAAATTCCCAAGGATATTATTTGTATGAACTGGTATATGTCCTTCGGCGAAAAATATGATGAAGAAATTCGCGAGTTTCCCGTTGTTTTCGGTAACTTCTGGGGTCAGTATGACTTTAGAAACTTTAAAAAGCGCATAGGCGAAAATACTCTTGGCGGTATGTGCTCTAACTGGGGCGCGGTGGACGATGTTTATTTCCAACGCAATAATATATATTCCGCAATGGTTTATAATGAAATTTATTATTGGGACGATACCTATAATGATAACGATGATAACGAGTATGCTGTAAGGGTTGACCGTATGTTCCGTGCGTTATGGCAGTACCGCTATAACGAATTACTTAAAAACCCCAATAATTATATTGAGGTTATGCACACAACCGATAAAACGGTGCGTTACCGCGAGTTCGTTGACGGCGTTTTCCCCGAAGGCGAGGCATTCAGAAAGGAATATCTTGTTGGTACCTATGTAATTAAGTATGCTGACGGTTCGGTTCAGAGCGAGGATATTTTCTATGGTCAGCATATTATTAACAAGGATATTGTTTGGTACAATATTGGTGAATCGGATTCCGAAAAGGTAGATGCTAACCCAGGTGCTAAAAAGTTAAGAATTGATCAGACATTATCATCGGTTGCGGGTGTTACAATGCCCATTTATACCGACGGCAAGATTTATTGTAAATATATTATTGAAAAGAAGTTTCCAAAAACAGAAATTGACAGCATAGATTTTGTTTTACCTGAAAATGCAAATTGGAGCGTTGAGACATTATTGCCATAATAACGGAGGCGTAATTATGAGATTATACGAAAACATTGAAAAAATATCATATAACCGATTGCCGCAAAGATGCTATTATATTCCCGAAGGAACTGCAAAATATTATTCCTTAAACGGCAAATGGAAATTTTCCTACAGCCAAAATGGCGACCGTCTTGATGAGCCGAGTGACTGGCAGGAAATTGATGTGCCATCATGTTGGCAGACAAGCGGATATGATAACCCCAATTATGTTAATATTCAGTATCCATTTCCGTATAATCCACCTTATGTTCCTATGCTTAATCCTGCCGCGATATATGAGCGAGAAATTCAAATTGATACTTCGAATCCTTGTATATATCTGGTTTTGGAAGGTGTTTCATCTTCAGCGGAAATTTGGGTGAACGGTAATTATGCAGGATATACACAGGGAAGTCATCTGCAAGCTGAATTTGATATTAGTAATTTTGCAGTAAATGGGAGCAATATTATTCGAATTAAGGTTTGGAAATGGTGTCTTGGCAGTTATCTTGAAGGTCAGGATCATTTTAGAATGAATGGTATTTTCAGAGATGTGTATATTCTTACTCGTCCTCAAAATCACATAAGAGATATCGAAATAACGACAAGCAAAAACCTTATTAGCGTAAAAACAGATGCTTTTAGTGATGTATCGCTTTATAAAGATGGTAATTTAATTGCGAAGCATATCAATACCGACAAATGTGATTTTGAAATTGAAGCACCTGTTTTTTGGTCAGCAGAAAAACCGTATCTTTACGATTTGGTTTTCGAATTAAACGGCGAAATTATTAAACAAAAGGTAGGACTAAAGGATGTTTCAATTGATGAAAACGGCGTTTTCAGATTTAACGGTGCACCTATAAAACTATTAGGTGTAAATCACCATGATACTAATCCAAAAACAGGTTGGGCTATGACGGACGAGCAAATATTAAATGATTTAAAGCTTATGAAATCGCTTAATATTAACACTATTCGCACTTCACATTATCCGCCTACCCCAAAATTTCTTGATTGGTGCGACGAAATGGGCTTTTATGTAGTGCTTGAAACCGACTTAGAAACCCATGGTATGAACTGTCGCAATCCCGGCAAGGTAAGCTATGACAGCGATAATTACGATTGGTTAACCCAAAGGGAAGAATGGAAGCACATTTATCTCGACAGAATAATAAGAGCGTACGAGCGCGACAAGAACCATGCTTCTATTATTGTTTGGTCGATTTGCAATGAATCGGGCTTTGGAAATAACCATAAGGAAATGGTGGCTTGGCTTAAAAACCGTGACAATCGTCTTGTTGTTCATAGTGAAGACGCAACCCGTCTGGGCTTTAGTCAATGTGTCGATATTGATTCTACAATGTATCCCGAAATAAGCGGTATAGATAAATATTTAGAAAATAAAGAAGTGTTAAAGCCGCTGTTTTTGTGTGAATATTCGCACGCCATGGGCAACGGCCCGGGCGATGTTTATGAGTATGTCGAAAAATTTTACAGTGAGCTGCGACTTATGGGCGGTTGTATTTGGGAATGGGCCGACCACGCAGTTTTGGTTGACGGTGTCCAAAAATATGGCGGTGATTTCGGTGAAGCAGTTCACGATAAAAACTGTTGCTGTGACGGTATGGTGTTTTCAGATAGAAGCTTTAAGGCGGGCACTTATGAAGTAAAGGCGGCATATACGCCTTACCGTTTTAAGGTTTTGGAAAATGGCATAGAAGTTGAAAACCGCTTTGATTTTACAGATTTAAACGAATTTGATTTTAAGCTTGAAGTTAAAGCTGACGGTAAAATTATATCCGAGAAAAACATAAGAATTAATGCGAAACCGCGTTCCAAAGTAATGCTGGATTATCAAATACCAACCGATTTGATGGTAGAAAATGGATGTTATATTACACTTTACCGTATGGATAAAAATGGCGGAATTTACGATTCTTTGCAACAAAAAATTGATTGCAAAATTACAAAAAAGAACTTTTTCGATAATCCAATCAGCTTGGTCGAAAACGAATTTGAAATTGTTGCAAAGTGTAATGACTTTGAATATGTTTTTGATAAGCAATACGGTAATTTTACGAAAATGAAATATAAGGGGCAAGATTTAATAAGTCAAGATATTAAATTTAACGCCTTTAGAGCACCTACCGATAATGACGGTTTTATGTCAAACGGTATTGCATACAAATGGGCCAATCCCGTTCACGGCGGTGGCGAAAACCTTCATAAATTACATAACTATATTTTTAATACATCTGTTGAAAGCAATTGTATTACCGTTAAGGGTTGTTTGTCGGGTATAGCCCGCAGACCGTTTATGAATTACACGCTTAAAATTAATGTTTTTGACAGTGGGCGGATTAATTACTCGTTTGATGGTGGTGTTCATCAAGATGCAGTTTGGCTTCCGCGCTTCGGTTTTGAATTTGTTATGCCCAAATCTGCCGAGAAATTCAGTTATTTTGGTGCAGGGCCAATGGAAGCATATCTTGATATGCATCATCATGCAAGTGTGGATTGGTATAGCGGTGATGCAGATAGTGAATATGTGAATTATCCGTATCCACAAGAGTATGGTAACCACTGCTTTACAAGGCAATTGCTTTTATCAAATGGTGTCGGCTTTTCGTCGGATAACGATTTTAGCTTTGCGGTTAGACATACTAATACAGATGCATTATATAAAGCGATACATACCGATGAAATTGAGTTTTCGGACAACACCTATGTGTATATTGATTATAAAATGTCTGGTTTAGGATCGGCTTCGTGCGGTCCGTTACCTAACATAAATTGTAGACTTAACGAAAAACAAATCAAGTTTAATTTCAATCTTTTTATAAGGAGATAACGAAATGTTCACTGATGTTAAAAGAAATTTTATGACCTATTTTTGCGGTGACCCCGAATACTACCGCGATTATAAATATTTACAGGACGAGTTTACCGTGCTTTCTAATCCACACAAGGGTTGGTATTGGCATTATATTGATAACGGTATGACGAGATGTGAATATTACCACGACCGTTGGCATCACTCTTATCACGATGCCGAAGACGAATTTGATATTACAGAATTTCCAGGGCTTCATCATCTTGCGCTTCGTATTGACTGGTACGATATTGAAAAGCAAGAAGGTATTTTTGATTGGTCGCGCATTGATGAAATTTTCGACCGTTACGGAAAAATGGGTTACAAATTTAATTTCCGAATTTGCACCTATGAGGGTATTTTGCACGATGATTTTGGTTATGCAACTCCCGAATGGGTAAAGGATGCAGGTGCCGAAGGTTGGATAGAAGCTAATGGCTCGTGGCAACCGAAATATGACGACCCAATATTCCTTGAAAAACTTGAAAACTTTTTTAAGGTTTTCGGCGCAAGATATAATTCTAACCCTTTAGTTGAATATATTGATTTGGGTACAATCGGTATTTGGGGGGAAGGTAACCCCGGTCACCCAATTTATAGTTTTGATATGTATAAAAAACATATCGAAATGCATATGAAATATTTTCCCGATAAGCTTATTGTTATAAATGATGATATTATAAACTGCTCGTCTTATAACCCTAAGGTTAATCGTAAGCAGGTGCTCGATTATGCGGTTTCACGCGGTATGGGCTTTAGAGATGACTCTATTTTATGGGTTGGTCTTACGACTGGTAATTGCGGTTACGATACAATGCGTACCCCGTTTATGTTTGATCTGTTTGCTGAAAATGCCCCAGTTGATATCGAACTTGACCATTTAAAACAAGTTAAGGATGATGTTTATAAGGACGGTATGCCGATTTACGAAGCGTTAAAGCGTGCTCACGCTACCTTTTGTGGCTTCCATTGTTATCCGCAGGAATGGGTAGCTAAATATCCTTATCTTTCAAAGCATATCGCGAATAAACTTGGCTATTGGTATTTTCTTAATGGTGCCGAAATGCCCGAGCTCACATCGGGATTACCTGCTATTGCTAAATTCTATTTTGAAAATAAGGGATTTGCCAAGGCATATAACGATTATATCTTAAAGTTTAAACTTGTGAACGAAAACGGCGATTTTTTGATTTATTCTAACACCGGTATAAATAAAAACTGGCTTTCTGAGCAGGTTGTAAAAGAAAGCGTAAGATTTGATTTATCGAAAGTTCCCGCAGGCAGTTACACCCTTTGTATAGGTCTTTTTGAAAATGAATTGCCTATTAAAATGGGTTTTAAGAGCGAGTGTGAAATTGGCGACGGTTTTTACGGTTTTGACACTGTGGAAGTTAAATAAGGAGCATAAAAAATGTTAAAATGTTTACCTACCGTTTTTGCGGTTGAAGATAATTATCAAATTTTTGTTTTGTGTGAAACAAGTGCCCTTGTTTGGGTTAAAATCGGTGATGAAATTTACTGTGATGAAATTGGCGGTTTAATGCGGTCGCTCCATAAAATTCACCGTATCGAAGTGCCTATGAGTGTGCTCGATAAAGCGGGGGAATATACTGTTTTTACACAGGAAATGCTTGAAAGAAAATCTAATTTTCCTAAAATTAAACCCGAAATCTCACAAACATTTAAATTTACAGCTGTACCGTGCGACAAAACGGTTAAAGCATATCATATATCTGATGCGCATAGCCGAATTGAAGCGCCGAAAAAGGCGGCTGAAAATTTTGGCGAATTTGATTTCCTTATTTTAAACGGCGATATTCCCGATAACAGCTGTAAAATAGAAAATATTGAAAATGTGCTAGTGCTTTCGGGGGAAATTTCAAAGGGCGAAATTCCCGTTGTATTTTCTCGCGGTAATCATGATATGCGCGGCACATACGCTGAATATTTTTGTGATATGATGCCATCTGCTAACGGTAAAAGTTATTTTTGGGTAAAGCTTGGCGGAATTTGGATGCTAATTCTTGATGGTGGTGAGGATAAGCTCGATAGTCACGCCGAATATAACAACACAATCCGTTGTCATGCGTTTAGAAAACGCGAAACCGAATTTATAAATGAAATCCTAGAAAAGGGAGATTTTAACGCGCCGGATATTACCCACAGGCTTGTGATCTCGCATTTAGCATTTACTCATATAAGCGCAAATCCCGAATTTGCAATTGAGGAAGAAACATATTCACTTTGGGGCAAGCTTTTAAAGGAAAAATATAAACCGGATTTGATGATTTGCGGTCATCATCATGTTAATAGAATTTATCCTGTCGGCGGTGATTTTGATAATGCAAATCAGCCCTGTACGCTTGTTTTGGCATCCGAAGTTAAGGGTGATTATTTTGCGGGTACGGGTTTTGAGTTTGGTGAAAATATAACCGTTACCGCTACGGGTAATGATGGAAGTAAAGAAATAAACATTTTATAAAAATGTCGAAAAGCAATGGAATGAGGTGGCAAAATGATTAAGTTTAAAAAGGCAGTACCGATTTGGGTTGATGATCGGGAAAACGAAATGCATTATCGAGCCCAATTTAAAACTAAATTTAATTATAATGGTAACGCTTTTGTTAATTTGTCGCTTGCCACTTCGGGTATATATAACTTATATATTAATGGCGTTTTTGTCGCTTATGGTCCCGCAAGGGCGGGAAAAGGATATTTTCGGGTGGATAATATAGATATAACTGATTTCCTTAAAAAGGGTGAAAACGCAGTTGTTATTGAAGTTTGTGGGTATAATTCTACTAGTTTCTATATACAAAAGCAGTCATCATTTATAGTTGCTGAAATCAGTTTTGAAGATACCGTTCTTTGTTGGACAGGGAAGCATTTTACCGCCCGTAAAAACCCGTTTTATATTCAAAGAACTCAACGCTACAGTTATCAGCGTCCAATGGTGGAAGCGTACAATATATCCCAAGTGGACACTTTTTTAACCGACAATAACAATGGCGATGAAATTATAGCTAGGGTGAGTGGCGGTGTATATCTTCCGCGTATTACCGAAGAACCGTTTTATGAATTTTTAGATGCTAGGCAGATATCAAGCGGTGCGGTTAAAATCACAGATAACCAAAATATCACCTACGACCGTTCGGTTACACAAGTTGGTGAAGAGCTGAGCGGCTTTAAGCTTTCTGAATTGGATGTGTTTGTTACTAAAGAGTGTCAGCAATTTGAATTTTTGGAGAACGCCATTGGTGAAAACAATTATACCGTTTATGAATTTCCGTTTTGTGCAAGTGGTATGCTTAGTTTTACCGCAAATTGTCAGGAGAAGGCGACGGTTTATTTTCTTTTTGATGAGATTTTAACCGACGGTAAAGTTGATTTTTTGCGCGGTGAATGTGCTAATACAATTAAATATACCCTTTCAGCGGGTCAGCATAATCTTAAATTTTTCGAAGTTTATACTATGAAATTTGTTAAGGTTGTAATATTTGGAAAATGTAATATTACTAACCTTAAAATGATTGAATATAAGCGTCCCCCTGTAAATTATGATACCACGATTTTCGAAGGCGAATTTAAGAGTATTGCCGACGCTGCGATTGAAAGTTTTCGTCAAAACAGTGTTGATTTGTTTTATGACTGTCCTTCGCGTGAAAGAGCGGGTTGGCTTTGCGATAGTTATTTTACTTCGCAGGTTGAAGCACTTCTTTGTGGAAATAATAACACCGAAAAGTGCTTTTTGGAAAACTTTTTGTGTGAAGAAAATTATGATGGTTTACCTGATGGTATGGTGCCGATGTGTTATCCAGCAGACGCCATGTTTGGTATGTTTATACCACAGTGGTCGATGTGGCTTTTATTGGAACTCGAACAGTATTACCAAAGAACAGGTGACAGCGATTTAATCAATCGTTTTGAGAATAAGGCAAAAAAACTATTAAACTATTTCAGCAAATTTGAAAATGAGTTTGGACTTCTTGAAAAGCTTGACGGTTGGCAGTTTGTTGAATGGTCAAAGGCAAACGACTTGGTTAACGATGTCAACTATCCAACTAATATGCTATATTCAAGAGCATTAAAGGCAGTTGCAAAACTTTATGATATGCCTGAGTTATATCTAAAAGCAGAAAAACTAGTTAATAGAATTAATGAAGAAGCCTTTAACGGGGAATTTTTCTGCGATAATGCGGTAAGAGAAAACGGAGTATTGGTTAATACAAACGAATGTACGGAAGTTTGTCAGTATTATGCATTCTTTTTTGACATTGCTGATAAACAAAGTCATCCACAGCTTTTGAAAACCTTGATTGATGATTTTGGTCCCAAAAGAGCAGAAAATAATAAATATCCAAAAATCTATCCCGCAAATGCTTTTATAGGTAATTATTTAAGACTTGATATTCTTATGAAATACGGCGAATATGATAAAGCGCTCGAAAATATTAAGGACTATTTTTATTATATGGCCGAAAGAACAGGCACCTTGTGGGAGCATACGGGCACAACAGCAAGCTGTGACCACGGTTTCGCCTCTTATGTTATTTGTTGGCTTGATAAATTAAAAAATGGCGGAAGGGCATAGACATAATTAATAGTTGTAAATAACAAATATAATTATTAATCAAGGAGATGTTAAGTTGTACTATTTAGCAATAGATATTGGCGCTTCAAGCGGCAGACATATTTTAGGCGAAATGAAAAACGGTTGCCTTGAAACAACCGAAATTTACCGCTTTGAAAATGGCTTTAAAGAACAAGACGGAACACTTATTTGGGATATCGAACAGTTAACTTCCGATGTTATAAATGGTATTGCCGAATGTAAAAAGCTAGGTAAAATACCTGAAACGGTTGCTATTGATACTTGGGGTGTTGACTATGTGCTTTTCGATGAAAAGGACAATGAAATTTTACCCTGTGTATCATATCGT
>JAZKXN010000084.1:0-13661 GCA_045611605.1 Acutalibacteraceae bacterium
CCCGTTAGTATATACAAACACCCTACTCCCCGTTCATTTTTTGTTCACATTCACACCACCCACCACAAACAACCATATATAGCCAAATACACGCCGTTATATACTCATTTTCAAGTGATTGTGGGTATGTATTATTTAGTCTATACTAACAATAAACACTTGACATTTTCAAGTGAAAGTGTTATACTATAATTAAGATAAAGGACCGGGAAACCGGCCGCGATCTT
Source organism: Acutalibacteraceae bacterium (assembly GCA_045611605.1). Taxonomy (GTDB): domain Bacteria; phylum Bacillota; class Clostridia; order Oscillospirales; family Acutalibacteraceae; genus UBA737. The sequence continues at coordinate 228 of JAZKXN010000084.1, forward strand.
GAACCGTAACCAAAACTTGAACTATTGAAAAGGGGCTGATATTATGTTAACAACTGTATTTAAAAGAATGTGTGAAAACCTTGCTGAAATTTCAAAACTTAATGAGCCGGCAAGGGAAAACAATTTAAAATTGTTTATGTCACAAGGTTATTTATTTCTTGATCTAACAGAAAAACAGATTGAAAAATTAAAATCTGTTTTAGCTGTAAATTATCCGGATAAATATGTTGTATATGATGAACCGGATCAACACGGCTTTATTTCTGAATTTGAGTATTTGCGCTTTAAATAAAGGGGTGACATTATGAAACATTATTTTAATGCACTATATGGAAAGATCGCGGCCGGCGAAATATCCGGCCATGATCTAAAATTAAGAATACCCCGCACATTATTTGAATGTTGCATAAATATCAACATATATTATGATGATGTATCACGCTTAAACACTTTGTTATCTGAATACAATATAATATGGGGGTGTTGCTTATGTTAACAAGTGGTTACATACATTTTGATGATATACAAGATGTTTTACCATTTGACCGCGATCCTAAAAGGCGTTGCACGTATAAATCGTGCATTGACTATATAAACAATGAAACCACAATTTTTATACAGTATCGCGGCAAAAATTACTTTTCATGCACATTTATCGGTCAACTTGAACCGGCCGCCGTTAGGGCATATGCGGTTGATATGGTTCAAATTCTACTTGATAAAGGGGTGTTAAAATGAACTTTGTTGAAACAGAAATTGAAAATAAAAATCGCTATTACACATTATACATAGGTAATCACCCATATAAAATAATTGCTTATGGTTTTCATAAAATAGTGATTGATGATCCTTATTATACAAAACGGGTTGTTGTGATTAAAGATACAAGACTAATCACAACAAATAAACAAACACTATTTTCATATGTTTCAAAACATTTTGATTTACCATATTACAAACCGTCATTTGTAAAAAATAAGGTGAAATTAATAGAGGAAACAGAAATAAATTAAAAGGTGGTGAAACAATGACACTATTTGAAAAGGAAATAACTAAACACTATAATGAAACCGGTGAATTACCTAAATATGTACACGCCGGCAAAAGGGTGTTTGAAAAGAAAAGAATATCCACCGCGCGCGGATATCAGAAACAGAAAACATTGACTGTTTATTTATACGCCGGCCGATATGGTAAAGGTTACACCGTTGACTTTAACAACCCGGCAAGTACATATTTTAAAATGCGCGCATACTACATTGAAAAACAGTTTAAAGCTGTTTTATAAATTCAAATTTTTCAAGGGCTGAAAGTATACAACCGATCACGGCCGGACACCGGCAATATAAAACAATCAGGATCAAACCGCTATACTTTCATAAACGCGAAAAAACAATTTTAAGAAAAGAGGAAAAAACAATGAGTGAAAAGAAAATGGAACTTGCAAAGGTTGAAGTGGATCGTGATATTTTTACAATTCAGGCCGAAAATGCCGGTGATCCGGTCAGATATTCCACCACATTTGATGATGTTGACCTTTTCAATGCTGTTAATGGTGGATCGGAAAAGATAAAGGATCATTTAGGCGAAAATCTTGTTATTACAGATATTATAATAACAAGTGCTGACGTTAAAGAAGATATTAACGATGAAACAAGCGAAACAGTGTCAAAACCTTGTGTTCATTTCTACGGTGAAAACGGTTTACATCTTGCAACACTTTCTAACGGTGTTTTAAGGGCCGCAAGAATGTTAATTACTTGTGGATTTGCACCGAGTAAAGAAACACCGATCACAATCAAATTCAAGGAAATTGAAACGAAAAAAGGCCGCGCACATACATTTGATCTTATAAGCAGATAAAAAACCCGTGTTTGTCTTTCTTTGTTCTATATGGCCGCCTGAAATACGGCGGCCATAACATTATAAAAAGGGGTGATAATTATGATGTTTATTTTAGGTTTAATTTGCGGTATATGCTTAATTATCACTATTGCTTGTATTATGGCAATAGGTGAAACCGATGAAAAAAATAGTTGATCCGATCGCGGCCGCACAAAAAGCGGTTAAAGTCATCAATCAGAAAATCCGCCGTTTGGCGCGCGGTGGATATAAACCGGGTGAAAAGAAAACAAGCGAAACATTTTTAAAATCCGAGTTATACAGTGATTATAAAAACACTATAATGAGAAATTTTGATTTTCGCTTTACAAAAGACGGTGTAATACAAATCAAGAACACAAAACAATCATATAATAAATATCAGGATCAAATGATAAATAAACTCGGAAAAATGCAAAGTTACGGTGATATTGTTAAATACGCAAAAGGCCGATTGAAAAAAGCCGGTATAAAAAAACCGACAAAAGAACAAATTGAAAAAGATATAAATGAAAATGAATATTTCAGAAAAGAAATTGATGATACATTAACGGCAATTTACAAATCAATACTTGAAAACAAATTACCAACAGATATTTATGATATGTACAACCATTTTGTAGATCACAACACATCTAATAATGAAATACAGAATATGATTAACGCCGTTAATGATTGGGAAAATCTTAAAAATGATTTAATAGCCATATCTGATAAACTTAATACAATTGATGATCTTGATCCATACATTGCCGCAAAAATGGAAAAAGCAAATAGCGGTATGATGACATTAGCACAAATAAAACAAACTATTGAAGATTTAGATAAATACTATATTGAATACATGGCAAATCAAGATTAATGTTTCACGTGAAACAAAAGGTGGTGACATATGTATAAAAGAAATGATCTTACAAGTGATAAAACGCATTATGATTACATATATTATTATGAGGATATGACCGATGACGATTATAAAACTATAAAGGCAATGATCGGCCCACTAAAGAACAAAAGAAAATGCGGTTCAAGAACATATGAAACCAAAACCGGAAAGAAAAGATCATCGCCATTATATACCTATGAAAATTTCTGTTGCGGTTTTGACATTGAAACATCAACCGTTGAAACCGTGAATTTGACAACCGGGAAAACAGACTATTATTCCTCAATGTATGTTGCACAATTTGCAATTCAGAATATCGGAATACGTTTCCGGTTATGGGATAGTGTACGGGAATTTTTCAAAAAATTTGCGTTAATGTTTGGTTTACAAAAAAATGAGGTCATATTGACATGGGTTCACAATTTAGACTATGAAACATCATATATTAAACACCGTTTTAATATTGACGGTCAAACATTTTTTGGAAAATCCCGTCAACGCCCCATTAAATATTTAGCGGAAAATCATATTTATTTTCATGACAGTTATAGTGTTACAAATTCAAGTTTGGAATTGCTTGCAAAAATGTATCAAACCAAACACCAAAAAAATAAAACGGATATAGATCATACAAAGATTAGGAATTTTTTAACACCTATAACCAAACGTGAGGAAAAATATATTTTTAATGATGTATTCATTTTAACAGATTTTGCAAAAATCATGTTTGATACATACGATTTTACACCGGATACACAAACACAAATTCTTTCAAAACGTGTCACGGCCGCCGCGCTTGAATACGGTCATACACTTGTAGGTGTTGATACGTGGGAAAAATGGAAAAATGATACATCAACAGATCAAGAGCTATTGAAACGTTTACATGGTTATATTTTCGGATATACATATAAAACCGGCGGTTTTGAACATCATGTAAAAGGTTTAGTTGATCCGGATATGTTCACGCCGTTTAATCAATATGCGATACCACCGAAACCGGACGGAATAAAAGACGGTGATAATATCATTTATGATATGTATCAATGGTTATTCCGGGGTGGATATACAAAATCAAATGCGCGTTACACATCAACTGACACTTGGTTGCCTAAAGGTGTTCAACAACCGGTATGGGGTTTTGATTATACATCATCATATCCATTTACCGCAACAGCTTTTAACTTTCCGATCGGAAAATTTGAAGATTTTACCGGCGATATTGACAAATTAACGCTTGAATACAATCACCCGGATTTTGAAGATTACCGACACATTTTTATTATTGAGTTTTGGAACATTGAAAGTATTAATGATTTTGCGCTTGAAAGTAAATCTAAATGTATTTGTGAAAATCCAACAATTGATAATGGCCGCATACTTTCGGCCGATTACATGAAAGTGTGCTTGACCGATTGTGATTATTCATTATATTGTAAGTACTATAAATGGAAAACTAAAAACGTTATAAAAATGTGGCGCGCAAAGGCCGGCAAATTGCCTGATTATCTGTTGCGGCCTATGTGGGATTGTGGATTGAAAAAACAAGAGTTAAAACACGTAAAAGGAAAAGAACGTGAATATATGATAAATAAGGTTTTATTCAACATTTTTTACGGGTTATGCTGTAAACAGCCGGTGTTTATAAATGTAGGATATGATAACAAGGTTACGGAAAACGGGTATATTTCAACAGAAACAGATATAAAAGCATTTTTTGGAAACAAACAAGATATAATTCATGAACTTGATAACCAAGATGAAACAATGAAAATCATGGACCGCGAAAGATGTGAACAAACCGATTTTAAAAAGGCCACAATGAATTTTATATTGTCACCGTTTTGGGGAATATGGATAGCGGCATTTGCGCGGTTTAATCTTCTACATATAATACATCAAATCAGTGAAAACAGTGATTGGATCACAAATGATGTGGTATATTGTGATACCGATAGCGTGTATTTTATAAACGGTGAAAAACATCTACCCATAATTGAAAAATGGAACAAAGATATTAAAGAACGTGTTTTGAAACGCTTGCCGCCTGAATATCATAAATCACTTGGTAAATTAGGCCAATTTGATAATATCGCCGATGATGAAACCGGAAATTATTCACATCATTTTATCAATTTTAAAACACTTGGTGCAAAACGCTATTTGAAAGAATATCAGTTACCAAAACACAAGAAAATATCGGTCACTGTTGCCGGCTTGCCTAAAGGTGTTTTAGAGAACTTTTGCAAAAGAAATAAACTTGATATTTATGATGAATTTAAAAATCTTATGGATTTTACAATTGATAGTGAAGATATGGAAACACAAGATAAAGTGAAATTAGGCCGTAAATATCATGATGAATTGATGATTTTTTATATAGGTGGTGAAAAAGTGGTTGAGTATTCATCATGTACTCTTTACCCCACCACTTTCACATTGAAAATGAAAGATATTTATATCGATGAAATAAACAATTTCCGCCGCCGTGTCGCGGGTGGTAAAGATTGGAGTATATATGGAAACGATCAAATATATTGAAAATAATATGCAATTGGGTATATTGATTGATTGGGATTTAATCATAAAAGCATATAACAATTTGCATTGTCCCGATGATGTTTACAATCCGGTGAAAGTAATTAAAGAACTTGATGAAAATAACTGTAAATGGTATGTTGGTATGAGTAAACGAAAAACCGGAAAAACCACAAACTTTTTATTGATTGGAATGTTATTGTGGTGGAATTACGGCATACACACTGTATATATTCGCCAACGTGATGATATGATAGCACCGAAAAACAGTATTAAAATTTTCGATACCATTTTACAATTTGACTATATCGAACTAATCACCGGCGGTTTGTATAACAGCGTAAAATATTACAGCAAAAATTGGTATTTTTGCAAGCGAAACGAAACCGGTGATATAATTGATGAAAGTTTAAATCCGTTTTGTACTATGGTATCAATACAATCAAGTGAGGACCTGAAAAGCACATACAATGATCCTTTTGCCGATTGGATAATATACGATGAATTTATTGGTTCAATGTATTATCCTAATGAATTTGTGGATTTTTTCAATTTTATTTCAACTGTAAAGCGTTTACGCCGGTCAACAATTATAAATTTGCTTGCCAATACAATTGATATGTATCATGAATACTTTAACGAACTATGCATAGCGGATCAGGTTCAAAAAATGCGTAAAGGTGAAAGAGCATTAATAACAACCGAACTGGGAACAAAAGTACTTGTTGAACGCATTGAACAACCTGAAAAAGCAAAAGCACAAAATGAAATTGATAAATTATTGTATTATGGTTTCCCAAACCCGAAATTATCAGCAATTACCGGTGATGATTGGGCCGCCGCACAATTTCAACATATACCTAACGGTAATTATGAAACAGTGTCAAACCGTTTATATATAAAATATTCCAACAAGTATGCACGCCTTGAAATTGTTTCACATGAAACACTTGGATTGTGTATATATGCACACTGGGCCACAAGAGTATATGATGACAGTGTCATATTAACCGCATATGACCGGACCGAACCAAACTATATATTTCGGTTAGGCAATGGAAAATTAGAAATGTTTATCCGGAAAATGTTCAATGTAAACCGTGTTTATTATTGCACAAATGACGTTGGTATGTTTATTACATCATACATTAAGTATATTAAAAAGCTAAATTATGTATAACAAAAGGCCCTGAAAAAGGGCCTTTTTATTATGGTGTTACGGGTTTTATGCGGACACCTTGCAATAGTGCTTTTTTAATCATGTTTATTTCCTCATTACTTGCTGTTAAACCGGAAACATCAACCGCCGCGCATACTGTTAGTCCGGTAAAACTTGAAAGTGTTCCGCTTGTTAGTGTTGCATAACCGTTGACATTTCCAAATGATGTGGGATCATTTGTATAATTACTATCCATTTTCGGCCGGTGAATTATTAATCTTGCGTTCATTTCTTGCATTAGCGAACACGCCGCGCTTGCCGATCCGATTATATTAAAAGGTGTTTGAATGTTTTCAAGTTCATATTGAGCGCGGCCGGTTGCTATACCGTCAATTTGTGCATTATAATAACTACTTGCAAGTGATGAAACACCGGAAAAAGCACTTGAAACAAGTCCTTTTGTATTGAAACTTTTTCCGCCTTTACCGCCGACACCTAAAAATGACAATGCAAGATCACCGGCAAGGCCGGCCCCGGTCAATGCACCTTGCTTTATATTCTGTTGCGATGAAATTTTTTGCAACATTGAACTACTCATTGCGTTCATAATTGCATTGTTAAGATCGGCGGCCTGAATACCGGACACCGGTAAATCAATTGAACAATTTCCGGAAATGCTATCAACAATCAGATTATCTCGGAAAATATAGCAACAGCAAGCACCGGTGAAAAGATCAATAGCCATTTTTAGTCGCAAAGTGTGACCGCAAAAAATACTTGGTGATAATCTTACCGATCCGCAAAACGGAACAACAAGATCAAGTGTTGTGTATGGTTCAATATCGCGAAAATCGCCAAAGTATTGCGGTATATACGTTTCGCCGAACGGATAGGGGACAACTAAACCGGCCATGAATTCAGATGTTATACCGGTGTCATTGTTTCCTAATTTTATTGTAGTATTTGCAAATGTTGCGATTTTTGAAAGTTTAAACGGGAAATATTTAAGCGATACCACACAATCAAGCGGATTGTTTGTAAAAAATGCTTTTTCAACATCGTTAACATCGGTTGAGAGATTTTGCACCGCCGTTGAAAACGCTGTTGACAAGTTATCCATATCTGTTATATCAACTGCATATAAGCGCGTGAAACCGGTTGAAAGATAATATGATGTCAGATCACTGTTATTTGAATAGTCAATTGGCGTTGCTTTATAGTCATATGTGCTTGTTGATGTGTTTTCCATATTCCAATTAGTGTTGTCACGATTGGCCGAACCGTGGGTATATTCACCGTGAGTTATCCCACCGTCCGGTATAACACCCATATAAACATTATCACTGTCAAGCGGTTCATTAATATATGCACTATCAAGAATGAAAAAGAAACCGAAACAAGCAATTGTTTTCAATGCACTTTCAAGCACATCATCAATATATGTATCCTGATATGTTGATCTTGGTGATGTGTATTTTCTCTTACAATCGCCAATTGCTATTGTATAACGATTATTGCTGTTTTGCGCTTTACTACCAAATAGTAAAAGTGAATAGTCACGATCTTCACTAAAAATTGCATAATCGGCGAAAGTGTCGGTGGGTACATTTGTATAAACAGAATAACCGTTAAAAATCGCCGGTTTCATTGTACATGGGTAATTACCTGAAAATGTACCGCGCGTTAATGGGTTATCATTTGTTTCTTTGTACGGTATTGCTGAAATATAGCGGATAACTGGATAAGTTGTTTTATAGTTTGCAATGTAATTATTATAATCAAATGTGTAAATTGTTCCGGTGATCGTATCACTGCATGAAACTTGAACCAACCACACAATTTTTTTAATATAAAAATCTGTAAAAGGTTGAATATATAGATTGGCGTTTTGCATAGTGAATGATGTGTCCCATATATACAATTGATTATTGCCGGTCATAATACAATTTTGCGGCGCGGCATTATCCCCCTCCGGAATATTATAAAAGAAAAAATTTGTTATAGTTTGATTATCAACAAAACGTTCATCATTAGGTGAAACATCATCGGTTGAATTTGCAAATATTTTTATGTGGCCATAATTACTTTCAGGACCTAAACCACACCAAGATAAAGATTTATCATCAATTTTTTGTGAAAATGTCAGAATATTCTGATTAACAGCGGTGTATAAATTTGTTCCCTGATTGTTAAAATTCGCAACTTTACCAACTGTTGAAAATGTTCCGCTTGCGGCCGGCCATGTATCGGCCGCGCCCCATATACTTTCATTAATTCTACCCATATTTTCACCACCTTAACCAATTGTTATAAGGGCATAATTTTTTGTGGCTGTTTGTGAAAAAAGATCGTTTGATAGCACTATTGATGTTACATCTTTAACGGTGGGTATAATTGGTAACTGTTTATCCGGGTACATATTTGGTATTATATCACTATTCCGCACAACCGTAACATTACAAGCAAGAATTTCACCGGCCCACGAATTGAGATAATCAACCGAACACGTGAACACTATGCGGCCGGCGGTATCAATTGATTTGCGTGCAAAGTAATACCGGCTTAAATCATTACAGTAAATATAATTACAATCAAGCAATGCGCTATTGTATGACACCACAAAAACCGGTGATAGTTCATCAATCACTGAAAGTGGATCAATTGTAACCGATGAATAACCGGTTATTAATGTTGGTGTTTTTGGAAACGTTTCCGGACTTTCGTTATTAACATAACATGAAATTGTCATCAATACCACCTACCATTGAATATATCAGTTATAAAATGATCACTGTTATAATTATCGTAAAACAAAAATTCATTTGCAAATTGTTTTACAATAAGATCACGCAAATTAGCGCGGGCCCTGAATATTATATCATCGGTAAAAATTTTTGCCGGTGAATTTTTATAACCGTGTTTTGTTTCGGTGTTTGTTCCCGTTGCTGTTGCTCTTGTGGTGTCAACGCCTGAATGTGTTGTTGTGTTGTCCTCTTTGTATTCTCTTGTATCAGAACCGCCGTTTTCGGCATAGTTTGAATTATGTTCCGTACCGTCATATGTATTTAATTTTGTTTGTGTTGTTCCGCCGTACTCGGTAGTATCATCATAATGTTCCAAACCATTTTCAATTTTGTGACCGTGTTCAACCGTTTGTGTGTTTGTCAAATTTGGTGTATTAACTTTTGTTTCGCTATATTCAGCAAGAGGATCAATATCCACAAGTAATTTATTAAAAATTACTTGCCACTCTTCAATATAATGATCCTTGAAATTTGTCCATAAAAGGTGGAAACGACCTATATCATTTACACCCATATCATCGGAAACAATAAAGGATTTTTCTGAATGATGAATTAATAGATCATAATAAAATTGTTGCGTATTTAATATTTCAACATCGTTTTCATCATCTTTCAAAAGGACTTGAAAAGCGTTTGTTTCAAATAAATCCGGCATATCCGGCAAAATGGTGTCAACTTTCACCGTTTGTTTCATCATTTTCATCACCTACACTTTCATTATTATCATCAATATTTTCATCGGTTGTTTCACTTGTTTCATTATCTGTTTCACGTGAAACATTTTCCGGTGGGTTTAATGTGTTTTCAATGATCCGTTTTAAAACCGGATTGTAATCAACGGAAACATTTAAACCGAAAACTTTATTGATATTTTCGCACATTGTTTTTCTACATTTTAATTGTTCCATTGGATAAAGAATTGAAAACATATCCGAACCATGTATTTCATCATTTGTTTGTTGGGCTAATTTAGTGGTTACATTGAACATATAGCCGCGCCGCATTAGAAAACGTTTCATAATGTTATCACGGTATTGATTGAGATATTGCAAATTGTTGATTTTATCAGGATCAACAAGATCAAGAAATTTTTCTTTTTCCTTTTTACTTTCGGTTAGAAATTCATCAAAAACATTTTGATTATAACGCGAAACAACCGCATAAGGATCGCCCTTGATAATTGATTTTATAGCACTTTCCAATTGTTCTTTTTCTTTGTCATTATCTGCAATGGGTAATCTTGCAAGGCGTGAAAATATAACATTCATATGTTCTGAAATATCTATTTCACAAAGAATATCAGCAACGGCCGGAATATCATAATCAGGTGTGCGTGAAAGATTGTTACAACCCACAACAACATTTTTATTTATTTCACCGTCAATGTCATCAATACCCACCACGGCCGCACAATATTCACCCGGCAAATATCCTTTTACATCACCGTGATATGATCCCATTGCACAATATATTTCTTTTTCGCCTTTTGGTTTTCCAATACCAACCGAACCATTTACAATAAGAAACAATTCAAGAAATTCAGCCGGGATCGTTTCCGGTAAATTACTATATTCAAATTGGGTAACTTGTAAATTCATCAATTCCAACATATACCGGAAATAATTGTTGTTATTCTTTAATTCTTGTAACCAAGAATTTTTTCTTTTACTCATTTAATCACCTACTTTAAAAGTTAAGGCCCTATATTTCAAGGGCCTTTATTGTTGTTAATTCAGTGTAAATGCAACGATCGGGAAATTATCATCGATGATATAGTTTATTAAGTTGTGGTGGAAAGTGTTCCATTTATCCTGACTTGCTGTATATGATGTAGTTACCTTTTTACGATCAAGGGAAACGCCCATTGCATAACGATCATACATACAACCAATGACATTTGTAAGCGTCAAACTTGTTGCGGGTGATGTTACGGTGAAACCAACTTTTTCGGCCGCTGATTTTGTCATTGAAATGCTTGAAAGTGTATCAAATGCAAAGGGATCACCGCCGCTTGCCTGTATTGCTTGCCAACCGGTGAGTTTATCAAAATCACCGATACCTAAAAGTTGTTCATTGAAAGTATTTGCGCGCACGCCAAATTTAGCACGATTTGCAAATGCTGAAAGTAGAATTGTGTGCGGATCAATACTAAATGTGACGTGATTGTGATTGTTATATGCCGCTGTAAATCTTCTAAAATAATCTTTCGTATTTGCGATTGTTTCAAGCGCAAAGGCCATAAATTCAGGATCATTCATTGCCGCCGCGCCGGTGGGGATCGTTTTTACTTCAGTCTTAACGCCGGTTGTTTTCTGATATACCGCGCCGGCCGTGAATGTTGCTGTTGCGGCCGCTATAAATGAGCCGTCAACATCTTTTACAAAGTAATCAGCATAGTTTGTTGAATAGTCGGTTGGTTCAACTGTTAAACTCTCATAAATTTCCGTGTCAATTGTTGCGGTTGTTGCACGCATATCATTGAACATTGTAACAAGTGGAATTTCATTTCCAAGCGCAATCGCACGTGAAACACCGGTTGAAACAGTGTAAAGGCCGCCAATTTCCGCTTTAAGCTGTATTGTATTGTCTACACTGATTTTCATTGCTGATATAAGCTTGTTTAATTCTGCTAAACTTTCAACGGCCGTAAATAGCTGATCGCGTACGGTGGAAAGTGCGATCATGAAAGCTTTTCCCTCATCGTAAAATTTTGCGGTTACGGGTGGCTTATATGTACCATGTTCAATGCCGGCTATACGAACCGCCTCATCATCACCGCCGGTTTCGTTATAATTCAGAAAACCGCCGATCGGGTACATTTCATCGTCCATTATATCAGATAGACCGATGATGACGTGTTCACGGAAACCACCCCAATCATAAGTATCAACAAAAAGATTTGGTAAAACGGCACTATATGCCCTACTGTCAATTCTCATTGTTGCAAGTCGATCAACAAGTGCATTAAGGAAAATGTCAGGTGCATTTGTATGATCCGCAAGCGCGTGACCGAGTTCAACAAGCGCGGTTGTATCGGTGGGTGTAAGTTCGGGTGTTTCGGCTGAATAGTAATTTTTACCGATAAGTTCCGAAATACCACTTTTAACTATGTCAATAACATCTACTAAACGCATATATTATACCTCACTTTCAAATATCAATTTATCGTCATAGAACACTTTTATTTTGTGTTTTTCCTCTATGATCGGTAAATAGTTTTTAAACGTTTGAATATTATCATCGCCGGTAATTTCGTCACCGAACCAATGACTATTTGAATAATTTGTTTTGTTGCGTATGTCAACATGTGTTGCTGTTGCCATAACGCCTATACCGGAAAAACCGACATATTCAGCAACAGCCGCAACGGTTTCCGGGATATATGGTACACCGTTTTTATTGTTTACAACAATATCGGCCGCTATTCCTTTTGTATGCGCGTCGTTTGCATAACCACCCACATTAATTGAGTGTGTGGGACACCTACAACCACTTGTAATTATGATTGATTTACACCCGGTCGGTAATTTTGAAAAATAATCATGAATTTTTTCAAGTTTATTTATCAATTCTTTGTCAACCGTTTTAAATCCACAACCACATTTACAAGCAAATTCATAGCTATCAAAATGCGGTGATAAATTTCCCATTTATTTCTCACCTCTTTTCAAATAAAATAACAGTTCGGTGATTATCTTTGTATTGTTGTCAATTGCTTGCTTGAGATCATTTGTTGTAACCGTGAATGTTTCGCGCAAATCTTTAATTTCATTATCGTGTTTTTCGCGCTGATCTTTAAACTCGGCGGCTGTTTTATCGTCCTTTTTCTTGATATATAAGGCCATAAAGATACAAGCCGCGATCGGGAAACCGACAGTTGATATTGCTGATAATACACTTTCCATTTTATCACCTACTTTATAAATTAGATGTTGATACATCTTTATAATTATAGTATATAACTAAATCACTTGAATGTCAATATATTATTGTTAGTATGTGATAACAAATAGTTATATTATACTAACAATTTAAATTGAATAAATCACCCACAATCACTTGAAAATGAGTATATAACGGCGTGTATTTGGCTATATATGGTTGTTTGTGGTGGGTGGTGTGAATGTGAACAAAAAATGAACGGGGAGTAGGGTGTTTGTATATAC
>JAZKXN010000085.1:0-6213 GCA_045611605.1 Acutalibacteraceae bacterium
TGTCAATGTTAAGCCACCGATACCGATTAACTTAACTGCTTCGATTGCTTCTTCAACTCTTTCCGCACCACAAACTGAGCATGCCTTATATTTAAGACCTGCAATGCCGGGTTTAGCAGGAGTTTCTACAATCCAGTCGCTAATGGTGTGACCTTTTGCTTCGATTACTTCTTCTTTTGTTTCACCGCAAGTACAGGTGTAAACAATTTTACCATCTACAGTGCAGGTTGCATCGGTTTTTTCGCTTGTATATTTGTGACCGAGTGCGGGAACCTTATCTGCAACATAACTGTCGCCACACTTTGAACAGGTGTAGGTTGTGTAACCTTCTGCATCACAGGTTGGTGCAGTTACTACTGCATCATAATCGTGACCTGTTGCTTCGATTACTTCTTCTTTTGTTTCACCGCAAATACAGGTGTAAACGATTTTACCGTTTTCGGTGCAGGTTGCATCTACGCGTTCAGTTACTTTGAATTCACATTCGTGAGGAGCTTCCACACCAAGTGTCGAATCAGTAAATACATCACCACCAACGGGCATGTCAGTAGTCAAAGAGGTTGCATAACCTTTAGAAGATTCGAACAATCTAACCTTATCAAATGCGGCTTCACCATCACGGTTGAATATACCCAAAGCAACTCTATCATCTTCATGACAAACAAATTTAACAGATACTAATTCCCATTCGCCTTGGTTTTCCGAAACCTTGCTTACCTTTGATACAGCACCGTGAGGATTATATTCAGAAACTATCAAAGATTGCGACTTTTCACCGCTTAAATTTTTTCTCCAGTAAGAGAATGTATAGGTAACATTTGCTTTAACTTCAACCCAAGGCAAATAATAGTATGCGATATTGTTACCCTTAAAGTGGAGCATCTTATTATTTTCAGATGTGGCAACTTCAACAAATTTGCCCATACCTTTAAAATTGCCCCAGAACTCAGTTCCGTTAGAAAAATCCCAGTTTTCTATTAGATTATCTTTTTCGTCACAAGCAAATGCGTCTGCAGCATAATCAAGAACAGCCATCGGTTCAACTGTGCCGCTGCTTGAAATTGTATAAGCATCCGATTCTTTAAATAACATAATGTTATCATAATAAACAGTACCACGAGTACCTCTAATAAAGAAATCAAGCTCTGTATTCTTTCCGGTATTAAATTCATAAACGCGAACATACCATGAGCCATCTTGACATTGGAAGTTAATTCTTTGCTTAAAAGTTGCTAAATACGCAGCAGAATGTTCCACTGAATCATCTATGGGGTTTTCTAATTCTTTACCGTATTTTGTGTCCATAAAGCCAAAATCAGCGTCAGAAATTTTATCGCCTAAGCCCATACCCTGAAGTCTTAAATAATATGTGGTATTTGCTTTTAAGCCGGTAATTCTCATCTTATAAACAGCTGCAGTGCCTTCGGGTGTCTTAGTACCGGTAAACTTAATAGCACTACCTTCTACTGAATATTCGTTAGTGATTTGGATATATTCGCTACCAACTGTATTGGCGCCCTTCCAGAAACTTTCATCATCACAGCCACCGTTAGCGATAATGTTCTTATTGGCAGTTGTTGTGATTTTCTTCGGATTTTCACGACTACCGTATCCGCTGGGTGCAAAACCTTTTTCAACTCTTAAGCACTCTTGATATAAATTTTTATAGGTAACGGTAGTGAGAGAAGTTGAGTGTATTGGACTTACCAACTCAGAAAACTCATTATCAACACCGAAAATTTCACCGGCAGCAGCAATTCCCACGGAGTCATTGCCTGAATAGCTATCCAACGCATAGCAAACCCTTGAAATATTTTCGGGTAATTTTATTACCGAAAGTCCATCAATATAAACATCAGAACCTCCAAGTAATTTTAAGTCGAATTTTGTAGCAGAAGAAGTATAAATAATAAACGCATTTTTAGTCCACGACCAATAAGAAGCGGTACTACTCTTGGTTGTTAGTTCCGTATCATTTGTGGTAATCGAAGTGGTTAATTTCGAACCCAATATGCTCGTACCCTTAGACCAAAATGAAACTAAATAATAGCTCTTTTCATCAACGTTAAATGTCACTGTCTTTTCAGCTTTAACCTTCAACGCTTTTGAACCAAACTTGGCCGAACTATAGGTTACGGCATCGGTAGCAGACTCAAAAGAACCATCTTCAAAAATATTATCTACAGAATCAACATCATAACCATCAACGGCCGGTGTAGCTGCCGCCGCAGGATCGTTAATCTCAGAAACCTCGATTGATAATAATTTTTGTTCTGCCATACTCGATTCGGCATAATCCGCCGGAAGTGTATAAACACCAAAGTCATCTAAATAAATTGTGTTGCCGGCATTAAGATATATATCGATATAAGGATTTAGATAATTCTTATTACCTGTATAAACGATGAATGTTACAGCAGCAGTATTTTTACCTAATGTTCCCATATTGAACATTTGCGATGCAATAACAACGTTATCGTTACAGAAATTGAAATCTTTAGACCAGTTTGCATCTTTAAATTTAACATTAAACTTAACAAGATAATAGGTATATTCTTCCATTTTAGGCAACGGATAATATCTGTGATCACCGGTTGAGGTTGTGTCAGTTAATACACCAGTTCCATCATTTGTTAAAGAGCCACTATTTTTTACAGTGCCGGAACGATTTGCCGGACTTCTGAGTGAGTATGAGTATGAAGAACCATCAGGTAATTTTTTATCCCAAGTTCCGTCAGCCATATCCTTATAATACTTGGTAAAACCTTCAGTTTTATTTATGTATTTATCCCACCAATAATATTCGTTCACATCGGTAGGTTCAAAGTTTGAATCGGGTACAGCATATTTACCGTAAACACCATCATCAAAGTGTGAAACTGTTGGGTCAGTAACCGCATTAGCACCGAATAGATCCCAGTTAAATCCACTGTAATCATTCTTTGTGTTAGACGCATCTACAACTGTTTGTACAACATTAGGTGTATCTGATGATGCAGGTGCTAATTCAACAAGCTTGGTACCTGCAGCACATGCGGCGCCATATTCTTCAGAAACTTTGTACACACCAAAATCATCAAAAAATACTCTCACGTTTGATAAATATAACGCTATCATCGGATCATTATATTGCTCTGCACCGGTATATACTACAAATGCAACTGTATCAACGGTACCGTCTCCGACTCTATCTCTTGGCATAAATTTAGCGATAAAACTATCAGCTCTGCTTAACTTAATACCAAAATCTTCGCTCCACAACGCAGTATCAAACTTCACGTTAAACTTAATTACATAATAACTGTTAGCTTCCATTGTAGGAAGTGGAATATATCTCCAGTCACCGCCAGAACGTGTTGTTAAAACACCCGAACCGTCTTCGGTAAGTGATTTGTATTCCGCATCGTTCGGTGCTTTTATCATTGACATATTTGAAGGACTACGCAAGATATGTGTATACGCTGAACCATCAGGAAGTACTTTATCAAAGGTACCATCTGCCATATCTTGATAATACTTAGTGAAGCCATTTTCTTTTTCGATGTATTTGTCCCACCAATAATAGGGGTTAACATTAGTGGGTTCAAAATTTTCGTCAGGTGTAGCATATTTGCCATAAACACCGTTATCAAAATTTGCTACAGTCGGGTCAGGAATTAAGTTTGTTCCCAAAGACGACCAGTTAAAACCTTCGTAGCTTATCTTTGTGTTTGATGAATCAAGAGTAACCTGCAAACCGTATGCTTCGTTTTCAGCTGCAATTGTCAAAATTGGCAAACCGACAACTGTAATCAAAGAAGCAAGTACAATTGCAATAACCTTAGATAGATTTGTTCTTAGTTTATTCATAATATCCCCCTTTACTGTTCATCAGTTTTAAAGAGATAGAAGTCGTCAACATACCAATCAGGGTTATCCGATGAAGTATGATACGATTGTATTTCTACCTTGATTTCGGTATAATTACCGCTATTGAAGAAATATGTTAATCTTTGCCATTCGCCGTTCTTCAAAGAATTATCGGGCTGAATTCTATTAAAGAATACATTATAAGATGGCTCAAATGCTTCATATTCGTTACTGCCTTCCGGTGTACCGTAAAGCAAGCCGCCAAACCAGTTCCACAAACCGTCTTTATTATCAAACTTAACATGGAAAGTAAAGGTATAGTTAGTGTTAGGTTCGAGCGTTACATACTGATAAAGCTTTTTTGACTTGTGAATACTGTGTGTACCTGTATATGTTTGGTCGCCTTCAACACCATCAGTAATATACTTCATTGAATATTCATCAGCAACACCTGATTGACCCATCTTGAACCATTTGCCGTCTTTACCGGTATCATTAAAACCATTTTCATCTTCAAAGCTATAGTTCTTAATAAGGTTTTCTTCTTCAGAACAATATACCCTTTTAGTATCTACAATATTTGAAGGATCTGAAATTGCTTCATTGCCATCTTCACCAATAGCAACAACACGATAGTAATAATTTATACCCATACCTGCTTGAGCAGTATCATCCTTAACATCGAACATCATAGGAGCATATTCGTATTCTGGATTTTCTTCAGGATTAAACTCAAGAATTTTTGACCAAGTTTTTAAATCTGTGCTTCTTTCAACACGATACTTCTGAGCACCGCGCGAACCCATCCAAACGATGTTTTCATTTGTTGTGTAGCACATTGCGGGTTTATCAATTTTAACTTCTACACCTGCTAATGCATAGTCACGGTCTAACTGCCAGAAGCGGCTTGTAACCATAGCGCTTCTCGGGCGACCATATTCATCAATTGAATTGTGGTTGGTAGTACCAAAACCATAGCGCCAGAAGAAACCACCAATTACGCCATATTCAGGAGCTTCAGCAAAAAAGTTAGTTAACCAATTTGAAGCATATTCTTCACCGCTTAAACCGGTGCCTACGCTCATACCGTATTCGCCGTAAATGAAAGGTGCATCCAAGTAAAGTTCAGCTGTTTCGTGCGCACCACCGGTAGTTGAGTAATAGTCATAAGCATAGTAATCGAGATTTAAGCCTTGATATGCTTCATAAATTTGTTCAGGAGGAACTGTTGCTGAACTGTAAGTTTCAAGACGTGGATTGATTTCTTTAATAAACTCGTTTTGCAACTTGATGAAATTACGCATTTCATCCCAATTTGCAGAATTGCCGGTAGTCCATTTACCACCATCAGCTTCAGGCTCGGTATAAAGGTCAATTAAAACTACGTTCGGGAAATCCTTAGTAACTTCAATAATGGGACGAAGCCAATTTTCAAACACCATTTCTCTTGCTGCGTCATTATGTAAATATTTAGTAACGGCTTCATATTTGAAGGAAGAATTATCGTCAGTCATTGAGCCTTCGCAATGATTAAAGGTAGATAAACAAACATATAATCCCGCATCCTGAGCCATTTGCAAAACCTTAGGTAAGTTTTCTAAATAAGCTTCATCTATACCGATAACGTTATATTCTGAATCGAAAATCATACCTGCATGGTTATAATTTAACCAGGTTTTAAAAATATCAAAACCCATCGCTTTGCAATTATAAAAGACCTTCATAAACTTTTCTTCGTTATAATTACAAACTTTGTAGCCGTCCAATACGGAGTGTCCCCAGTCATTTCCGGTCGACCCACTTTGAAACCAACATTGCTGAATCCCACTTATAAAACCTTTTTGCTCAACTAGTTCAGTATATGTAAGCCATTTGGAATCGCTATTTGTTGCGGCGCTTACCGGTATTGAAATTAATACCATTGTGAAACAAAGTACTAGCACCACCAACGTTTTAAATAATCTAGAATTTTTCATCAAAACCTTCCTTCCAATTTTTATTACAAAATACCAACCCATAATTATGGATTGTACATTTGTATTATACAATATGTACAAATTTATATACTTGCAAAAACTCAAAAATATATTGCAAAATCTACAAAACTCAGAGTGTGAAACAAAAAATAGGTTGCTTTTTTGAATAATTTTGTAATTAAAGCACCTATAAGCTTTTTGTGGAAAAAGCACTAATAATTTATGTGGTCTATGTGTTATCTAAAAGAAATAATTACCGACATCATTTCTAAATATTACCCCATCAACTCCTTAAAATGCAACAAGCAGCCGCTTAAAAGCGACTGCTTGCATATACATTTTCATTTCAGCCCTTTACCCCAACTATTGACAAAGAGCCTTTAACAAT
>JAZKXN010000086.1:0-3927 GCA_045611605.1 Acutalibacteraceae bacterium
AGAAGGTCTTTCGGATATTAAAATTCTTATTTGGGACCACAACAAAGAATGTGTTTATGACCGTGCAAAGAAGATTTTAAGTAACGAGCGCGTTAATAAACGCGTTTGGGCAGTTGCTCACCACTGGTATTCAGGCGACCACTTTGAAGCATTGCGTCTTGTTCACGAGCAACTCCATAAGCCTCTTGTTTGCGGTGAATTTTGCGGTCCTATTACCGAAGACGTAAATACTCTTGCTGAAAGCTACGGTATTGAAATTTGTGAAAACTTTAATAACTATGAAACCGCACTTTGCGATTGGAACTTGCTTTTAGACCAAAACGGCGGACCTTATCATAACCGTACCGCAAAGACTGAAGGCGAGCTTTTTGAAAATAAAGAGGACGGCTGTTACGCACCCATTCTTTACGATACCGAAAAGAATGAGCTTGTTGTTACTCCCATTTATTACTATATGGGCCATTTTTCAAAGTTTGTTCAGCGCGGCGCAAAGCGTGTTGCTACTACAAAGCACAACCGCAATTTATATTCTTGCGGCTATGTTAATCCTGACGGCAGTAAGGTTTGTGTTGTTATAAATACAGCCGATAAAAAAATATCGGCCAATTTACGATATAATAATTGTTGCACTAGAATAGTTATGAAACCGCATTCAATAGTGACGCTTTTGTTTTGAAAAAAGTTAAGAGTATACAATAAGTAATGGTTTATTTGTTTTGTGTTTTAAAAACTTTATAGGTGTGATAAAAATGCGAAGTGAATTATTGTTAAATAGTGGATGGAAATTTCATAAAGGTGATATTAAGGTTGAAACACCGTTGATAAAAGAGCCTATATATTACCAAAGCAAGACTGAACGCAAAAAGGCAGGCCCTGCCGCTTATGGTTATTTGAACGGATTGGATCACTTTTGGACTTCAGGTAAGGTGCTTAGTGAAAAATGGGCAGATATTGATTTGCCGCATGACTATATTATCGACCAAGACCCAACAAATGAAGGAACTAATCAAGCGCTGGGTTATCTTAAATATGAAAATGCTTGGTATCGCAAGTCGTTTACTTTACCTGGTGAATATATTGATAAGCGTATAACCCTTCGTTTTGACGGTATTGCGGGTAAATCAACCATTTACTTAAATGGTTGTCTTATGTACCATAATTTTTCTTCATATAATACCTTTGGAATTGATATTACTGACCGTGTTTTCTTTGATAAGGAAAACCGTATTGCAGTTTACGTTAATACTGAAGAATTTGAGGGTTGGTGGTATCAAGGCGGCGGTATTTACCGCAATGTTTGGTTAACAGTAACTGACTCGGTGGCTATTGACCTTTGGGGTGTTTATGCACCTTATGAAAAAATTAACAATACCGATTTTAAAATCAATTTTGAAACAACTGTTGTTAATGCGGATTTTGAAGATAAAAAAATTACAGGTGAAAGCTTTGTTATAGATAAGGACGGCAACACAGTTGCAATCGCAAGCTTTAGCGGTAATACAGTTTTAAGAGAAAAAACTGTATTTAAATATAGCGCTGTTGTTGAAAACCCGCTTTTGTGGGACTGTGAAAATCCTAATCTTTACACAGTAAAAACAGTGCTTAAATCCTCCGGTCAAGAAATTGACGCTTATGAAACACGTATCGGTTTTAGAACGATTGAATTTACTGCAAACGACGGTTTTTATCTTAATGGTAAAAAGACATTTATAAAGGGTGTTTGCGGTCATCAGGACTTTGGACTTACCGGTCTTGCTGTACCGGAAAATATTGCGAAATATAAAATTTCTTTAATGAAGCAAATGGGCGCAAACGGTTACCGTACAAGTCATTATCAGCAAACCGAAGGATATCTTAATGCTTGTGATGAATTAGGTATGCTTGTAATGAATGAAACCCGTTGGTTTGAAAGCACCAAAGAATCTTTCGAGCAAATTGAATCACTTGTAAAGCGTGATAGAAACCGTCCAAGCGTTATTATGTGGTCTACCAGTAATGAGGAAACTATACATATAACCGAAAACGGCAAGCGCACCCACAGGTCTATTGCTGCTTATATTAAGAAATTAGATTATACAAGACCTATTACTGCGGCGCAAAATTTGTCGCCCGATAAATCTACAATATTTGATTATTGTGACGTTGCGGGTATTAATTATAATTTAAATTTGTTTGATGTCGTACATGAAGCTTGTCCCAATTTGCCGATTTTCGCATCCGAATGCTGTGCAACCGGTACTACTAGGGATTGGCATATTGAAAGTGATGAAACAAACGGTCGTATAAGAGATTATGATACAACCCCCTTTACCGCATGGTACAATTCACGTAAGGACACTTGGAAGCACTATATGGAAAGACCTTATATTTTCGGCGCTTTCCAATGGATTTCTATAGACCATAGGGGAGAGGCAATGTGGCCTGCAATATCCTCTAAATCGGGCGCAATTGATATGTTCCTTCAAAAGAAAGGCGCATTCTATCTTAATAAATCTTATTGGACCGATGAGCCGCTTGTACATATTGTTCCGCATTGGAACTTTAACGGTCTTGAAGGACAAGATGTATTTATTCCGGTTTATACTAACTGTGACGAGCTTGAATTGTTTGTAAACGGCAAATCACTTGGTAAAAAGCAAATTGAAAAATATTCTTGGGGCGAATGGTCGGTGCCTTTTGAAAAGGGCGAGCTTTTATGTGTTGGTTATAAAAACGGCGAAAGGGTTTGCGAGGATAAGCGAATCACTGCAGGAAAGCCAGTTGCATTTAAGCTTACTTTAGAAAATGAAGTTAAACCCAACGGCAGTGATATTGCTTTGTTTACCTGTGAATGTGTTGACGAAAAAGGTAATGTTGTACCTACTGCAAACGAGCTTGTAACCTTTAATATTAGCACCGAAGACGGCCTTGTTTCAAAAGAAACAGGTGAATTTGTGAAAGTAAATAGCGGTGCTCGTGCAACTATTGTTGGTACAGGCTCAGATAATACCGACCATAACAACGTTAAATACAACACACGCCAAATGTATATGGGTAAAATCAGTGTTGCTGTGAAGCCGGGCAAAGACCAAAAGAAATTAATTTTAAATGCACGAAGCAGTAATATTGACTTCGGTAAAATTGTTGTTGAATTTTAAATATTTATAAAAACCGACAGCGTTAAAATTCATATTAATGAGTTGTGAAGTGGAAACGAAACGACTTCTGCACTATGATGTGGAGTTTTAATAATTAAATAAAACAAAAAAGCCCCGATTTTCGGGGTTTTAATTTTATGTGTACTAGATTAAGTTAGAGTTGTGTTTTCTTACGGCGATTCGGCTAAGGCTTATATTGGATAATTAATTATATAACAAAATGGGCTGTCTCACTAATATAAGTGAGGCGGCCTATATCTTATTAAGCAAAATATATAATGTATTTATATTAAAATAATATATATTATATTTAAATATTATTAGTGCATATATAAAATCAAGTGTTTTTTATGGAAAAGTAAGGCGAATGTAAGTGATTATGCGGTTTTCCAACCGTTGCGTATAGTTCAACATCCCACTGTATAGTATACATACCAATGCTTTCGGTGGTTTCAAGTACGGCGTTGTCATAATCGCCATACGGTACGCGAAGTAGGGTTGGGCAGCGGCCGGTTACCGCTTTAATTTTATTGTTGCAACTTTCAAGTTCGTTTTTAATTTGCTCGGTCGATAGTTGCGGCATATGGGGATGGGTGTTACTGTGATTTTCAATTCTGTGTCCCGCATCACTAAGTGCCTTGACTGATTCGGGATATTTATCCACCCACGCGCCAACTACAAAAAATGTTGCGGGGACATTGTATTCTTTTAATATATTAATAAGTGTTTGCGTATCATCATTACCCCATGCGGCGTCAAAGCTTATTGCCACTTGTTTTTTGTCGGTCTG
>JAZKXN010000087.1:0-1070 GCA_045611605.1 Acutalibacteraceae bacterium
CTGTGGCTGACGTTGCGGATGTGGAACACGTACTTGTTGTTACCCACTTTACTCCGGAACAAAAAATTGATATGAAATTACAGGGAGGACAGGCAAAATGAGGAGACTGATTTGGCCCGTCCTGTTTCTGTTCTTATTGATGTTACAGGGTGCGGTAACTGTTTTTTACACTGGTTGGATTGATTTTGATTTACCACTTTTGGCTTTGTATGGTTATTGCATGCTTAGACAAGAAGGTTCCGGACTTTTTGCAGGGTTAGGCATTGGCTTATTACAAGATGCGCTTACCCCTGGCATTTTTGGGGTTCGTATGTTGACCCGTAGCTGTATGGGTTATTTGATTGGTGTTACTCGTGAAAAAGTTTTTAAGGATAATCCCAGCTACCATATGCTAGCCATTGGTGTTTTTTCCTTACTGTTGCGTTTTGCCTTGTGGTGGGTGGAACTGGTACGTAGTGGCGGTTTATGGAGTATGTTTCCCCATTTTTTGTGGGATACAATCGGTTATTGCGTAGGTAATATTTTGTTAGTTGTTCCGGTTGTATGTTTAGTTAAGAAAATTTACGACTGGGTACGTGAAGAAGATATTTCTTATTAATATTGAAGTGAAGAAGGAGACAGCACATGCTTAATAAACATAATATGGCACGTCTATATGCAATGTTTTGGCTGTGCTTTTTTCTTTTTGTAGTATTGTTAGGACGCATGGCCTATTTGCAACTGTGGCGTGGTGACTACTACGTGAAGCAAGCAGATGGCAACCGTTTGCGTCAATCCAGAATACTGGCTCCTCGCGGAATGATTTATGATTGCAATGGCAAAGAGTTGGTAAATAATTTGCCCGGTTACGCCGTAGCCTTGCAAAAACAAAATAAATACGATAAGGAAATGTTGAAGCGTTTAAGCGTATTGGTGGACATTCCCTTAGAAAAAATAGAAAAGAAAATTAAGGACAACGAGTATTATTCTGAACCCGTTGTGTTGAAAGCAAATATTTCCACTGAACTGATTACCAAGATTGAAGAACAACGTCGAGATTTGCCTGACGTAATCTTGCAAGTACAACCTAT
>JAZKXN010000088.1:0-1127 GCA_045611605.1 Acutalibacteraceae bacterium
CATTGTGTCGGAATAATAGCGGGTAGAAAAAGGAAAGCTGTAATACCAGCCTAATTCAATATCCTTCTCGTTTAGCTCGTGATCCATTATACCGCAAAAAAGTCGGGAAGCATAATATTCGGCACCCTGATAAAGCAAAACGCCGCCACCGTCGCCTTCTATAAGCTCTACGTTTTCAGAGTAATCGGAGCATGCGCCGAGAGAAAGCACAATAACAACGATAATGCATAGTGCTAAAATACGTTTTTTCATCGTCTGCTCCTTCCTTATCGGTAAAAATTTATAACGAGTATATCTTATTTCAAACCGTATTATTACGGCAGTTTTTATTTTCTAAAATACTAAGGATTATTCAACCGTGGTTGTCTAAACCATATAGTTCGTTAACGATTTTATTGATCACTCTCACGTACTTTTGGTAGTTGGCGCCAAGCATAAATATCCAAGAATCCTCCATAAAGATCTGATTTGTGCTTTCGTTGATCAGGTAAAAAACGACAAACGTATTGATATTGTTAAAATACACCAGATCTGCCTTTTCAAAGCTATCGCTCGTGCTACCAACGACGATCAAGGTTCTCCATTCGGTGAAAGCAGGACCTGCGGTTTCCTGCTCCAATTTATTCAAAATCAATTCAATAGAGCTTTTATTTACGATATCATCCCAAAAAACAACATATCTTTTCTTCGCAACGCGGTAACATGTCAACGAGCAATCAATTTTATCGTCTAACGGATATTTTTCTATAATGCGCTTTTTTATTTCTTGGATTTCCATTTTTCATTTCCTCATCTGTAAAAATTTATAACGAGTACATCTTATTATATCACGATATGCAAAGCGTGTCAACGAGCGATCCTAAAGTAGAGAAATTCTCTACCTATAGTGTAATTCACTTTGAAATTTCACTATTTTGGAATAATTAAGTAAATATTCATAAACATTATTTGACTTTTCAACAAGTTTGTGATATACTGTAGGGGCGCTTGTTTAAATTTCAACAAGTTGAAAGGATTCGAAAATGAAGGAACGCTTTGAAACGTTTACGGTTTTGATCAATAAAATAAGCAGAAATATCAAAAGGATCAAAAATCAGGAAATGGCGGAATACGGGCTTCGCAGTACG
>JAZKXN010000089.1:0-1199 GCA_045611605.1 Acutalibacteraceae bacterium
AGGATGATTCAGTAGCTCAGCTGGTAGAGCACAACACTTTTAATGTTGGGGTCCTGGGTTCGAGCCCCAGCTGGATCACTAAAAAGAGACAACTTTTAAAAATCACGCTGATTCAGTAGCTCAGCTGGTAGAGCACAACACTTTTAATGTTGGGGTCCTGGGTTCGAGCCCCAGCTGGATCACAGAAAAGGTTTCAATCTTGATGATTGAAACCTTTTTTTTTATTTCCATCCATCTCAAAATATATTACCACAAAAATCATTGTAAATCACCGACAAAAAGCATATATTTTGAATAATGAAAGAGTTTTTATAAAAAAAGTCTATTTTTTCCTTTGTTAATTAAAAAAATGTTGTAACTTTGCAACATATTACATTCGGTTTGTTACACCCAAACGTAAACGATGTGAAGAACATCTAATATGGTGTAAATATGTAACAAAACAAGCACGTTACATTAATAATTATTTTTGAACCTATATTTAGACTTTATTTTTACAATTTATGGCTGACGATAAAAAGATTATTTTTTCGATGGTGAATGTAAGTAAAACATTTCCACCGCA
Source organism: Acutalibacteraceae bacterium (assembly GCA_045611605.1). Classification (GTDB taxonomy): domain Bacteria; phylum Bacillota; class Clostridia; order Oscillospirales; family Acutalibacteraceae; genus UBA737. Next base: position 566 of record JAZKXN010000089.1, read on the forward strand.
TAAACAAGTGTTGAAAAACATTTACCTTTCGTTCTTCTATGGTGCCAAAATCGGTATCATTGGTTTGAATGGTTCGGGTAAATCTACATTAATGAAGATTATTGCGGGCATCGAAAAATCATACGAAGGTGAAGTGGTATTCTCGCCAGGATATTCGGTGGGATATCTCGAACAAGAGCCTAAATTTGACGAAAATAAGACTGTAAAAGAGGTTGTACAAGAGGGTGTGCAACCAATTATGGATAAATTAGCCGAGTTTGAACAAATCAATGAGGCATTTTGTGTCCCAGATGCAGACTTCGACAAATTGCTTGCTCGCCAAGCTGAAGTGCAAGAATTCCTAGACGCACATGATGCGTGGAATATCGACTCAAAATTGGAGCGCGCAATGGATGCATTGCGTTGTCCTGACGAAGATGCAGTGATGCAAAACCTCTCGGGAGGTGAACGTCGTCGTGTGGCTTTGTGTCGTTTGTTGTTGCAAGAACCAGATGTATTGCTTCTCGACGAGCCTACCAACCACTTGGATGCTGAATCTATCGATTGGTTGGAGCAACACTTACAACAATATAAAGGTACAGTAATTGCTGTAACCCACGACCGTTACTTCTTGGATCACGTAGCAGGTTGGATT
>JAZKXN010000090.1:0-26853 GCA_045611605.1 Acutalibacteraceae bacterium
ACCACAAACTGAGCATGCCTTATATTTAAGACCTGCAATGCCGGGTTTAGCAGGAGTTTCTACAATCCAGTCGCTGATGGTGTGACCTTTTGCTTCGATTACTTCTTCTTTTGTTGCACCGCATGTACATGTGTAAACAATTTTACCGTTTTCGGTGCAGGTTGCGTCTAACTTTTCGCTTGTGTAAGTGTGACCGAGTGCGGGTACAACTTGCTGTGCAACTGTTACAGTGCCACAAACCGAGCAATGTTTACCTTCGGTAAGGCCTGTTGCAGTGCAGGTGGGCGCAACTGCTGCGTCTATTACTTCGGTATGGCCGGTTGCGGGTTTTGTTTCGGTCTTTGTATCTTTACAAATTGAACATTCATATTTGATGTAACCGTCGGTTGAACAGCTATCTTTAACTTCAACTTCAACCCAAACATGGTTTTCCACGCAATGCCACTTACCGTCAGAATAGGTGTAAACATCAGTGGCAGTCTGAACATAAGTGCCATCTGCATTACTTAATTTAACAGGTGTTAACGGAATTTCAACATAAGTTGTACCAATTTGAATGTATTGATAAGTAATAGTTTGGGTGCCTTGTTGTGTATTAATAGCACCTGTGCCTGTGCTAAAAATATTTGCACCGCCTGCGGTGGTATAAAGAAAGCCTTTTGAAGCATCTATATAACCGTCAACCCGAACCATGGCATCCTTAAGGTCTGCTTCGGTTCTGGTATAAGTTCTTCCGGGTGCATAAACCACCGGGGCAAACTTTACATCTGTTGTATGTGCAAAAACATAATTTCCCCATTGATCAAGGTCATAAACATACATATTTACATTTTGACCAAGAGTACAGGTCGCACCTTTTTCCAGAATGATTTCAGAACCGGGAAGGAATGCGATGTCCTGATTCATAGTAATATTACTACCGTCATAAATCGATATAGTAATGTTATTAGTTACGGGCAATTCATATTTTTTAGAGTCCATTGAGTTCGTACCGATTTTCATCGTAATTGATTCAACCGACATATTACCGTGAAGTTCAATGAACAAACGGTCGGTTGTGCCATCATAACGCTTTGTAACATACCCACTTGTTAAGTTAAACATTGAATCGCTCGGTCCAATAAAGTCAACCCCTGAAGCAAAGTCAGACTCGCTCATCCAGATAGTTGTATAGCCATATTCAATAGCGCCGTAATAAATGGTAAGCGGAACTTCAATATTCTGAACATAATACTGCGACAACGGGAAAACGCCGTTTTCAATACCAGTGGTTTCTGTACCACCGCGGAAACCGGCAGCCTGGAACATTTCGTAAACAGTTGCGCCGCTGTTTGCAATAACGCTACCCGAACCGGTAATAAAACCATAAGCGTAGAGTTTGCCGCCATTGTTTATAGTAATTTCACTGCCGCTTTGCATATTAATAAACGAGCAAGGTCCCGTAGGTGCACCACCGGTAGCGGGCTTTTTACCCTGTGCGGTTTGTTGTTTAGCCGAAACACTTATTGCACCTTCTACAACAATGCTTGCACCGCTTGCCATTGTAAGTGTACGGTAAGCGGTAGGTTGTACATAATCACTGTCCTTAGTGTTTAAAACCTGTGTGGTAAACATGGTGTTTGCATTATCAAAAGGAATTAACAATGAAACGCCTGCGGGAATAACATATTCGTCTGCGGGAAGTGTGGCGTTATTCATTAACACAAGTGATTTTGCAGAAGCAGATGTCGCAGCAAACTGAGCTGCTTTATTTAAATCATCAAACAAATAGCTTGTGCTAACTTGGTAATAATAAAGCTCACCCAAACCAAGCAGCCCTGTGCTTACAGATTTTTGTGTCGTGCCGCCTGCTGAAAACCAAGGCTTGCCACCATTTTGCGCAAATGCTGCTATAATAGTAATATCAGCGGTAGGTTTATATGTATATGTAGCTGCATTTGAAATGACTTCGCCTGTTGCAGAATTAACCCAACCAAGGAATTTTACATTACTTTTAGCAGTTGCAGCAATAGTAGCACCGTCAGCAAGAGAAACGCTTTCAACCGAACCGTTGGCAGTTGCAACGCCGTTAACGGTAATGCTACCTAAAGTATCGTCAAACTGGAATGTAACAGTAGATTCATTTGCTACTGATTCCAACTTAACTTCGGTAAACTTTACAGTTGCAGTATTGCCTGACAGGCCCTTATCGGAAGTCACCGAAACAACAACACTTCCTTTTGCGGCTATTGTAGCGCTATAAACGCCGCTTGTAGCAGCTTTTTCACCGCCAATAGTGAAAGCTGTGGAACCGCTAACGCTATAAGTGAAAGAAAGTTTTTTCTGTTCAGTGGTTTCGTTTGTAATTGTAATATTATTGGTTTTTTTGCTGAACAAACTACCATTTGCAGTGGCGGTTACATCGTTGCCGCTTGCCGAAATGCTATTAGCACTATCCGTAAAAGTGAGATTGCCATTAAGCACGGTAACCGTCTTAGCAGCCGAAGCCATAAAACCAATCGGCATCACCGATATGATAAGCATTACTGTAAGCATTATCGGTAATATTTTTTTGCAAATTGTTTTAACCATTTTTTAAGTTCCTCCTAAAAAATAAAGTTATATATTAACCACCAAAACGGCGGAGATTTCCGTTAACTAATATTTAAGGTTTCTTCGCTTACCATAAACGGAAGCGCTAAAACAAAGTATGCCATATACCCCGCTTCAATACGAAGTGAAGCATTATAAAGTGATATTGCCAGGCAAAGAACACCCATAAGCACACCCAATTGACAGAACATTTTGTTCCCGGTGCCGTTATTAAGATATTTTAAAGAATGAACTATGCAAAGCACAAAAAAAGCCCAAAAAAGACCAAGACCTAAAAAGCCCGTTTCCATAAAAATCATTACAAATGTGAACCATTGATAATGCAAAAAGGAAAAGTTTTGATAAAAGGTGGAATTAAATATTGAAATATTGGATGTATCACAATTGCCAAGCCCCATACCAAAAACGCTGTTCGCACCACCGATAATATTGTTTTTAAGCAGTGTTGAAATAGCCGAAAGGCGGTTTATGTCGTTACTTGTAGAATAGTTTTCTTTTGTGGCAAGCTCCCACAGTTTTTTTAGCGAAAAAAAGTCGGCAAATTCGCTATAAAACGCCACAAGTAAAGCAGCTGCAGCAAAAACCGATATAAATGCCACAATCAAAAACACTACCTTTGACCTTGAACGGGGGGTAATAACTGTTGCTACAATAAGCATTATAACAAAGGCAAAATAATAAAACTTCATTTCCGCTATAGCGGCAACAACCAGCGATGCGGCACATTTTAAGGTGCAATAAAAATAACTTTCGTCACCGTTGAAGGCGCTAATTAATGCCCTGCCAATAACTGCAACAAAAAACACCAACATATAGCCGTTAGCCGAAGCGTTAACCCCGAAGATACCACCAAGCAAATCCTGATGCGCTTGTAAAACGAAGAATTGATAAATCGATACCGCTAAATTTATCCAAAACAGAATATCAAGAAATTTAAGCCATTTTTCGGCATCTTCCTGCGTGACATATGAAACAAAGACTAAAAACGCAAAATAAAACCTGAATGTATTACGAGTGCCCCAGATAAAATAGAAAATTGATTGATAATTGAATAAATAACTTATAAGCACATAGGCAAAAAATATTGCGACCAACCAAAACATTGGTTTTAATTTTTGTGGTATTATAACCTGCTTTCTAAAAAACAGCAACGCTACAAGACACACCACCAATGCATCCATTACATAACGCACGAACGCCGGTAAACCGATGAATTCGGTCAAAAATGCCAACATAAACGGCATTAAGAAAAAACCTAAAATCATCCACTGCGGCGCAGTTCTTTTCCTTATTTTTATAACTCTTAAATTTTCACTAAACATTATATATCAATCAATTCTACAAAATGGGATTATTTGCCGATACCGACAAATTTTAAAAGTTCTTTGAGAAGCGTCTGACCTTTTGCCGCTTCACGAAGCTTTGTCAGATAATAAACACCTGCGGCATTTTTTGACCGCATTAATTTTGACAAAAGCCTTATAGCAAAAACATAACTGTTAATGGGATATTTTTTCAAAACCGCCGCTACCGTCGGATTATTGAGATAATGCCCGATTTCGTGTATTTTTTCACGCCGTGGCATATCAGATATAACAACAAGGCGTATCGCCGTGCGTAATTTAAGCAAAAATGTTCTTTCAACACGGTGGCCGATTTCGGCTTGTAACCCCAATTTTTCAACCAGTTCACGCGCATTGGTATAAAAGTTTAATGTGCGTTCATATCTTAGCGGGTTGTATTTTCGTGTGGTAGATTTTAAATTTTCAAAATAACGGTAACCGCAATCATTAATAACCACCGCACATTTTGAATGGTAAAGATATAACGCGTTAAAAAACATATCTTCACCAACCGCCACCCTTTCGCTCGGGAAACGAATATTGTTTTGTTTGACTATATCTAAACGGTAAAGTTTACCCCACGCCGCCGATTCAATCTGCACATCTTTAAAAAAATCAACATTGGGGCCGATAATTGGTAAAAGAATTTCATTTTTAACATCTTCCCCGTTGTACACACCTTCTTTAATGTGAAGATGTTTCGGTACTATGTTTTCCAAATTGTTAGCAATAGAATGTGATGCGATAACAATATCTGCTTCGTTTTGACTTATTGCTGAATAAAGATTTTCGATGTGATTTTTGTTCATCCAGTCATCCGAATCTACAAAAGCGACATACTTACCTGTTGCAATTTCAATTCCCGAATTGCGCGCCAGCCCCTGTCCGCCATTTTGCTTGTGTATAACCTTTATTCTTGAGTCGTCCAAGGCCATTTGGTCACATATCTTAGGACAACCATCGGGTGAGCCGTCATCAACAAGTATTATTTCAAGATTTGAGTAAGTTTGGGTTTTAATGCTTTCAACACATCTTACAAGATATTCTTCTACATTATAAACGGGGATAATTACACTTATAAGTTCCAAGAAAGCACCCCCGATTTAAACATTACTTAACATTAAATGCATTTTTTAAATATTTCATCGTATTTTCGCGATACACCGCCAGTTTTTCAAAAACCAACTTGTAATCGATATCGCGACCGATACTATCAACAATATCGCTATCGCTGACATATCGGCGGTCTAAAAGTCCTAAATTTTCACAAACAGACTGTATGCGAGAATTTTTAGAATTGCTCGACTTATCGCTATAACGGTCAAACGCAATAAACTTCTTTTCGAAAATAACAGAAAACGCCGTGCCGTGAAATGAATCAGTACAAATATATTCAGCATTTCGCAAAATATTTAAAAAGTCCTGCGGTGTAACATCATACGGCGCATAATCGCCAAAATTTTCATCCTGCGCATTATATCGGTCCAGATGTCGAAGCGTAACTATTTTTAGCCCTGTTTTTTGGGCTAGTTCATTTGCTATTTTGCGATGTTCCGTATTTGAACCAAGAAAATAACAAAAAATATAATTTTCATATTTCGGTTTTGCACAAGGGATAAGCTCGTTCCATTTATCTTTATCGAAAATAAACACAGGGTCCATAAGTACAGGAACTTCTCTGCCAATAAGGTCTTTTACAATTTTGGCACCTTGATTTTCACGCATACTGATATGTTCAATACGCTTTAAGTATTTTTTCGTTCTGCCAATTTGGTACCACGGTATTTTGCTTACCCCAAAGCTTGACGCCCACGAAACCTTAAGCATATCATCGGGCGCAAACATCAAGTTGTAAAAACCCGAACCCAATGCCGCGGGCGACCACAGCTGGTCGCTGCAAGTAAGCACGCCATCGTATTTTTGGCCACATTCTTTCTTTAAAGCAGAATAACTTTCATACCTTTTTGAAAGGTGGCTTTTGAACGGCTCATCAAAAGACCAGAACGCATGTTGTCGTATATTGATTTGTTTGAGAACTTCGGGGTGACGCTTATATTCAATTTTGCGCTGAAATTGGTCATACCGATCATTCAAAAAACAAAAATTTAGAAAACGGGGCAATGACTTTAAAATAAACCACAAGGTTTTTTTGTTATATTCGATTATTTCATAATCTTGTCCCAATTCTTCAAGGGTTTTAACAGTGGCGAGCGCCTGAAGTTTACTGCCATAATTGTTTTGCGTATATTTAAGACAAATACCCTTCATTCGAAGCTCCCCTTTTTGAAATTTAATGCCCCTTATTACACCTTTCACAGGTGGAGCAAGCATCGAGTTGTTCTTTTGTCACCTTGCCGTCGCGATAATCGCGAACAATTTTGTTTTCAAACATTGAATATTTCTTTTTCTTAAAGAAAAACAAAAATTTATGCTTTAACACCCAAAGCATAGGCACCCAGATATACTTATGCATTGCGGGAGAAACCGAACCTATCATCCAACAGTTGCGGTTACAACAGCGCACCTTTTTGCGCACATTTTCTGCCGCTTCGCTTGACCAAATCTCATCCCAATTCTGACTGTTAAGATTACCCATAACTTCCTTTTCTTTCGTGCCGTTACAGGGCATTACATCACCGTAAGGGTCAATAAAGAAGGTGTCAAAGCTCATATCGCAGGGCAAAAGCCGTTTTTGACTGAAAATATAATTGATAAGCCCGTGGTTAAAGTAGGCCCTAAACCACTTTTTGGGGCTGTTTGATTCTAAAAGGCGGTTGATTAAATCTTCAAAATGACCGCCAACCATCAATCGGTCATTAATTATATTATTAGATTCAACAAAGTAAAAACTGTTATGAAGCGATGCTGTGGCAAACTCCATTCCGAGCTCGTCAGAAATGTTGTAAAGTGCCACCAAATCGGGAGCGTTTTTGTCCTGCACGGTCATACCGAAGCCGACATCCTTCATACCCATATCCACAAGTGTTTTAAGTGTGGTATAACCACGATTAAAACCGTCTTCCAAACCGCGAATTTCATTATTGGTCTGTTCTAACCCTTCAATTGAAATTCTTATGCCAATTTGGGGGAATTCTTTACATAAATCAACAATTTTATCAGTAAAAAAGCCGTTAGTTGAAATAACGATACGGTCACTTTTTTTATAAAGTTCGCGCACAATATCCTTTAAATCGTCACGGATAAAGGGTTCGCCGCCTGTAATGTTTGTAAAATACATTGGCGGAAGTTTTTTTATTGTTTCAATCGAAATTTCTTCTTCGGGTAAAGACGGCACTTTGTATCGGTTACACATTGTGCACTTTGCATTGCAGCGATATGTAACAATAACAGTACCATTTAGTTTTTTTGCCATACAATTCCCCTTTTGGACGATACTACAAAACTTATTTATTTATAAATTGGTTTATTTTATTTCCCATACTGCTGCGAGAAAACTTTTCTAAAAATGTTTGACGGGCATCTTCGCCGATGTCATTAAACTCATTCAACGCGCTTAATACGGTTTCTTTAAACACAGCATTATCCTTAACTGTCAAAAGCGCATCTTTTTTATCTGTCACATACATCTGTGCTAATGTGCTGGGCGATGTAACTATAATTTTGCGTTTTAAAGCCATTGCGTTTAAGAGCACCGTGTCACCCGAACAAATGCTACCGTCATCTATCGGTATAATCATTAATCCGCAATGTGCTATCCAATTATATGATGCTTCGCCAACAACATCGGTCAAGTGTGTGATATTGCTGTTTTCGGGAATTTTACCGCAATAAGTATCAGAAATAATTACAAGCGGATAATCTATCCCCTGCCACGCGTTTATAAGAAAATCATAATCGCGGTTTGAACGGCCTATTGCCAAAGCATAACCGTCTTTTTTAAAACCGTCGGGCACTGGCAGATGACTGTAATCACAATCATTCACACCAAAGTGAGTTGCTATTATACGCTGACGCGGGAAATTAAATTCCCGGCTGATTATGTCGGCATATTGGTCTGACGGAACATGCAAATAATCGAGATATTGCGGTGACATACATATTTGCATAAACTTTCTGTAAAGTTTGGCAAACCTGCCTTTTTTGGCCTTGTAAGTATAGTTCAAAGCTACAACCATATTGCGTTTTTTCACTTTAAATAGCGAACAATAAAAAACAAAAATCAGGGCGTAAAACTGTTGCCAACCAACTATTGCACCGTATTTTTTGCGCGAAATAAAATATTTTAACGCCACCGCAAAATATTTAAGATAACGCTTCAGTTCACTTAACTTACCGGTGCGTTTTCCGTTTGCAATATGCGATTTAACAACAAAGCCGTTATTATTAAATTCAAGTCCATTTGCCAAAGATTCTACTTCGGCAATTTCGCAATCTGCCAAAACGATATTTTCCATTTCAGTGCCCTTTATCGTGAATTTAAATAATTTCGTAAACCTTTTTGCAATATTCTTCGGTCGAAATAAATTCAGCCTTTCGACAGTTTTCGACCAAATTCTGATATTCATTATTATTGTAAAGCGAACTTATTTTTTCTTTAAGTTGTTCGGCATTTTTGCTTTCAAAAAGTTCACCTGTTTTACCCGCATTTATAAGCTCAGGTATGCCGCCAATATCCGCACCGATAACAGGTGTGCCGTACATTTGGCTTTCCATAACCGAAAACGGACAATTTTCATACCACTCAGACGGATAAACCGAAATTTTCGCTTCGCGTATAAGTTTTTCTAAAGCATCGCCCGTCTGAAAACCAACATTTTTTACATTTGATATATCACTTAAAAGATTTTCGAGCGGACCTGTACCCGCAAAAACAAACTGAATGTCAGGCAGACTTTTACAAACATCTATAAGGGTTTTCACACCCTTTTCTTCAGAAAATCTGCCAAAATATAACACATAATCTTTCTTTTCGACATTTTTCCACATTGGTTTTTCAACAAAATTATGCAGGGTTTCGGTTTTTTCGGCAAAAATTGGATTTGAATCCAATTTTGTTTTCATAAACGCCGAACAGCAAATTATTTTGTCAATATGTTTATAAACCTTTTTGGTTTTCCAAAAATATGCTTCAAGTGTACCAATAACCGATTTTGCCCTACTGCCGTGGATACACTTACCCTTTGTACAGTTGATAAAATTACCGCCCAAGCACTTTTCACAATTTTCGCCCGTTTTGGGGTTACGGCACATATGGTTTGGACAAACCAACTGATAATCGTGAGCAGTGTAAAATATTTTACAGTCGAAATTATTCTTTTTGCGCCATTTATTTATTTCGAGAATAACACTTGGGGTTAGCTGATAGTTAAAATTATTAAGATGGCACACATCGGGCTTAAAATCGTTAAGCACCAAACTAAGCTTTTTTCGTGCTTCTGATGAATAAATAGTTTTAATAGGATATGTTAACTTTTTTAGTTTAGAGCCACCGTGAAAATCCATATCCGATGTATAAGCCCCGACATTGTTGCCAACTATTCTTCCGCTATGCTCCATACCAAAGTACTGAACTTCGTGGCCGCACGCCTTTAAATATTCGCCAAGTTTAAATATATATGTTTCCGACCCGCCGTTAGGGTGCAAAAACTTATTTATAAACAATATCTTCATTTTTGTTTTCCTTTGCGGGTGTCACACCATACAACAAAAGGGTTTTTTCAGCAACATCGTCCCAATTGTATTTTTTAAGTATATAATCTGCCGCAGTTTTCTTAAAACTGTCAACAGTCTGTTTGTCGTTACATAAAAATTGTAAAGCCTTTTTAAGCGCTTCAGTATTGCCTTTTTCAAAGGTTACACCTTTTTCACCAATAACATCGGCACATTCCGGAATATCTGAAGTTAAGCAGCAATTGCCATAACTCATTGCTTCCAAAAGGCTTAAAGGCATACCTTCTAAATCGGACGGCAAAACATAAACATAAGCGTTACTGTAAAGTTCTTGAAGAATTTTACCCTGAACGAAACCTGTAAAAATTATTCTGTCATCATCCTTTGCAAGCGCTTTCAGTTCGCTTTCAAAAACTGCCGTATCAGAAGATCCGCCCGCAATGACAAGTTTTTTATCTGTGTTAAGCTTTTTAAAGGCTTCAACCAAATATTTAATCCCTTTTTCAGGCACAAGTCTGCCCAAAAAAAGAACATAATCATCTTTTTTAAGTCCGTAAAGCTGTGTAATTTCATCAGCATTTACTATTTCGGGTTTCGTTACACCGTTTGGTATAAAAACGGTTTTACGACCATATTTTTCTAAAAAATAATTTTGCACATTTTCGCTTAATACAATTATCTCATCGGCAAAACGCACCGCGCATTTTTCACCCGTAAGAATGTACCAAGAAGCAAATCTGCCCCATTTTGCACGCTGGTGGTCAAGTCCATGAATTGTCGCTATACACTTTTTGCCAAAAAATTTTGGCAACCAAAGCATTGCACAAGGACCTTCTGCATGGAAATGAACAATATCAAATTTCCCGAATGCAGCCATCACCGCAGCCGAAAATGAAGCAGTCATTGCCGCCAGACCTTTTTTATCAAGCGTAAAAACGCTCTTCAGTCTGACACCGTTATATTCATTTGATTTGGCACCGTCAAATTCGGCGCCACTAACATGGTGACCTTTTCGATTAAAGCAAGTAACCCTGTGCCCCTTTGAAACCATACGCTGCGAAAGTTCGCTCACCACAATTTCAACCCCGCCTTCGCGCGACGGAACACGCTTGTGGCCAAGCATTGCTATTCGCATTTCGTTGTTGTTTTCAGGCATTATTCACCCTCCATACCGAGCACTGCACCAACTGTTTTAAACAGAATCACTAAATCTGTCAGCAAACATCTTTTCGAGATATATTTTAAGTCAAGTTCAAGCCATTCATCAAAGGTAAGACTGTTGCGCTTAGGTTGAACCTGCCAATAACAGGTAATACCGGGCATTACCGAAAGACGCTTCATTTGATGTTCGTTATACATTTCAACTTCACGCGGCAATGGTGGACGCGGCCCAACAAGGCTCATATCACCTTTTAAAACATTCCACAGCTGAGGAAATTCATCAATACCGGTTTTGCGTATAAAACGACCTATTTTAGTAATACGGGGGTCATCCTTAATTTTAAAAACAGGTCCTGTCATTTCGTTTTTATCTAAAAGCCCGCCTAGCATATTCTCCGCATTGGGGACCATAGACCTGAATTTGTATAATTTAAACTTTTCACCATTTTTTCCAACGCGTTCATGCCAATAAATAGGCGAAGCGCCCGGACTGTCAATAATGATTATAAGCGACAATATACCAAACGGCACGAAAAGAAGTACAAGCCCAATAGCCGAACCTAATATATCAAAAATTCTTTTGAAAAAATCGTATATAGGTTTTTTAGTTATGTGTATTTTTGTCGGCTTAATCTCTACAAAATTTTCAGAGGTTGCCGTTAATATATTCTGTTCTTCAATCATTAACTGCAACCTCCTTTAAAATCTAATTATTTTTTTATTTGATAAAATAAATCAATTACAAGCTTATCGATTGAATCGGCTTTAGGATAAAATTCAATAAATTCCTTGCCTTTTTTTGATTCACCTTCAATTTCAAGGAAACCACAAAACTTATATTTGTTAAGTTTTTTGCCAATTTCCTGTAATTGAGTTGCCGTACGGTCGGAAATTATATAATCCGCCATTTGCGAAGTGGCTTTAATCACGAACTCGCCATCAGATTCCATTTTTTTCTGTGTTTGGGCATAAAGCGCCTCAAGATACTGCTTTTGACGGTTCATACGGGTGGCATTTGTGCTGTCTTCCATACCATAGCGTTCCCTTACATAATTGAGCGCCTGTGTACCGTTAAGAGTAACCTTTTGTCCTTTAATCAGGGTGTTATCAATACCGCTGAAATCATCAAGCACGGTAACTTCGACACCGCCGACCAAATCATTAAACACACCAACTGAATCAAGCGAAAGCGAAATATAATGATTAACCTTAACATCATTCAAAAGCCGTGAAACAGCATCAGCAGTGTTTTGACAACTAACATTTTTGCCGTTGCCGTAGGTATGTGCCAATGCAATTTGTTTTTTAACGATGTCAACCTTATCACCCGCAACACCTAAAACATCTATATTTGCCATTGTGTCACGGTTGATATGAATTGCAGAATACTTTTTAGCGTCATTGTCAAAAACAACAAGCATTAAAAAGTCAGCCTGTTTATCATTGTTATAAGAATCGGCTGAAGATGCACCGTCAAACTTATCAAGACCCATTACCAAAAAGGTTTCAACATTGTTTTTAAGCACATATTCATGCCCGTTATAAATAACCGTTTCTTCAGCCATGTGCTGTTCATCAAACTTACCGTGATTTTTATCCCAAATTTCAAGTCCTAAAAGCACACCTGAAGCTATAAAAACGATTACAAGACATGCGGTAACAATTTTAAGAACGTTTTTACTGTTTTTGGTTGTTGCCATTGTCTTTTACCCCAAATTATGCAGTCTGCTTTTTGGATTTAACTAAGATAACAACAATTGCAAGTGCAGAAACAGCCATAATTGCAACGTATAAAGGAATCATACTGTTGTCGCCTGTCTGTGAAGGTTTAGCATTGGTATTAACAACAACTGCAAAGGGTGAGAAAGAATCAACCGAGAAAGAAAGATGTTCGCCGTTTGCGATAACCTTTGCATCCTTAACAAGTTCCCATTCACCGTTCTTATTCATATGAAGAAGACCAACGAAGTTTTTAAGTGAATCAGCTGACAAAACAATATCAAAATCGGTGTGTCCGTCGTGATAGTCACAGCCTGTAACATGGATATCGAAAAGGTCGCTTACTGCAAGGTCAGAACCCTTGATTTTCTTTGATTTAGCAAGGGCTGCCAAGTCAGCATTAAAGGTTGTAATATCGTCCGAGCCCTTAATAGCATTGTAAGCCTTTTCCATCAAGGTTTTAATCGCTGCGGGAAGCTCCTTCTTGTCACCGTATGGGGTAATAACGAGTGTTGCAGTACAATCTTCATCAGCAGGTTTAAACTCAACCTTTTCAGGAGCAGGATTACCTGTTGGGCTTGAAACAAAACTGCCTGTTGCTGCGAATGCGGTGAGTGTCATGCTCATCATAAACACAACTGTTAAACAAATTACTAATACTTTTTTCATTTTGAAATTCATCCTTTCAATGTTTCAAAGTTTATTTATACGAAAATATTTTGCTATTTTCGTTTGTATACCTTAAAAATTCTTCACCAAGTTTTTTGGTTATATAATCATATGCCTTTTGCAATTCAGGTGGTCTCGATGTCATATTATGACAATCGGAACCGATAAAATGTATCTTTTCACTTTTTAAAAGGTTAATCGCCTTTTTCTTTTTGAAAAAATCATTAAAAAAACTCGCATTCGACTGCATCAAAATGCCGCTATCGTACAACCTTTGCCATACCGAAGCATTCTGCAAGGAAAAATATCTTTCAATGTGCGCCAACATAATTGTAAATTCGCCCGAAGAAGAAAGTTCCAAAAGTTCCCTTACAATGTATTCGGTCCAACATGAAAACGGCATTTCTAAAAGCAATAAATCGGTATTTTCAATCTTCAGTCGGCCAATACCGTCCAAACGGCTTATACCCGAATAAAAACTAACTTCAGCCCCCAACAAAACATTGGGAAGCTCATCATTTAAATGAGCAGAAACTTTTTCAAATGCCTTTTGGCGTCTTTTTATAAAATCTTCCACCGTTTCATCGTTGGCATAAAAATGCGGAGTTGCAATAACTCTATTCACGCCCTGACCTTTAAGGGCTTTAAGCAACGAAATACTTTCTTCTACACTTTTACTTCCATCATCCATTTGCGGAAGAATGTGGCTGTGCCAATCGGTCATGACTCGGCTTCCTTATCATTAGACTGATAATATTTATAATTGCTGTAGTATTTTTGGTTTCTATACTTCGAGTATGTACCACTACCGGATTTTGAACCATTCATAACACAGCCCAAAACATTAAAGTTTGAAAGTTTAAGCTGTCTAAAGCAACGCTCAAGTTCTTTCTTTTCGGTATAATCTTCACGAATAACAACAATCATGCCCGAAACAAGGTTTGCAATTGACAAAGCGTCAGAAACCAAGTTAACAGGGGGAAGGTCAATTATAATATAATCAAACATTTCGCGAAGTTTTAGAAGAATTGTTTCCATTCGGCGGCTACCCAAAAGCTCAGACGGGTTTGGCGGAATGTTGCCGGAAGGAATAATGTACCAATTTTTCAAAAGTTCTGACTGAAACTCAGTAATGTTAAAAGCGTTTCCCATCAAAAGGTCTGTAAGACCCGGAGTAGACGGTATAAACATTTTTTTAGCAACCGAAGGAAGACGAAGGTCACCGTCAATTAGTAAAACCCTACTTCCTTTTTCCGCTAAAACATAAGAAAGGTTAATGGCGGTCGTACTTTTTCCTTCGCCGCGCATGGAACTTGTTACACCGATAACAGGACACCTTTCGCCTTCGGGAAGTGTGAATTCCAAATTTGTTCGCAACAGCTTATACTGTTCAGTTGCGGTAAACTCCAAATTTTTATGAAGGGTTTTTTTGCTGTCATTTAAAGTAAATGATTTTTGTTTCTTTGCCATAGTTCTCACACACCCTTCTATTTTGTCTTGTTATTTTGCTGATAATAGTAACCATATTTTTTGTGGCTGGTTTCAAACAAATCGGGAATTTTAGCAAGTATCGGATAATCATAAGCGTTAAGCACATATTCTTCATCGTGAATGGTATCGTCAAGCAATGCAGAAATCACAAGAGTTATAACCATAAGCATTACGCCTATAATAAAGCCAATTACAGTATACTGCACAACGCTGGGTTCAATTTTTTCAAGGTTAGGTATTGCCGAATCAACAACTTCCATTGAAGCGCCGTCAATTATTTCAGAAATTCTGACCGGTAAAACTTCAGCAATTGTATTTGCAATCTTTGCCGCTTCATAAGGGTCTTTCGCGATAACAGTAACGCGCATAATTTCGGTTTCATTTGCAGGCGCTGCAACTATCATTTTTGAAAGTTGTTCAAAGCTGTAATCCAGACCCGATTTTTTTATCACACGCTCAAGTGTTGTGCGGTTGTTCAGCAATTCGGCATATGTTTTAACAAGACTTTGTGCCGCGCTGATTTCGGAAGAACTTATGCTAAAATTTGTATTGCCGAGCGAGAATGAACTGTTATTAACATAGAGCATAATAGACGATGAATAAGTCGGTGCGATTATAAAGGCTGACAACACAAAACCCAACACCGCTACCAAAAAGCCGGACAAGACAGCAAGCCACGCACGCTTCACTAAGGTTTTTGCAATATGAAGCAAATCTATCGTATAAAATTCACTGTTTTTTATCTTTTGCTTTTCCATTACTTGTGCTCCTTCGAAAAGTATAAATCCAGATATATTCTCATATTCTTTAGCATTGTGTAATCCTTTTGGGGGACAATACGGCTATTATCGTTTCAATTATACCACCATGTTTCATTTTTTGCAACATAATTTATGTATAATTATATATAAATATATCTACAAATTTCGACAATATTTTATTAAACAAAAACAACCATAAGCATTTAATCACCTACGGTTGTTTTTTCTCTTTCTCTATTTGCTTAACAAAATCTTCAATATACTTTGTGGCGGCCAAATTTCCTTCATTTGCCAGCCTAAAAATTTCTTTGTTTTTTTCTTCAACAGTTAATTTTTTGTTTCGCAAAATCATTTTTAATTCAAGCGTTGCTAACGGTCTTTTAAAAAATAAAATCATTAAAAATGATGCAACAAAAATTAAACCCAACAAAATAATAATCTTCTGCTGCACAACAAAACCTATGACCGTAAGCAATAAACCTAAGATAAGATAAATTAATGCAAAAATTTTCTTTTCCCCCTTATCTTGAATATGACAATTATATCTGTATTACAGATAAACACTTGTTTTTTTCGCTAAAAGCTGTATAATAAACCCAAAGGCGGTGCTTTTATGGATAAAAAATACATTTCGATAATTTTTGACGACGGACCACGCGAGCCAATGCGCGAAATGATTGATAAATTCATAGAAAATAACTTTCGTTGCGGGTTTGCTCTGATTGGTTCATTCATTTGTGATGAAACCGAAAATGTGCTGAAATATGCTGTGGAAAACGGGTTTGAGCTCGTGTCCCACGGGCAATATCACAAGGATCTGAACGCCCTTTCTAAAGACGAAATTTACACCGAATTATTCACACAAATTGATGAAATTTATCACCGTTTAGGGTATAAAATCACTAAAGCACGCGCCCCATTTTTACACGCAAATGACACCGTTTTAGAAGTTTGTAAAGAAAACAATTTACCGCTTTTAGGACAGGGAATTACCGTTGCTCACGACTGGGAAGCCACTGTAACTGCTGACGAAATTTCAGACTCATTTAACAAAAACATCTGCGACGGTGCGGTTGTCACCTTGCATGTGAAGCCCAATACTTTAAGTGCGCTTGATAGCATTTTTGCGTTTTGCAAAGCAGAAAATTTCGAACTTGTAACCCCAAGCGAGCTATTCGAAGTTAAGAATGTCAACCCTGTTCCGCTTGATAGACAGATTACAAGGGTATAAAAACAAAAAAGTGCGCAACCAAAGTTACGCACCGAAAAACGCATAACTCCTATTGTTGCGACACAACTTGGACAAACCACAAGAGAAAGCCAAAATAGAGTATGCGCTTTTACCGAAATAAAAGCGTTACTCTTGTGCTTATGTCCGTAATTTGGTTGTGTCGCAATTTTAGTTTACCACGATTTAAATTAAAAATCAAGATTTGAATAATAAATTGGGGTTTGGCGGTGAGATGTATTTATATTGAAATCGCGCGTAGGGGCAAGCGTCTCGATTGCCCGTCAGCAATTTGCCAAAACAAACGGACAGTCGGGGACGCCTGTCCCTACAATGTGCAACCAATTTAACCGAGCGATAAACTATAATTTGAATAAAAAAATCCCGCCTTTAATAAGGCGGGATTTTTTTATTCAAGCGGCAAGTCTCTAATACCGCCGTTTGTAACCCAAAGTTCGTCATCCGACAGCAATTCGGTCATTACAGCCTGACGGTCTGATTTTTTCTTGTTATCGCGAAGTTCTTCATAAAAATACTTGGTTGTACCAAGTGTCAACGGTGGGAAATAATATCCAGTTTTCTCAGGTTCGGCATATCGAATATACTGTCCGCCAAGCAAACCTTCGTGGTCTGCACCGCCCGAAACAAAAAGGTCATATTCCTTTGCAATCTCAAGGGCGCGTTTGCGTTCAACGCCCTTTAAAAGACTGTGCCAAACTTCAATTCCATCAACACCTTGCTTCGCAAGACCTTCTGCACCTTCCAAAGAGCCATAAGGATGTTTTGGATGTGCAACACAGGCAATACCACCCGCCGAATGAACAAGCGAAATAATATCTGCTACATCCAAATATTTAATATCAGGACCAAATTTACCCCTGTAAATACCGTAACATGTTTGGAAAAAATCCATATATTCAAGGTCGGTAATAAGATTTTTTGACTTCATTGCGCGAAAAACATGTTCGTTGCAAATCCAAGAAATGCCCTTGTTAAACTCAAGCACTTCATCCCAAGTGATACCCTTTATATAGCCAATGTCAATACCACGCTCAAACAAAATTCTTGTGTCTTCAGTAGATTTGTATGACATTTTTTTAAGATAATCTTTCATATCCGGGTGCTCTGGGTCAAAATGATACGCCGTTATATGAAAATTGGTATGAAATTCACTTGACGGCGCAGTAAATTCAATGCCCATCATACATTCAAGCCCGCGTTCTTTACAGGCTTTTATCATTTCTTCTGTACCGGAAACGGTATCGTGGTCGGTAAGAACAAGAGCCTTGTAACCTTCTTCAAAGCCAACCTTTGCTAATTCTTCAGGTGTGTAAATTCCATCAGAATGGGTTGAATGTGCGTGCATACTTGCGTAATGTTTCAACAGTTTTGCCATATTAATACCCCCTTGATTTATTAAAAAACTTTTTTAGTTCTAAAAACGAATGTAGAAACAAGGCCGATTACACCAATCATTGACCAAAGTACATATACCGTACTCCATCCAACATTATTCATCGCATTAGCAAAGAGCAGGTTCGCGCCCGCTGCTGCGATATAACCAATACAGTCTATAACACCGTTTACGCTTGAAACTCTGCCGGTTTTACCCAAACTAGGTATGTAAATACTCCACAACAATGCCGCTGTGCACGACATAGACATAAGCGCAATTGCCAAAACCACTACGCTTAACCACTTGTTTTGCGAAACAAGCAGCAGAGCAAACATAACCGCCGAAAGTGAAAATGTTACTCTTGTCATTGGGATATCTTTTTCTTTAATCGCACGGAAAATTGCTAAAGTAACAAATGGCATAAATGAACGGCAAATTGATATTGTTGAATAAATAACATTGGCGATATCCTTGGGGAAACAAAGCTCAGCAGTTAAAAAGGTTGTTAACCATTGAGAAATAGATGCCGCTGAAATTTCAACAAGGCAAGCCACAACAATATAAAAACCTATATTTTCCAGTTTAAAAACACTTAAAATTGAAGAAATACCTTTGACCGGCATTTTTATATAACTTATGAGACCTTTTGATTCCATTACCGAAATCACAATATAAGCCACAACACCAAGCACAATTGCTAAACCGCCCGCATAAACAAATGACATCTGCCATTGCTTTAATAATGCAAACAAGCTTGCAACAAGCGGTCCCACAAACGATGCGAATGAAAAGAAAACACAAATAAGCCGCGCGTGATTGGGTTTAGTATTTTCAGAAATAATTTTCATAAGCGGACCACGCAACATCGAAAGCCCAAAACCAAAAATAGCGAAGCAAATTATTTGTAAAATACTGCTTGGTATAAAAGGGAAAATCATCAACGAAACGCCCGAAACCAAAAGTCCACCGCTTGCCATATTTTTAGGTGAAAGAATGTCACCCAAAAAGCCGTTGACAAGCTGCCCTGCTGCATAAAACAACATATATGTTGATGAAAGAGTTGCTATTTGCTCAACCGTGTAATTATTTGTTGCAAGTAATGTGGGTGTCAAAACACTTAAAATATGCCGTAAATAATAATTTACAACATAGGTTAAAACACAAGTTGTACCAATAAAACTTGCCCTTTTAATTTCTTTCAACTCACTCGCCCCCTATTTAGTGAATAACATTATACCACAAATGGTGCTAACACTCAAATTTTAAAAGCTCGAAAAGTTGACCATCTTTGCCTAGATTTAATATATAATTGCCATATATCAAAATTATATCATACTACTTTTCAAAGTAAAGTTTAAATTTAATTGATGATTAATACACAATAAACTAAACTTTGAACAAAAAAGGAAGGCTCAAGCCTTCCTTTTAAATTTACTTATAAAAAACTTGCCCAAAGCATTATTGCCCCTAGCACTATTCCTGACATAATACCAATTTTTCTGCCCTTTAAATAAAAATCGCTTGGTTCAAGACCGTCTGTCCCCATTATGGTAAAACTTAAACGCAATTTTTCAAGCTCCCACATAATTTTTGGGATAAGTGCTTCAACAACCGAAATCAAAAAGAAAATCAACGCACAAAGCGGAATTTTTATGTCAATTTGAGTAAAAACACTTATACCCATAAGCACCGCCGAAGTGACTGCACCAACAAGCGCAACAGCACCCATCACCTTATCAAAACGACTTACATAAAGCGGGTCTTTTTTGTTATACATTTCTTCCATTTGTTCGCTCAACTCTGCGCGAATCTTTCGTTCGGCTGTGGCTGTAAGCTTTTCAGAAAGCTTTTCGTTGCAGTCAACACAAAAAATTTTATCGTCCGAATTAAATGCGCCGCATTTTTCACAAATTTTCATAATTTCACCGCCAATAAGTTTAATTAATAATCGTTTTGTGCTTTTTAAAAGTTAATACCCTTAATATGCCGCGTCATTAAATGAATGCAATTTGATTTTAAATTCTTCTTAAAAAATCTTCATAAACGGTCGACATAAGCTCGTGCGCCTTTAAATTTGGGTGTCCGTTTTTTTCATTAACAAAAAACGCTTTTGTTCTCAATTCCTTTGCCCTGTCACACATACCTGTCTTTTCTAAAGTTGATGGCACTTCATCACTTTCAAGCAAATCAAGATAAGGTATTCCCCATTTTTTCGACACATCAATTATCGCTTGCCTGTAATCACGGCTAAGATATGAATTGCTTACTACCGTTCCGATTTTGGCAAACGGTATATTGGTTAAAAAATATTCAAGCACAATGTTAAACGCGCCGTAAAAAGTTTCGTTCGTTTCATCATCAATACTTCCAAGCTCGCAACAAAACATATCATTAAGACCAAATTGAAGTAAAACATAATCAGCATCACGCGGAATTTTTTTATATCTTTCCACCGAAAAAGGTTGCTTTAAATTAATATTCTTGTTTTCGGGGTCGGCAAGATATTCTTTACTTAAAGCCATAATCGAGCCGCACTTAGCTTCGTTTATAAGTTCCATATTGTTGCGCTCGGCAATCCACCACGGGTATGTTTTATACATTTGGCGCTTTTTATCATATATAACAGGACTGTCTTTTCCGCTTAAACCATTTTCATCAACAAAACTGCTAAAATCGCCTTCTGTAAAACTGTCGCCACAGGCAACCAACTTTTTTCCGTATAAAATATTGCTGTTCATTTCCATAAAATCACCGCCTTTTGTTAATTATAGCATATATAACAACATAACTGCAACAAAAAAGACAAGTCTTTCGACTTGTCTTTTAAATTTTTTACAGATAATCTCGCATTTCAATTGCAAGTTCTTCTTCAAGTTTGATAAGCTTTTTGCAAATATCCTTTGACTCTTCATCAGCCGCCGCGTATTCGTTAAGATATTTATTAAGCGACTTAACTCCCATATTGCAACCGTCGGTTATAAGGTCGGCTATGGTACTGTCCGACTCGTTCATAACCAATTTCATATTTGTCTTCATCCACGACATACCCTTGGCAATCGGGTTTGGTTCTTTGCCGTCATCCTTATATTTTTCCAATAGCTTTTGAAGTGTTGTGTCTAACCTATCGTGTTCATCTCTGCAATCCTTAAGATATTTCTTAAGTTTTTCAGATTTAACATACTCTAAAACATCATCAATAGCAGAAATGCCCATTTTTATACCTGCATCACATTCGCGAAGCAGTTTTATTGTATCTTGCTCTATCATAATTATTCCCCCTGCAAATAGTATCGGCAGAAAAAGAGTAAATATTTATTTTTTAATAAAATGGGGTTTGTGGGGCTGACGCCATAAAGGATAGCGAAAAAAGAAGAAATACTAAACAATAAAAAATTCGCACGAAGTTCAATATATCAACTATAACCTAAAGGTTTGTTAAGTTGCATAGGAAATTGACAAGTAAGTGCTGTATGTGTTATGATGAAAAAAAGAGGTGACTATATGGCATTGAACAGTTTTTATAAATCACACCTTGCTCGGATAGACCGTCAGCTAGAGGGCATGTATAACGATCCAAATGCCCCCACAGAAGGTGAATTAGCTACTAAAACCGTGAAGGAACGCTATGACGCGCTTTTGAATAATAAGGTGTTGCTTTTTAGTGAAGACCCGGTAAAACATGAAAAGTATGTGCTACGCACCTATGCCAAGGGCCAAGAGCGTAATCTCTTCAACAAAAATAATTTTTATTATATGCTAAACCAAAAGCAAGAGGCTATAATCTTTGCTGCCCGTGCCAAAAGTACAGAAGCCCCCTTACAAATTCCCAAAAAACTGGGGCGTCACTCCGTAGCGGGCGTATGTGATTTAACACTTTATAGGGGCGCTATTTACGGCAATTGGAAACAGATGGTTTTTTCGGAACCGTTGCAGGATAAAAAGGCGGCTATTTACGGCATTCTATCCTTTTCGCAACTATATGGACACGAAGCGATGACTACAACCCATCTGCACGATGCGGCTGAGGAGGTAAAAATTGCCCCCACCGTAAAAAACCTGATGATGGCCACTCTGCCCAATGCCCGCGTATTGTACCTACCATCCACTCTCACATATTTGGGACCACTTTGTGCACCACTATTGGAGCGCGTTGAAATTTACGATTGCGGCAGTCCCACAGAAGCGTGTGTGATTCATTCCGGCGCATTCGGTCTTTGTACTGCATTAACCCATCTCACGCTGCCCAGTGGCACTAAATATATACCAAACGGACTGCTTTACTCCGCAAGCGGATTGCAATATCTACATATCCCCGCCGCAGTAGAAGATATTGGCAAGGGACTTATTTCCCGTGCAAAAGAAATGAAAATGTTGCAGGTGGACGGTTCGATCACAAAGGGCAGTTCCAATTGCAACATTGAGACTGCAATAATCTGTGCCGACTCTCACCATTGCTTTTCCGGCAACATAGGACATCTTACCTTAACAGGCGAGCCGGTCGAACTTAACCAATTTTCGATAAATGTATCGCAGCTAACACTACCCAATAGTATCCGCCGCTTGGGTCAATCGGCGCTTAAGAACCAAAAAAATCTCCGCTTATTGACGCTGCCCGATAGCATTACAGAAATCGGAGCGTACGCATTTTCAAAAAGCGGCATCACCGAACTAACACTCCCCGACGGAATTGAAGAACTTGGTATCCATGCCTTTATAAATTGCGACAAATTGGAAAGCCTGAAACTTCCCGCATCACTAAAAATGCTGGACAGTTGTACTTTCGATGGCTGCACAGCTCTCAAGGAACTGGCATTGCCTAATGGTATCACCGAAATCCGTTGCCGCACCGTAAAAGCAGAGTCTTTTCATTTAAACACACAAGACAGCGATATTGTGACATACGACCTTCGCCCTTTAGGTAAAACCAAAGCCATTGACCCGTTACTGCATGTACACTTTACAGCTGAAAATGGCTCTCCCGCTGCAGAAGCCATCGCCACCTACCGCCATACACTTGCGGAAAACGCCGCGCAAAACTCCGCAGCCATTGTAGCTTATCTTAGGCTTGACGGGAACCACACCGTCACCACCGAAAATCTTGACCATGTTACTGCCGCTATATGTTACCTTGCAGCGGTAGATCCACATAATATCACCATACTGCCAAAGCTAATCGAAAGCTTCGTAACATTTTTCCGTTCCGTTGCTAAAAAAACCAACGCAGAAAAGGACTTTGTCTACATAAATTATTTTTATGACACACTACGAAACCTGAAGCGTTATGGTGCAAAGGAAGCCTACGATCTGTTACAGGAATGCAAGTTGGCACTTTTTGATCGGATTGCAACTTCGACCAAACATGCTTTACAGGGTGAAAAACTACTAGCCGAAAACACCCCTAAGGCGCGAGAAGATGCGCTTGTTGAGTTGGTGCGCGCCTATCACATCTACCCCCGTAGCATCCCTGTCTTAATTGCGTTGATCCAGTGGTTTGCAAGTGACAATTATCTCTACGACACTAAAGCACCCGACAAATTCCTGAATTTCATTCGGCAATGGCAGGGTGACAGCGATGACGCGATTGATTATGTCACCACAGCAGAAGATTTGCTCCGTACACTGCGTAAATCACACCACTTTAAGCAAAATACTCTCACCAAGGAAGAAAAACGCGAGCTTTATTTCCAAGATATAACGCAAATTGACATCAAAAACTCTACCAAGAATAAGATGCCCCCACCCGCACTGTGGCGGAATTCATGGCGGAATTAAAACGCCCACAGCATCTTTCCTTCGCTATAGATGAAAATTTCTTTGCTGAGCTGCGCCGCGAAGTCAATGACCGCACAGCAGGCTCATTTGGTGGTACGCTAGAACACGGTAACTACGCCAGAGAGCAAAAGCTCTTTGCCATAGATATGACAGAAGCTATTCTTTACCCCAAAAAACGGATGACGGTAGAAAAGCGTATTGCCGAAAGCAAGACAGAAGCCGCAAGAAAGTGGCAAGAAGAACTCAACCGCATCGAGTCGGACATAGCCGCTTCTAAAGCCCAAACAACTACCTACACAACAAACACTTATAGTTCTTCCAGCACATACTATGATGAACCTGACTACTCCACCTACCCTTACAGCAGTCAGTACCCCTACAGTTACAACAACCCCTACTCCTCCGTAACGGAAACAGCTCAATGGGCTCACGCCGAGGTTATCGGCATTGAGTGGGACATAATCGACCGAGATTACTATCTCGATCTTGGTATTTTCGGCGATCATTCCCTATAACACCAAAAGAGCGTCTGCTATAGTACAAACTTTCAGCACGATTCCGCAGAAAAACCAAACTTTATTACAAATTAAAATCTTATTATGAAAGCGAAAGGAAAACGACCACTCTTTGAGTGGTCGTTTCTTTTTGTCATTCGTGTCCGAAAAAGAACTGGGTGAAAACCGAAAATTATCTTCTTTATTTAACTTTAATACCTTTGCTTACTAAAAAAGCAATAAGTTCGTCTTTTGTTCCTTTCGTAAAGGTATCTTTTCTAAATATGTAAATTAAATTCGCTTTTGACCGTAGTAAAATTAGATTTTTTGTTTGTACTGCACTTCTAATTTTATAATATTCAAGTTTATTTACTGCGCCAGTCGATGCCGTATTCTGAATATACTCGTTCGTAACAATCGTTTCAACAGAAATTTCTTTTCCGTGAACTTCACTATCACGATTTACCATTGTATTTACTTGACGGAAATAACAATAAAATTGGAATAAGAAGAATAATGGAACAAAAACGAAAATACTCCAATTATATGTTTTCTCGAATATTGAAATTAATATATTCGCCAAAAAAGCGAGTAACAGTAAAGCATAACAAACAACTAACCATTTACGTTGAAAATAATAATACATGTAAATTTCTTTTGCTAACTGCTTATTTCTAATATAACTGTTTTCAAATAAAATTTCCATCTCATCACCGCCTTGGGTTTATTATAGCATAAAAGCGGCAATAAAACAATGCGGAGTCCATAAATACTCTGCAAACGCCTGTGACACCCACTCTTGCGGTGTCCAAAAGTTGTTTTCGGCTTGGTGCGACGGCAACTTTTGACCGCGGCGCCTTTTCGCGCTCCCTTTTTCTTCCACCGGAAGCGGTCACGCTCAAAGCAGTTAACAGCCAGCACACGCGTCTGTTAACCAAACTGTACCACAAATTTAAATTCTTATTATGAAAACAAAAAGAAAAACCATCCACAAGGGATGGTTTTCTTTTTGGGTAGTTTGAACTTAATGACACGAATGAAATGTGCCTAAAGCCTAATTTTCTATATTATTCCCATCCACATTCCTCTACAAGAAATTCTTCAAAGGAATCACTAATATAATCTAAATCAATATCATCAAAGAAAACAAAAGCAATTTCATTATTTTTCTTGGAAATGCCAACAAAAACGATTTGTTTTGGATAATAAAGATTATATTCTTTTAATGACAACATTTGAAATTCAAAACCATCAAACTCAAAATTTGCTTCTTTTTCAATTGTTTCTTCACCATAATCTACGACTGTTTCTTGAAAAGAATAGTTGTTTAAAATGCTGTTTTTTTGCTTATCGAATATATCTTTTGAATATGTAGCCCGTAAAATATAAGCATCTGATTGAAAAATAAAATAATCTCTATGCTGGTATTTGGATTTCAAATCACTATACTCGCCCATTTCCTCAACAGACGGAAGATAGGTAAATGTTTTTTCAAGATTGCTCCACTCATTTATATCGTAACTAACTTTATCTCTTTCACCAAAAATATAGTACGCCAACAATCCACATAAAATAATAAATAAAGTTAAAACTGCTGATACAACTATCAATACTATCTTCTTTTTGCTCATATCGTCACCGCCTATGTGTAGTATAGCACAAAAGTAGAGGAGACGCAAGATTTGAGTGATATTCTGTGCTATGCACAGAGTGATATTATGCCTTGCGGCATAGTGATATTTTTGCCTTTGGCAAAAGTGATATTATATTCACCCTTAACTGCCCGAAAGGCAATATCACTCGGCGTTAGCCGAATATCACTGCGTAGCAATATCACTCGCCGAAGGCGAATATAACTGAAAAAACTCCTTGAGAAATCACAAGGATTTTTTTCTGGCGCCCCAAACAGGACTTGAACCTGTGACACCGCGGTTAACAGCCGCGTGCTCTACCGACTGAGCTATTAGGGCAAAAAATGTTGGCATCTACCTATTTTCCCGGGCAGCTTCCCGCCAAGTATCTTCGGCGCAAGCGAGCTTAACTTCCGTGTTCGGTATGGGAACGGGTGGACCCTCGCCGCAATCAACACCAACTTAAATTGTGTACCTTTTCGGCACTATATATTAAACAGCATTGCTGTTTAACGCAGTTTTACTGGTGACCCGTACGAGATTCGAACTCGTGTTGCCGGCGTGAGAGGCCGGAGTCTTAGGCCACTTGACCAACGGGCCATGTGAAACACCGTTAGGTGTGGTAAACCAAACTGTGCTTACCACATTTATATGTGGCGCACTATATAAACTTTCCTTAAGAAAAGGAAAACTCAAAAACAAGTGGTGCACCATCAGGGACTCGAACCCGGGACACCCTGATTAAGAGTCAGGTGCTCTACCAACTGAGCTAATGGTGCATGTTGGGTGCTCACACCCTGAAAACTGAACAAGTAATGAAAGTAAGGATCGAAAAAATAGGTCAAGCCCTCGGTCTATTAGTACTGCCTAGCACACGTATCGCTACGCTTACACTTGCAGCCTATCAACCCGGTAGTCTTCCGGGGACCTTACTAGCTTATGCTATGGGAAATCTAATCTTGAGG
>JAZKXN010000091.1:0-1842 GCA_045611605.1 Acutalibacteraceae bacterium
ATTTTGAAGAATATTTCAAAACCCGTTGACGAAAGCGTGCTTCTGATGTTATAATACTCATTGGAAATAGCTCCTTTTGTGATTTTTTGGTTTTGTGGTTATTACCATTATATCACATTTTGGGGCTATTTCTATTTTTTATCTGTCAACTATCAATTGTATCATAACATTTTTGAAAAATCTATTGACTATTGTTTTTTTAAAAGCAAAATGCAAGTAAGATAAAGATGAATTTTACGTGATTTTATCAAATGAAAGCCGATTTTTGCTTGACATTTGATTTTTTTATGATATAATAAAAAAGACGCAGAATTTTCTGCGTTGAGTACACCAAAAACGGTGGCGGTTGCTCCTTTTGCAGCTTTTGCGCGGAAGGAGATAAATATCTTTTTACTCCTTTCGCAAATATTTACGAAAGGGGTGGTGCCTATGAAAAAGCACCCTGTAATTACATATGATAACTACGGACGCACTTATCGTGCTGACAGTTCTTATAGTAATGATTGCGAGATTAACAAATCGCAAATAAAAGAAAAAGATAACCGCTGCTCCCTAGCAAAGACCGCGGTTATCTTTTAATCGCGAAAGGAGCGACCGTCATCGGTGTACTCTTTCTGTAATTATATTATCATATTTTTTTAAAAATGTCAATAGATTTTTGAAAAATCTATTGACTATTGTGTAGAATTGTCAATGATAGTTGACACATTTTTCAGAAAGACTTGTCAAGGTGGAGATTGTAAAGTTTTTTAATATTAAAAAGTTTACAATACTACCTTGACAAAGCACCCGTAATATAATGGAAATATGGCGAAAGCACTTATTGCTTTTGCCCTTAATTGCCCTACATTATAGCAAGATAGTCCGCAAGCATTTCATTAGGCGAACGAAAGTTTAAACAAGTCTTAGGTATGTCGTTTGAACGCAAATTATAACGTTCAAGCTGCTTTCTGCCGTCCTCAAGAGAATACATACGCATTTTCTTATAGAAACGTGCTTCGTCAATACGATGTTGACGTTCCACCTTACCGTTATGCCTTGGTGTAGCTACACGTATCCTGTGATAGATAATACCGTATTTATCAAGCAGATTTTCAAACAAGCTCTTGTGATCACAAGATTTTTGAAGTAAAGCATTAGTAAATTCGGTACCGTTATCTGTTTGTATCTCTCTTATTTGAAAAGGACATTTCTTAATTAAATTAGCAAGAAACTGTGCAGAACTGTGTGTACTATGCTCCTCATACATCTCTCTATAAGTCCAGCGAGTACATTCATCAACAGCTGTATATTGATAATATTTCTTACCGTTAGAAATGCAATAAGACGGTACAAATTTTACGTCAACCTGTACCTTTTGACCTGGATATTCTGCTCTTGTATAAGGCTTATTTTTTCGTGCTGTACGCTTTTGAATTTCAGGTTGAACCCATTTGCGAACGACTCTTACAAGACTTGTGTAACTACGTGTATATCCGCTCTTACGCAAGGAATCCCACAAAAGCATCATATCATCCTTGTATCGTGGATAACGACGTAAAATTTTCTCTTTTTCCTCTTGCGTATGCTCGTTCGGGTGATGATGAGGGCGGTGGCTCTTTTCAACCAAACTATGCCAGCTCTTACCATCCCATCTTGCTCGCCAATTATAGATTGCTTGACGACTTCTTTTAAAGCGAATACTTGCCGCTGTTACTCCATATTTTGAAGAATATTTCAAAACCCGTTGACGAAAGCGTGCTTCTGATGTTATAATACTCATTGGAAATAGCTCCTTTTGTGATTTTTTGGTTTTGTGGTTATTACCATTATATCACATTTTGGGGCTATTTCTATTTTTTA
>JAZKXN010000092.1:0-105317 GCA_045611605.1 Acutalibacteraceae bacterium
GACAAAAGATTGCTTTTGTAGGTTCTACCGGTGCCGGTAAGACTACAATAACAAACCTTCTAAATCGCTTCTATGATATAAACTCGGGCGAAATTACCATCGACGGCCACCCTATCAAGTCTTACAGCATGGACTTCTTGCGTAAAAACATAGCTATGGTACTTCAGGACACACACCTGTTTACCGGAACGGTTAAGGAGAATATTCGTTATGGCAGACTTGATGCAACCGACGAAGAATGCATTGAAGCAGCACGCCTTTCGGGTGCGGATGATTTTATCACACGCTTGCCTAACGGTTATGATACCGAGCTTTCAAATAATGGTTCAAATCTTTCGCAAGGTCAGCGTCAGCTCATAGCAATTGCCCGTGCGGCAGTTGCTGATCCGCCTGTTATGATTCTTGATGAAGCAACTTCTAGCATTGACACCCGTACCGAAGCAATTGTTCAAAAGGGTATGGACAGTTTAATGAAAGGTAGAACGGTTTTCGTAATTGCTCACCGTCTTTCAACTGTTAAGAATTCTGATGTTATAATGGTGCTTGATAAGGGCAGAATTATTGAACGCGGCAGTCATGATGACTTAATTAAGCAAAAAGGTCAATATTATAGCCTTTACACAG
Organism: Acutalibacteraceae bacterium; assembly: GCA_045611605.1. Lineage (GTDB taxonomy): Bacteria > Bacillota > Clostridia > Oscillospirales > Acutalibacteraceae > UBA737. The sequence continues at coordinate 625 of JAZKXN010000092.1, forward strand.
GCGCTTTTGAATTAGAATAAACTAAAACCCCGTCTTTGACGGGGTTTTGTCATATATATGCTTTTCCTTTCATACAATTTAATAACAAGTTTTTAAGAGAGGAAAATATTATGGATAATAAAGCCCTGAAAACCGATGTTTATACTAATGAAAATATCTGGACAGATAGTGCCGAACAGCCAATTGATATTGAATTTACCTTGCCCGAATATTGCCCTGATATAGGGAAAATTTTCAAATGCAAAACCGCTACAAGAATATCATCTAAATCGCTCAATGACAAAAGTATCACGGTTGACGGAAGCATTTGTATAACTGTTTTATATTGCGATACAAACAACAAGTTGTGTTCTTATGAATATCAATACCCGTTTAATAAGGTGCGTGAAACCGACATTGATACAAGCGGTTGTGATTTATACGCGAACGCTAAAACCGATTATATTAATTGTCGTGCGGTGAGTGGTAGAAAGGTGGATATTCACGGTGCAGCAACTATTAATTTAAAACTGTTTTGCCGCAAATGCAAAACAATAATTTCGGATATTGATGACTGTAATATTGAAGCAAGGCGCTCAACAGCACCTGCAACTTCGCCAATGGGTTACGCTGAAAAGTATGTAATCATTGAAGAAGAAATTGCTTTGTCGGACGGTGCCGCACCTATTGAAAAAATTATCCGATATGATGCATATCCCACAGTTAGCGACTGTAAGATTATAAGCGATAAGGTAATGAACAAGGGCGAAATGGCGGTAACAATCACATACTGTGCGGAAAATTCTTCAAACCCACAAACAGTAAAAACCTTGATTCCATTCAGTCAAATTGTTGAAATCCAGGGCGTTACTGAAAATTGTCAATGCGAAACCAAAACCGTACTTTCTTATTTAGATGTTAAGCCCAAAACCAATGCGGCAGGGGAGTGTAAGGGCTTTATGCTTAATGCAAAATTATTGCTTTGCAGTCAGGCATATTGTGAAGATGCTGTGCCGATTATTTGTGATGCTTTTTCCCGTCGTTTTGAAGCAGATATCATAAAAGATAAGGTTACTTTTACAAAGATTTGCGATAACATTAAAGAAAGATTTCATTTTAAAGAAAACATTTCTATTAATGAAGGTATATCATCAGTACTTGATTTGTGGTGCGATGTTCAGTCTGCTCAATCTAAGTTTTCAGACAATAAAATTACGGTGTGCGGTGTGCTGCTTGTTAGTGTTGTAGGTGTTAACGAAAACGGCGAAACAATTTTCTTTGAAAAACCGCTTGATTTTGAATATTCCCGTTCTTTAAGTAATATTAGTGATATTTTGGAATGTCAGCCCGAAATCAGCGTGGTTTCTTGCGGTTACACAATTAACTCCACCACATCGCTTGAAATAAGGGCAGATTTAGCGCTTAATGCGGCTGTATTAGAAAAACAGGGAATAGAACTAATTACCGATTTAAAACTTGATGAGCAGAAATTGAAGCCCAAACGTGACAATTGCGCTTTAACTGTCTATTTTGTATCGGGTCAAGAATGTGTTTGGGATATTGCCCGTATATATAACGCAAGTGTTGATGAAATAATTAAAATTAACAATATTCAGGGCGAATATGTCAATGATGGTAGTATGCTTTTAGTACCAACAATGTAAAAAAATAATCCCCACAACTGTGGGGATTATTTTACTTGGTAAGCAAATCAATAATTGTTGAATAAATTTTTGAAGGATCGCTTAAAAACCTTTCTTTAATGTGAAGTGCCTGATCTTCATCGCACGCAAGCATTTTTACTGTCATAAATGGAGTTTCACCATCCATTGCAGAACATGTGATAAAGGTTTTATTGTCTTCGCGTGAAATTTTAATGTCGGTTTCTTTGGCGTTTTTAAAGCGCGCAAGCATCTTAAAAGCCGCATCGTAAGCGCGTTGCTTGATAGTTAAAGAAAGTGTGGTTTTAAGTGTATCTGCAACGTATTTACCGCTAGTGGTGATGATGTAAGTATCTTCTTTTTCATCCACTACTCTTAGTTGACCATTTTTAACGAGATGTGCGATAGAATCGTTAACTTCAAAGCAGTTTGCAATACCTTCGTAATGAAGTGTATCTGCCAAAAGTTTGCCGGGTACGGCTTCACCCAAAGCGGATAAAATATAACAAATTAAAATTCTTACTTCGGCGGTGCTGAAAAGACCACCAGCGTTGTTAACGCCTGCTGAAACTGCATCCTTTTCCAAAGGAAATGCCCCTTTACTATTTATTATCCATATTATTATACTTGCTATTTTATTTTTTTGCAAGTGTAAAATAAAAAACGGCGGTAAAACCGCCGTTTTTAAATTAAAAGAATTTATCGTGAACAGCAAGAACTGCAGCGTCAGCATATTTTTCATCAATCAAAACTGAAATTTTAATTTCACTTGTTGAAATCATATGAATGTTAATGCCTGCATCTGACAAAGCTTCGAACATTTTGGAAGCAATACCGGGGTTAGATTCCATACCTGCGCCAACAATAGATACCTTGGTGATTGAAGTGTCGCAAGTAACACTTTCAAAATTTAGAACACCATTAAGTTCATTAACAGCAGCAATGGCGGCTTGGGCATCGCTTTCGGGAACAGTGAAGGTGATATCCTTTGTACCATTACGACCAATTGATTGTAAAATGATATCAACATTAATTTTTGATTGAGAAACTTTGTTAAAAATCTTAAAAGCAACACCGGGGGAGTCCTTAAGACCTACTACTGAAATACTTGCAACATTATTATCCTTGGCAACGCCTTTAATTAAAGTTTTTTCCATTTTTGTTATCTCCTTTACAATTGTACCGCGTTTTGTGGGTTCAAGACTTGAACGAACCTCTAATTCAACATTGTATTTTTTTGCCATTTCAACCGAACGGTTGTTAAGTACCTGTGCGCCTAGAGTGGCAAGTTCTAACATTTCGTCATAGCTGATTTCATCCATTTTAACAGCGGTCGGAACTTTTCTCGGGTCAGCAGAGTATACACCGTCAACATCGGTATAGATTTGGCACAAATCTGCCTTCATTGAAGCGGCGATAGCAACGGCACTTGTATCCGAACCGCCACGGCCCAATGTTGTGATATCATCATATTTATTAAGACCTTGGAAGCCCGCAACAATAACGATATGTTTCTTTGCTATTTCAGCCTTAATTCTTTCGCTTTCAACCCTTTGAATACGGGCAATTGAATAATGGCTATCGGTCTGGAAGCCTGCTTGCCAACCGAGAAGGGAAACGGCAGGATAGCCAAGCTTTTCAATTGCCATTGCCAAAAGTGAAATTGAAATCTGTTCGCCTGCGGATAAAAGCATATCCATTTCACGCTTGGAAGGACCGTTAGGGTTGATTTCTTTAGCCTTATCTATTAAATCATCAGTAGTGTCGCCCTGGGCGGATACAACAACTACAACATCGTTGCCTTTTTTATAATCTTCGATAATAATGTTGGCAACATTGAAAACTTTTTCGGCATTAGCAACCGAAGAGCCGCCGAACTTTTTAACAATAAGTGACATTTATAATACCTCCGTATTAAAGCATGGTGTGTAAAATTTTATATTCTTTAAGCGAAGCAAGACCTTCAAGCTTTGCCTTAACTTGTGAATGGGATAATTCTTTAGTTAAAATTGCAATTTCCTGACGGTATTCATTAAATACATAACTTTCAAAACAATTGCCAAAAGCAGAAATAAATTCAACTTTCAATGTTTCGTAATTATCGCCCTTTAAGGTGATGTAATATTTGCCTATTTCATCAGTAAATATATCAACATAACCTTCATAACCGTCTTTCCAGTTAAGGTATTTTTTGGAATCAGTATGGCGGATTGCATCAATTATGTCAGCAACAACCGCGCTGGCAGTAGCTTCTTTACCGGCACCCTTACCATAAAAGGCAACTTCGCCAGTTTGGTCGCCATCAACCACAACGCAGTTAAATACGCCGTTAACACTTGCAAGAATATGTTCGCGGCTTACAAGGGTGGGGCGGACAGAAGCGATAATTGTTCCGTTTTCTTGCTTTTTAGCGTGACCGATAAGTTTGATAACCGCGCCAAAGCCGTCGGCATATTCTACATCATCGAGCGATATATTTGTAATACCTTCTGTTTTAACCTGATCGGGATAAACATGCTTGCCAAAGCCAAGTGCAGCTAAAATGCATATTTTACGACAAGCATCGTGACCTTCAACATCGGCAGCGGGATTTCTTTCAGCGAAGCCTAAATCCTGTGCAAGCTTAAGTGCTGTGTCAAAATCCATATTATCCACTATCATTTTATTTAAAATGTAGTTTGTTGTTCCGTTTAAAATGCCCCAAATTTCATTAATTTCATTTGCGGCAAGGCAGTTTGCGAGCGGTCTTAAAACAGGAATGCCACCGCCTACACTAGCTTCAAACAGAAAACTTACACCTTTTTGGTTGGCTAGCTTAATAAGCTCTGCGCCCTTTGCGGCAACAAGCTCTTTGTTGGAAGTAACAACACTTTTACCTGCTTCTAAACAAGCCTTTACAAAATCATAAGCGGGATTAATACCGCCCATAACTTCAGCAACAACCGAAACGCTGCTATCGTTTATAATGTCGTTAAAATCCTTTGTGAATTTATCACTGTAGTGCACATCAAAATCCCTTAAATCAAGAATGTGCTTAACATTAATTTCATTTTCAACACGATTTTCGATTCGTTCCTTGTGGTTAATTAAAATTTCAGCCACACCTGAACCCACAACACCGTGTCCCATAATGGCAATGTTGATCATTTTTGCCCTCCGTTCATACTTTTTATCGAAATCACACCGTCAATGTTTTTGAGCGACTGTAGCATTTCATCAACTGAAACCGAAACATCATCGGTTTTAACGGTAATTGAAACATCCGCCGCGCCATCAAGTGGAATGCCTTGATTAACGGTTAGAATATTTGCGCCATATTCGTAAAGTGCGGTTGTAAGGGAAGAAAGCATACCTGCCTTATCCGAAAGTCTGGCAAAAAGTGTGAGGGTTTTCTGGTCTGTGTCGGAATATTTAAAAACAAAGTCCTTATACTTATAAAAGGCGCTTCTAGAAATACCCGCCATTTTAGCGGCCTGACTTGCGTTTTGGGCGCGTCCGTCAGCAAGAAGTTCCTTTGCAAGAACAACATTTTCAAACACACTTGGCAGAACCCTTGAATCAACCAAAAAATAGTTTGAATTTTTCATAAGTGTCCCCCATACAAAAACTATTGTTTTCAATTATAGTACACTTTTCGCAAAAAATCAAGTGCCAAAATATATTTTTTACATATGTGTAAAAGTTGCATAAATATAATGAAAAAGGCGGAAAATTATTGGAACAGAAAACAAAAAAACAGTTTCTAATCAACTTTTTATATGTTACAGTTATCGGTACAATCACAATTGTTGTTTGCCGTTTTTTATTGTTTCGTATGTTTCCGTTTTTATTATCTTTGTTAGTTGCCGCAGTATCACAGAAACCGTCGCGATTTTTAAGTGAAAAAACAGGTGTTAAAAAGTCTGTTTTGGCAATGATATTGGCGGCAGGTATTTATCTTGGTGTTGGCTCTGTATTAGTTTTTTCGGCATATCGTTTAATAATTTCTTCAATAGGGTTTATTGAGTATTTACCTAAATTTTTTAAAATTTTTGGTGAATGGGCAGGGCAAATAGAAGTCTGGCTCTCAAAATATATGACAGTTGATTATAATTTCTCTTTAAGCGGTATTTTAGAAGATTTTCTAAAAAATCTCACTTCATATTTAACCGATTTAATAAAAATGGTTGTTACTTCCGCGCCTTCACTTATGCTTAGTAGTGTTGTGGCACTAGTGGCAAGCTGTTATATAGCCAAGGATTTTGATGGTCTTTCAAGGTTTGTAAAAGGGCTTTGTAGCGATACTGTTTTTAATCGTTTTTTAAGGGTAAAATCAATCTTCACAACAAGCATTTTGAAAATTATAAAGGGCTATTTAATTTTAATGCTGTTAACTTTTTTTGAATTGTGGCTAGGGCTCACAGTTTTGAAAGTAAATAATGCTTATATATGGGCATTTGCAATAGCATTAATTGACTTTTTACCGGTGCTTGGCACGGGAATTATAATGGTTCCATGGGCTGTTTTTTGTGCCATTTCTGGTAATACAGCACTTGCTGTCGGTCTTGCGGTTCTCTATATAATAATTGTTATTATACGCAATTTTTTAGAGCCTAAAATTGTTTCGCAACAAATAGGAATAAACCCTTTATTTACGCTGTTTTCAATGTATTTGGGTCTTAAGCTTTTTGGCGGCGCGGGGCTTGTTATTTTTCCACTAATTTTAATAGTAACGATTAAATATTATAAAGAAGATATGTTATAACTTGTCATTTTTTCACTTTGTGCATATTATGTAACAGCGGAGTGAATCAAATGAAAAGATATGTAATAGCTACCGGAACAGTTACCTATGCTCTCAAGGGCAGGGATATATTGCGAAAAAACGGATTTTCGGTTAAAATTGAAAGAATTACCGGTGATAAAACCCTTGGGTGCGGATATGTACTTCTGGTGACAGGTGATATAGCCGAAGCCGAAAAAATTTTGAATTCAGGCGGTATTAAAATTCTTAAAATAACCGAAGAACAATAATTATTATTTAAGGGCATTCCAAGTATTTGGGGTGCTCTTTTTCGAAAGGATATATTTATGATTTATTTTGATAATGCCGCCACGAGCGGCCATAAGCCGCAGTCGGTAATAAATGCGGTTAATTTTTCACTAAAAAATTTGTCGGCAAATCCGGGAAGAAGCGGTCATACACTGTCAGTAAAAACCGCCGATATGGTGTATAACACACGCCAAAAATTGGCGGACTTTTTTGGCGCTGACGGTGCAGAACAGGTGGTATTTACCCAAAACTGCACACAAAGTCTTAATTTTGTTATCAAGGGTGTTTTGAAAAAGGGCGACCATGTAATAGTTTCAAATCTTGAACACAACGCTGTAATGCGCCCACTTATAAAAACGGGTGTAAATTTTGATACGGTAACAGTTTTTGAAGACGATAATGATACGATTTCGGACTTCGAAAATAAAATTAAGTCTAATACAAAGCTTGTAATAATGACAGCGGCTTCTAATGTCACAGGCCAAATATTGCCATTCGCTGAAATAGGTAATATTTGTCACAAAAGGGGCATATATTTTTGCTTAGACGGTGCACAAGGTGCGGGTGTTTTGCCAATAAATATGCAGAGTATGCATATAGATTACCTTTGTATTGCACCGCATAAAGGGTTATACGCACCTATGGGAATAGGTGTTTTAATTTGCCGAAAACCCATAGAAAATACCATAATCGAAGGCGGAACAGGCAGTTCTTCACTTGATTACAGACAACCTGTAATATTGCCCGAAATGCTAGAAAGCGGTACAGTTAATGTACCTGCAATAGCAGGTTTATCGGCTGGTATAGATTTTGTTAAGCAAATGGGAATTGAGAATATTTATAAAAAAGAAATACGGCTTTGCAAAATGTTCTATGATGCACTTTTGAAAAACAAAAAAGTTGTGCTTTACACCAAAGAGCCGCAAATGCATAAATATGCAGCGGTTTTGCCGTTTAATTTGCGCGGTTTTACAAGTGATAGCGCGGCAGAGTTTTTAAATAAAAATTCAATTGCATTAAGGGCGGGACTTCACTGTGCGCCATCTGCCCACAAGACCCTATCTACAACCGAATTTGGAACACTTCGTGCAAGCTTTTCGGTGTTTAATAATGAAAGTGAAGTTTTGCGGGCAATAAGCACGATAAAAAATGTTTAAAATTTCACAAATAACTATTGAATGATATTAGAAACTGTGTTAAAATATAGTAGTTAATTATATTTTATAATACGCTTGAGAAGGGATGTTAAAAATTGGGCGAATTTTTTAATACGATTTATGTTATTTGGAACCAAGTTGTATACGCTGTTGCAAACATACAAATTGCTGATATTATTGACATTGCGGTTATCGCTTATGTTATTTATCAGGGCATTGTATTTTTGCGTGAGTCACGCGCAGGTCAACTTGTAAAGGGTCTTGTTATCCTTTTTGTGGTTTTTGTAATTGCAAAGTGGTGGAATCTTGTTACCATTCAGTGGGCTTTATCTAAAGCAATTGATTTTATCATTATTGCCGCTGCGGTTATTTTCCAACCTGAGCTTCGCCGAATTCTTGAAAGAGTGGGGCAGACTAAACTTGCCGCTACACAAATTTTCGATGAACGCGAAAGTGTTCAGGCGGAAAGTATTGATAAGATTTGCAAAGCCGCAGGTTTTATGCAAGAAAAGAAAATTGGCGCTTTGATTGTTTTTGAACGCGAAACCCAACTTGGCGAAATTATAAATACAGGCACTATCACTGACGCTGCGGCTTCGGTTTCGGTGGTTAATAACATATTCTTCCCAAAATCTCCCTTACATGACGGCGCAGTAATTGTCCGTAATGGCCGTATTTATGCCGCCGGTTGTATTTTGCCTTTAAGTCAAGTTGACCTTTCAAGTTCGTCAATGGGTACACGCCACCGCGCCGCTATCGGTATGAGTGAAAACTCTGACGCGGTTGTTTTGGTCGTTTCGGAAGAAACCGGTATGATTTCAATCGCCGAAGGTGGTAAAATTACACGCAACTATAATGCGGTTACTGCGGCTGCTGAGCTTCGCCGTTTGTTAATTGACACCGAACAAAGGGAAAAAACATCGCCTGTTGTCAAGGCACTTAAAACTATTAACCCGTTTAAGAAGAATCAATGAAAGGAAGGGTAGAAATGTCAGACAAACTTAAAAATTTAAATCCCTTCGCATTGAAGAAACTGCTTTATAACAAAAAGTTTATCATTCCGCTTTCAATCTTCTTGGCGTTTGTATTGTGGCTTGTTATTATTACACAGGAAAACCCAATTCGTGAACGCAGTTTTACCAACCTTAACTTAAGTGTTAATCTTGAAAACACATTTGCAAGTGAAAACAGTATGAATATCGTCGGTGACCTTTCTTCCCAAAAGGTCAGCGTAGTAGTAAGGGGCCCAAGCTATGTTGTGTCTTCACTTCGCCCTGAAGACATTACGGTTTATGTTTCTGCTGCAAGCGTTGATGAACCCGGTGTTTATACACTTGATATAACGGCCAGCCGTTCTTCCACAAATTATGAAGTGCTTTCGGTTTCTCCGTCTACCGTTAAGGTTGAATTCGACTATTTCGACACTAAAGAATTTACCGTTAAAGCTGATGCTAAAGGTGCAACCGCTGTCGAAGGTCTTATTGCCGAAGCAGGTATTGTAAGCGGTATCGAAGGTGATGTTTTAAAGGTTACCGGCCCCAGAAGCAAGGTTAATAAAATTGCTTCGGTTGTGGCTGTTTGTGATGTAAACCGTGTATTGTCGGAAACCGAAACCTTTGATGCGGATATTAACCTTTTAGATGAAGAAGGCAAGAAAATTTCACTTCAGAATATCACTTTGAATGCTGAAAATGTTAAGGTTAAAGTGCCGATTTCTAAAAAGAAAACGGTATCGGTTGTGGCTGACTTTACAAATCTGCCCGAAGGTTTTGATAAATACAGCATAAAATATACCATTGACCACGCGAAGGTTGATATTATCGGCAACCCCGAAACAGTGGATAAAATTTCTAAAATAACCCTTTCGGCTATTGATGTTTCTCAAATCTCTTTAAGCAATAAAGAATTTGATGTCACTCCCAAGTTGCCCGATGGAGTACGCCTTGTGGATAATTTTGAAACCTTTAAGGTATCGATTAACACAACAGGTTATATTGAAAAAACTGTAGCAGTAACAAATGTTAAGGCGATTAACCTTAAATCAGGTCTTAAGAGTACACAAAGCCAAATTAAATTTGTGAAAATCTGTGGCCCAAGGGCGGTAGTAAATAAAATAACTGCCGATATGATTACTGCTCAGGTTGATCTTACGGATAAAGGCGAAGGTCAACATTCGCTCAATGTGGCTATAAGTTTCAAAACTTATAAAAATGTTTGGGCTGTGGGAAGCTATAATACCACAGTTACAATTTCTAAAAAGTGATTTTTAACAATGTAATTCCTTCTCGCATAATTTAGTGTGGGGGGAGTTACTGTTTATGAAGGTTTTATTTTTTGTTGTTATTTTGGTTTTTTCTGTTTTGGGGTTATGTGAATTTCTACATTTTCTGAAATGCATTTTAATTTTTCCGAATCGTCGAATGTGTTCAACTTTGGTTGTTATGCTTCGTGAAGAAACCGCTATAAGTCAAGTAACATTCGCAGGCGAACAATACAAATGGCTTGGAAACAAACTTGCTGATCGTGTGCTTGTTGTTGCCGAAAATTTAAACAGTGACACCTTGTCTGAATGTGAAAATCTATCCGCCAAATATGATTTAAAATTCGTTGTGAAAGGAAAGATATGATTGGAAACAATTTCGGGCATTATTAAAAAAATCACTTTTCATAACGAATCAAATGCGTATACGGTGGCGCTTTTACAAACCAAGACCGAAGAAATTACAATTGTTGGCACATTGCCTTTTATAACCGAAGGCGATTCGGTTGATTTGGAAGGTGATTATACTGTTCACGCAACCTACGGTGAGCAGTTTAAGGTTTCTTCCTTTACACAGCGCACACCCGAAAATTCGGCGGCTATTTTAAGATATTTATCATCAGGCGCAATAAAAGGTGTCGGCCCTACAACTGCAACACGCCTTGTTGAAAAGTTTGGGGAAGACACCCTTGATATTATTCAAAATCACCCTAGCGATATGGCAACACTTAAGGGGATTTCTTTGCAAAAGGCAATGCAGATTCACGAAGAATACCAAAAACAGTTTGGTGTACGCGACATAATGATGATGCTTTCAAAGTATAATATCACGCCTGACAGATGTGTTGGCATTTACCGCAAATTTGGGGCTAATGCTATTGAAATAATTAAATCTAACCCATACACCCTTTGCGAAGAAGGAATAGATTTTCCTTTTGAGCTTTGCGAAGACATAGCCAACGATTATCAGTTTGATATGGCTAGTGAATTGCGCGTATCTGCAGGGGTTGAGTATGTTTTAAAGAAGAATTTGTATAACGGTCATACTTGTCTTCCGCGTAATAAGTTTGTCGATGTTGCTTGTCGGCTTTTGGGAGCTAAGGAATCGGTTGTGGAAATTTGCTGTGACCGACTTATTGATTGCTTCCGCCTTTGTAGTGAAGAAATTGACGGGGTAGAGTTTTTATCAATTCCCGAATACCACAATGCGGAAGAGCATATTGCCGCAAGGCTTTGCTCGGTTAAGCGTTTTATAAATGCTTCTGTAACTGTGGACGAGCTTGAAATAGAGAATGTTGAAAACCGCCTTGGCATCCAGTTTGAAGATTTACAACGCCGTGCAATTTTTGAAGCATTTGAAAGTGGTATTCTTGTATTAACGGGCGGTCCAGGCACGGGTAAAACAACCACACTTAATGCAATTATTAAACTTTTTGAAAACCGCAATTTGAAAATTGAACTTGCCGCCCCCACAGGTCGTGCTGCAAAACGAATGACCGAGCTAACGGGTAGGGAAGCGCGGACAATTCACCGTATGCTAGAAGTTGAATGGGGCGAAAACGATAAACCTTATTTTAACCGTAATGAAAAGAATCCCCTTGAATGTGATGTTATTATCATTGATGAAGCATCAATGATTGATGCGCTTTTGTTTGATAATCTGCTTAAGGCGTTAAGACTTTCTTGCCGAATTATTTTGGTTGGTGACTCTGATCAGTTACCAAGCATAGGTGCAGGGAATGTTTTGGGTGATATTTTGGCGGCGGATATTTTCCCGTCAATAAGGCTCAAAAAGGTTTTCCGCCAAGCAGCGCAAAGTGCAATTGTAAATAACGCACACGCAATTATAAATGGCGAAAAGGCACAGTTTAACACACAGGGTAGTGACTGCTTTTTTATGAAGCGTTCGGACAAGTATCAGACACTTGAAACTTTGGTTTCACTTGTATGTGAAAGGCTGCCGCAGGCTTACGGGGTTGACCCTTTGACCGATATTCAAATTTTGTGTCCGTCGCGAATGATGGATACAGGTACGCTTAACATCAATAATGTTTTGCAAGCCAATCTTAATCCCTTTACCAAGAATAAGCGCCAACTATCATATAAGGGTGTTTATTTCCGCGAAGGCGATAAGGTTATGCAGATAAAAAATAACTATGACATTACCTTTACAAAAGATAATGGCGAAACAGGTAGCGGTGTTTTCAACGGTGATGTTGGGTATATTACTGATATTGATATACGCGGTGGCATCTTAAAGGTGCGTTACGATGATAAGGTGGTTACATATTTCTCGGAAGATTTATCCGAGCTTGAACTTGCTTATGCGATAACCGTACACAAAAGTCAGGGTAGTGAATATGATTATGTAATTATTCCGCTTTGTGATGTTCCGTCGCGTCTTGTATACCGCAATCTTTTATATACTGCAGTAACCCGTGCAAAAAAGATGCTTATACTTATAGGCGATGAAAATGTGTGGGACGGTATGGTCGAAAATGACCGAAAAACCTTAAGATATACTGCGCTTCAAAAATTCTTAAAGGAAAATGCTTATAATGGCAGTTTTTAAAACAATAGTTTCGGCTTTGTTCCCAAATGTTTGCGTGGGTTGCGGCGCAATTATACCCGAAGGCGAGCATTTGTGTGAATATTGTACTGAAATGGCTGGGAAGGTTGATTTTACAAAAGCTTGTCGCCGTTGTGGTATGCCGAAAAAAGAATGTATGTGTTCTAAACGCGTTTTTCATTTCAGCGGTTGTGCTGCGCCGTTTTATAATGACGGCGTTATGCAAAATGCAATGTATTCACTAAAATTCGCGCGAAAGGAATATATTGCAAAATTCTTTGCAGAACGAATGGCAATAACGGTTAAGTCGGCTTATAGCGATATTGATTTTGATGTTGTTATCTTTGTTCCAATGTCATTATCTAAAAAGTTAAAGCGTGGGTTTAATCAGTCTGAACTTTTGGCAAAGCGACTTTCCAGAATATTAAAACTTCCGCTTTGTTATGATTTGTTAATGGTCGGCAAGAAATCGGCTGTACAGCACAAATTAACTTTTGATGAACGCTTTGAAAATGTTAAGGGTAAATTTGTTGCAAATAAAAAATATAACCTTAATGGCAAAACCGTTTTACTTGTTGATGATATTAAAACTACAGGCGCCACACTAGATGAATGTGCAAAACAGCTTATGCTTTTGGGCGCCGACGAAGTTTATTGTATAACGGGTCTTATGACCGCAAAAACCAAGAAGAAGGAAGGAAAATAATGGCTACCGATATTGGTATAGATTTAGGCTCTTCTAAAACTGTAATTTTTTCAAGCTCTAAGGTTGTGCTTGAATTACCGAGCGTTGTAACGGTTGATAGTGAAAACTGGGAACCGATTTATTACGGCGAAAAAGCAAAACAGACGATTGGCAGAACACCCGACAGTATGTTAAGCGTTTTTCCAATTGAACATGGTGTTATTTCTGATTACGATTTAACCGAGCTTATGCTTAAGGATTATATGCAACAGGCATTTGGTAATAAAATTTTGCGTCCGCGTATTATTGCTACGCTTCCTGCAGGTCTTACCGAGCTTCAACACCACTCACTTTCAAATGTGGTTGAAGCGGCAGGCGGTAGGAATATTACGGTTGTTGAAGGTCCCCTTGCAATTGCTTTTGGGTTGGGGCTTGATTTTTCAAAACCCCATGGCACACTTATTGTCGATATCGGCGCAGGTACTACCGATGTTGCAGTTATCTCAATGGGGGGGATTGCGGCTTGTGACTCTTTTAAGACCGCTTCATTCGATTTTGATGCGCAGATTATTCGTTATGTAAGGCACGAATATAATATCGAAATTGGCCCGTTAACTGCAGAAGCAATTAAAATCAAAGTTGGCGCGGCAATAAAGCGTGATATCGAAATTGCAATGGTGGCAAAGGGAAGAAATATATTTTCTGGTCTTCCCGAAAGTTTTGAAATTACTTCAGGCGAAGTGTATGATGCAATTAACGATACAATTAAGCAGATTCTTAACGCTATTCGTAATGTACTTAATAAAACCGACCCTGATTTAGTGGCGGATATTATGAACGACGGAATGTATCTTGCAGGCGGTGGCTCTAAACTTAGCGGTTTTGCTGAAAGAATTGCAGACTTTTTGAAAATCAAGGTTCATCAGATGGACGACCCTGCACATAGTGTGGTTAAAGGCGCGGCGGTAGCCATTAAAAAGCCGGAGCTTTTAAAGAATGTTGACTATCAGATGAGATCGTTAAAAGAGCTTGAAATAGAATAAATTGTTATAATTTAACACTTTAAAACGCTAAAGTTTGTACAAAATTACGATTGACACATCCACTTAATAGGAGTAATATACACTATATCATCAAAAAAGGAGTGGACAGGTTGTTCGTAAAGTCTTATTTTCGATTTTATTATTATTTTAAAAATACGGACTGTCTGTACACTATTGAAGCATAATCTTGATTATGTTTTTTAATAATACATTCAGCCCGTAGTTATCATATCCTAGTTTTAGGTGTGGTTATTACGGGCTTTTTATTTTTAGAAATGGGGAAATGGTAATGATTAATGAAAAAATGATGGAACTTGGTAAGGTTCGTTCGGTAATTCGTGAAATATTTGAATATGGTAATAAGCGCAGAAGTGAAATCGGTGCAGAAAATGTGCTTGATTTCAGTCTTGGTAACCCAAGTATTCCCGCGCCCGAAAAGGTAACAGAAATAATGGCGCGTCTTATAAAAGAAACCGACCCTGTAAAGCTTCACGGTTATACATCTGCTCAAGGTGACCCCACTGTTCGCAAGGCAATTAGCGACGGTATTACTGAACGCTTTGGTATGAAAGCAAGTGCAGATTTAATTTATATGACCTGTGGTGCGGCAGCTTCATTAACAATTACACTTAATGCGCTTGTTAACGCAGGCGATGAAGTTATTGCATTAGCGCCTTTTTTCCCTGAATATCGTGTGTTTGCTGAAAAAGCAGGTGCCAATTTTAAGGTTGTAAAATGCCGTGAAAGCGATTTTCAGATTGATTTTGCTGCTTTAGAAAGCGCAATTACCAAAAACACCAAAGCGATTATTGTTAACTCACCTAACAACCCCACAGGTGTTGTGTTGTCTGAAGAAACGGTTATTGAACTTTCTGAGCTTTTATTTAAAAAGCAAGAAGAATTTGGTACCCAAATTTACATAATTTGTGATGAACCATATCGTGAGTTAGCTTACGGTGTAGATGTGCCGTATATTCCTAATTTTTACGATAACACAATCGTTTGCTATTCATTCAGTAAATCATTGTCATTACCGGGTGAGAGAATTGGTTATATTTTTGTTTCACCTAAAATTCAAATTGCAACTGATATTTATGCCGCGGTTTGCGGCGCGGGCAGAGCACTTGGCTATGTTTGCGCACCAAGCCTTTTGCAATATACCGTAAAGGAATGTATTGGTCTTACAGGCGATGTTGATGCATATAAGCGTAATCGCGATATTTTATATAATGCATTGACCGAATATGGATATAGCTGTGCAAAGCCTGACGGTGCTTTTTATCTATTTATGAAATCACCCGAAAGCGATGCAAAAGCATTTTGCGAAAAAGCTAAAAAGTATGAGCTTTTGCTTGTGCCTAGTGACAGTTTTGGTTATGAAGGCTATGTTCGTATAAGTTATTGCGTAAGTGAAAAACAAATTGTTAAATCTTTACCTGCCTTTAAGGCGCTTATGGAGGAATATAAATGACCGACCTTGAAAAAGCAAGGCAAAAAATCAACCAAGTTGATACTGAAATGCGCGAGCTTTTCTTAGAAAGAATGAAAGCTTCAAAAATTGTTGCAGAATATAAAAGACTTCACGGTATGCAGGTGTTTGACCCACAGCGTGAAGCAGAAGTTCTTGCAAGGAATAGTGCCGCTTTTGGTGATGAAGAACTTAAAGCATATTATGTTGATTTTATTACTCATAATATGGAAATTTCCAAACGCTATCAGCACCGTTTACTTGAAGGTATGAAGGTTGCATTCAGCGGTGTTACGGGTGCATTTGCAAATATTGCCGCTAACAAAGTTTTTCCCGATGCTGAAGCCGTACCTTATCCTGATTTTAAATCGGCTTATAATTCTGTGGTTGACGGTGTTTGTGACTGTGTAATTTTACCGATTGAAAACAGTTTTAACGGTGATGTCGGACAGGTAATGGACCTTGCGTTTTTCGGCCCGCTTTATATTAACGGTGTTTATGACATTGCGGTTGTGCAAAATCTTTTAGCGAATAAGGGTGCTGTACTTGAAGATATTAAAGAAGTAATAAGTCATCCGCAAGCCTTGGGTCAATGTAATGAATATATTAAAAAACACGGGTTTAAAGCTATTGAAGCGGTTAATACTGCGGTTGCAGCTAAAATGGTTGCTGATAGCGGCAGATTAGATATTGCTGCCATTGCCAGCGAAGAAGCTGCAGAACAATTCGGACTTTTAAAGCTAGAAGCTCATATTAATCAAAGCAGTAATAATACAACTCGTTTTGCGGTATTTTCACGCACAGCTAAAGCGCCGTCTTCGGCGGATAATCATTTTATTTTGTTGTTTACAGTTACTAACGAAGCGGGCTCACTTGGTAAAGCAATTTCTATTATCGGTGAAAACGGTTTTAACCTTAAAGCACTAAAGAGCCGCCCCACAAAAGAACTTATCTGGAACTATTACTTTTTTGTCGAAGGTGAAGGTAATATTAACAGCGATAAGGGTAAAAAAATGCTTTGTGAACTTAAAGAAAAGTGCAGTGATTTAAGAATCATCGGCAACTTCGAAAAGGAAGTTATTTTATGATTTTAACAACCAAAACTTCGGTCGGACAGTATGATATTGTTATTAAACGCGGTGTTTTAAGTGGTTTAAAAGAGTATTTAAATCTTGATCGAAAGGTGCTTATTGTTACCGATAGCGGTGTACCCGAAATATACGCTAAAACGGTAGCGGCACAGTGTAAAGCAGGATATATTTACACCTTTGCGCAAGGGGAAGAAAGTAAAAATTTCGATACATATCAGTCAATTTTAAAACAAATGCTTGCCAATGGTTTCACGCGGAGTGACTGTGTGGTTGCAGTTGGTGGCGGTGTTGTGGGCGATATGGCGGGTTTTGCCGCGGCTTCGTTTATGCGCGGTGTTGATTTTTATAATATTCCCACAACGGTGCTTTCTCAGGTTGATTCTTCAATTGGGGGTAAGGTTGCAATTGATTTTTGCGGTGTTAAAAATATTGTGGGGGCTTTTTATCCGCCAAAGGCGGTTATAATTGATGCCGACACCTTAAAAACATTACCCAAGCGTCAAGTTTCAAACGGTCTTTGCGAAGCACTTAAAATGGCAGCAACATTCGACAGTGAATTCTTTAATCTTTTTTCCAAAAACGATTTGGATATTGATTATATTATCGAACAAAGCCTTCGCCTTAAAAAAACGGTAGTTGAAGAAGATGAAAAAGAACAGGGTGTGCGTAAAGTATTAAACTTTGGCCACACTATCGGTCATGCAATTGAAAGCATAAATGTTGGCAGGCTTTATCACGGTGAATGTGTTGGTCTTGGTATGCTTTACTGTTCAAGTAATGATGTTAAAAACAAAATTGAAACTGCACTTAAAAGACTTGGCTTACCAACTGAATGTGAAATAAATGCTGATGAGATTATTGATTTTATGTCCCACGATAAAAAGAAATCGGGGGATAGTATTTCGGTGATTTGGGTCAATGAAATTGGCAGTTATGAAATTAGAAAAATGACTTTATCTGAACTTAAAGAAGTGATTTTAAAATGAAAAACAGTTTTTTGCAAAATGTAACGGTTACCGTTTTTGGTGAAAGTCATGGCGCAGGTATTGGCGCTGTGCTTGACGGTATGCCTGCGGGGATTCCCGTGAATGAAGAGTTTATTAAACATCAGCTGTGTCTTCGTAAGCCCACAGGCGATATTTCTACACCGCGCGTTGAAGCGGATAATTATATAATTTACAGCGGTGTTTTTAATGGTTATACAACCGGCACGCCGATTTGTATCGTTATCCCAAATGAAAATACAAATTCAAAGGATTATGAATCCGATAGGTTTTTAGCCCGTCCTTCCCATGCCGATTATGTTGCCTTTAAAAAGTATAACGGCTTTGAAGATTATCGTGGTGGGGGTCATTTTAGTGGAAGAGTAACTGCAGGTATTGTTGCAGTTGGCGCTATTGCAATTTCGGCTTTAAAGCAAAAGGGCATAAAAATCGGCACACATATTTCAAGGTGCGCCGGTGTTAACGATGCAAAATTCAGTAATTACGAGACTGAAATAGATTTGCTAAATAATATGCAGTTTGCCGTTTTGGATAACGCAAAGGGCGAAGAAATGCAGAATGCAATTAAAGCCGCAAAAGCTGATTGTGATAGTGTTGGCGGTGTTCTGGAAACGGCGGTTATTGGTATGCCTATCGGTGTGGGTGAGCCTTGGTTTGACACACTTGAAGGTCTTATTTCTCATGCGCTTTTTTCAATCCCCGCAATAAAGGGTGTTGAGTTTGGCTTGGGTTTTGATATAGCAGATTTAATGGGTTCGCAGGCTAATGACCTGTTTGAAATTAGTGATGGTAAAATTATAACCAAAACCAATAATAACGGTGGTATAAACGGTGGTATTTCAAATGGTATGCCGCTTGTGTTCCGCTGTGCGGTTAAACCTACCCCTACCATTGCAAAAGAGCAGCAAACAGTTGATTTTAAAGAAAATATAAATACCACAATTGAATCGGCTGGCAGACACGATCCGTGTATTGTACATCGTGCGCGTGTTGTGGTTGATAGTATGGTTGCAATCACACTTTGTGATGCTTTGACGACTAAATACGGAACAGACTGGTGGCTTAAATGAAATACGGTCTTATTGGTGAAAAATTAGGTCACAGTTTTTCTAAAATCGTTCATTCAAGGCTTGCAGATTATGAATATGAGTTATTAGAAATTGCAAAAACCGATTTAGAAACTTTTATGAAATCGCGTGATTTTTGCGGTATAAATGTAACCATTCCATATAAAGAAGCAGTTATTCCGTATCTTAATTTTATTAGCAATGAAGCTGAGAAAATTGGTGTGGTTAATACTGTTATTAACAAAAACGGTAAACTTTACGGATATAATACCGATTTTTTTGGTCTTAAGCATCTTATCGAAACTAATGGTATCGAAATTTGCGGTAAAACTGTTTTAATTTTAGGAAGTGGTGGTACTTCGAAAACTGCAAAAGCGGTTTGCGAAAGTATGGGTGCTAATGACATTTTTATAGTTTCTCGTTCGGGTGGTAACGGTGCTATATCTTATGATGATGCGCACAATAAAAATGCTCAGGTTATAATTAATACCACCCCTTGCGGAATGTTTCCAAAAACTGATGAGCAACCAATTTCGTTAGATGGTTTTAAGAATTTGGAAGCGGTAGTAGATGTTATTTATAATCCTTTAAGAACAAAGCTTGTGCTGGATGCTCAAAATCGTGGTATAAAAGCGGTTGGCGGATTATATATGCTTTATGGACAAGCGGTTAAAGCGGCAGAAATTTTTACCGATAATGAAATTAACGCCGATGTTTTTAATGAAATTTTAAAAGAAAAACAAAACCTTGTGCTTATTGGTATGCCATCTTGTGGTAAGACAACCCTTGGTAAGTTGCTCGCCGATGAGTTTAATAAAGAATTTGTTGATACCGATATCGAAATCGAAAAACTGACAGGAATGACAATACCCGAAATTTTCGAAAAATACGGTGAAGATTATTTTAGAAATTTAGAAGCACAGATTATTAGTGATTTATCTGTAAAACAGTCACTCGTGGTTGCTACGGGCGGCGGTGCGGTTTTAAGGCGAGAAAATATTGATGCACTAAGACAAAACGGTAAAATAATTTTTATTGACCGACCGCTTAGTATGCTTATAACAACCGACGACCGACCCTTGTCAAGCAGCCGTGAAGCGTTGGAAAATCGCTATTTTGAAAGATATGCAACTTATTGTTTTTCGTGCGATGTACGAATTAATGCAGATGGTGATATAAACTCTAATTTTGAAAAGGTAAAAGAAGGCTTTTTAAATGAAAATTTTGGTAATTAACGGCGTTAATCTTAATATGTTAGGTGTTCGTGAACCGCAAATTTACGGTAACAAAACCTATAAAGCTTTGTGCACTTATATCAAAGCGTATGCCAAGCAAAAAGGGGTTAAAGTTTCATTTTTTCAGTCAAACTGTGAAGGCGATTTAGTTACCGCAATTCAAAAAGCATATCAGAAATTTGACGGTATTGTTATAAATCCTGGCGCTTATACCCACACAAGTATTGCACTTTTAGATGCTGTAAAATCGGTGGGTGTGCCGACAGTTGAAGTACATATTTCTGATGTCGAAAGCCGTGAAACTTTCCGTCAGATAAGCTATATCCGTTCTGCTTGTGTTGCAACAATAAGCGGTAAAGGTTTTGAAGGTTATAATGAAGCAATTGATATATTAACGGTGAAAAAATAATGATAGTTAAGTTTACCCCTTCTGCCGCGTTTGGCAGAGTAAAAGCACCCCCTTCAAAAAGTATGGCGCACCGACTTTTAATTTGCGGTGCCTTTTCTAAGGAGAGTGTAATAAGCGGTGTTGCTTTTTCGGAAGATATTAAGGCAACGCTCGGTTGTTTAAAAGTTTTAGGCGCGAATATCAGTATCGAAAACGATATTGTTACTCTTGGCGGTATTGATATAAATAAAGCCCCTGAATCTACAAAACTTTTTTGTAATGAAAGCGGAAGCACTTTAAGGTTTTTAATACCTATTTGTTTGCTTTTTGGCGGTTATTTTAACTTAAGCGGTACTCAGCGTCTTATGGAACGCTCATTATCGGTTTATGAAGACATTTGCAAAAGCCAAGGTATTTCTTTCACTAAGGGGAAAACAGACCTTGCCTTGTGTGGAAAATTAAATGCGGGGAAATATACCGTTCGCGGTGATATTTCCAGTCAGTTTATAAGTGGCTTAATGTTCGCTCTTCCACTTTTAGAGCAAGACAGTATTATTGAAATCACAAACGGATTAGAAAGCGGTTCTTATCTTAATTTAACCATAAAAGCTCTTGCGGAATTTGGTGTAAGAATTACCCGTTATGACGAGAGAACCTTTTATATTAAGGGCGGACAAACCTATAAAAACCGCAATTTGAAGGTTGAAGGCGATTTTTCAAATGCGGCATTTTTTGAAGCCTTTAATTTGATTGGCGGTAATGTTGCAGTATCAAATCTTTCTAGCATGAGTGCACAGGGTGACCGAGTTTATAAAGAAATGATGGTTGAAATTGCAAACGGGTGCCCTATCCTTGATATAAGTGACTTCCCCGATTTGGCGCCTATTCTTATAACCTGTGCCGCCCTTAAAAACGGTGCAAGATTTATAGGTACGCATCGCCTAAAAATTAAGGAAAGTGACCGCGGTGCCGCAATGGCGGAAGAACTTTTAAAATTTGGTTGTGAAATAAAAGTTTTAGAAAACGAAATAATTGTACCTAAAGTTGAATTACATTCGCCTGCATTACCGTTATTTTCACATAATGACCACCGAATTGTTATGTCACTTTCGGTGTTAGCGTCGTGCTATGGTGGCGAAATTTATGGTGCAGAAGCAGTGAGTAAAAGCTTTCCCGATTATTTTGAAAAGCTCAATTCTATTGGTATTAAGACAGAGATGGTGACTTTAAATGAAGCTTAGTAAAGACTTAAATATATTAATTGTTGGTCTTGGCCTTTTGGGTGGTAGCTATGCAAGAACCCTTAAACAGAAAGGCTTTAAAGTGTCGGCAATTACTAAAAATCAAGACGATATTGATTTTGCCCTTGAAAACGACATTATTGATGATGGTACAACCGAAATTGATGCCGAGATTATCGGTAATGCTGACCTAGTGATTTTTGCGCTTTATCCACACATTTTTGTTGAATGGATTACCGAAAATCAATCGCTTTTAAAAAGTGGCGCAATCATTACCGATGTTACAGGTGTAAAGGGCAGTATTGTTTATAAAATTCAGGATATGTTACGCCCTGATATCGAATTTATTGCTGCCCACCCAATGGCTGGTAGGGAAATGAGCGGTGTTCAGAATTCTGACGGCGTTAATTTTTTAGATGCTAACTATATTGTTGTTCCGACCGATAAAAACACACATAAGGCGATAGAACTTTGCTGCGAACTTGGTGAAACATTGGGCTTTAAGCAAATTGCCGAGCTTTCGGTTGAAAGTCACGATAAAATGATTGCCTTTCTGTCACAGCTTACACACTGTATTGCTGTATCCTTAATGTGTTGTAATAACATTTCGGGTATGGAGTATTATACAGGTGACTCTTTTAGAGATTTAACCCGAATTGCTCAAATTAACGACGAAATGTGGAGTGAACTGTTTTTAAATAACAAAGATTATTTGTTATATGAAATGGACTGCTTTAGAAAATCATTTGATGAATTGTACGATAAAATTAAAGATGAAGACAGGGAAGGTATGCGTGAAATGATGCGCCTTTCCACTTATCGCAGAAAGAGATTTGATAAAAAATGAATTTAGATTTCAAAAGAAAATTACCCGTACCGCAACAAATTAAGACTCGCTATCCCGTTACTGACGAATTGGCTAAAATTAAAGCACAGCGCGATGCGGAAGTTGAAGCAATTTTCAAGGGTGAAAGCGATAAATTTATTCTTGTTATCGGCCCTTGCTCGGCCGATAACAAAGAAAGCGTGCTTAATTATATTGGCAGACTTAAAAAAGTTGAAGCGGAAGTTAAAGATAAAATTTTAATTATGCCCCGTATTTATACTAACAAACCCCGTACAACGGGTGACGGATATAAGGGAATGCTTCATCAACCCGACCCTGATAAAACCCCTGATATGCTCGAAGGCATTATTGCAATCCGTGATTTGCATATGTCTGCTCTTAAGGACTACGGTTTCACCTGTGCTGATGAAATGCTTTACCCCGATAATTATCGTTATCTATCTGACCTTCTCGGTTATGTGGCTGTTGGTGCGCGTTCGGTTGAAAATCAGCAACACCGTTTAACTGCAAGCGGTATTGATGTACCTGTTGGTATGAAAAACCCCACAGGTGGTGATTTGTCGGTTATGATGAATTCAATCACTGCGGCACAACATTCTCACACCTTTATTTATCGCGGTTGGGAAGTTACAAGCGCGGGTAATCCCTTGGCGCACGCAATTATGCGCGGATATATCGATTATGCGGGCAAATGTGTTTCTAACTATCATTATGAAGATTTGCAAAATCTTTATAATCTCTATGCGAAATCAAATCTTGTAAACCCTGCGGCAGTTATTGACTGTAACCACGCTAATTCCGGCAAAAAATATCTTGAACAAATCCGTATTGCCAAGGATGTGGTTTATAGCTGTAATCATAATAAGGATATAAGAAAAATGGTTAAGGGTCTTATGATTGAAAGCTATATTGAAGACGGTGCACAAAAAATAGGCGAAGGCGTATATGGTAAATCAATTACCGACCCGTGTCTAGGCTGGGAAAAGAGTAAAGACCTTATTTACAAAATTGCAGATACACTTAAATAAAAAAATCGACCCATTAGGGTCGATTTTTTTGTTTAATCATCTGCTTTTATTATAAACGCAAAATCAAGTGATGTGCCGTTTTGAATTTTAACATTTGAAAGTAGTTCGGAATAGGCAATAGTCTTGCTTTCAAATGCTAATGGAATAAGTGTTGTACTACTTAAAAGTGATGTTTGAATTTGTGTTAAATCACCATTGGTATAATCAATGCCAAATTTCGAAAGATATTCACTGGCACTTGGCGAATTAACGGTAACAGGGAAGATAGACATATAATAACTTTGCTCTTTAAGTTGGCTTTCAAGCACGGTTGGTGATGATACACCTTCAATGTTTATAAAAGCGCCAAGATTATTTTGCCAATGGCCCACAATCGCGGTCACCATATTTTTAGAGAAGCCGTTATCGTAATAATAAAGTTTTATGTCGTTTGGTAGCTTTTTGTCAGGTAATTGCTTAATTGAATTTGCGTATAGCGATTTCGCTGTATCGAGATTATATGTTGACATACCAGATGCGCCGACCGATGTGCCGAGCGATGGCGGAAAAATAGAATTTGCAGGGGAAACACCGTTTGTAAGGGTGAAAGAATAAATTTCGCTATTTGCTAATATGGCAAAGGCTTTGCGTATGTTTTGCGGAAGTTTATTGCTTAATGTTAAAAACCAAACGGTATTTTGTGTTCCTACCATTTTTATGCCGTTTTGTTTTAATTGTTCAATTTGGTTTGATTTTACAAACGCAATGTCGGTATCATCTTGTAAAAGGGTATCAGCGGCGGAAAGGTCTTTATTATATGAAATGAAAACTGCTGCATTTTTAGCCGTGAAATCACCTGCGTATTCTTTGTTTTTATAAAGGCGTATACCAAAAATTTCTTTACTCCACTTAACTAAACGGTAACTACCGTTTGAAAGGGTAAAATCGGTATCAAGACCGTATTTGCCTTTGCAGGTAAGAAAAAATTCTTCATTACAGGGCATTGTAATTGGTAGGGTCAAAATCTTTAAAAAGTCGGGGTCATCATAGCAAAGCTCAATTTTAAGTGTTTGATCATCAATCGCTTTTACACCTAGTTCAAGGTTAATTAAATCACCGCTGTTAATTTCTTTGCCGTTTTTAATTGAGTAAAGCAGGGAAGCATATGGAGCGGCGGTATCAAAACTTAAGGCACGTTTAAATGCAAATTCAAAATCGTTTGCGGTAAGCTTTTCGCCGTTTTTCCATTTTGCATCTTTTCGTATTTTAAAGGTGTATGTAAGTCCTTGTTTTTTATAACTTTCAGCAACGCCACATTGTAGTTTGCCATTTTCATCAAAACGCATAAGACCTTCATAAAGGTTTTGCGAAATTAAAAGTTCAACATCGCTTTTTGCGGTCTGTGGGTCAAGTGTTCTCGGAAGTTCATCAAGCTGAAAATATATGTAAGCATCATCATTGTTGCCGCAAGCGGTTAATGGTAGCAACAAAATAATACAAAGAATAAGTGAAATTATCTTAAAAAACGGTTTCATTTTTCGTTTCCTTTCAAAAATCGTGTGCCTAATTATACTATATTTCGCAAAAAAATTCAATAATTCTAGCATATTTTTAAAAAAGTAATGTTTTTTATCAATAAATATAATAAAAACAGTAAAAACCCTTTGCAAATTGATATAAAGTGTGTTATAATTTTAACATATATGTAACTCTATATATTTACAATATATAGGCGTATATAGCAATTATCTTATAGGAGGATTTGTAACATGCTTAAAAAACTCAGCACACTCCCTTTTAAGGGAACGCCTGAACAGGAAGCACAGCTTAAAAGTGTTATTGATGCTCATAAGCACGACAAGAGCTTATTGATGGCAGTAATGCAAAAAGCACAGGACATTTATGGCTACCTTCCTATCGAGGTGCAAACCATGATTGCTGAAGGTATGGATGTTCCGCTTGAAAAAGTTTACGGCGTTGCAACATTCTATGCTCAGTTCTCATTGTCACCTAAGGGCGAGTACAACATCTCAGTTTGCCTTGGTACCGCTTGCTATGTTAAGGGTTCGGGCGACATCTTCAACAAGTTCAGCGAACGCCTTGGTATAGGCGCAGACGAATGTACCGAAGATGGTAAATTCTCGCTTACTGCTTGCCGTTGTATCGGCGCTTGCGGTCTTGCACCTGTTCTTACAGTAAACGAAGAAGTTTACGGTCGTCTTACCGTTGATGATGTTGATGGTATTCTCGAAAAATACGGTTTTAAAAAATAAACCGAGAGGATAATGTTTGTATGAAAATCAGTACAATTAAAGATTTACTTGAAGCTGAAGTTATCTGCTGTGAAGAAGAACTTGGCTCCCATGTTTATTCTGCTTGCGGAAGCGATATGATGAGCGATGTCTTGGCTTATGTTAAAGATCAGGCAGTTTTGCTTACCGGCCTTGTTAATTCACAGGTTATCAGAACCGCTGAAATGATGGATATGAAATGTGTCGTATTCGTGCGTTCCAAAAATCCCACTGCCGAAATGATTTCTTTGGCGCAGGAAAGCGGTATTGTTTTATTGGCTTCCAAAAAAAGACTTTACGAGGCTTGCGGTATTTTATACAGCAACGGTCTTGTAGGAAATAGAGTTAAAAATGTCTGAGGCTTTAAAATTTCACTTCGAAGTTGACGGTAAGGATTTCACATCCGCAGGTCATGCTTCGGTAATGGTGAAGAAAAATTTAAGGCAGTTAGGGTTGCCACCCGAAAAAATCAGGCAGGTTTCCATAGCTATGTATGAAGGCGAAATCAATATGGTCATTCACGCAGGCGGCGGCGTTGCCGATGTCAGTGTAACTGAAGATTATGTTGAAATTGTTTTGAAGGATAATGGCCCCGGTATTAAGGATATTGAACAGGCGATGCAGGAAGGTTTTTCGACCGCAACTGAAAATATTCGTTCATTGGGCTTCGGCGCGGGTATGGGTCTTCCCAATATGAAGCGTTATTCCGATTTTATGGAAATCGACTCTACCGTTGGTGTTGGCACAACCATCACCATGCGTGTAAATATTTAATTTTCGGCAGGTATTAACTATGAATACATACGAGCATTCGGTTTTTTTAGATGTCGAAAAATGTACCGGCTGTACCACCTGCTTAAAGCATTGCCCGACTGAGGCAATTCGCGTTAAGGATGGTCACGCCGTTATAAATGAAGGACGCTGTATCGATTGCGGTGAATGTATAAGGGTTTGTCCGCACCACGCGAAAAAGGCAAAATGTAATGCTCTTTCCGGTATGGATAAATTTAAATGGAAGATTGCTCTTCCGGCACCGAGCCTTTACGGTCAGTTTGAAAATCTTGATGATGTGGATTATGTTTTGGACGGTCTTTTAAAACTAGGCTTTGATGATGTTTTTGAAGTTTCTGCGGCGGCTGAACTTGTTTCGGCTTATACCCGTAAATATTTGAAAACCGAATCAATTACAAAGCCTGCAATAAGTTCGGCTTGTCCTGTTGTGACAAGACTTATCGCTTTAAGATTCAGGTCCTTAATGGACAATATAATCCATATGCTGCCGCCGATGGAGGTTGCAGCAGACCTTGCTCGCCAAAAGGCAAAGCAAGAACATCCTGAATTTTCTGATGATGAAATCGGTGTTTGCTTTATTTCGCCCTGTCCTGCAAAAGCAAGTTATGTAAAAAACGGCTTTGCGGATTATAACAGTAAAGTTGATGTGGTTGTTCCGATAAGCGACATATATTTTCAACTTATTAGTGTGATGTCACACAGCAGTGATATTAAATCACTTTCCAATTCGGGCATCATTGGTATTGGTTGGGCTTCATCCGGTGGCGAGTCTACTGCAATTTTTAATGAAAGTTATCTTGCGGCTGACGGTATTGAAAATGTCATTAAGGTTTTAGATCAACTTGAAAATGGTGATTTCCCAAATCTTGAATTTATCGAGCTAAACGCTTGCCCCGGCGGTTGCGTGGGCGGGGTTTTGACGATACAAAATCCCTTTATTGCTAAAGCAAGGCTTCAGTCCTTAAGACGGTATCTTCCTGTTTCGGAAAATTTTGTCAAGGATGACGGCGGTTATATTCCCGACGGTTTTCTGTTTGACAACTTGCCCGTTTATCAGCCAATTTCCCGCCTTTCTGACAGTATGGCAGAATCTATGCGTATGCTGTCTGACATTCAGCATATAAAGGGTGAGCTTCCGGGGCTTGATTGTGGCTCTTGCGGTGCTCCGACCTGCCGAGCATTGGCAGAAGATATTGTTAAGGGTCTATCAAGTATAGATAAGTGTCTTATAAAGAAATGTAGAGATCAGGGGTGCGACAAATGACGGTAAATGATTTGCTTTTAAACGAAAACTTTTCTGCAATCACTTTACCAAATGGCGACCGTGAAATTTCTGATGTTTACATAGGTGACCTTTTAAGCTGGGTTATGGGACGCGCTAAGGCTGATGACGCTTGGATAACAATAATGTCAAATGTTAATATTTTGGCAGTTGCTTCGTTGGCTGATACCGCCTGCATCATTTTGGCAGAGGGTGTAACAGTTGATGAAAGCATTAAAGCGACCGCTGTTGATAAGGAAATAAATATTCTTTCAACCGATTTGAGTATTTATGATGCGGCCATCTCATTAAATGATATGCTATGAAAAAGTTTTTTTACGATTTGCACATACACTCGTGTTTGTCACCCTGTGGTGATGATGAAGCGACTCCCGCTTCTATCGCAGGTATCGGTAAGCTTAATGGGTTGGACATTATGGCTCTTACCGACCATAATACAACCAAAAATTGTCCTGCTTTTTTTAAGGCGGCAAAGGCTTATGGTATCATTCCTGTTGCGGGGATGGAGCTTACTACCGCAGAAGACATTCATATGGTGTGTCTGTTTAAAACCTTAGATGAAGCAAGCGCCTTCGATGAAGCGCTTGACAGTTATCGAATCCCGATTCCAAACCGCCCCGAAATATTCGGCCGGCAGTTAATAATGGATGAAGATGATATTATAATCGGTGAAGTGGATAATGTTTTATCCTTTGCGACAAGCCTTTCCTTTGACGAGACACCTGCCTTGGTGGAAAGCTTTGGCGGTATATGCTATCCAGCACACATTGACCGACCTTCAAATTCAGTTATTGCGGTGCTTGGCGCTTTTCCGCCTGATGTCAAATTTACTTGTGCCGAGCTTCATTTAAAGGAAAAAGTTACCGATTATGCTGTTATGGCTCAGTTGACGGAAGATAGATTAATCTTTAGTTCTGATGCACATCAACTTCTCGATATTAAAGAAGCACAAGATTTTATAATGCTTCCTGATGATGGAGAGAATGCGGTAGAAAATCTTTTCAAGGCTTTGAAGGGGATATTATGAAGGAGTTATCACTTAATATTCTTGATATAACCGAAAATTCGGTTAAAGCGGGGGCAACCCTTACTGAAATTAACATTTCAGAAACTGAAAACGATTTAGTTTTAACCATTACCGATAACGGTCACGGTATGACAAGTGAGATTTTAGATTCGGTTACAAACCCGTTTACAACAACTCGAACCACCCGCAAGGTTGGTTTGGGGTTACCGCTTTTAAAATTAGCGGCAGAGCAAACGGGCGGGGAAGTGGTTATCACTTCAAAACACGAAAGTGAATTTCCCGATAGTCACGGCACAATTGTAAAAGCAGTTTTTCATAAAAATCATATTGATTTCACACCGCTTGGCGATGTGGTTTCAAGTGTAACAACATTAATTCAGGGTCATCCTGAAACCGATTTTCTCTTTATTCATTCATTCGGTGAAAATCAAGTCTTACTTGATACAAGAGAACTTCGTGAAACTCTTGAAGGGATTCCCCTTAACACTTATGAAGTAATTAAATGGATCGAAGAATATTTAAAAGAACAGTATTCTGAAATTCTTAAATAGTATTAGGAAAGGATGTCATTAAAATGAAATCTTTAGCTGAATTACAAGCAATTAAAGAAAAAATGAAGGACAAGGTTGTTCTTCGTGAAGGCACCAATGCTACACGCGTTGTTGTCGGTATGGCTACTTGCGGTATTGCTGCAGGTGCAAGACCTGTTCTCGCTGCTTTTGTTGAAGAGGTTAACGCTTTAGGTCTTATGGATACTGTTACAGTATCACAGACAGGTTGCATTGGTCTTTGCCAGTATGAACCTATTGTTGAAATCTTTGAATCAGGCAAAGAAAAGGTTACCTATGTTAAGGTAGATGCTGACAAAGCAAAGCGTATTGCTAATGAACATTTAAAGGGTGGCAAGGTTGTAACTGAATTTACAATCGGTGCTAACCAGTAAAATAATTGGAGGTAAAAAACATGATTCGTGCACATGTCTTAATTTGTGGCGGTACAGGTTGTACTTCTTCGGGCAGTGCTTCAATTCAGAAGGCATTTGAAGAAAATCTCAAAGCATTTGACCTTACTGAAGAAGTAAAACTCGTTCAGACAGGTTGTTTCGGTCTTTGCGAACTCGGTCCCGTTGTTATCGTTTATCCTGACGGCACTTTCTATAGCCGTGTATCTGTTGACGATGTAAAAGAAATCGTTGAAGAACACTTGCTTAAAGGTCGTAAGGTTGACCGCCTTGTTTATGATGAAACAGGCGATGAAGCACCTGCTGTTGAAGGCAATGTTGCTTTAAATGACACTGTATTCTACAAATCACAAAACCGTGTAGTTCTTCGTAACTGTGGTGTTATCGACCCTGAAAACATTGAAGAATATATTGCAATGGACGGTTATGCTGCTTTAGGTAAGGTATTAACCGAAATGAAGCCTGAAGAAGTTATTCAGGTTGTTAAGGATTCAGGTCTCCGTGGTCGTGGCGGCGGCGGCTTCCCGACAGGTCTTAAGTGGGCTTTAACTGCTCCTAATCAGGCTGACCAAAAATATGTAGTATGTAATGCCGACGAAGGCGACCCCGGTGCATTTATGGACCGTTCTATCTTGGAAGGTGACCCCCACTGCTTGGTTGAAGCAATGGCTATCGCAGGTTATGCTATCGGCGCTACCGAAGGTTATGTTTATGTTCGTGCTGAATATCCTATCGCTGTTCAGCGTTTACAGAAGGCTATTGACGATGCTCGTGCTTACGGTCTTTTGGGTAAAGACATTTTCGGCACCGGTTTTGATTTCGATCTTTTCATCCGTCTTGGCGCAGGCGCATTCGTTTGCGGTGAAGAAACCGCTCTTATGACTTCTATCGAAGGTAATCGTGGTGAACCCAGACCCCGTCCTCCTTATCCTGCAGTTAAGGGTCTTTTCGGCAAACCCACCGTTGAAAACAATGTTGAAACCTTTGCTAACATTCCTCAGATCATCCTTAAGGGTGTTGACTGGTTCACATCTATGGGTACTGAAAAGTCAAAGGGTACTAAGGTATTCGCTCTTGGCGGTAAAATTGCTCACACCGGCCTTGTTGAAATTGCTATGGGTACCACTCTCCGTCACATCATCGATGAAATCGGCGGCGGTATTCCTAACGGCAAGAAGTTCAAGGCAGCTCAGACCGGTGGTCCTTCAGGTGGTTGTATTCCTGCACACCTTATCGATACGCCTGTTGACTATGACAACCTTACAGCTATCGGTTGTATGATGGGTTCAGGCGGTCTTATCGTTATGGACGAAGACAACTGTATGGTTGATATGGCTAAGTTCTTCCTTGAATTCACTGTTGACGAATCTTGCGGTAAGTGTACTCCTTGCCGTGTAGGTACAAAGCGTCTTTTGGAAATTCTTGACAAGATTACTTCAGGTAAGGGCACACTCGAAGATGTTGACCGTCTTGAAGAACTCTGCTACTACATTAAGCAGAACTCACTTTGCGGTCTCGGTCAGACTGCTCCTAACCCTGTACTTTCAACACTTAACTTCTTCCGTGATGAATATATCGCTCACGTTGTTGATAAGAAGTGCCCTGCAGGTGTATGTACCGACCTTCTCAAGTTCGTTATTGACCAAGATAAGTGTATCGGTTGTGGCGTTTGCGCTAGAAACTGCCCTGTAGATGCTATTCAAAAGACTGATTATATTGCACCCGGTCACAAGCTTCCTTCTTACACTATCGATACTGACAAGTGCGTTAAGTGCGGCGTTTGTATGGGTAACTGTAAGTTTAAGGCAATCAGCAAGAATTAAGAAAGGAGCCGAATAATAATGGATATGATTACTTTAAAAATTAATGGTATTTCCGTTTCTGTACCTAAGGGCTCTACAGTATTAGATGCTGCCCGTGTTGCCGGTATTGAAATCCCCACCCTTTGCTTTATGAAAGAAAAGAACGAAATCGGTGCTTGCCGTATTTGCGTTGTTGAAGTAAACGAAGGCCGTGGATTTAGAATGGTTACTGCTTGCGTATTCCCCGTAAGTGAAGGTATGGAAGTTTTAACCAATACAGAAAAAGTTCAAAAGGCTCGTAAGACCACTTTGGAGCTTATTCTTTCAACACATGAAAAGAAGTGTCTTTCTTGCTCACGCTCAACCAACTGCGAACTTCAGAAGCTTTGCCTTGATTATGGCGTTGATGAAGCTGCATTTGAAGGCTTTAAGCCTGTTTACGAGCTTGACGAAAGCACTCCCCACTTAGTACGCGACAACAACAAGTGTATCCTTTGCCGTCGTTGTGTTGCTGCTTGTAACGAACAGTATGTTGGTGTTATCGGCGCTAATAACCGTGGTATTGACACCAATATCGGCACTCCGTTTGAAGTTGGTCTTTCTAAAGTTCCTTGTATTTCTTGCGGTCAGTGTACAGTTGTATGTCCTACAGGTGCATTGGTTGAAAAGGACGACACAGATAAGATTTGGGCAGCTCTTGCTGATCCTACAAAGCATGTTGTTGTTCAGACCGCTCCTTCAGTTCGTGTAACTCTCGGCGAATGCTTCGGTATGCCCGTTGGTTCAAATGTTGAAGGTAAAATGGTTGCAGCTCTTCGTCGTCTTGGCTTTGCTAAGGTATTTGATACCGACTTTGCAGCTGACCTTACTATCGTTGAAGAAGCAAATGAACTTGTACAGCGTATTCAGAACGGCGGAACTCTTCCGATGATTACTTCTTGCTCACCTGGTTGGGTTAAGTTCTGTGAATACTACTATCCCGATATGATTAACCATCTATCTTCCTGCAAATCTCCTCAGCAGATGGCAGGTGCAGTAATTAAAACCTACTATGCTAACAAGATGGGTATAGATGCTAAGGATATCGTTTCAGTTTCTGTTATGCCTTGTACTGCAAAGAAATTTGAAATCGGTCGTGAAGATCAGTCTGCTGCAGGTGTTCCCGATGTTGATATCGCTATCACTACTCGTGAACTCGGCCGTATGATTGACCGTGCAGGTATCAAGTTTACCGCTCTTCCTGATGAAGAATTTGATTCGCCTCTCGGTGAAGATACCGGCGCAGCTGTTATCTTCGGTGCTACCGGCGGTGTTATGGAAGCAGCTCTCCGTACCGCTAACGACTGGCTCACCGGTAAGGATAACACTGAAGTTGACTTTACTGCAGTTCGTGGCACTATGGGTCTCAAGCAGGCAACTGTTAATATTAACGGCAGCGATATCAAGGTTGCTGTTGCTTCAGGCGCAGCTGCTGCTAAGTGCGTAATGGATCAACTCAAAGCAGGCAACCCTGCAGGTTGGACCTTTATCGAAATCATGGGTTGCCCCGGCGGTTGTGTAAACGGCGGCGGTCAGCCTATCCAGCCTCAGTCTGTACGCGATACTGTTGATCTTAAGGCAGTTCGTGCTAAGGCACTTTATGATCAGGATGCTTCAATGGCTATTCGTAAGTCACACGAATCACCTGTTGTAAAGACTCTTTACAGCGAATGGTATGACGGCTTTGGCGGTCATAAAGCTCATCACGATT
The DNA here is from genome assembly GCA_045611605.1 of Acutalibacteraceae bacterium. GTDB lineage: Bacteria > Bacillota > Clostridia > Oscillospirales > Acutalibacteraceae > UBA737. Next base: position 34,264 of record JAZKXN010000092.1, read on the forward strand.
TGCATACAAGCTATGTAGCTCGTGAAAAGTATGGCAAATAATATAAAATTAAGGAGTCAACTGAAAGGTTGACTCCTTTTTTCTATTAATCCTTATCACAACAAGTGTCTTTTCGGAAAAGCAAAGAAATACACCAAACACCTGCAAGAGCAATTACGGTGTAAATGATTCGGCTAATAATTGCTGTGCTACCGCCAAATGCCCAAGCCACAAGGTCAAAAGAGAAAAGTCCTACAAGACCCCAGTTTAAAGCACCGATTATAACAAGAATTAAGCAAATTTTATCAAACATAATTTCAACTCCTTTTGTAAACATATCATTTACCAAAAAAGGTGAAATATACAAAAAAGCAACGATTTTTTAAAAAAATCGTTGCTTTTAAATTTAAAATGACATTATGTCGTTCATATCGTAAAGACCGGAAGCCTTTGATGCAATAAACTTCGCTGCACGGATTGCACCCACTGCAAACACTTCTTTTGAAGTTGCACTGTGTGAAAGTGTGATAACTTCATCTCTGCCTGCAAAAATAACATCGTGTTCTCCAACGATTGTACCACCGCGTACCGAATGAATACCAATTTCGTTTTTCGGTCTTTTGGCGCGTTTTGAATGGCGGTCATATTCATAGTTGTAACTATCATCAAACTGTGAATTAACAGCATTTGCAAGCATTAAAGCTGTGCCTGAAGGGGCATCAATTTTAAGATTATGGTGTTTTTCAATAATTTCAACATCAAAGTCGCTGCCCAAAACCGAAGCAGCTTTCTTCGCAAGGGAACATAGTAAATTAACGCCGATTGACATATTGAAAGTGAAGAAAACGGGAATATTCTTAGCGGCATTTTTAATTTTTTCAATTTGCTCTGCAGAATAGCCCGTTGTAGCAATTACTACAGGTGTGTTGCTTTTAATAGCGTAATCTAAAAGAGAATCAAGCAAAGCAACATTTGAAAAGTCGATAATTACATCTGCTTTAACATTAAGTGACTCGAAATCAGAAAATATAGGATATTTCTGACCGATATTTACCTTATCAACGCCTGCAACAATTTCAATTTCGGTGTCATTTGCGGCACAGTCAGTAATAAAACCGCCCATTTTTCCGCTTGCGCCTACTAGTATGGCCTTTAACATTTTTTCACATCCCAAATATTATTTAGGTTAATAGATTACATTCACAAAGTTTTTGGATTAAAAAGTTTAAGTTCTGTTCATTCATTGGGTAAAGGGGAAGACGACAAGGTCCTGCATTTTGACCCAACAAATTCATTGCAGTTTTAATAGGAACGGGGTTAACATCGCAAAACAGAGCCTTAATAAGCCCCATATATCTAATTTGCGAAGCCATTGCAGTTTTTACATTGCCTACCCAAAAGTTTTGACACAAGTTGTGAATTTCGGTTGGTAAAATGTTAGAAATGACCGAAATTACTCCTAACCCACCAAGTGACATAATTGGCACAATTTGGTCATCATTGCCCGAATATATCCACAAATCGTCACCGCAGAGATATGCAGTTTCACAAACCTTTGAAAGATTACCCGACGCTTCCTTTGTAGCAACAATGTTTTTGTGTTTAGACAGGGCTTTGTAGGTTTTGGGTTCAATATCCACACCTGTGCGGGATGGGACATTGTAAAGAATTATTGGTTTTCCCACACGGTCGGCAATATAACCGTAATGTGCAATTAAACCATCTTGTGATGCTTTGTTATAATAAGGTGTTACCATTAAAAAAGCATCGGCACCAAGCCTTTCGGCATCGTTACAAAGTTCTACCGTGTAAAGTGTGTCGTTACTTCCTGTACCTGCAATAATAGGTACTTTGTTTTGTGCGGCTTCGACCGCCGTTTCAATAACTTTTAAATGCTCGTCATATTTTAAGGTTGACTTCTCACCGGTGGTGCCGCAAATTACAAGGGCATCAATACCGGATGCTATTTGACTTTTGACAAGTGTTCGAAGGTGTTTAAAGTTAACACTGCCGTCTTCATTCATCGGGGTTATAAGTGCCGTTGCGGCACCCGTGAACACTTTCGGCTTCAAAAAATCCCTCCAAAAAGTTAGTCCATATATCCTTTCGCGCAGAGAAGTTCAGCAAGTAATACGGCACCGCCTGCAGCACCGCGAAGTGTGTTGTGTGAAAGACATACGAACTTATAATCGTACTGACTGTCTTCACGCAAACGACCGATAGACACAGCCATACCGCCTTCAAGGTCGCGGTTAAGCTTGGTCTGTGGCATATTATCTTCAACAAAATAGTTGAGGAACTGCTTGGGAGCGTGGGGAAGTTCGAGATCTTGGGGAGCGCCCTTGAATTCTGCCCAAGTGTTTAAAATTTCTTCCTTGGTGGGCTTGTTTTTAAAGGTCACGAAAACTGCTGCCATATGACCGTCTGAAACGGGAACACGAAGGCACTGCGCAGTAAACTTGGGAGAATCAGCGGGAACAATTTCGCCGTTTTCAATTTTGCCCCAAATTTTAAGCGGTTCTTTTTCGCTCTTTTCTTCTTCGCCACCGATAAAGGGAATAACATTATCAATCATTTCGGGCCAACGGTCAAAGGTTTTACCGGCGCCTGAAATTGCCTGATAGGTGCAAACCAAAACATTTTCAACACCAAACTTATCAAGGGGATAAAGGGCAGGAACATAGCTTTGGAGTGAGCAATTTGATTTAACTGCAATAAAGCCCTTTTTAGTGCCAAGGCGCTTTCTTTGGCTTTCAATAATTTCTGCGTGGTCGTCATTAATTTCAGGGATAATCATAGGAACATCAGGTGTAAAGCGGTGAGCCGAGTTGTTAGAAATAACAGGGCATTCACGCTTAGCATAGGTTTCTTCGAGTGCCTTGATTTCATCTTTTTTCATATTAACTGCGCAGAAAACAAAATCAACCTTTGAAACGATTTCGTCTATATCCTTTTCAGCGTCGTAAACAATCATATCTTTAAGGCTTTCGGGCATGGGTGAAGTCATTGCCCAACGACTTCCAACTGCATCGGTATAAGATTTACCTGCAGAATTTGCACTTGCAGCCAAAGCGGTAACATTAAACCAAGGATGGTCGTGAAGTAAAAGTGCAAAACGCTGACCAACCATACCGGTAGCGCCGATAATACCTACATTGTATTTTTTCATTTTTAAAACATTCCTTTCAAAATTTGAAAATCACACTTGATATATATTTTATTATAATATATAATTATATCCAAATAATAATACCATTTTGATTTGTTTTTGTCAAATGGTTTTACGCTATTTTTAAGGAAGAAACGAGAAAAAATGAAAACAAGCGACTTTTATTATGATTTGCCCGAAGAATTAATTGCACAAACACCTGTTGAACCGCGTGACCGGTCGCGTCTTTTGGTGTTTAATAAGGACACAGGCGATTTATTACACAAACATTTTTATGATGTTTTTGATTATTTAAAGGCGGGAGACTGCCTTGTTTTAAACGACACAAGGGTTTTGCCTGCGCGAATTTTTGGTACCCGTACAGACACAGGCAGTATTGTCGAATTTGTGTTATTAAAACAGAAAGAACAGAATATTTGGGAATGTCTTGCGGGTCCGGGTAAAAAGGCGAAGGTAGGGCATAAGTTTACTTTTTCCGATAAATTATCCGCCGAAGTTATAGATGTTTTGGAAGATGGTAACCGCATTGTTAAATTCACCCCAAATGGTGAGTTTTTTGCCGTACTCGACGAAGTGGGTCAAATGCCGTTGCCACCTTATATTAAAGAAAAATTACAGGATAAAGAACGCTATCAGACAGTATATTCGCGTGAGCTTGGTTCTGCCGCAGCACCAACTGCAGGTCTACATTTTACTAATGAAATTCTTGCAAAACTAAAGGAACGCGGCATTAATATTGCTTATGTAACCCTGCATGTGGGTCTTGGTACTTTCCGCCCTGTTAAGGTTGATGATGTGACACAGCATAAAATGCACAGTGAGCATTATTCAATTACACAAGAAAATGCCGATATTATTAATAGCACCAAGCAAAACGGCGGTAGGGTGATTTGTGTTGGCACAACAAGCTGCCGCACCGTTGAAAGCGCAATGCAAAAATTTGGTGAAATTAAAGAGTGTAGTGATGATACTTCAATCTTTATTTACCCTGGTTACACATTTAAATGTATGGACGGTCTTATCACTAATTTCCACCTTCCCGAAAGCACACTTATAATGCTTGTTTCGGCATTTGCAGGCTATGAAAAAACAATGAATGCTTATAATGTTGCAGTTGCTGAAAAATATAGATTCTTTAGTTTCGGCGACGCGATGATAATTATATAATTCTAGGAGAATATTTAATGTATAAATTAATTAGCGATAAAGATGGTGCGCGCAGGGGCGAGTTTCATACAAACCGCGGCACAGTGCAAACACCTGCTTTTATGAATGTTGCTACCTGTGGTGCAATTAAGGGTGCTGTTTCAGCAGAAGATTTAAAAACACTCGGTTGTCAGGTAATGCTTTCAAATACCTACCATTTACATGTGCGCCCAGGCGATAAACTTATTAAAGATTGTGGCGGCCTTCATAAATTTACCACTTGGGATGGTCCGATTTTGACCGACAGTGGCGGTTTTCAGGTGTTTTCGCTTTCTTCACTTCGCAAAATTGAAGAAGAAGGCGTGACCTTTGCTTCGCATGTTGACGGTAAGCGCATTTTTATGGGTCCCGAAGAAAGTATGCAAATTCAGTCAAACTTGGGCTCGACTATTGCGATGGCATTTGATGAGTGTGTTGAAAACCCTGCGGCTTACAGTTATTCTAAAGCATCATGCGAACGCACAACCCGTTGGCTAAAGAGATGCAAGGCAGAAATGGCAAGACTTAATGGCTTGGAAGATACAATCAATCCCGAGCAAATGCTTTTCGGTATTAATCAGGGCTGTACTTATGAAGATTTGCGTGTTAACCATATGAAAGAAATCGCCGATTTAGATTTAAACGGTTATGCAATCGGCGGTCTTGCAGTTGGTGAGCCTGCTGAAGTTATGTATGATATAATAGAAAAGGTTACACCCCATATGCCGCAAAACAAAATTCGCTACTTAATGGGTGTGGGTACACCTGCAAATATTTTAAACGCGGTTGAACGCGGTGTTGATTTATTTGACTGTGTAATGCCAAGCCGTAATGCCCGTCACGGTCATTTATTCACAAGCGAAGGTATTATTAATATCAACAATAAAAAGTACGAAAATGATATGCGCCCCATTGATGAAAATTGCGGTTGCCCTGTGTGTCAAAGTTTTAGCCGCGCGTATATTCGTCACCTTTTAAAGAGCGAAGAAATGCTTTCACAACGCCTTTTGGTTATGCACAATTTGTGGTTTTATAATCACCTTATGGAAGATATCCGTAATGCACTTGATGAAGGCAGATTTGCCGAATTTAAACGCGAAAAAGAAATTATATATTCAAAAAGAATATAGCACTTGCTTTTTTCTGGAAATTAGGGTATAATACCATTTGACATTTAATTTGGAGGAAGTTTTACAATGAATTTTGAATTTTTAACACTTGCTGATAAAAATCCCGGCGGTCTTAATATGATTTGGATTATTTTGGTATATGCAGTGCTTTTCGGTGCAATGTATCTTATCTTTATCCGTCCTAACCGCAAAAAGCAAAAAGAAGAACAAAAAATGCGTGAAAATTTGCAGATTGGTGATGAAATTGTTACCATCGGCGGTATTTACGGTCGTGTTATTTCTTTAAAGGAAGACAGCATGGTTATTGAATCTAAAGCTGACCGCAGCAAAATGACAATTGCTCGTTGGGCTTTACAGCAAAATCTTACTGTTCACGACGAAGTAGCTAAAAAATAAGTAATAAAATATGTCCCTTCCGAATAGACTTTATCGGGAGGGACTTGTTTTATGCCTAAAAAATTAGATTATATATTTTTGCTTAAGATTTTAATTATTCTTGTGTTAACTACGGTTTTGTCGATGTTTTTGTTTGCCGCGGTTTTGTATTTTTTAGAAGGCGGTTATGAATATTCACCGCTTTTTGCATCAATATCGTCAGGTGTCGGCTGTTTTGCGGCATCGCTTTATGCTTCTAAAAAAATAGGGCAAAAGGGACTGCTGGTAGGTAGCATTATCGGTGGTATCTGTTTTATTATAATAACACTTGTGAGCCTTATGGCAAGTAAGGATATTTTTACTGTTAACACGCTTTTTAAACTGATTATTATAATGCTTTTATCATTTATCGGCGGTGTGCTTGGGGTTAATTCAAAACAAAATCAAAAGTACATATAAAAAAGCCCGACTTTATGTCGGGCTTAAATTATTTCATAAGGCTTTCGTAAAATTTATCAAAGTTGTCAATAGATTCTTCGGCTTCTTTATTGTTGCCTGTAATCTTATCCTTAGTGTCAACAAGTGACTGAATAAGCTCATCAAGCTCGCTTACAAAGTCTTCCGAAGTTTTAACAATATTAGCGCGAATTTCATCAAGAGAAGCGTGTGCTTCATCGATAGAGTTCAAGTTCTTTTCAACTTCTGCATTCGAAATGTTAAGGCTACTCTCACTGTTTTTCATAATTGCCTGTGCATTAGCCTGAGCAACTAAATAAAGCTTGCCAATGTTTTCCGAAAGCTTTTCGATTTCTTCATACTTTTCAACAAAGGCATTAAGCTTTTCGTCAACAATTGCTTTTTCAGCCATTAGGTTATCGTATTGTTCCTTTGAAAGTTCAAGGTCTTTTGCCAAACTGTCAGCCTTTTGATTTAAAGCATCCTGTTTTTTAGAAAATGATTTGTGGGTTTTTTCAATATATTCTAAAACATCATCGGTATTAAAACCAAAAAGACTTCTTCTAAAACCTGCCATTTTAAACTTCCTTTCGAAATTTGTACATAGATTATATCACACATTTTATAAATTGACAAGTTTTTTATTTTATTGACATTTTGGAGTGTAAATAGTATTATTAAATATGAAATATTGTGCGTCGAAAAAGGCGCATTTTTTATTGATTTGGGAGTATATTTTTATGGATTTTATCGACCTTCGTAAAAAGGTAATTAAAAAATATTTTGGACGTATGAACGATCGTCAGTTTGAAGCCGTTACAACCGTAAACGGTCCTGTTTTGGTGCTTGCAGGTGCGGGTAGTGGTAAAACTACAGTACTCGTAAACCGCATTTTAAATCTTGTTAAATTTGGTAATGGGTATAATAGCACCTATATACCGAATGTTTCTGAAGAAGATATTAAAGCGGGCGAAGACTATTTAAATGGTGTTACTGATTTCGTGCCCGATGGTATTTTTGCTGATTTTCCCGCAAAGCCTTGGCAGATTTTAGCCATTACCTTTACCAATAAAGCGGCGGGTGAACTCAAAGAGCGTATTGCCGATAAATTGGGTGACGATGCTAATGATATATGGGCAGGCACTTTCCACTCGGTTTGTGGTAAAATTTTACGCTATAATGCCGATAGATTAGGTTTTACACCGCACTTTACTGTGTATGATACCGATGACCAAAAACGCCTTTTGAAGGATATTATGAAGCAGCAGTGCATAGATGATAAATTTGTGCCCGTAAAGTATGCTTTGTCGCTAATTTCTTCTGCAAAAGATGAGCTTTTAACCCCGGAAGAATACGAGGAACAAGCGGGAAATGAATACCGCACCAAAATTGTTGCACAGCTTTATAAGCAGTATCAAAAACGCCTTTACGATGCCGATGCAATGGATTTTGACGATATGATTGTTAACACTGTCCGTTTGCTTCGCGATAATGACGATGTTTTAGAGTATTATCAAAATAAATTTCGTTATGTTTGTGTGGACGAGTATCAGGACACTAACCACGCACAATATGTTTTGGTATCACTTTTAGCGGGTGGAAAAAACAACATTTGTGTTGTGGGTGACGATGACCAAAGTATTTATCGTTTCCGTGGTGCTACAATTGAGAACATTTTGAATTTTGAAGATGAATATCAAAACGCAAAGGTTATTCGCCTTGAACAAAATTATCGTTCGACTTCAAACATTTTGAATGCCGCTAATGAGGTTATTAAAAATAACCGTGGTCGTAAGGGTAAAACCCTTTGGACCGATAACGGCGACGGCGAAAAAATTACTATGCACACCGCTTATGATGAAAGGGAAGAAGCTCGTTTTGTTGCGGATACTATTTTAGAAAATGTGAGAAAAGGCGGTAAATTTTCAGATAATGCGGTGCTTTACCGAATAAATGCGCAGTCAAACGCAATGGAAAACGCTTTCACCCGTTCAGGTATTTCCTTTAAAGTTATTGGTGGCACAGCATTCTATGACCGCAAAGAAGTTAAGGATGTTTTGGCGTATTTGCAGCTTATAAATAATAACCGTGATGATATTCGTTTGCGCCGTATTATCAATGAACCTAAACGCTCAATTGGAGACACTACGGTTAATCACGCTGCCGAAATTGCGCGTGAGCTCGGTGTTTCGATTTTTGAAGTCATATCACGCGCTGATGAATATGCACAACTTAACCGTTCGGCAGTCAAGCTTAGGGGCTTTTGCGATATGATTAATTCATTGAGCGAATATGCTGAAGAAGCATCAATAAGCGAACTTTTTGAAAGGGTAATTGATGTTACGGGTTATAAAACAATGCTTGAGCTTGAAGGCGAAGAAGGCAGAGACCGTTTGCAAAATGTGATGGAACTTTCATCTAATATTTTGCAGTATGAGCTTGAAAATGATGCACCTACTTTAGCAGAATTTTTGGAACAAATTGCCCTTATAAGTGATATTGATGGCTTAGAAAGTGACAACGACAAGGTTGTTTTAATGACTGTTCACTCGGCTAAGGGCTTGGAATTTGAAAATGTTTTCCTTGTTGGTATGGAAGAAGGCATTTTTCCGGGTGACCAGTCCATTATGGGCGGTATTAGCGAAATTGAAGAAGAACGACGCCTTTGTTATGTTGCAATTACACGCGCTAAAAAGCGACTTACTGTATGTAACACATCGTTGCGTATGCTCTACGGACAGACGAAACGCAATCTGCCTTCACGATTTTTAAAAGAAATTCCGCTAGAACTTTGCAATTCTTCGGGTGTTAATATTCGCACCTATAATGTTACACCATCGGCACCTTCGTTTGTTCCGACTTCTGTAAATAAATCATCATTTATTAAGGAAACATCTAAGCCTAAAACTGAATCGCCTTATAAGGTTGGTATGTCGGTTAAGCATAACACTTTCGGTACGGGTATGATTTTATCTGCTACTTCAATGGGTAATGACACCCTTTTAGAAATTGCTTTCGATAAGGTCGGTACTAAAAAAATTATGGCAGGTTTTGCAAAATTAACAATTATTTAATTGATTTTAATTATTTTAATGCTATACTTAAAGCAGTATATTGAAGGAGTAAAGGTATGACGGTTAGCATATCAGCGGTTAAATCACAAGCGAAAAAAGCACTTTTCGGCAATTGGGTTATTGCAATTGTTTCGGCTTTGACTGTGATATTTTCATTTTTAATGATTCAAAATATTGCATGGGTTTTTAGCCTTGTGCTGGGTGATGTGGTTGCAAATTTTATTATGATACTTTTAACCGTTTTGCTTTGTGGTCCATTAGCACTTGGTGTATTTCGTTTGTTTTGGCGTTTACACGGCGGTCTTGTGGAATCACCTGCTAATGCTTTTTATTATTTTTCAGGCACGGCGCGTTATTATAAGGCAATAAAGCTTTGCTTTATGCTTTCGTTACGCCTTTTAATGTTTGCGGCAGTTTTTTATTTACCCGCAATTTTGCTTTATATTATTTCAAGTCCTAATTTATATGATTTTTTAAAAATGCCAATACCTATGTGGTCGCAGTACTTACAGCATTTGGTTAATTTCTTTTCTTCAATCGGTGCGGTGCTTATTATAAGTTCAATGCTAAGGTTTTACCTTGCCCCAGTTTTGGTTATTGCAGATGATGAAATGGATGCTGAAGAAGCGGTGCATATGTCGGCGGTTATTGCCAAAACTTCTTTTACTGACTTTATTTTTCTGGCGTTTAGCTTATTATTTTGGATAATCATTTCGTTATTGTTTATTCCTTTAATTTTTACACTTCCGTACTTTATAATGTGTTATGTTGTTCATTCTAAAGTGGCGATTAAAGATTATAATGAAAGAATTAAAAAACTTATAGACGACAAGCTTCCGTCTTTTGTGGCAGGTGTTTGATGTGAAAAAAAGTATATTTTTTCTTATATTTTATGGTCTCGCGTTTTTGGTTATAACCATTAATTCGGTTTACCTTATGCTTAATAATGTTTATGTTGATATATCGGATGTACCTGAAGGCGAATATAAGTGCGCTTCAAATTCACCCAATGGTGAACGAGAGCTTAAGGTTTATTTGGTAGAAACCGACATTGGCAATGCTGTAAGAATTACTCAAACTCAAAATAATAAGACTGAAAATATTTTTTGGCAAACCAATGTAAATAATGCAAACATTTATTGGCAGGATAACGATTCTGTCGTGATTAACGGTATTGTTTTAGAGCTTTCTAAAGGTGATGTTTTTGACAGCCGATATATGCGCTCAATTTTCAATGACGGTTTAATGGGGTGGGATAAATGAGTTATATTTTAGCATCGCAGTCACCGCGAAGACGCGAACTGCTTTCGGTGATTACAGATGATTTTACGGTAATACCGTCAAATGTTGAAGAAATTGTACCGGATGATATTGATGCTTTTAACAGTCCTGAATATCTTGCTAAAATTAAGGCATTAGATATTGCAAAAGATTATCCCAACGATATTGTTATCGGGGCGGACACATCGGTTTTTCTTGGTGATTTTATTTTAGGTAAACCTAAGGACAGAAATCACGCGCACGGAATGCTTAAAATGTTGTCGGGTAATACACATTGTGTTATTACCGGCTGTGCAATTGTGAAAGGGAACAAATGTGTAAGCTTTTCGGTTAAAAGCGAAGTTGAGTTTTATCCGCTTTCTGAAGAAGAAATTAACGCTTATCTTGACACTGATGAACCTTATGATAAAGCAGGTAGTTATGGTATTCAGGCAAAAGGTGCGTTGCTTGTTAAAGAAATACGCGGTGATTATTTTAATATCGTTGGTCTTCCTATAGGCGAATTAAACCGAAGATTAAAAGAATTTGAGTGATGTGAGAAATCGCATCACTTTTATTGTATAACGAAAACACGGCGAAGGTAATCCTTCGCCGTGTTTTTATATTAAATTATTTAAAGAAAAGGGGAAGCTTTTCAAGGAAGATGATATCATCGCGGTCAGCGGCATCACCTTCAGCTAAGAATGCGCAAGAAGCAGCTTCAATAGCGCCTGCGGCTTCAACAAGGTTTCTAACAGCGGTGAGTGATTCACCTGTGCTGATAACATCATCAACGATAAGTACCTTTTTGCCCTTGATCATATTAACTTCGGTTTCGCCAAGGTATAAATGCTGTTCGTTCTGTGTGGTAATTGAATTAACCGAAACAGAAAGGGGATTACGCATATAAACCTTAACGCCCTTACGAGCAATTATGTAAGGTTTGCCTGACTGGCGTGACATTTCGTAAGCAATCGGAATACTTTTTGCTTCGGGTGTTAGAATAACATCAAATTCGGGAAGTTTTTTAAGCAATTCTTCACTTGCTTTAACTGTAAGTTCAACATCACCGAAAATAATGAAAGCGGCAATATCCAATTTATCGCTTACAGGGAATTTTTCAAGTTGTCTTTCAAGACCTGCGATTTTTAATGTATAAAACTCAGACATATTAATATCTCCTTAAAATTTATCAGCCGGGTGGCCACTGAAGATTTCTTCTGGCTAAAAGGTGGAAGTGAATGTGACCAACGGTTTGCCCACCGTCGTGCCCACAGTTATTAACTACGCGATAACCGTTTTCCAAATTTTCTGCTTTTGCAATTTTTGCAACGGCTTCAAAAATCTTGGCGATATACATACTGTTTTCGCCGTTAATTTCATCAGCTGATTTAATGTGAATCTTTGGAACAATTACTGCGTGAAAGGGTGCTTGGGGCTCAATATCTAAAAAGGCGTAAACAAATTCGTCTTCGTAAACTTTTGTTGACGGAATATCGCCCTTTATAATTTTGCAAAATAAACAGTCGTTCATTTATTTAAGCATCTCCTTTAAAATAGCGGGAACAGTTGCAAGTGCTTCTTCTACTTTAGAAGCATCTTTACCGCCTGCCATAGCGCTATCAGGTTTACCGCCACCGTTACCACCGCAAATTTTTGCGATTTCACGAACCAAATTGCCGGCGTGTGCGCCCTTAGAAATAGCAGTTTTGCCACATGCTGCGCAGAAGGTAAGTTTTTCACCATTAACTGCGGCTAAAACGATAACTGTATCGTCATTTTCTGCCTTAACGGTGTCGGTCATCTTGCGCAAATCATCAGCTGTGCCGTCAATTTTTGCAACTGCAACCTTAACATCATTAACCATAACGGCTTTAGCTAAAATATCATCAAGCTTACCGCCTGCAAGTTTTGCTTCGGCCTTTTCAAGTAAGCGCTGTGTTTCTTTGAGTTCTGCCATAACAGCGGTAGCACGCTTTGCAATTTCATTAGCATTTTGTGCCTTAATAATGCTTGCGGTTTCATTTGCAAGAGCAATGTTGTTATAAAGAACATTAAGTACGCCTGCACCTGTAACTGCTTCAATACGGCGAACACCTGCAGCAACGCTTGATTCACTTACAATATGGAAAAGACCAATCTTAGCGGTGTTGTCAACATGTGTACCGCCGCAAAGTTCAACCGATGTATCAGCCGCTGCAACAACACGAACAACTTCGCCGTATTTTTCACCGAATAATGCCATAGCACCGAGTTTCTTTGCTTCGGCAATGGGCATTTCTTTGTTCATAACATCAATACCGCTTAAAATAGCGTTATTAACAAATTCTTCTACCTTTGCAATTTCTTCGCTTGATAGGGCAGAGAAGTGGGTAAAGTCAAAACGAACTGCCTTTTCGTTAACAAGCTGACCAGCCTGCTCAACATGGGTGCCAAGAACAGAACGAAGACCTGCTTGCAAAAGGTGAGCTGCAGTGTGATTACGGCGTATAGCGGCGCGCTTAACATTATCAATTTCAACTGTTACTGCGCTGTCTACTGCGATTTCGCCGTTTTCAACAGTACCGAAGTGGGTGAAAATGCCGCTTGAATTTTTCTTAACATCGTAAACCTTAAAAGTGAAGTTGTTAGCAGAAATTACACCACTGTCACCAACCTGACCGCCACTTTCAGCATAGCAAACGGTTTTGTCTAAAACAATAATTGCTTTGTTACCGGCAGTTGCGGTTAAGGTATGTTCACTTTCCACTACAATATCTAAAACCTTAGCGTCACATTTATTATCGGTGTAACCCAAAAATTCGGTAGCATCAATATTTTCAAAGGTCAAATCGTTTGATTTCCAACTTTCACCGTCGGATGCTTTGCGCGCATTTCTTGCTTTTTGGCGTTGTTCATCCATACATTCTTTAAACTTTTCTTCGTCAAGGGTCATACCTTTTTCAGAAAGAATATCCTTGGTTAAGTCAACAGGGAAGCCGTAGGTATCATAAAGCTTAAATGCATCTTCGCCTGAAAGCATACCGCCATTTTTGGTGAGCGCTTCAAGCATTGAAAGACCTTGGTCAACAGTTTTGTTGAATGATGCTTCTTCGTTGGTGATAACCTTTGTAATAAGTTCTTTCTTTTCAACAAGTTCAGGGTAGCCCGACTTGTTTTCGTTTATAACGCAGTCGCAAAGCTCCATAAAGAAAGGACGGTTAATACCGATAAGTTTACCGTGGCGCACTGCACGGCGAATGATTCGGCGTAAAACATAACCACGGCCTTCGTTTGAAGGAATAATACCGTCGCTAATCATAAAGGTTGCGGCGCGTGCGTGGTCGGTAATAGCGCGGATAGAAATATCGGTAGAATGGTCTTTACCGTATTCTTTTCCCGAAATTGCGCAAACCTTATCAAGAATGTTTCTGATGGTGTCAACTTCAAACATATTGTCAACACCCTGCATTACACAAGCAAGGCGTTCAAGACCCATACCGGTATCAATGTTTTTGTGTTCGAGTTCGGTATATGTGCCGTCACCCATATTGTTGAACTGTGAGAAAACATTGTTCCAGATTTCCATATATCTGTCACAATCGCAACCGGGTTTACAGTCGGGTGAGCCACAGCCATATTTTTCGCCGCGGTCAAAATAAATTTCGCTACAAGGACCGCAAGGACCTGTACCATGTTCCCAGAAGTTGTCAGCTTTACCCATTCTTACAATGCGTTCTTCGGGCACACCGATAACATCGCGCCATAAAGCGTAGGCTTCGTCATCTTCTTCATAAACTGACGGCCACAAAAGTTCTTCGGGGATTTCAAGAGTCTTAGTTAAATATTCCCAAGCCCACGGAATAGCTTCGTTTTTAAAATAATCACCGAACGAGAAGTTACCAAGCATTTCGAAAAATGTGCCGTGACGGGCGGTAATACCAACGCGTTCAAGGTCGGGTGTGCGGATGCACTTTTGGCAGGTGGTAACACGGTTACGTGGTGGTGTTACTTCGCCTGTAAAGTACTTTTTCATCGGTGCCATACCCGAGTTTATTAAAAGTAAGGATTTGTCGTTATTTGGCACCAACGAAAAGCTGCCAAGACGCAAATGTCCCTTTTCTTCAAAGAATGAAAGATAGCTTTCGCGAAGGTCGTTAAGTGAAGTCCATTTCATTTTAAAAACATCCTTTAATTAGAATTAAACATACTTTATTATTATATACTTATAGTTAAAATTTGTCAACTGAAACCGCCATAATTTTATCCGCTGTTTTTGCGAAAATTTCGGCGCAGGACTCGGTTTGAAGGCTTGAGTTTTCACAAAACACGATAATTATATATCTCGGGTTGTCTGCAGGGAAGAAGCCACAAAACCAACTCCTTAAAATTTCTTTTCCGTTTTCAAATTTTCCGGTTTGTGCGGTGGCTGTTTTACCGGCAGCAGTAACAGTCTGCGGTAGTGCGGCGGCACCTGTACCTTCACTAATAACAGTTTGTAAATATTTCTTTAAATTCCGGGCGGTGGATTCACTCATTACCTTGGTGGGATACCCACTGTTATATTTTGTAAAACTACCGTCTTTATATGTGCCTTCAACAAGGCTCGGTATATAATATTTTCCTTCGTTAGCTATTGCTGAATATAATGTCAGCATAGAAACAGGGGAAGCAGTTAAATCGCCTTGTCCAATGCTGAAATTTGCTAGATGTGCTTGGTTTTGCAGATTGGCTTTTTGGGGAATTACACCATTGGCGGTATAAATGCCGTCACAAAGCTTAATTTTTCTTCCAAAGTGAAGAGAGTCTGCCATTTTATAAACACCGTTACCACCCGTTTTAAGCGCCAAATTAAAGAAATATGTGTTGCAAGAATTTGCTAAGGCATATTCAAGCGATAAGGTGCCGTGTCCTGCTCGTTCGTGACAGTTAAATGAACGGTCAACAATCTGCATATTACCGACACAATTGTATTTTGTATGCCCCAGTTTGTTTTCAATAGCCGCCGCGGCAACACAGGGCTTAAAGCAAGAACCAACTGCATAACAGTTTATCGCTCGGTTAAAAAGTGGGGAAGATTCATCATTTAAAAAAATCGAAAGCTCTAAGTTGTTAAAATTAGGTCGAGAAACAATTCCGCGAATTTTTAAGGTTTCGGCGTCTGCCACCACGATTGCACCCTTTGTTAGAGGGTTTGCTGTTTCTTCAATAATGTTTTGAATGTTAATATCAAGTGTTGTTACAACACCGTTTGCCACAACCGATGTATCGTTATATATCTCAGGCTCGACTCCGCTTAGAATGTTGCCAAGACCGTCACAAGCATAGGCAAAATATGCCGAATTTTTACTATATAGTAGAGTGTCGTATGCGAATTGTATACCGCTAACACCCTTATTATCGGTGTTGACATATCCGATTGTGTGTGGCGCAACCACAGGCTCATCGTCATAAAAAACGGTGGTGCATAAAATTCCGTCGCAAATTATTTCTTCGGGCAGTTCGCAAAGTATTGGCTTGTCGGAACTATCAAGGCGGGTGCACAAATCGTTATATTCTTTTTCGTTAAGTATTGTTTTAAGGGCGTCTTTTGTGCGTTTCGTGTTAGATACTGCTGCGATAACTTTGGTTTTTGTGTTAGTAAGTGGTACCATATTGCAGTCATAAATTGTTCCGCGAAGCCCTGTAATTTCTAACTTTAATCGCCCATGTGACTTTAAAACAGTGGTATAGTCAGTTCTTGCAATTACAGCAACACGCAAAAATCCACCGAAAAAAAGTAAAATAAGTACAAAATAACATAGCGCGCTACGACGGGCAAAAAAACGCCACCAAATACTGTTTTGCATAATAAAACACCTCTTGTTTAGTATTAACAAGAGGTGTAAATTTTAATCTGCTTTCATTCGTAAAAGTGAGCCTGCTTTTACAGGCTTGTCATACGGAATTTTAATTGTCATCATTGGGTGCGGCGCAGATTCAATTTCTTCATTTTTATCGTTATAAACCACATCTGCTTTAACAATAAATGGTTTGTTTTGTGGCTCTAGACAGTCAAATTCCTGGCCCTTTAAAAATTTATTTTTAAGGGTAGCAATAATCATACCGTCTTCGTAACCGTCAACAATTGCGGCAACCGAATAATCGCGCACATAACCCGCATTTGCATAGGTTTGCGAGTTGGTCGGTTGACCGAAATAAAAGCCTGTAGAATAGTTGCGGTGGCTTATTTTATTAAGCTCTTCCATAACCCATTCGGGGCAAATCCAAGTGCCCACACAGTTTTTAAGTGAGTCAAGCGCACCGCGGTATGCGTTGGTAGTAACCGCAACATAGTAATGTGATTTAGCGCGGCCCTCAATCTTAATACTGTCAACCCCTGCATCGCGAATTAAGTCAAGATACTCTGCCATACACATATCGTTGGCATTCAAAATATAAGTGCCTTTTTCGGTTTCAGTAATATTAAAGAACTGACCGGGGCGTGTTTCTTCCATTAAGGAATAACTCCAACGGCAGGGTTGAGCGCAGTCACCGCGATTGGCATCTCTGCCGGTCATATAGCTTGATAAAAGGCAACGCGATGAGTACGAAACACACATTGCACCATGTGCGAACATTTCAATTTCCAAATCTTTGGGTGTTTTTTCGCGTATTTCCTTAATTTCTTTAAGAGATAATTCACGCGCTAAAACAATGCGCTTTGCACCCAAATTATAGAATGCGTTTGCAGTTTCGTAGTTGCAAATGCCCGACTGAACTGACACATGTAAATCTACATCGGGTGCATACTTTTTAACCATCATAATTGTGCCTAAATCGGCAGCAATAATGGCATCTACTTTTATTTCATTTAAAAATTTCAAAAAGTCGGGTAGGCGGGGAATTTCATTGTTGTGTGGAATGGTATTACAGGTTACATGCACCTTTACACCGCGGTCGTGGGCGTATTTAACACCTTCTATAAGGTCTTTTTCGCCAAAGTTTGTGGCGGCGGTACGCATACCAAATTCTTCACCCGCAAGGTAAACAGCGTCGGCACCGTAATCAACTGCTGCTTTAAGGCGCACGATATCACCCGCGGGGCATAAAAGCTCGGGTATATTATTTGTTGAAATATTCATAAATCCAATTTCCGTCATTTTTTAATTTATTTATAGTTGCATTCTGTTCGGCATAGGTCTTATGGAAATAGAACTTGCCGTTTTTGTCGGTTACAAAATAGAAATATTCACTGCCTTCAGGGTTTAAAGCGGCGTTGATTGCTTTAATACCGGGGGAGCAAAGCGGTCCCGGGGGCAAACCCTTGGCTTTATAAGTGTCGTATCTTTCATCGTCGTTTTCAAAAGAATCGCCATAATAGCAGGTGGGGGAAGAGCCCAAGGTTGCGAAATTAGGGCTCTTGAGGCGGTTATAAAATACACCTGCAATTTTGGGGAGTGAGTCAGTATCAATGCCTGCTTCCATCTGAATAATAGAAGCCATTGTCAAAATTTCATGCATACTATAGCCTAAATTTTCAGCCTTTTTGTACATATCGTCGGTTATACGGCTTTCGGTTTCTTTAAGCATTTTTTCCACAACCGATTTTGCAGCGGCTTTAGAATCATCTAACTTATAAAATTCGTAAGTTTCGGGGAAAAGATAGCCTTCAAGAGTATAGTAGGTGTTTTTATCCTTAGCGCCACTTAAAAGTTTGCTGTCAAGTGTTGCGTTTTCTAATGCTTCAAGAAAATCTGCTTTATTGCAAACACCCGCTTTTTCCAGAATCGAAGCGATGCCCAAAACGGTAACATTTTTACCGTTTACATTCTTGACATAATCATTAATGCCTGTGCCTTCAGGAATAGTTACTTTAATAGTTTTTGCTTTTGCACCTTGGGTGATAAGCTTTTGTGCTATTTCATCATAGCTGTCACCGGTGTTGAACTTGTAAACGCCGTATTTAAATTTACTTTCATACTTTTTAACTTTTGCAAAAATACGGAAGCCGAGCGCAGAATTTATAATGCCTTCATTTTCTAAAATTTCGGCAATCTGTGCGGTATAAGTGCCTTGTTTAATTTCAATTTCCATATCCTTGCCACTTTTACCACCGTTCATATCGGCAATAAAAAATGAAGATACACCGATAACCGCAACTAAAATTACGGCAACAACACTTAAAACAATAATTAAAATCTTCTTTTTCATTTAAAACCCTCAAATCAATTAAACATCATTTGAATTTTTAAATCGTTTGCTGTATTTTCGTCCTTTAAATAGGCAAGTAATTCAAAACCGAAGTCAAAGGCAACGCCTGCACCCTTTGCGGTTATAATATTACCGTCGCGCATAACCGATTCAGTGGTAACCATAGCACCCAATAAATCCTTTTCAAAACCGGGGAAGCAGGTTGCTTTTTTGCCGTTAAGTAATCCCTTGTGGCCCAAAATAGAAGGTGCGGCACAAATTGCACCGATAAGCAAATTGTTTTTATTTGCATAATCAATTGCTTTTTGCACGATCCCATCATTTTCAAGATTTATAGTACCGGGCATACCGCCAGGCAAAATAACCGCTTCTAAATTTTCAAAGGTTATTTCATCGGTTGAAATATCGCACATAACGGGAATATTGTGTGCACCCTCTGCAGTTTTGCCGTTTACACCAACAGTTTTTACATCAAAGCCCGCGCGTCGCAAAATGTCAATAGGTGCAAGAGCTTCGCATTCTTCAAAACCATTTGCTAAAAATACATAAATCATATATTAATCCTTATAAATTTCTAAAACTGCTTTTAAAACATCTTCTGCAATTTCGTCGATAGAACGGGCTTCGCCATCTTTAGAGCAGGGGATAATATCCCAATTTGAAAACTTGGCAGTAAAAATTGCGGCTTTGCGGCAACGGTCAAGATATTCAGTGTCCTTTTCGTGAATGTCTTTTTTAGCTTCATCGCCTTCATATCGCTTTGATAAAAGCTTTTGAGAAACTTCAATCGGCATATCAAGGAAAATAACCTTATCAGGCTTTGGAATAGCAACCTTATTATACTCAAAATCATAAAGCCAATTTAAAAAGTCTTCCCATTCGTTTTCGGGCAATTTTGAGCACTGGTGAACGGCATTAGAAGTGGTATATCTTCCCGAAACAATAGTGCCGCCATTATTATAATATTCGCCCCAATTTGCTTTAAAAGATGCATAGCGGTCAACACAGTAAAAAGTAGATGCCGCATAAGCGTTAACATCGCCGGGTTTTTTGCCAAAATCACCTGCTAAATACATTTTAACAAGTGTGCTTGACGGATTTTCATAATCAGGGAATGACACCTTTTTGCAGTCTATACCCGCTTTTTTAAGGTTTTCGGGAAGTAAATCAAGCTGGGTTGATTTGCCGCTGCCATCGAGACCTTCTAATACTATAAGTTTACCCATTGTTTTTAAGTCCTTCATAAAATTCTTTAATTTCTTTACAGTGACCGCAGGTCATTTTGCCTTCGGGGCAAGGACCGCTTACACAAGCGGGGCCTGCGTTTTTGAATAAATTAGGTGCAACCTGTAAAACAAGCGCTAGCATTTGGTCGGCTACATCTTTAATTTCCCACTGTGCGCGGTTGCAACAACGGTGACGGAAAAAGTTCATTAAAGACCGTGCATTCATTGTCATAACTATTTGGGTTTCACAAGCATTGGGAAGTACAAAACGAGCATCTTCAATGGCTTTCTTTTCGGCCATTCTTGTTGCGGTTTTTTCATCCTTACCTTCAGCTATAAAGGTTTTAATGTGCTTTTCCTTTAAAACGGCGGCAAGTGCATCGTAACGGCGTTGGTCTTCTGCCATAATTTCGTCATAAATTGCCTTTGCTTCGGGTATTGCTTCAATTTCCGGCGGGGTAACATATTCAAAGCTGCCTTCTCGAACATAGCGTTGGCTTTTAACCGAAAATGATGCCATTCTGTGGCGGGTAATCTGTGCTAATAGTGCGCGAGAAACACCTTCAATGCCAAATGTGAAGCTTGCGTGTTCGATCGGACTTTCGTGACCGATTTCACTTAGCATTTCAACAAACTCAGCTGCCTTTTCATCGGTTAAATAGTTGCGTAAATCTGCAATATTTGATGAACTGTAGCAAAGCTTTGCTGCTGATGCTACGCAATGTTCAGGATAGGGCGTATGCCCTAAAAGATATACCCTTGCCATTATGTTTCACTCCAAAATAACATATTCAATTTATTGTACCAAAAAACGCTTAATTTTTCAATAAATTTTACTATATTTTTAAATTTTAATAAATTTTGTATATAATTTTAGAAAAAAACGGCTAAATTACAAAAAGTTTATACACTTTTTCGTTAAAAAGGTCTTTTTTTGTCGAGCAATTTATGTTATTATATATAAAGCAATTAAATATTATGGAGGGGTCCGTTATGGCAAAAGTAGATTTTAAACACACACCTTATGGGGATTTGGCAATTATCAGTATGAAGGGTTGCGAAGATATTTCAAGCAAGGTTGACCATTACCTTAAAAATTGGCGCAACGCTGATGAAGATGAAACTTATATTGTTAAACCTAATTGTCCCCGCTTCGGCACAGGTGAAGCAAAGGCTGTTTTAAAGCATACCGCACGCGGTGTTGACGCGTACATTCTTTGTGACTGCTTCAACTATAGTGTTGAATATAAGATGTATGGCAAGACCGTTCCGATGAGCCCCGACGACCATTTCCAAGATTTAAAGCGTGTTATCGCTGCGCTTGGCGGTAAGGCAAGAAGAATTACCGTAATTATGCCAATGCTTTATGAAGGCAGACAGCACAGAAGAACCGCACGCGAATCAATGGACTGTGCAATGGCTTTGCAAGAACTTGTGTCAATCGGTGTTAAAAATATCATTACTTTTGACGCACACGACCCCCGTGTTAATAATGCAATCCCGCTTGATGGTTTTGATAATGTACAAGCAACCTATCAGATGATTAAGGCATTACTTAAATCTGTTCCCGATATTCAGCTAGATCGTGAACACACAATGATTGTTTCACCCGATGAAGGTGGTATGGGTCGTTGTATTTATTATTCATCAGTTTTAGGCTTAGAGCTTGGTATGTTCTACAAGCGCCGCAACTATTCTGTTATTGTTAACGGTAAAAACCCCATTGAAGCGCACGAATTTTTGGGCGCCGATATTAAGGGTAAGGATTTGATTTTGGTTGATGATATGATTTCATCTGGTGAATCAATGCTTGATATTTCCGCTAAGCTTAAAGAACGCGGTGCAAAGCGTATTTTTGTTTTCTCAACCTTCGGTCTTTTTGTTGACGGTCTTGAAAAGTTTGATGAATATTACGCTAATGGTCTTATTGATAAGGTTTTCACAACCAACCTTATTTACCAAACACCCGAACTTTTATCACGCGAATGGTATTGCAGTGTTGAAATGTCAAAATATATTGCATTGCTTATTGATACTTTGAATTATGATAATTCAATCAGCAAACTTTTGGATCCTGTTGACAGAATTCATAAGGCTGTTGAATTGTATAAATCAAAATAATTCTTTTAAATTATATATTTTCCAAGGGCGGCGGCTTTTATAGGCTGTCGCTTTTGAACGCTATTAAACAAAAATGTGAGGACTTAATATGTTCAATAAAATTTGCATTTTAATCCCTTCCTTAAACCCTGATGAAAAGTTAATGCAAACTATTCAAGGGTTAAAAGACGTCGGCTTTAAAAACTTTGTTATTGTCGATGATGGCAGTGACACTGCTCATCAAAAGAACTTTCCCGTAACCGATAAAGAGAATAACTTTATCGTTTTACGCCATTCCTATAATAAGGGTAAGGGTGCGGCTATTAAAACTGCATTTAAGTTTATTTTAAAATATTCTGACACCATTGAAGGTGTAATTACAGTTGACGGTGACGGTCAGCATGCCCCTGAAGATGTTAAAAACTGTGCCGAAGCCTTACTTCGTGAAGGGGATAAAATCATTCTCGGTTGTCGTGATTTCACTCTTCCGCAAGTGCCCCCACGCAGTCGTTTTGGCAACAAAACAACTTCATTGGTGTTTAGAACACTTTGCGGTTTGAAAATTTCCGATACTCAGACAGGACTTCGCGGTTTTCCAACCAAGCATTTGCCTTTCTTACTTAATGTCAAAGGCGAACGCTTTGAATATGAAACCAATATGCTTTTAAAATTCAAGCAAGCAGGCATTGAACTTTACGAAGTAACAATTAACACCATATATGAAGAACCGGGTGAACACAAGTCACATTTTAAAACTGTTAGAGATTCTATCCGCGTTTACAGTTTCATTTTAGGATTTTGGCTTTCTTCCACCGCTTCTGCAATAATTGATTTATTGTTGTTTTATTTGCTTAACAAATTCTGTGGCGGCATATTCGGCGGTTTAAGTGTTTTAATTTCAACCGTTATTGCGCGTGCCGTTTCATCATTTACAAACTTCTCAATCAATCGCAGTCAGGTGTTTGATTTTGACGGAAACGGTAAAAAAGCATTGCTCCGTTATTATGCTTTGGCAATCCCGCAAATGCTAGTTTCAGCAGGTTTGGTTTCTGTTTTGTCAATGATTTTCTCAAATAACCCCGAAATTAAGACGGTTTTCAAACTTATTGTTGATGTTGTGCTTTTCTTTATAAGCTATCGCATACAGCAAACTTGGGTTTTCAGTACAGCTGTAAAAAAAGAAAAAACTGAAGAGCCTAAGAAGAAACTAACCGTTAAAAATGTTATTAACCGTTCACTTATATCGGTTGGTACAGCGCTTTTACTCATTGTCATTACTGCTTTTTCTGCGGGTATGGTTGTTGCGCACGGTCCAAGTGAAACAATGCGTGATATGCTGGTTTTATCGGCTATGCAGGCAAGTGCTACAAAATGGGTGCCCGGTCTTTTCTTACCTAAAGAAAAGGTCAAGGAAATTGTCGATAACAGTCATAAGATTAGCACTGACTCTATTGATGTATCTCAAATGGTTACAGGTGATGAAGATGAGTGGAAGGATGCCAAGAACGGTACAAAACTTATCTTCTTACAAAAGCCTAATTTTAAAGCATATTTACTTTTAGTAAAAGACCCTTCGCGCGTTAAGGTTGGCGTTTCAAGTGAAAATTTTGCAACCGCTACAGGCGGTATGCGAATTTTTAAATTTGCCGAAAAGTATAATGCGCTTGCGGTAATTAATGCGGGCGAGTTTGCTGATGGCGGCGGAAAGGGTACAGGCGCTCAGCCTATCGGTCTTACTTATTCGTTTGGTAAGAAGGTATGGGGTGGTAACGGCAGTCGTACCTTTATGGGCTTTACTAAGGATAATAAATTTGTTTGTTATGAAGGTATAACCGTTAAAAAGGCTGAAGAACTTGGTATTCGCGATGCGGTTTGCTTCCAGACAGGTAATTTGCTTATAGACCATACCTTGAAAGATAACGGCGATATCGACAAAGTAAATCTTCACTACGGTGATGGTAATATCGGTGCGGCACAGCGCACTGCAATCGCTCAGCGTGCTGATGGTACTGTAATTATGCTTGTAACCGACGGTAGAAGCGCAAGCAGTATTGGTGCTACCCGTAATGATGTTATTGATATTCTTGTTGAATATGGCGCGGTATCCGCCGGTATGCTTGATGGTGGCTCTTCCGCAATGATGTATTACCGTGATTATTACAATGTTTATAACATTGATACAGCAAAACTTGACAATTATCAGAAGCAAGGTCTTGTAAATCAGTACAAAGCATTTACAACCCCAAGAAGATTGCCAACTTGCTTTATCGTAACGGAGGAATAATGTTATGAAAATTAAATCTTTATTTTATAAAATTTATTTTTCCGTAATTGCGGTATTTTTAGTATTACTTATTGTCGGTTTATTTGTGCTTAATTCGGTGCTTTCGGTTTTTGAAGCTGCACAGCCAACAGGACTTATGGAAACAATCGTTACCGAATATCTCCAAAAAGGCGATTTAAAGGGCGCTGTTTTGACCTATAATATTCCGCTTTCAGATTACGAAAGTAAAGATGATGTTAATACTGCATTTAAACAAATTGTTGGCAATAAAAAACTTTCTATTTCTTCATCGGGTAAAAAACTTGATGGTTATACCGAAGTTTATAATATAAAAGCCGAAGATAAAAGCATTTTAACTTTTTATCTTAAAAAGGCTAAAAAAGGCGGCAAATATGGTATAAAGGGTTATGAAGTTGGCGTTGCCGAAGTTGATAGTAATATTTGTAAGAAATATGAAATATATGTACCTTCGGATATAAAACTTGTTATTAATGGTGTCGAAGTTAAAAAAGAAGACCGTATTGATAATGAATTGCCTAAAATCTTAACCGATAAAATTGGCGATAACACTGTTGTTAAGCTTCAAACGGTTAAGATTGAAAACTTAATTTCTGATAAGTTCGAAGTTAAGGCTTACGCTGCTGATGGTAGCGAAGTTGAAGTTTCCGAAAAGGATGGCGTTTATACCGTTGCACAGGGTATTGAAGAATCTGAACTTAATAACCTTAAAAATCACGCTTTAAATGCTAGTCAGGGCTATGCAAAGTTTATGCAGGAAGATGCATCACTTGGCAGTATTGCACATTTCTTTGACACTTCGACTGAATTTTATAAATATGTGCGCAAGACTGAACTTTGGGTATGGACACATACGGGTTATCGTTTTGAAGATGTAACCTTTGGAGAAGCGCATAAATATAACGATAATCTTTACAGCTGTCGCGTAACCTTTACCCATATCTTGACTTGGGGTAATAATGTGTATAAAGATTATTTTGATAAATATGTTTATATCGAAAAAACTGCTAATGGTTTAAAGGTTATTGATATGCAAACACCCAATAGTAAATAAAAAATAACACCGCTTGAATTCAAGCGGTGTTTCTTTATACCATTTTATTGTCGATTAAATATTTAAGCTTTAAAATTGCAGTTTGGGTTTTTGCGTCTTTGATTTCGCCCGAAATCACCATTTCAACCGCTTTTTCAAGTGGGATTCTTTCAACTTCTAAAAATTCATCATCATCGGGGTCGCAGTCGCCAAAATCAAGGTCAAAGGCCGCGTACATCCAAATAATTTCACCGCAGTAACCGGGGGTGGGGTAAAGTTCACCAAGTGATATAAAGCGCTTTGCGGTGGCACCCGTTTCTTCTTTAAGCTCGCGCTTGCCACATGTCAAAGGGTCTTCGGTTAAAGAATCTCGTTTCCCTGCGGGAATTTCGAAAATCTCTTCCATATAAGGGTAACGGAACTGTTTCACAAATAGAACTTCATTTTTATCTGTAAGTGCTGCGACACAAACACCACCATTGTGTTCAACAACTTCGCGAAAAGCGGTTGTGCCGTTGGGAAGCAGTGCGGTATCGCGCCTTACGTTTATAATTTTACCGTTAAAAACATATTCTTTTGAAAGTTGTTTTTCAGTTAAATTCATTAATATCACCTTGGTTAATTATATAATTGTTATATTATCTTGTCAATCTTTTGTACAACGAATTCATTTTTTTGTTACCTGTTTAATATATATTAAAAGAGGTGTTAAAAATGAAAGCAATTATAAAACCAATGGAATATGATTATTTTTCAAGGCAACGCGCTATTGATGAAATTTGTCGCGAATATCCTTTTATAAAACGCTCAGTTATTGGCAAAAGTTGTATGGGAAAAGATATAACGGCGCTTAAAATAGGTTCTGCAAGTGAATATAGCCTTATAACAGCAGCATTTCACGGTAGCGAACGCATAACTTCGACCGTGCTTTTAATGTATATAGAAGATTTGGCTTATGCTATAAAAAATGATTTGTCGATTGAAGGGGTAAATGCTATTCGCGGTTTAAAGGGCAGGGGAGTTATTTTAGTGCCCTGTGTAAATCCTGATGGGTGTGATATTTCACTTCTAGGAAGGTCTGCCTGCGGAAGTGAAGCTGACCGCATTGCGCGGCTGTGCAAAAATGATTTTGAACATTGGAATGCGAATTTTCGCGGTGTAGATATTAATCATAATTTTAATGCTGATTGGGAAAATTTACGAGAAAAGGAAAGAAAGACGGGAATATATGGTCCTGCACCTAGTCGTTACGGTGGGCCAAAACCCGAAAGCGAGCCTGAAACTGCAGCGCTTACAAAGCTTTGTAATAAAACCAGGATAAGACATGCGGTGGCATTACATAGCCAAGGTGAAGTGATTTATTGGAATTTTGGTGAATATACTCCAACCCGTTCAAAGCGCATTGCCGAAATTTTAGCAACTGCTTCGGGTTATGCACTTGATGTGCCAATTGCAATTGCTGATGGTGGTGGTTTTAAGGATTGGTTTATAGAAGAGCATAACCGCCCAGGATTTACAATTGAGATTGGCAAAGGGAAAAACCCATTGCCTGTTGAAACGGCAGAAGAAATATATCTTAAAATCCGTGAAATGCTGACATTGGCGACGATAATATAAAAAAAGCGTATCGAACATTTAGTTCGATACGCTTTTAAAATTAAAATGACAAATCTTCAACTACAAGATTGCGAACGCCGTTTTCATCCACAGCGGGAGCAGCATCGCGTACCTTGAAGAATTTTTCAGCAACCTGTGGGAAGAGAGCGTAGCTTAATACATCTTCAACCGTGCCATTGCCGAGATTCTTTGCTTCGAGTTCTGCCTTGTATTTTGGAAGTTCGGGTTCAATAAGGTCGGCAGGACGGCAAGTGATAACTTCGTCTTCGCCAATGCACTTCTTGCGAACATCTTCATCAACAGATGCGGGTAAGCGGCCATATTCGCCCTTTAAAAGACCTTTAGATTCCTTAGGAACCATCTTATATCTTTCGCCTGCGATTACATTCATAACGGCTTGGGTACCAACGATTTGGCTTGTAGGAGTAACAAGTGGGGGGTAACCAAAGTCTTTGCGTACACGCGGAACTTCAGCAAGCACATCGTAATACTTATCTTCCTTACCTGCTTGTTTAAGCTGTGAAAGCATGTTTGAAAGCATACCGCCGGGAACTTGATAAATAAGGGTTTTGGTATCAACATTTAAAACCTTGGGGTCTAAAATACCATCGGCCTTCATCTTGTCGGCAACCTTGCGGAAATGAGCAGCAACATCACTTAACTTGTTAAGGTCAAGACCGGTGTCGCGTGCGGTACCGTTAAGGGTGGCAACCAAAGCTTCGGTTGCGGGTTGTGCAGTACCGTTAGCTAAGGGAGAAAGCGCGGTATCTACAATATCAACACCTGCCTGAGCAGCCATCAAGTACACCATATCACCTGTACCGGTGGTGTTGTGGGTGTGAAGATGAATCGGAACATTTACATTTTCCTTAAGCTTTTTAACAAGTGAATATGCATCAAAGGGTAAAAGCAAGTTTGCCATATCTTTGATACAAATAACATCGGCGCCCATTTGTTCAAGTTCCTTTGCAAGTTTTACAAAGTATTCTTCGTTGTGAACGGGGCTTTCGGTATAACTTAAAGCGGGTTCGCAAATACCGCCGTATTTCTTACAACTTTTGATTGCCTGTTCAAGGTTGCGAGTATCGTTAAGCGCGTCGAAAATACGGATAACTTCAATACCGTTTTCAATTGATTTACCAACAAATGAATCAACCACATCATCAGCATAATGCTTGTAGCCAAGAATATTCTGACCGCGGAAAAGCATTTGAAGCTTGGTGTTGGGCATATATTTTTTAAGTGTGCGAAGTCTTTCCCAAGGATCTTCATTCAAAAAGCGCATACAAACATCAAATGTTGCGCCGCCCCAACATTCGAGTGACCAATAACCAATTTGGTCAAGCTGTTCAAGTGCGGGGATCATATCTTCGATTTTCATTCTGGTGGCCGCCTGTGACTGGTGAGCGTCACGCAAAATGGTATCGGTTATAAATAATTTTTTGTTGTTCATTTAAATTCTCCTTTAGCTTAACCGAAAATAGCAATAAGTGCGCCGGCAGCAATAGCAGAGCCGATAACACCTGCAACATTCGGACCCATAGCATGCATAAGCAAGAAGTTTGCGGGGTTTGCTTTTTGACCAACAGTTTGTGAAACACGAGCGGCCATAGGAACAGCAGAAACACCTGCAGAACCGATAAGCGGGTTAATCTTGTTCTTGGTGAACAAGTTCATAAATTTAGCAAAAAGAACACCGCAAGCAGTAGCTACGCCGAAAGCAACAACACCTAAAACAATGATTTCAAGAGTGGGAAGGCGAAGCATATTGATTTCGGTACCACCGATTGTTACAACATTTCTTGTTGTGTTAAGGAAGGTGCCTGCAGTAGCGGTTGCGCCAACCGAAATACCAAGGAAGATTGTAACAATATTCATAAGTTCATTCTGTGCAGTTTTGCAAAGGCGTTCAGCAACGCCACATTCTTTCCAAAGGTTACCAAGCATTAAGCAACCAACAAGTGGGGTAGCCGAAGGAACGAGCAATGCAACGAAAATTGTAATGATAATGGGGAACAAAATCTTTTCGGTTTTTGAAACTTCGCGAAGGGGCTTCATAACTATAGCGCGTTCCTTTTTGGTGGTGAGAAGCTTCATGATTGGTGGCTGAATTACAGGAACAAGTGCCATATAGCTGTAGGCGGCAACGGCAATAGGTCCTAAAATATGGGGAGCTAACTTAGAAGTTACGAAAATAGCTGTAGGGCCGTCAGCACCACCAATAATACCAATAGATGATGCTTCTAAACCGTCAAATCCTAAAAGTTTCGCACCAACAAATGTGGCAAAAATACCAATTTGTGCAGCAGCACCTAAAAGGAGTGATTTGGGATTTGAAATAAGTGGTCCAAAGTCGGTCATAGCGCCAATACCAATAAAGATAAGGCAGGGGTAAATACATGTTTTAACACCAATATAAAGGAAGTCTAAAAGACCGCCGTTGGCAAGGATGTAACCATACGAATGGTAATGTGCACTGCCTTCGGTCATAAATTCATTCCAAAGTTCTTGGTTATAAAGACCCGCACCCGGAAGATTGGTAAGTAACATACCGAAAGCAATACCAATTAAAAGCAAGGGTTCAAACTGCTTTTTAATACCGAGATATAAAAGTACGAGTGAAATGGTAATCATTACAGCATACTTCCAACCTTCGGTCAAAAAGCCGGCACCAAGCAAATAAAAGCCGGTTTGTTTTAAAAATTCAATAATTGCATCTAACATTTTAAATTCTCCTTAAATGCGGGGCAATTAAGCGATAACGCAAAGAACAGCACCGGTTTCAACAGATGCACCAGCGTTAACATTAACAGAAGCAACGGTACCGTCGCAAGGTGACATAATTTCGTTTTCCATTTTCATAGCTTCCAAAATCATCAAAACATCGCCCTTCTTAACAACAGAGCCGTTTTGTACATTGATAGAAAGGATTGTGCCGGGCATTGGGCTGTTAACGGTTTCGCCGCCTGCGGGAGCAGCAACAGGAGCAGGAGCAGCAACAGGAGCGGGTGCTGCAGCGGGAGCAGGAGCTGCAACGGGAGCGGGTGCTGCTTTAACATCAGCAGCGTCAACAACTTCTAAAGTGATTTCGTAAGCAGTACCGTTTACAGTAACATTATATTTTTTCATAATTTAACACCTTTTTTCTTAGATTTTTTTAAACGATAAAATTCTTATTGCGGAAACATCGGTTCCCAATTCTTCAGCAACTGCGGCTGAGACTGCAGCAATGATTTGCTGACGGTTTTCAATGGGCTGAGCAGCAACTTGCACTTGTGGTGCAGGAGCAGCGGTTTCGGTCTTTTCAGTAGTTTTTGCTTTACCGCAAAATAAACCAATAATTTTACATAAAAGCACTATACAAACAAGACCCGCAAAAACAGTACCAACACCAATAATGACAACCTGTGCATCAGGTATGTCTTTTACAGTATCAGCAGTTTTGGCTAATATTAAATCATACATTTTTACAGGCACCTCCCTTAAGCCTAAAAAAGTTTTAAATTTAGAAATTTGGCCTTTTATAATAAAATTCCCAAATTTCGCCTATTTACATCTATTATACATTAAATGTCAAGATTTTACAATATGTAATTTTGTGTTTTTTTGATATTATTTTGTACTTTTCAGTAACCATTTACAAAAATATAAATATACTGTTATGGGACAAGCGAAAAAATTTAAAGGAGAATTAAAATTGGATAGAAAAATGTTTGATTTCAACAATTTTACAAACCGTGTTGTTATGGAAGACGACAACATGCTTTCTAAACCCCAAGTTTGTTTTGATACAAATCCGTGTAATCCCCCTGAAACACAAAACACACAAGATGTTTTAACAATGGCTTTTGTTAATATGCAACCGCTAGACTATGTTTATGATGAAGCTAAGGCTTTCGAAAACGGTTCACTGTTCCCAAATATTACAAAGCCATTTTATTATGGGGGTAATTATAAATGAACAAAAAATATGAATTAAAAAAGAAAATACACGCGCTCGATTTTGCCATACACGAGCTTGTGCTGTTTTTAGATACCCATCCCACAAATCAAAAAGCAATGACACTTTTAAAAGATTACCGTTTTAAACGGGCAGAGCTTATAAAAGAATACGAATCACAGTTTGGCGATTATATCGTTACACCAAATGATGTTACAGCAAACGGCTGTTGGCAGTGGCTTGACGGTAAATGGCCTTGGGAATATAAGGAGATATAATTTATGTGGCAGTATGAAAAAAAATTACAATTTCCAGTAAATATTAAAAATCGCAATCCTAAATATGCGCAAATTATAATAAGCCAATATGGTGGACCGGATGGCGAGTTAGGTGCTTCAATGCGCTATTTAACACAGCGTTATGGTCAGCCATTTAGTGAAGTTAAAGGCATTTTGACGGACATCGGTACTGAAGAACTTGCGCACCTTGAAATGATATGTGCAATGGTGCATCAGTTGACCCGTGATTTGACACCTGAAGAAATTAAGCAAAGCGGATTTGACAAATATTTCGTTGACCATACCGCATCGGTTTATCCGCAAGCAGCGGCAGGTCTGCCTTGGCGTGCTGAATATATTCAGTCCAAAGGCGATGTGTTAGCAGATTTGCACGAAGACTTGGCAGCCGAGCAAAAGGCAAGGGTAACCTATGATAATCTTATTCGGCTTATTGATGACCCCGATATTTTGGAACCGCTCAAATTCCTTCGTCAGCGTGAAATTACTCATTATCAGCGATTTGGTGAAGCGTTGCGCTTGACTACTGATAGACTTAATAGTAAAAACTTCTACGCATTTAACCCTAATTTTGACAAGCAAACATGCAGATAAAATTAAAAGCAGATGGGAAACCATCTGCTTTTGTGCACAGTTATTTAAAAGTTTATTTATCAATCAATGAATAAACATTATTGTGATATTCGAGTTTTTCTGATTCAATTATAGAAGAATATTTTGTATAATCCTTGCCGGGTGGGGCAAACAAATTTTCTAAATCGGCTATGGGATTCGCGTTAACACCATTAAAGAAAGCGAGAATAATTTTAATTCCGTCAACAATTTTTTTAAGCCACTGCATTGCATTTTGTGCAAAGTTGATGGTATCTTCAAGTTTTTCAGCTTCGGTGCCATTGCTCACATGTGCATTTTCGGCCGTATCTTTTATGTCGAAACCTTTATCTACAATATTTTGCAAAACATCCTTAGAAGTGAAACCGGCCTTAACAAATTCCAATACCACAACTTCGGCGATACTTTCTTTTTCGGCTTCAAACCATGACTCAACAACACTGCCGAAAAGTTCTTTTTTTAGTTCTTCAGGAGACATATTTTTGCTTATCATTCGTTCTGAAATGACATTGAGTGCCGCTTTTTCGACTGAAGGATAAATCGCTTCAAGTTTTTTATCGTTTTTACATGCCCTATCGATAGTGGCATTTTTCATATTCCAAACCATTACTCTAAAACTATCTGTTTTATATGTATGTGTGCCTTCGTTATTAGTTATTTCAAATTCAAAATACACCTTATTTGTAAGTGTCATAAAAGTGTACTTATGATATCTATTTACAACAATTACTTCGTGACCGCGTTCATTGTGTTCTAAAATAGATTCAAATACAAACTCTTTAGTGTATTTACTATTGTTTTCTGCTGCGCAGACAGTAAGTGGAGAAGTGCCAATTAGCAAGCAGATTGATAGTATTATACAAAGAATTTTTTTCATACCTATACCCCCTTAGAGTGATGTTGGTTTTTTATTCCATATTGTCAAGAGCTGTAGAAAATTGACTAAAGTCAATATAGCATTTGAAGTATAGCAGTTTTCGGTAATCTTGTCAATAGTACCACATTTGATATTTAAATGAGCCTTGGTACAGGTCTTCTCTTGTTATTTCACTGTGTTTGATTACTGATAGACTTAATAGCAAAAACTTCTACGCATTTAACCTAAATTTTGACAAGCAAATTTGTAGATAAAATAATTTTTGAAATTTTTTCAAAAAAATAAAACCGATTGAATTTTTAATTCCCCTTTGTTAGTGTAAGGGGCAAAACCCAAGCAGAAAAACATATTTTTAAAGGAGAAATTAAAAATGAAAAAATTAGTTGCAGGTTTATTGGTAGTTATGTTGATGTTCACATTCACAGGTTGTGGTATGGTTGACAAGGTGCTTGAAAAATTTGAGACTACACTTAATCAAACAACCACTCACGAAGCCAAAGAATTAGATTATGATGCAATAATCGAAAGTTTTGTAGCAAGCGGGCTTAACACATTTGAACTTTACATCGACGATTCACACGCGCCCATAGCAAATGTTTGGCTTAAAAACGGAAAAGGTTCAGTTTATACAAGTGATGAAAATGTTGTTACTGTTACGGAACTCGGCAAAGTTACTGCCGTTGGTGCAGGTACAGCATATGTAGTCATTGGCGCGATGGATAATGCGATGTATGAAGTTTACCGTTATGATGTTTTTGCTAAAGCACCCGAAGCCAATCTTTCAAATCTTCCTGAAATTGATGGTGTTGATTTTTTGAAAGAAATTGAAAATTTTAATTCAACACCACTTAATACAAAGGAATTGAAAGTCGGCGGCGCACATTCACCTACAGCATCGGTTTGGGCACAAAGTGGTGGAGAATGTTTTACAAGTGATTCTTCGGTTGTTACTGTTTCAAGTAATGGTACCGTAATTGCACAGGGCAGGGGTACAGCGTATGTAGTTATTAAATCGGGCATTGGTGCGATGTTTGAAATTTATAAGTACATTGTAAAATAATAAAATTGCAAAACCGTCATAAAATGGCGGTTTTGCTTTACATTGGGGTTTTGTTGTGATATAGTTAAATTGATACAAGTATTAGGGGAGTATATTTTTATGAAGGCGTTATTAGCATTGCTTGGCGGAGCGACGGGATTACTATTTATTGGTATAATTATAGCTATTGCATTAGCAAGCATATTGATTATAGCAGTTTGTATACTCTTGTTTGTTAAGATTTTAAAGGATAAAAAGAGTGGCTTAGCTAGTGGCGACAGTTCAAATGACACATTTTTGCGTATGCATCAAAATTTTATGGATGATTCGCGCCGCGCTCACGAAATACATATGAATATGCGCAACAATATGTTTCATTAATGCTTTTTAAGGGGAAGTAAAAATGGCAATGGAAAAAGAAAAACTTGTGGGTTTAGTTACCAAGGCGCAACAAGGCGATAATAATGCAATGAATGAACTTTTCAACGCATTTTATAACGACTTGTATTATTTTGCCTTAAAAACCGTTAAGGAAGAAGATTTAGCACTTGATGTAACCCAAGAAGCGTTTGTTGAAATTATTAATACAATCGGTAAACTTGAAGAGCCTGCGGCTTTTGTTACCTGGGCAAAACAGATTACATATCACCAATGCACCCGTTATTTTAAAAAGAAAAAAGATGTAATTGTTGACGAAGATGAAGACGGAAACACTGTTTTTGATACTTTAAAGGAAGAAAACAGTGAATTTATCCCCGATGAAGCGTTAGATAAAGACGATTTTAAAAAGACAATTCTTGCAATTTTAAATGAACTTTCGGAAGAACAGCGTTCGGCGGTTATGATGTACTATTTTGATGAAATGTCGGTTAAACAAATTGCCGAAATTCAGGGTACAACCGAAGGTACAGTAAAAAGCCGATTAAACTATGCAAGAAAAGCCATTAAAGCAAGTGTTGAAGAATATGAAAAGAAAAATGGCATCAAATTGCATGCTATTCCGTTCTTGCCGCTTCTCAAATGGGTTTTCAAAGGCGCGTTCGATGGTGGTTTATCTACCGCATCGGCAGAACTTGTGGCAGAAGGTATTGCAACTGCTACAGGTGCCACAATTACCGCAACTGCTACAACTACTGCAGCAACCGCAACCGTTACTGCTACTACGACAACAGCGGTTGGTATAGGTGCAAAAATTGCCGCAATACCTATTGCAACCAAAATTATTGCGGGTATAGCCGCCGTTACAATCGCGGTGGGTGGTACTACAACTGCGGTTATTCTTTCTAAGGATGATAATAATGGCAACGATGATAATAATACTGTTATTACTGATACCGATCCACAGTATGAACTAATTTTGGACGGTGCCTATATTCCGGAAGGCTGTGTTTACACAATGCACGACGGCACAGTTTTAACTGCGGGGCAGGAATTCCCTGAAAAATGTACTGCGGGTGACTGGGTGTCTTATGGCGACTATTATTATGGCTTTGAATGCATTTATGTAAATGACGGCGGTGAGCAAAAATGGTGGTTATGGGGAGAAGTGTTTGATGCCGGTGACAGCGGTATGATTGATAGCGATGTTTATGGTGTATGGACAGTTATGACATATGACCGAACTAAAACCGAATACGGACAAATTGCTTCGTATGTAAACGGTAGACCGGTAACCAATATGTATGCGACATTTTATTATTGCGATAAAATGACCGAAGCACCGGTAATCCCGCCAACAATTACTGCAATGACAGGTACATTTTATGGTTGTAAATCTTTGAAAACTGCACCCGTTATTCCCGAAAATGTTGAACGCTTTATGCTTGTTTTCAGAGAATGTACCGCCCTTGAAGGCGATATTGTATTTAATGCTAAAATGGATAAAAGCTTGGAATGGTTTTACAGCGAAGCATTTACAGGTACAACTGCTCCTTTAAATCTTGTTGGTAAAACCCCTGAAGAAGATTTAATTTTAATTGCCAAAGCATCGGATAATAAAAATATCACCGTAAATGGTAAAAAGGTTGAGTATACTGTAAGCGATGAACAAAAAATTGCAATGCTTAAAAGTAAAGCCGATTTTGGTAATAAAAAATACGCACTTTCGGCATTATCATATTTTACAGATGTTAACAAAATTTCCCCAAAGGAAATTGTGTGGTTTTGTTTATACGAAAGTATAATTGATGATATTCAAAAGTATTACCAAAGTGTCGATGAGCAAAATAACGAGTACTTCTTGGTGCCACTTAGCATCATTGATGAAATTACTACAAAATATTTTGGCAAGGTTTATGATCTTTCGTCACTTTTTGAATATTTTGGTGATGATATGGGTACATGGGATGCAAGATATGTTCCGATAATGAACTCAAGAGATGCTATTGAATTCGTTTTGAAGCCTAACGGCGCTGGCGGTCCCGACCACCCCGAAGTTAAAGATTATATAAAAATAGATGATACAACATATCAGGTTAATATTTCTTGGTATGATGCTTCAAGCGAACCGCCGAAAGCAAATGAAACAGATTGGTATCAGGTAGAAGATGACCCCACCACTTATTGGATTGCTTATCAGTTTGAAAAAATGATATTTAAATTTGTTGACGGCGACTGGGTTCTTAAGTCATATTCAGCCCGTTAAAAAATAATTTTAAAAATTTTTTAAAAAATATAAAACCGATTAAAAAGTTAAATCCCCTTTATTAGTGTAAGGACAAAAAACAAGGTCCAAAACACTTATAAAAGGGGATTTTTTATTATGAAAAAATTATTAGCAATCATTTTAGCAACATCGTTTACACTTTCACTTGCTGCTTGCGGTCAAGGTGAAAAAATCAAGGTTGAAATTAAAGACAACGAAAGCCAAGTTATTGAAAATTTTGAAGATTTTAAAGACAAGCTTGACGAGATTGGCAATATTAAAGAAACCATAACCGAAGATGGTGCAATTATTGTTGAATTGGAAAAACCAACTGCACCCGAAAAGGAAGAAGAAATTATACCCGCAATTCCGACAATTGATAAGGTTAAACCCGTAAAACCCGAAACAACCGATAAGGAAGAAAACGAAAAGGTTGAGCCTGAACAGGAAGAAATCGAAACGCCCGTTAAACCGCAAGAACCGGTAGAACCTGAAGTTCCTGTTGAGCCCGAAAAACCGATTGAACCAGAAGAGCCGGTAGAACCTGAAAAGCCAACCGAGCCGGAAAAGGAAGAGATAATCCCTGAACCCGAAGAAGAAATTCAGCCCGAACCCGAAAAGCCTGTTGAACCGCAAAAACCCACAAAGCCTACTTATTCTTACACGACAAACCAGAAACATCAAAAACTTCATTATACAAAGCGTTATTTATATAACATTTTAACCGATGAGCAAA
The DNA here is from genome assembly GCA_045611605.1 of Acutalibacteraceae bacterium. Classification (GTDB taxonomy): domain Bacteria; phylum Bacillota; class Clostridia; order Oscillospirales; family Acutalibacteraceae; genus UBA737. Next base: position 71,486 of record JAZKXN010000092.1, read on the forward strand.
AGGGTTGGTACAGACAAATTGATGATGTCGTTTCTCAAGTTGGTGCAAGGGCTGAGATTGAAGCTAATTTATCTGAAAACCGTAATTATTATATTTACTTTCTTTATATGGCAGATAACCCTGAATATTTTTTCCTTGCAAATACTGTAAGCATTTATTCTTACGGTAACGGTACAGGCGCATTGGAATTTGCGTATGCTATTGGCAGAGAAGAAGGCGAATTTTGTGGCTATAGCAGAAAACTTACCGATGAATTAAGACAAAAGATTCTTAATAAAAAGGCAATATTTGATGCCGAAGTAAATCGTATTATAAGTACAATTCCCGCAAATGCACCTGCTGTTTGGAAAGAACGTCTTATATATGAGCGTATTTTGCTTGATAGTTATTATAACCTAAGTGCTCAGTGGGATGGTCTTGCAAATGACAACTGGACCGCATACGGAATTTTGGTTAATAAATATGGTGTGTGTGAGTCTTATTCAGAAGCTTTCCAAACACTTTGTTTTGCTGTTGGCATAAACTGTTGTGGTGTTGTGGGAACAGCTGGTGGTGGTCACAAGTGGAACGCAGTTCAGCTTGACGGCGAATGGTATATGTGTGACATTACCTTTGATGACCCTATTGGTGGCGACCCTAACGATGCATATCATTACTACTTCAACAGAACTTCTGCATGGTTTACCGAGCATCATCACGATTGGTCAAACTGTGAATGGCCTGTACCTGTTTGTAATGGTACTAAGTATAGTTTTGATAACTATTTTTAAGGAGAATGATATGTGAACAACGCTGTTTTATATCGTGAGCATTTTAATTTGTATTATATCTTTTTAGAAGATAAGCAAAACAATGCTTTGAACAACGAAAAAGCGGCGGAGATGTTCAAGGTAATTGAAAAACGGTTAAATGGACATTCCCCGCCAAACGAATAAAATTTAAAGGTGATAAAAATGAAAGCATTAAAAATTATATTATCGGTTGTTTTGTGTATAGCGGTTCTTGCCACAACCGTAATTGCTTATGTAAATAATTATACTCAAAATAATTCCGGCAGGTATTCATCAGTTACAACAATAACAGATTTTGAACGCGATTGGATAATCAAACACTTTGGCAGAGAATACGAAAGTATAGAAGAATATATTACAACCGTTCAAAATTACGCAAATAAACATTTTATATATGATTATAATAAAAAGGTGTTTTTTCAATATTTTGAATTTGATGATATTGTAGACGGAGATATAATTAATGGAATATGTTTTGACTTTGCAGTATTGTTTAAACATATTACGCTTGTGCTTTCTGAAGAAAAAATGCTGCCCGAAAATGAAATTAAAGTTTATGTTACTGACATTCGTTATAAAAAGAAATTTACAAAAGCCCATTCATATAATGTGCTTACACTGAAAAATGGGGTTAACTATTATCTTGACTTAACCGAAACAGCAACTAGGGGCATGAAGGGTCTTGAACCAAAAGTTTATTACGAAAAGTTTGATACTACAATAAAAGATTATGCCAATGGTTATGGCGAAATATTATTTAATATACATTAAGGGGTGTTATTATGGCATTATTTACGATATTTGTATCAGGTGCGGCATGTGTTGTTTTACAGGCTTTAAGCCGTAATTTGTTCTTTCTATTGGTAGGAGTCGCAGGTATGCTTACAGCAATTTTATTGTCTGCGTATTATGAAAAAGAAAGAAAAATATGGTGTTTGCCTTCAATTGTTATAAATACAGTCCTATGTTTCGCTGCAGTTATGTGGCACCTTAGTTTCGGCAATTTTGTTAACGATTATTTACTAGCGGCAGTAATTTTAATGCTATTTAATTTGTTGATGATTATTGAAATTATACCATTTAAAAAGAAGGAGAAGGAATAATTATAAAATTAAAAACCTGCGGTAGAAAATTCTACCGCAGGTTAAATTTATTTTTTTGATTTAAGTTTTTTAAGGTTGTTTTCCAAATCACTTAAGAAGAATGAGAAAATAAAACCGATAGTCATTAAAATTAGTGAAACGGCGGTTTTACCGTCAAATCCCAAAACACAGCTTTCGTTTAAAAGTTTTGGAATAATTGAAATAAACAAACCGAAAATAACCGAAAAAGTAATGGTGTAATAACGCTTTAAAAGAAAGTTAATAAGTGAAGAAATTAAAAGCACACCGATTATAAGACCAACACCGGTCGGAAGCGCTTGCTTTAAAATAAAACCATCAATTTTAAGGTTGCCAAGGTGTAGCATATTTATCCAAGTGTTGTACATACCAAAATAATTTAAAATTACTGCGCTGTCAACACCGGGGATAATGTAAGATGCTGCAACAACCAAGCCTAAAAGCACTGACTGCAATATATTGGGGCTTTCAATTTCAGGAAAGCCAACACCACCAACATAGGACATTAAAAGCCCCGCTGTAGTTGCCGCTAATATTAAAAGAATATAGCGTTTAGGGAACTTTTTGCCTTCTGCTTTTTTCTCTTTGGTAACTTCGCGGATAAATAGGGGAAGGGTACCAACAACAAGACCCAAAAATGTAAAGCGTGTCTGCATTTCAAAGTTGGCTAAAAAGTAACGCGCAATACCGCTAAATAACAGCATACCGCTGCCAATGCCAAGTGCTAACGGAATTAAGAAAATCAAATTCTTTTTAAAGTTTTTGAAAATGGTGCTAATTGCATTAAGTGCTTTTTGATAAAGCCCAAAAATAACAAGCAACACACTGCCCGAAAGACCTGGAGTGATTGCGCCAAGACCAACCACTATACCTTTTATTAGGGTTAGAAAAAAATCTTTTAAAGCTATCATAATTTACCTCTTGATGTGAAATCTTTTATATTATATAACAATTTATGGAATTCTACAACAAAAAAATAAAACTAAGCAAAAAATGCTTAGTTTTTATTCTTTTTAAAACGCAAATAATCTTCTAAAATAATTACAGCAGCTACGGCATCAACAACATCTTTTCGTTTTTTACCGCGTGTATCGGTAAAATTAAGTGCGGTGTGAGCCGAAACTGTTGTGCAGCGTTCATCCCACAAAACAACAGGTAGGGAAGTAGCGGTTTTGATTTTTTCGGCAATTTCACTACATTCTTCGGCGCGCCAACCGAGTGAGCCGTCCATATTTTTGGGTAGTCCCACAACAATTTCTTCTGCCAAAAGTTCTTTTGCCCAGTCGGCAATTTTTTGCACCAATTTTTCGGTGTTATATTCATTAATTACGGTTTTTGGAAAGGCAAAGCCTTCACTCTTATCCGAAACGGCAATCCCCGTACGCGCTTTACCTAAATCAACTGACATTATAATCATTTTGTATCCACCGCCTTTTTGCTTCTCAAGAGACTTACATTTTGTCTTATAAGTTCGGGCGTAAGGTGTGAAGAATCGTTTGTTAATTTAATTGTTATAATACCATTATCATCGATTTCTAAAAGTAAAATTGCGGTGTTATCAAATATAGTAATATCTTTTAGCCTTGTGATATCGTTATATAAAATATGACATTCAAGGCAACGGATAATACCACCGTGAGAAGCACAAGCAATGGTTTGTCCTTTGTGTTTTCCCACAAGTTCGAAAAATGTTTTTACAATTCTTTTATAAGCATCACGCATAGGCTCGCCGTTTTGGGGAGCAAAATCTTCGGGGTGGTTAAACCAAGCATCTTTATATTCGGGATATTTTGCAAATGACTCGTCAACGGGTTTGTTTTCAATAATACCACCGTTAAGTTCGACAATACCGTTTAAAACTTCAATTTCAATATCTCGGTTGCCCTTAATTGCCAACGCGGTTTTTTGAGCGCGAATGAGCGGACTTGTATAAATTTTATCAAGCGGTATATTTTTAAAGCGTTCGCTGAGTTTTTCAAGCTGTTTTTCGCCAAAGTCGGTAATATCATTATCGGTACTACCCTGAAAAGTGCGGTTAAGATTTCCTGTCGCTTCGCAGTGGCGAACAAAGTATATTTTTGTCAAATTAATCACCGCAAAGTATTATATCACTTATAAAAATCAAAAGCAAGTTAAATAACAATTTCGTTTTCGCTTTTTCCTGTTTTGAAAAAATCGTTAAGGTTTTTAACGGTCGTTTCTGCGATTGAAGAAAGCGCTTCTTTAGTTAAAAATGCCTGATGTGAAGTTACAATAACATTTGGCATAGAAATTAAACTGCTTAATGTGTCATCGCGTATTATTTCATCCGAAAAATCTTCAAAAAACAAATCGGTTTCTTCTTCGTAAACATCAAGTCCTGCCGCACCTATTTGTCCGTTTTTTAGCCCTGCAATTAATGCTTGTGTGTCAACTAATTTACCGCGTGATGTGTTAATGATGTAAGCGCCTTTTTTCATTTTTGCAATGGTTTCATTATTAATTAAATATTTGTTTTCATGTGTAAGCGGGCAGTGAAGTGATATAATATCCGACTGCGATAATAGATTTTCAAGGCTTTCATATTTTCCGCAAAATTCTTTATTTTCATAAGGGTCATAACCTATTATATGCATACCGAATCCTTTACAAATTTCGGCAAATACTTGACCGATTTTTCCTGTGCCGATTATTCCAACGGTTTTGCCATTTAAATCAAATCCCGTTAATGCATCAAGCGAAAAATTATGGTCGCGGGTGCGGATATATGCGCGGTGAAGCTTGCGGTTAAGCATTAAAATCATACCCATAGCATGCTCTGCTACCGCGTAAGGAGAGTAAGCAGGTACGCGAACAACTTTAATGCGATTACGCGCAAATTTTATATCAACATTATTATAACCCGCACATCTAAGTGCGATAATTTTTACGCCGTAATTTTCGAGTTTTTCAATTACCTTTTTGTTTATATTATCATTAACAAACACGCATACGGCATCACAACAAGCCGCCATACTCACTGTGTCTTCATTAAGTTTGTTTTCGAAAAAACGGATATTAAGTTCTTCGCCAGAATATTTTTGAAAGCTTTCACGGTCGTAGCTTTTGGTATCGAAAAAGGCTATTGTTTTCATGAAATCACCCCATAAATGTAATAATAAATATTTTTTTCAAAACTTTTATGTATATACACTATTGTAAAATTTTTTAAAAGTTGTATAATTATTTCAATGAATTCTAAAACAAAGGAATGAGCGTTATGAAAAAATATCTTAACCGATTGTTTATCGACGGACTTTCGGGTATGGCTTACGGCTTGTTTTCAACCCTTATTATCGGTACGATAATTTGTCAGATCGCCAGTATTATAGGCGATAATCAGGTTGGTGCATATCTTAATGCCGTTGGTAGCGTTGCAAAAACCTTAACAGGTGCTGGCATTGGTGTTGGTGTTGCTTGTAAACTTAAGGCATCCCCTTTGACAACCGTTGCTGCCGCTGTTGCGGGTATGGTTGGCGCATTTCCAACAATTGCCAAAGATGCTTTTGCTATTGGAGCACCGGGTGAACCTTTAGGCGCATTTATAGCAGCTTATGTTGCGATTGAAATTGGCTATCTTGTTTCGGGTAGAACCAAGGTCGATATTATAGTAACTCCTATTTGTTGTATTTTATTAGGCTCAGCCGCAGGTTATTTTGTTGGACCATACATTTCAACCTTTATGAAATGGGTTGGCGAGATAGTAAATGTTAATGTTGAACAAAGTCCTATTTTAGGCGGTATGCTTGTTTCTGTTGTAATGGGTATTTTACTTACTTTGCCCATTTCATCGGCGGCGGTTGGTATTTCAATGGGTATTACAGGTCTTGCAGCAGGTGCAGCAACAATTGGTTGTTGCTGTAATATGGTCGGCTTTGCCGTTATAAGTTACCGCGAAAATAAATTTGGCGGTCTTATTGCGCAGGGTATCGGTACTTCTATGATTCAAATGCCAAACATTGTTCGTCATCCGTTAATTTGGTTGCCGTCGATTATTTCAAGTGCAATTTTAGGTCCTGTTTCTTCAGCAGTATTGAAAATGGCAAGTAACCCTGTTGGGTCGGGTATGGGCTCAGCGGGGTTAGTCGGTCAGTTTATGGCTTATGACAGTATGATTTCTGCAGGTGTTTCGCCTGTTATAACCCTTTTGGAAATTGCACTTATGCACTTTGTTTTACCCGCGGTTTTAACCCTTGCAATTGCCGAAGGTATGAGAAAACTCGGCTGGATAAAATCGGGCGACATGAAGTTGGTATCTGCTAATGCGTAAAAGTGACAGAACCCTTGAAGCGGTAGTTCGGCTTGAAAAATTATACCCTGATGCAATTTGTTCGTTGGAATACAACGATGCATTTCAATTACTTGTGGCAACACGACTTTCCGCACAATGCACCGATAAGCGTGTTAATATGGTGACACCTGATTTGTTCTTTGAATTTCCAACACCCGAAAAAATGGCAAATGCCGAAATTAGCAGGGTAGAAGAGCTTATTAAAACCTGTGGATTATATAAAACCAAGGCTAAAGATTTGGTTAAATTAAGTCGGCAAATTATGGAAGATTATGGCGGTAATGTGCCTGATACAATTGAAGAACTCACAACCCTTTCCGGTGTTGGCAGAAAAACTGCAAATTTGGTTGTTGGTGATATTTATAAAAAGCCTGCCGTGGTTTGCGATACACATTTTATTCGACTCTGTAACCGTTTGGGTCTTGTGGAAAGCGAAAATCCTTTAACTGTTGAAAAAGCAATGCGAAAGTTATTACCACCTGATAAATCTAACGATTTTTGCCACCGCAGTGTACTTTTTGGTAGGGATATTTGTACCGCCCGTAACCCTAAATGTGATGTGTGTGTTCTTAAAGATATTTGCCCTAAAAAGATAAAGAAAAAATAAAATTTCGGTGATATTTTGATTGATAATGATTTTAAAAAGTGTTGTTTTTCTGGGTACAGACCTTCAAAATTCCCCTTTGCTTTAAAAGATAATAATGCCGATTTTCAGGTGCTTTACCGCAATTTAAAAACAACAATTTCTGCACTAATTGATGATGACTGCGCTGTGTTTTATACCGGTATGGCAACAGGCTTTGATATTTTGGCAAGTGAAATTGTGCTAGAACTTAAAAAGCAGTATAATCATTTAAAATTAATTGCAGTTATCCCTTTTGAAGAACAGGATAAAACATATTCGGCAGATTGGAAAATTCGATATGACAAAGTTTTAGGTGTTTGTGACGAGATTATTGTTTTGTCTAAGGAATACCACGCGGGCTGCTACCAAAACCGCAATAAATATATGGTCGATAACAGTGACTATGTTGTTACTTGGTATGACGGAAAGCAGGGTGGTACGCGTAACACCTTAAATTATGCTCAAAAGAAAAAGCGTTATATTGTGAATGTTAATACCGAATATTTTAAAGAATTTAACAATTTGCAAAGCAAAATGGACATTTAATTTAAAAACCGCCAAAATTGGCGGTTTTTTCTTGTAATATAGCAAAAATTTACTGCATAATTATTGACAAAGATAATGTTCTTTAGTATAATTGTATACAGAAAAACAAGGGGTGAGAGATTTGCTAGAACTTTCTAACAAGACAAATTTACTTGAACAAAAAATATACAAATATGAGCTTCAGGATGTGGCTGAGCCTAACCTGTACCGTGATATATATTCTTACGATTCGGTACCGAAGGTTGCATTTAACCACCGCCGTGTACCGATGGGGATGCCTGAAGAAATTTGGATAACTGATACATCTTTACGAGACGGTCAGCAATCTGTTGAGCCGTACACTGTTAAACAAATTGTTGATTTATATAAGCTTATGTCTAAGCTTGGCGGTCCCTATGGTATTATCCGTCAGACTGAATTCTTTGTTTACAGCAAAAAGGACAGGGAAGCATTAGAAAAATGTCAGGATTTGGGTCTTAAATTTCCTGAAATCACAACTTGGATTCGCGCAAGTAAGGAAGACTTTAAGCTTGTTAAGGATTTGGGTATCCGTGAAACAGGTATTTTGGTTTCATGCAGCGACTATCACATTTTTAAAAAGCTTAAGAAGTCAAGAAAAGAAGTTCTTGATATGTACCTTGCAGCCGTTGCCGAAGCATTTGAAGCGGGCGTTATGCCGAGATGCCACCTTGAAGATATAACCCGTGCAGATTTCTATGGCTTTGTTGTGCCTTTTGTTAATGAGCTTATGAAAATGTCTAAGGATGCGGGCATACCCGTTAAAATTCGCGCTTGTGACACAATGGGTTATGGCGTACCTTATCCTGAAGTTGCATTGCCGCGAAGTGTACCTGGTATAATTTATGGTTTGCAGCATTATTCTGATGTGCCTTCTGAAATGCTTGAATGGCACGGTCATAATGACTTTTATAAAGCAGTGGCAAATGCTTCTACCGCTTGGCTTTACGGTGCCTGTGCTGTTAACTGCTCACTTTTGGGTATTGGCGAAAGAACGGGTAATATTCCGCTTGAAGCAATGATAATGGAATATGCTTCACTTCGTGGTTCACTTGACGGTATGGATACCACTGCAATCACCGAAATTGCTGAATATTTTAAAACTGAAATGGGTTATGATATTCCGCCTATGACACCGTTTGCCGGCCGTAACTTTAATGTAACTCGCGCGGGTATTCACGCTGACGGTCTTTTAAAGGATCAAGAAATTTATAACATTTTTGACACCGAGAAGATTTTAAATCGTCCTGCAACTGTTACTATCAGCAAAACCAGCGGTCTTGCAGGCATTGCATATTGGATTAACACCAATTACCATTTAAGTGGTGACGATGCACTGGATAAAAAAGATCCACTTATCATTAAGCTTAAGGAATGGGTTGACACCGAGTATGAAGACGGTCGTCAAACCGCACTTTCTAATTTTGAACTTGAAAGCAAAATTGAAGAGCTTTCAAACGGCAAATTTAAAAGACTGTAGGAGCAAAACTTATGGAACATAAAACAGTATCTTTAGCTGATCAGGTGTTCGAACACCTTGAAACCGATATTTTAAGCGGTAAATACCAACGCGGCGATATTTTAACCGAAAACCACCTTTGTGAAATTTTGGGTGTAAGCCGCACCCCTATAAGAGAAGCGCTTCGCAGACTTATGCAAGAGCATTTGATCGTTGAAACGGGTAAGGGCTCACTTGTGCTTGGCATAAGCGATGAAGACTTGCGTGATATTTATTTAATTCGTGAATCACTTGAAGGTAAAGCCGCAAGAATGGCAACCGAAACTGCCACCCAAGATGAAATTAATGAATTAAAATCGGCTTTAGAGCTTCAGGAATTTTATCTTTCTAAACAAAACAGCGACCAAATTCGTTTAATGGATAACCGTTTCCACGAAATTCTTTATAAAATCAGCGGTAGTCATGTGTTTTATAATACACTTTTACCGCTTCATAAAAAGGTTCAAAAATATCGCAAGGTATCACTTCAAAGTCAGTCACGTGCGAATGAATCTGTGGCTGAGCACCGCGAAATTTTGAACGCGATTATTAACCGCGATGCTGATGCGGCTGAAAAATTTACATCACAGCATGTTAGAAATGCTTACAACCACATAGCAGGAAAGGACTGATATAAAATGGGTTTAACAATAGCGCAAAAAATCATTAAAGCCCATATGATAAGCGGCGATATGACCGTAGGACAGGAAGTTGCCTTAAAAATTGACCAGACTTTAACCCAAGATGCTACAGGCACAATGGCTTATCTTGAATTTGAAACAATGGGTCTTAAAAGGGTTAAAACTGAACGCAGTGTTGCTTATATCGACCATAACACATTGCAGTCGGGCTTTGAAAATGCCGATGATCACCGTTATATTCAGTCGGTTTGTAAAAAACACGGCATTTATTTCTCACACCCCGGTAACGGTATTTGTCATCAGGTTCATCTTGAACGCTTTGGTAAACCGGGCAAAACCCTTATCGGTTCTGATAGCCACACCCCCACAGGCGGTGGCATAGGTATGCTTGCAATGGGTGCAGGCGGTCTTGATGTTGCAGTTGCAATGGGCGGCGGCGCTTACTATATAACAATGCCTAAAATGTATAAGGTTAACCTTATTGGTAAATTAAATCCTTTTGTTACAGCAAAAGACATCAGTTTGGAAATTCTCAGAATTTTATCCGTTAAAGGCGGCGTTGGTGCTATTATTGAATGGGGCGGAGAAGGTATTAAGTATTTATCTGTACCCGAACGCGCAACTATTACAAATATGGGTACTGAACTTGGCGCCACAACATCTATTTTCCCATCTGATGAAGTTACTAAAGCCTTTTTAGAAGCTGAAGGCAGGGGAGAAGATTATATTCCGCTTGCAAGTGACCCCGATGCTGTTTACGACAAGGTTATTGATATTGATTTGAATGAGTTGAAACCACTTATTGCTTGTCCCCACAGCCCTGATAATATCGTGACTGTTGAATCATTAAAGGGCACAAAGGTTGATCAGGTTTGTATCGGCTCTTGTACCAACTCATCACTTTTCGACATGTTAAAGGTTGCTGCACTTTTAAAGGGTAAAACAATTGACCCAAGTGTCAGTCTTTCAATTTCGCCGGGTTCAAAGCAAGTGTTGACTATGCTTGCTGACTGTGGTGCTTTATCTGATATTTTAGCAAGCGGTGCGCGCGTACTTGAATGTGCTTGCGGTCCTTGCATTGGTATGGGATTTTCGCCCAATTCTGCAGGTGTGTCACTTCGCACCTTTAACCGTAACTTTATCGGTCGCAGTGGTACCGCAGATGCAAGTGTTTATCTCGTTTCACCTGAAACTGCCGTTGCGGCAGCACTCACAGGCTACATCACCGACCCACGCTTACTCGGAGATATGCCTGAAATTAAGATGCCAGAAAGCTTTAAGATTGATGACAGTGCAGTTATTCCCCCCGCAAGTGAAGAAGAAGCTGCTGATTTAGAAGTTTTGCGTGGTCCTAATATTAAACCTTTCCCCGAAGCAATACCGCAGGAAGACACCCTTTCGGCAGAACTTGTGCTTAAGGTTGGTGATAATATTACAACCGACCATATTATGCCTGCAGGCGCAAAAATTCTTCCTTACCGTTCCAACATACCCCACCTTTCAAACTTCTGCTTTGGTGTTTGCGACAGCACATTTCCCGAACGCGCTAAAGCACTTGGCAGGTCAATTATTGTTGGCGGCAGCAACTATGGTCAAGGTTCTTCCCGTGAACACGCAGCCCTTGTTCCAATGTATTTAGGGGTTCGCGCTGTTATCACTAAGAGCTTTGCGCGTATTCACATTGCAAACCTTATAAATTCGGGTATTATGCCCTTAACCTTTAAAAATGCTGATGATTATGACAAGTTAAATCAAGGCGATAAGCTTACATTAACTAATGTTTTCAGCGGCATGGACAAGGGTGAAATTATTCTTAAAAACGAAACCACCGGCGAAGAATTTGTGCTTCTCTGTAACTTTACCGAAAGACAAAAGGCAATTTTGAAGGCAGGCAGTCTTTTAGAGTATACAAAGGTTGGTGAATAATATGCAGCAGTATATTGATAATGCAGTAGAACAGTTTAAAACCCTTTTGACTCAGCAAATCGCCCGTCAGCAGGAAATGGAAAAGAATAATGAGATTACCGATTATCAAAAGCTAGATAAAATAATTATTGGTATTTGCTCGGGTGACGGTATTGGTCCTATTATTTCCAAAGAAAGCGAACGCATTTTAAATTACATCTTAAAGGATGAAATAAATGCGGGTAAGGTTGAACTTCGCACAATTGAAGGGTTGACCATTGAAAACCGAATTGCTAAAAATAAGGCTATTCCTGATGATGTGTTGGCTGAAATTAAAGCTTGTAATGTAATTTTAAAAGCCCCCACAACAACTTTAAAGGGCGGTACACTCGAAAGCGCAAATGTTGCAATGCGCCGCGAACTTGATTTGTACGCTAATGTTCGTCCCGTACAAGTTCCCGAACAGGGTATTGATTGGACCTTCTATCGCGAAAATACCGAAGGTGAATATGTTCTCGGTAGCAAGGGTATTGAAATTCCTGATACCTTGGCGTTTGACTTTAAGGTTACAACAAATGCGGGTACTCGCCGTATTTGCCGTGCGGCTTTTGAATTTGCCCGTAAGAATGGTAAAACCAATGTTGCTATTGTAACAAAAGCAAACATTATGAAAAAGACCGACGGTAAATTCTCGCAAATTGCGCAGGAAATTGCAAGTGAATACCCCGAAATTACCGCTGAAGAGTGGTATATTGATATTATGACCGCTAACCTTGTTAATGAAAACATCCGCAACAAGTTCCAAGTGTTTGTAATGCCTAATTTATACGGTGATATAATAACCGACGAAGCTGCTCAGATTCAAGGCGGCGTTGGTACTGCAGGTAGTGCTAATATTGGCGATAAATACGCAATGTTCGAGCCAATACATGGTACGGCGCCCCGCCTTATTGAAGCGGGCAGGGGGGATTATGCTAACCCCACAAGTATGTTCAAGGCAACCGAAATGATGCTTCGCCATATTGGTTTTATAGATAAAGCTGATAAGCTTTCAAAAGCTCTCACAATTTGTATCGAAACTGAAAAGAAAATTGTTGTCGATGACAGCGAAAACAGTGCAACTTGTAGTCAGTTCGGCGAATATGTAATGGAAACAATTGAAAAAATGTAAAATTTAAACCCACTCTGATGAGTGGGTTTTTGTTAGTTGTATTTCTCAACCGCTTTATTTAAAAAGGTTTTAATTTCTTGCCGCAATGATTCGGGCTTTAGAATTTGAACTTCGTCGGCGTATTGTACCGCCCAATAAAGCATAGCTTTTGGACTTGCGTTAAGGGTGAATACCATTTTATCGCCATAAGGTTTAATATCAATATCTTTACCAAACCAGTCAATAACATGGTCGATAGTTTTTTCATCTGCCGAAAATACAATACGCTCGGGTTTATCGTTATACATATAGGGCATAGCGGTGGTAAGTTCTTGATAATTAATACCGTTTTGATAACCATCAATTTCACGAATTGGAACTGCATCACGGTCAGAAACCTTAATGTTTGTAATATGATCAAGGCGATGGAAAACCATATGCTCCCAATATTTGCTGTAACCCATTAAATAATAGCGTTGGTTGTGTAGAATTAATTGATACGGACTTATACGCTGAAATGATGATTTCTGTAATGTTTTAGTAGCATCGTATTTATTGTAATCATATTGCACCATTTTACCGCTTTCAATCGCTTCATCAATAATTTCAATGCTGTAAAATAATGATTGGTTATCGGTTTTACCCCAATCGCCAACCGAATAAATATTTTTTACATGACGGCGGAAGTATTTGTTAGAAAGACCGCAAAGCTTGTCGATAAGCTCTTTTGAATGTTTTGCAGTGATATGCTTGCTTGCCAAAACACCGTCAATAAGTAATCGAAGCTCGCTATCTTCAAAACGGCGTTCTACTAGAAAACTACCTTGTTTTACGGATTCAATTTCATATCCCGCTTCTTTTAAAAGCGCAAGGTTACGACCAATTGTCTTGCGTTCAACTTCAATTCCATAATCATCGGATAAATATTTTATAATATCTTCTTGTTTTAATGGGTGTTCAATGTCGCTGTATTTCTCCAAAATTTCTAAAGTGCGAAGCAGAGCTAATTTTTTAGGTTCGAAACCTTCCATTTAATCACCTTTTTTCGTAAAAATGCAGTTAAAAACTGCTTTTTCGTTCAGTTTGCCTTCGATATAAAAACCATTTTCGGTTCGTTTTTTATATATTTTAATTTCATCACCATAGTATGTTTGTGATAGGAATGAAATTTGCATCTCTTCAACATTTAAACTTTCAAATTCGTCAGGTGAAAAACAGTTTAACGCCATTCTGAGATAAGCGATATTGTTTGTGTGTTTGTTGGTGTCAATATCAACAAATAAGCACTTGTGTGTGTGGTTAAAATCATCTTCACAAACAGTTTCTCGCACTTTTATAAAATCACCTGCACCGCTTAAATAATCGCGGTGGGGCATTTCTGTGGGATAGCAGACACTATTAGTGCGACGCAGTTCTTTGGTTGTGTAATCAAGAGTACACCATTCGCTACTGCCCATAACACAGGTTTTGCCGTCACGCTGCAATAAAAAGTCGCGACCAAAGCGAATACCTTTAACTATAGTGGGCCAAGTTTCGGCTGTTAATTTGTCATCCATTATGGGTAAATCGGCAATTTTAATTTTAAATTTTGTAAGAACCCAAAATGCATTTGAGTTTTTAAGTAAGGTTGGACCGTCAACACCGATTTCAATTGAATGAACACCTGTAATCGCCTGAAAAAGCTCAACAATATGGTCAATTCGCATTTTCCAGTTGCTGTCAACTTCTGTGCTTTTTACAGTGTAATCAGTTTTGTAAAAATTTTGCAATATAATCACCAAATTGATTATAACATAAATTTTATTTTACTTCAATTATAATTTAGTCTTGACTTTTTACACGAAAGTGTTTATCATATGTTTATTGAAAGTTTATAGTAGTTATATTTGCGGGTGTGGCGGAATTGGCAGACGCACTAGCCTTAGGAGCTAGCGCTCACGCGTGCAGGTTCAAGTCCTGTCACCCGCACCATGTTGAATGTTCATAACGGACTTAACCGTTATGAACATTCTTTTTTATGCACATTAGTGTTCGAGCAGGTTTATCCTGCTCTTTTTTGTTATGCCGGTAATGCTTTGGGTATATACGAAACTGCCACGCCTTGCCTTGTATCCTTGGTTAGAGGGTTTGTAAAGGCGCTTTCGGGAATTTCTATATAACCTACGAATCGGTAGAATATCACAATTCGTTGGGTTTTGTATTTTCCTTCGCCTTCGGTTTCGTAAACTTCGATATGGTCTATGAGTTCGCGGATTAGCGGTGCCGTGATGGTTTTCATCTCCATAAACTTACGAATTGCGGATAAAAACATATCTTTATGGAAAACCTTCTTGTCGAGCTCATCGAGGCGTATTTTGTAATTAAAGATTTTCTTTTTGAGTTCTTCTTTCTCGTTTTCGTATTTGTGAGAAAGTTCCATAAAAAATGAATCTGTGACCTTGCCCGACACATTGTCCTCGTATAATCTTTCGTAAAGCGTATCAATCTTTTGGATTCGTGCCTTACTTTGGTCGATGATTTGCTTAGCATTTTTCTGTTCGTCAAGCATATCTTTATTTGTCTTATTTGCAAGCAATTGAGCAAAGCCCTCTTGGTCATATCTTAGGAAATTTGCAAGTCTTTGGAGTTCGTAGGTTACTACCTCTTGAATTGCATCTGCTCTAACATAGTGCCTTGTTTGACAAGTACCTCTGTAATCCTTAACGTAGTTTGAGCAGCTAAAATAATGAATGTCTTTGTTTTTTGTATTGATATGAAACCAAAGCTTGTGTTTGCAGTCGGCACAGTAAAGCAAGTCAGCAAACATATTCTTAGGAATGTTTTTGTCTTTAGGCGCTCTACGTTTTGTTGTTTTAGTTGTCTTCTGCACCTGCTCAAAGGTTTCTCGGTCGATGATTGGTTCGTGAACGTCCTTAAATACCATCCAATCCTCTTGTGGTTTAGGTATTCTCTTTTTGTTCTTAAAGGATTTTGAATAACTCTTGAAGTTAATAACGTCGCCGCAGTATTCTTGTTGAGCTAATATCTTTGCAACTGTACTTTTACACCATTTGTAAGGGTTCGGTTGCTTAATCTTTCCGCCTCTGGGTAGGCCTTTAGATTGCCAATAAGCCATTGGAATTAACACCTGCCTTTCTTGTAAGATTCTTGCAATAGTTTCATTACCTTTGCCCTCTAAACACATCTTGAAAACATCTCGAACCACTGCAGCGGCTTCATGGTCTATAATCCACTTCTTTTTATTTTTAGGATCTTTCATATACCCGTATGGTGGTTGAGCTAACGGTTCACCAAGACTACCTCTCGTTCTATGAGCCGATCTAACTTTTCGGCTAATGTCTTTGGCATAGAGTTCATTGATAACGTTTCTAATAGGAGTAAAGTCATTATCGTCATCATTGCTATCTACACCATCATTGACCGCTATGAACCGCACATCCTTTTCGGGAAAGTATTGCTCGGTGTAGTAACCGACTTGCAGATATTCACGACCGAATCGGGACATATCCTTTACAATAATGGTTGAAATATATCCCATCTCAACATCATCTAAAAGCCTTTGCATATCCGGTCGGTTAAAGTTAGTGCCTGTGAAACCGTCATCCTCATAGAACTTGATGTTTTGGAATCCGTGTTCCTTTGCGTATTTAGCGAGCATTCGCTTTTGGTTTTTAATAGAATTACTTTCGCCCTCTTTGCCATCATCTCGGGACAAGCGACAGTACAGAGCAGTAATCCCTAATTTTTCTTTCGACTGCATTAGTCCTCCTTTCCGACAGTCGAGCACATATATTCCGTATCAATATTATCTGTTGAGGGCTTATCTGTCCAATCTGTGAAATCGCTTGTAACAACTCGGGCAAGTCTATCTTTAAGACCAACCTTTTCTTTTGTGGGCAAAAAGGCAGAAGATACAACATACTTTACTTTACCGATTTTATACTCCTGTTCACCGCCGAGACCTACAATAAATCCCATGTTCATCACCTCGCATCCATTTGCTTGTTGCGATAATTTTTCTCGCAAAGTTTAATAATCTCATCTTCCATTTGCTGAAGAGTGTAAGATTTCGGAAAGAACTTTCTAATCTTTTCGGTTTGAATATGAAGTCTTTCTCTTTGGTTTGCTTTCAGTTCACTCAAAATATCAGATATGGTTTCGGGCGTTAGCCCTTCCTTTTGGCTAATCTCTTTGAGTCGCATTGCTTGAGACAGATTAGGTGTAGCTTCGGTCACCTCCATAACCTCAAGCAAATCATTTTGCTCAATATCGTTTAGGAAGGATAATTCAACTGCAGGAGTGAAAGCGATTTTACCCTCATCCACCATATCTAAAAGTTGTTTGTTAAGCTTCGTAAGTCGGACGTACCTTTTAATTTGCGATGCACTTTCTGAAGCTCGCACCATTGCAATTTGGTTTCCAGGTCCAAGTTGGACCGAATCTTTATTTTGTCGTTTAAGCGCTTCGTTTCTCATCTTGTAGGCTAAGGCTTTCTCGCTCGGCAGGATATGCTCGCGATGAAAGTTGCTGTCTACAACTGCGACAATGGCTGTATCTTTGTCCATAGAATAAATCAAGGCAGGAACTTCTGAAAGTCCTGCCTTTTTCGCTGCAAATATTCTTCTGTGTCCGGATATGATTTCGTAATTCTCAGTGCCTTCAATTGGTCGCACTACGACGGGATTGATAATGCCACTTTTTCGAATACTCTCGGTGAGTGCTACCATATCCCAATCATCTACCACCCTATAAGGATGTCCTTTGAACTCTTTTAAATTTTCAATCTTCAAATTAGTAATTTCTTTATTCATTTACATTCTCCTTCTTATTTTTTAAATCGTTGGTAATTACCAACTGTCTTAGATACTCGGATACAGTGAGTCCTCGTTGCTTTGCACGATATTCCATTCGTTTCTTTTCATACTCACTTACCCGAAAGATAACAATGGTGTTTTTCTTTTTTGACATTTTAATAATTCCTTTCATTCTTTATTGGGGTATTAGGGGTCATCCCCTAACAAGGTGTTTGTGTGTACACAAAGGCGATGCTTGCTACGCCAGCGCCAAGCAATATGCCGTGGATATAAAAACGCGATGCTTGCGAAGACAACGTCAAGCAATATGCGGTGGATATCAAAACACGATGCTTGCGAGACCAATGCCATCGGCATATTCATTTTTACGGCTCTTTGAGCCTGTCCGTTAGGAACATTTTGTTTTCCTCCATTACAATAATTTTTTATAAAAAACTGCCCTCACATCTTGATTTGTGGGGGCAGTTTTCAAATAACGGGTATTCATAAATTTAGGTATAAAAATAACACCTACCGATTCGTAATCAATAGGTGTTATTAAATGATTTTGTCTTCTGTAAATCCGTAATCCTCGCCGGTGAACTTTTCATAAGCTGAACCGATTTTTCGAATACGTTTTAATACGGCACTATGATTTTTGTATCCAAGATCATTTGCTATCTCTTCAAGCGTTTCACCGTACATACGCTTTTCAAGAATCAGGATATCCTTTTCACTAAGCTGTTCTTTAAACTTATCTACCAATACTTCGGCGGTTATGGATTCTTCAATTTCTTGGGTGTAATCGATTTCATCCCACTGCTGACCATTATGCTTTTTGGCATAGTCCTCTTGATAACCTTCATAGGAAATCATTGGGTGCTTTGTTCGCGTGTGGTACCATTTACGATAATGGTCTGTCTTTTGCCGACTTCGTCGGTGGTCGAAATCTTCAAAGCATCGGTATTCTTTTTCAATGTCGATAATAGCGTGTATGTTATACTTGTCCATTACGTTAGGAACGATATACTGTAAATACACGTCTGTTTCTTCTTCGGATACCCACCCAAAGTCTTCGTAGCAATTTCGTACTAAGTCTTGAACAGTGGGGATTATACCTTCATCAGTCAGTTCTTTAATCCAATAATCTGGATTATGAGCGAGTCGCCAAGCGGGGTCATAACCGGAATATATTTCCATATACTCCTTAAATCCCATATACCGCCAAACCATATGCGCAGTTGCATCGATAATAAAGAGCTTGAACAAATCGCTTTCGATAAACTCACACACCGCACGATTGTGGAATATCTCTTGCGGGTTACGTGGAATTGATCGTAGTTCGGTGCCGCTACGCTCAAAGTAGCTTTTAGGGATAAGGTAGTAAAATGGAATATATTCCGAGTTGCGAAACGGTGTGACCGAGCCGTCCCGTCTTTTGAGTTTCAATGGCATTTTCTTTCGCCTCCTTTCCGGAGAAAATTACTCTCCATATATTTAACGACATTGTATATACCGAATTGTTCCTAAAATCTGAAATTATTTTTTAATATTTTTCCCGCACCATAATTATCTCAAATCCAGTGTACCATAAAACGGACTTAGCGCAAACAAGCATCCCTATATATAACGGAATTTGTATATACAAAATGTTCCTAAAAAAAACCCCGTTAAGGGTACAGTAAATTCTGCGTTCTTAACGGGGCAATTATTATGCAGGAAATCGGTAAATTCGACTTTTCATTTGTATTCACCTAAAATTATGATGGCAATTTTACAATCATACTTTTCGGGTAAAATAAAATTAAAACTATCCGGAGGTAAATACAATGAAAGGAAGAATTTTAACAGAAAATCAAATGGCGGAGTTTGCCGTATATCTTAAAAGTGAGGAGAAGAGTGAGAATACAATAGAAAAGTATATACGTGACGTAAGGGTATTTTCTGCTTACGTTGGTAAAGCGGAGATAACAAAGGAAACGGTGATTGCCTATAAAAACAAGTTGGTTTCTGACAACTACGCAGTGCGGAGCATTAATTCAATGGTGGCGTCTCTTAATGGTTTATTTTCTTTTCTCGGATGGGCGGATTTGAAAGTAAAGTCCATAAAACTCCAAAGACAAATTTATTGTCCAGAAGAAAAGGAATTGACCAAAGCGGAGTATATGCGACTTGTAAATACAGCCAAGCAAAAAGGTAACGAACGTCTTAACTTATTGATCCAAACAATATGCGGAACAGGTATCCGTGTTAGCGAACTGCAATATATCACAGTCGAAGCGGCAAAGTGCGGCGAAGCGGTTGTATCGCTTAAAGGTAAAACACGCTCGGTATTTATTGTCAGAGAACTGCAAAAGAAACTGCTTCGCTACGCAGCAGAGCAAAGAATTACAACGGGTTCTATATTTATAACCAGAAATGGCAAGCCGATGAGCCGCACTAACATTTGGCGTGAAATGAAAAGTCTTTGCGAGCAAGCAGGTGTAAATCCTGGGAAAGTGTTTCCACATAATCTGCGGCATTTATTCGCTCGAACCTTTTACGGCATTGAAAAAGATATTGCCAAGCTCGCAGATATTCTCGGTCATAGCAGCATCAACACCACACGAATTTATATTATCACTACCGGCAACGAACATCGTCAGCGTATGGAAAACATGCGCTTGATAATATAAAAATAGCCACCGAAAACGGCGGCTATGACATAATCCTTATTATGTTGTAATTTGCTAAATAAAAAAGACGTTCACTAAAAAATCGTGAACGCCAACAATTAAAAATGAGTATGTGAAATTAAGCCTTTTCTTGTCAAGAATTGAAAAGGCTTATTTGTCTTGCATATTTTTTGACAAATTTCGTGTCAATCATACTTTATTCTGCAAAAATCTTGCAGTTCGGTCGTTTGTGTGATATAATAACTTAGTATAATTGGATTTTAAATCCATTTTTATATGTACTTATGCAACATAATAAGGATTATGTTGTAATTCAATGGAGGTATTTAATAATGAAGAAAAACTTAAAACGTATCGTATCGCTACTGTTGCTGACGACAATGCTCGTGTGTGTATTAACGGCTTGTACGACTAAATTGAGTGGTACATACACCAACGATGAAGGAATTATCAAACAAAGCTTTACTTTTAAAGAGGACAACAAAGTTGAAGTTTCTGCTTTTGGTATCGATGTTGAAGGCGAATACCTCATTGAAGATGGTAAAATCACTATTACTTATAGACTTTTAAATCTTAGCTACGATTGGGAAAAGAGTTTTGAGAAAAAAGGAAGTTCTATTTATATTGATGGAACCGAGTTTGTCAAAGAATAACTCACATAGAAGATAAAATTAAGGATTAAAAGGAGAGGGTGATTTATGAAAAAATACATAAGCGTATTACTTATGGTTGCTCTACTGTGTACAAGCATCTTAATAGGGCCGTCAACAGTTTCTGCGGCTAAGACACAAAATGCAAGAACAATAGCCATTGTTTTTGATAACTCCGGCTCCATGTATGAGAAGGGTAACAAAGCATGGTGTCAAGCAACTTATGCTATGGAAGTATTTGCTTCTATGCTAAATCCCGGTGATACATTACAAATATATCCTATGGCAGCAATAACAGTAGGCAATAAGCAATACACAATGAATAATCCCTTAGAAATAACGGATTCTTCACAAGCAAACTCTATACGTGATATTTATACCGAAAAAACAAAAGGAACGCCAATTGAAAGTATAGATTGCGCTGTAAAGGGTTTAAAGTCTATTCAAGGTACAAAAAAATATTTAGTTGTTTTGACTGATGGTGAAACTTTTCATAAAAATGGTATCAGATTAAGTCAAAATAATACAAAAAAAGAATTGGATAATAGGTTTAAAGCAAATGCTGGCGAATCCATGACCGTTATGTACTTAGGTATTGGTGCAGATGCATGTGTCCCCGACACAAAAGAATCGGATTATTTTGTGAAAAAACATGCGGTTGATTCAACCGATGTATTATCAACATTAACGGAAATGTGTAATTTGATTTTTGGCAGAGATACATTACCTAAAAATAGAATTTCGGGCAAGAAAATTGAGTTTGACATATCTATGAGCAAATTGATTGTATTTGTTCAAGGTAATAATATTTCTGATTTAAAAATCAAAGCAACTGGAAAGAATAAAGTTGGTAAGCCAAGCACCTCACAAGAAGCAAAGTATTCTACTAAAGGTGCGGGTGATTACAAAAGTATTGCCGATGCTTCTTTGCAGGGGATGATTGTTACCTATGAAAACTTAGCTGCCGGAAATTACACGATTGATTATAGCGGCACAGCAACCAGTGTTGAAATTTATTATGAACCGGATGCTGATTTAGAGTTTATTTTTACCGATTCCGAAGGAAATAACGTTGATTTGAATTCACTTTACGAAGGCGAATATAAAGTGAGCTTCGGTATGAAGGATGCCAAAACAGGGAAACTGATTTCTTCTGATTTATTGGGCAAACCCCATTATGAAGGCAGTTATTCAATAAATGGAGAAAGAAAAGAGTTCACCCACGACGGGCATAGCGGTGAAGTTCCTATTACATTAAAAATGAATGACACATTCGAGGCGGATTTAACCGTTACTTATTTAAGCGGTTATACCATTTCAAAGAATTCTACTGATTTTGGATGGCCTAAGGGTGGCGTTAAGGTCCTTGCTCCTCCTATCGGTAAGTTTAAAGCCAAATTGTCGGTTTCTAAAGATTACATATTAATTAAAGACTTAGATCAAACACCGGCCTTTATTGTTGATTTAACAATTGGTGGAAAGAAGTTGACGGCAGAAGAATTTGATGCAGTAACATTAACGGTAGATTGTGGCGGTATAGCTCATACGGTAACACCTAAAAAAGAAGAGTCACAGTATTTAATCAAACTAGAACCTACCAAAGGAATTGCAGAAGGTGGCTATCGCATCAACGTAAACGCTAAATACTTGGATAAAGCAGGTAGAAAAGCTGATGCGACCGATTCATCAAAAGTAACATTGAGCAATACGCCTCTCTGGGTAAAATGGACCATTGGTTTGATATTGCTTTTGCTTTTGATACTTCTCTTATGGATAATCCTCCATATTAAAGTATTGCCTAAGCATATGCACACGACCAAGCGTTTAAGTTCAATGAACTTCGATGGTGACGATGTAACACAGTCCACCAATTTCTTGGCAGAAACCAAGAAAAACAGTATACGAGTACAAGGCAAATATGGTGGCAAGAAATTTGGCCTTTCTATGGATGCTAAACCGGGACCGGAAAGCTATTTGTACAAACCCCAAAAGCGAAGAAGCGCACTTGTTAATGCAGCTTCTGTGCGAAAATTCGGTCAAGCAAAAATTACCGAAGTAATGATTGGTAGCACAAAGTTTGATGTTGACGATAATGGCAAATTAAAACCGGCACTTGCAAATCAAAAGCCATTCTTAATTACGAATGACACAAGAGTTAAATATTCCGGCACCATACAAGATGCCGGCATAGATAAAGATTTTGAAGTAACTTCAAAACTTAATTTTAAAAAGAAATAAAACGGAGGAGTAAAGTTTATGGAAAACAAGAAAGAAAACTTAAAACCGAATGAAGTTGCGGCACCAACCTTGTTTGTTGGCGTAGGCGGTACAGGATGTAAAATCGTTAAAAAAGTTGCAGACTTGTGCGCTCCCGAAGAAAAGGAAAACATCAATTTCCTTTGCTTGGACACCAATGTTAACGACCTATCCGATGTTGCAAACGGCAAATCCAAGATTTATTGGGTTCAGACTTCAAACACTCAAACAGTAGGTAGCTATCTAGATTATGATGAGGAAGCTCGCAAAAAGTGGTTCCCCAAGAATGCGGTTATGTATGATAAGACTGTTTCTGAAGGTGCCGGTCAAGTGCGTGCTATCTCCAGATTAGCTCTCAACTCTACCATTAAAACCGGTAAGATTCGTCCTTTGTATGATTCCATTGACGATCTTTTCCGTAAGACCGGTAAGGATATGAAGCAAGCAATGCGTGTTGTTATCGCTTCTACCGCTTCCGGTGGTACCGGCTCAGGTATCATTTTGCCTCTTAGTATGTTTATCCGTGACTATGTAAAAGAAAAGTATCCGAACACCAGCCTTATCGTTCGTTCTTTGATTCTTTTGCCTGAGACGTTGGATAGCGTTATTGATTCTCAGACCGAACGCGATAGCCAGGCTCGTAACGCTTATGCAACGGTTAAAGAATTGAATGCTTTCATGATGAAGGGCTCGGGATTTATTGACTTGGATGATGATTTGAAACAGTTTAGCGATTTGCACGTTAACGTTTCTATCGCCGGTTCTGACAAGCAAAAATCTTTGTCCTTGTTACCGATGGACTTCTGTTTCTTGATGGATGGTCAGGATGCCGAAGACAGCACTATGATTAGTATTGGTCAGTACATCGAGCAGGCTGCTCAAGCTCTTTATGAGCAGAATATTGGTCCTATGCAGAAGAAGGCATTCTCTGTAGAAGACAACATTATTAAAGAAATGACCAAGCCCGGCAACTATGGCCGTAACCGTTTCGGTGGTATCGGCGCCGGTGTTATCCGCTATCCTTATGAAAAGGTTGCTGATTACGTGTCTTACGATTTGGCAATCGATAGTATCGGTGGCGAAGGCGATGCTACTAAATGGACTAAATATGACAATGCCGTACAGTCTTATAAAGCAGAGCAGAAAAAACGTGGTGTTCCGATGTCCACATGGGATCCCGATGGCAAGGTATATTGTGACACCTTACATAATGCAAAAGACCCATTCTCTCGCGACCTAAATAATACATATGAATTAGACGGTCTTGATTCTAGAATCAAGCGTTTCAAGAAGAGTTTTGAAGATCAAGTATATCGTGTTGTTTTGAACGATAAGCGTTTTAATTCTCTCTACAATTCTGCTAAGCAGTGGGAAAGCAACCCTTCCTTCGGTGAAAGTGATAACAAAATTGCTGATGCTGTTGATTCCTTGAGCGCATACCGTGGCGTTGTTGAAGCTCGTAGCAAGGATGGTAGCCCCATTGTTGAAGGTATCGTAAGCCGTTGGGTTGAAGCACTTTACACTAATGAGCAAAAGACTATTGTAATTAACGATACCTATAGTATCGAAAGCTTGCTTAAAAATGCACAGGGCGAAATATTCCATCCATGTGCAGCTCGTTATGTATTATATCGTTTGATGGAAGAATTCGACAAGGATGTTCGTTCTACAAGTCATATCCGTGCCGAAGATACCATTGAAATGTTCAAAAACAAAGAATATGAATTTAAATTCACTAAGGATAAAGTTATCGGTATTGAAAGTCTTGGAGACCTTGAAAAAGAACCTACTATGTTTGATAAACTCAAGGGCTACAAAAAGCTCAATGAAGAAGCAAATCAGGATATCCCCGGTTACTTTATGGCTCTGGAAGACTATTGCAAAAAGACCGCAGTTCATGCCGCTTATGTAAAGGCCTATTCCTATGTTAAAGCTTTTGCTGAGCAGTTTGAGTTATTCTTCAATACCTTCGTTTACAAGGTTAAAGACCTCAGTCGCAAGAAGATTGATTTGATTGATGAGTTACAGTACAAGAAGGGTGATTCCTTTGTAAACATCTGTGCAACCGAAGAACTTCTTCAGGAATTGAGCAAATACTCATTACAAAAAGCACAAAAAGAAACCACTATGCTCAACTCCGATATCAATGGTGGTATCTTTGATGCCGTTAAGAATAATGCTGTATTCAAGATGGAAATTGATAAAGCTGGTGGCGGATACATTGAAGAAGACCGCCGTGTAAATATCTTTGATGATATCCTTATGGGCTACTTCAAGAATAGCGTTCGTGAAAAGTGCGATGATATCGATCGCGACATTATCGGTGCTATCGAGCTTGAACAGCGCCTCAAAGAGCGTATTCGTTTACGTGCTGAAAATGACGGTGATACTCAGGTATTTGAACAGGTATCGGTTGAAGATGCTAAGAGACACATCCTTGAGGTTGTTGCAATGGGCGCTCGTATTGCTGCTCCATCCGTACAGCGTGCAACCAACGAAGAGCCCAGAGAAATTAAGGTTTGCGCTTACAACAAGACTCTTTTGGATAACCGCAAGTTCCGTGTTAAGGATTTGATGCCTAACGGCGAAGCAGTAGATACCGTTTCTAAATATGAAATTCACTTCTACAACGCACTTTATAACCTCACTCCTAACAAGCTGAAGAAATTTGCGGCGCCGTTTGAGACTGAAACCGGCAAGAAGACATCCGGTACTTACCATAAGGCTTATACCGAGTATTCTCGCTTGATCGGACCTGACTCCACTAAGAATGCGGCTATTTCTACTCATATTGATAAAGCTTGGGATTCTATCAAGAGTATGCCTGAACTTGATTTTGATTATCAATCACAGGTTATCAAGAAGGTTCACAAGGCATTTGTTTACGGATTAATTCATCATGCTATTCAGCAGCGTCCTCTTTCTGCTGTTGCTAACGGTAAGAAGGTTTACTTGTATCGTGATTCCGATAATCGCGACGTAGAATTACAGGTTCCAAATGGTACTCTTTGTGACGAGTTCTACGAAGTTTTGGATGCACTGTATGTTAACTTTAAGGTTGTTGAGGATATCAATCTTATCAAAAACCGCAAGAGAGCTATGAGCGAAGCTAAAAACTGCAATTACGAGAGCACGGAATTCTTCCGCGATATGGCCAAATTCAATCTTCTCTATTTGTTAGGTATGGATGATGCAAACTCTCACAATTCTTGCGATGGTACTCAGAAGAGTATTGAAGATTTGAAAGCAGAAATTCGCAACAACAAAGATGCACGCTATAAACACCAAAGCACTGAGTGGGATTTAGCAGATCTTAAGGATGACGGCAAACGTTATGTTGAAAATGCAACCAGCTTGTTTGCTATTCCGCTTATGTTCTACTGCACACTTCCCAATTCTGGTCGTTACATTTCTGAAATCACTGCTATGGTTGATGCAGTTATCGATGTATTCCGCGAAGAATATTCCAAGTGGGAAAAAGAAGAAGATGTTAAGTTTGTATTGTGCACCCGCTTGGTAGATGAATTAACTCTTCTTAAGCGCAACTATCAGTTCTATGTTGATTATCTGCGTGCACCTGCTGCTACCGAGAATCCTGTTATCGACATTATCCAAAGAAAGATTCGTGACGTTATTATGTCTGCTCCCGAACCGGAAGATTACGAGGCTTTATTGGATAAAGTAGCGAAAGAGTTTAAGGATAGCGAAAATAGTTAATACTTATAAGAAACGGAGGTGAGCGATTTGTTCACAGTTTTAATAGCTGAAAAAGAACATATTGATGCCATACGACAGGAAAACAAGCTGTTTTTCGAACCGTTTCTGGAAAGCAAAGAACTAGCATTTTGTTATTGGAATCCTGCGGGGCAGAATCTTGAAGATTCTGTCCCGGGGCTCCTAGATGCTGTAGGACGCCGAAAAGATTGGCGCGCGATAATTATCAACAACTGCACCATTGAGTCTTCAAAAATGCGAAATCCATTTGATGTTGTGGATCATAGTGTGATTGATTCTTTAATCTCACCAACTCAACAACCTCAACAAGACGAACCTCTTGATAAGTGGGAGTCTGCCTGGAAGAAATACTACGATGCTCTGGCCACTGAAAAAGAAATTGTTTATAAAAGTGCATTAGAACATCCCTTGCAGAAATTATCCACTTGGCTTTGCTTTAGGCCAGAGGACTACATTCACAACGATATACAGGAAAAACAAGACGTTCATGATTGGGCTATGGAAAAACTCGGAAGAGATGATATGAAGCCCAGTGTTAAATTAGAACTGTTGGAAAGAGACCAGTATAAGCGTGAATTGCGTCTAAAAGAGAATCTTCGCAGAACTTTTGTTGATGAAAAGTATCTGAATGTTAATTATCCTTCGGAGGTATATTGTATTTCACCTCGCGCGGCGGAAAACAACTATTTCGACCCAGACGCTTATTGGACTATACGTCAAGATAGTCAATATTCAAAATTTGCTGACCGAAATATGTATTTCGATAGAATGCGCTTTATGGTGTTTGATATGCTTTCGCCATCACATCGTGATTTTCGTTCGGATTACATTCGCTTTTTGGCATCTGTGTTAATTTTCGTTTCAAACCCTGTTCCGGGTAGTGCTATGCAATCAAGACGACTGTATCAATTAGAAGTTGAATCAGACGACGATCCGCTTTGCACATTGGTAACCTCATATGATAGGAAATTAGCTAACACATATGATGTTATTGAAAATGAAATGGAAAAAATCAGAAGCGAGATTCCTGGTGAGTTGACCGATAAAGCCGCAGAGGCTTTGTTCTGTACGCCGAAGGATGTAGCTGTATTGCTAGATGACTCTTGCGACCCTGAAAAGGTATTCGCCGAAAAGGACTATGGTCTGTTTTTTGATAGTCCCGAGAACGAGCATCATAAATGGAATCGTGATTATAACACATCTAAAAAAGCATTAGCTTATATAGCAAAACAGCAATCTCGTTCAGTTAGAAAAAGCGTTAGTCAAATGCATTTGTCTAGTGAGATTTCGGATGTTAATATTAGCCGTCTGACACCCCTTCAGGTTGATGATATCCGCGAATATACAAACGCCGCAGAGGATACGATGGTAGCATCAATTCCCTCTGACCTCACAGATATATCTGCTTACACAAAACGTATGGATAAAGCTTCGGAAAACGTCAAGAAGGCAATTAGTCGTCGTATGACTCGAAAAACCGGAGTAATATTAACTGCGATTTGTTTAGGCCTATTTTTGATTTGCTTTCTACCATTCCTTTTTGCCAATAACGGCACACCGCAAACGGTAACAACAGCTATTATTTTAAGCGCAGTTTCGCTTGGAGTTTTGGCAATTATCTTATTAATTTCTTTATTTATTATGCGTTTATCAGTTGTGAATGCCGTTCGAGATTATAACAACACGGCTAAAGAAATCATAAACGATATTCATTCGTCTATGAAACAGTTTTCTAAATATCTTAGCGCTTCTTGTAATGTACGCAGAGGCCATGCCGTTCAAAATTATGCCAAGAAGAATTTGGACGAGTATACCAAAAGCCTGCGCATTCGCAAAAAGCATCAAGAAGATATTCGCAGAAGACGTGCGCATCTCGAAGAAAACTATAGTGATTATTTGGGCGACCGTTCCTATTCGGATGAAACGATGTCTCGCCCATATGATTACGATTTTGACCAAACGACGGAATATTCGTATCCCGCACCTTTCCTTGCAGGAGATACTCGACAGATTGAATTTATCAGCAACGGTAACTTCGTAACTGTTCCGTCAAGCTTTGTAACACGTATTACAGTAAGAATGGAGGGAATATATGAATAACATCTTGTTTTTTGTAGAACTTATTGTATCCTTCCTTCCGTTCATACTGTTTGCGTTCTTTAATAGCAAAGCGAACGTAAAAAAAGAGAATCGCAACAGGCAGTACGCTATGCCTGTTGTGGCCGTTCTCTATAGTGTGGTTCTTTTAATCTTCTTAAAGAAATTATCCGAATTGTTTGTTAATTTGTTTTTAAAACTTGCGGATTTGTTTGAGAAGATAAACTTAACTGCGGTTGCGGAGTTTATCCGCAATCTTTATACCAGTTGGGGTATTTATCTCACTTTGGTTCTGTTTAATACAGCAGCACTTCTCCTTTATGTAATTATTAAGAGAGTGATTACTGCGATTTTAGGCAGAACAAAGGTTAAAAGAAACACCTCTATTGGTTCTATCGTCGAGTTGTTCTATAACTATGATGAAGAAGATGACCGTTGGTATATTAAAGAACATTTCGGACAAGCTCGTACATTTATTAAAACAGCATATTATGGTGGCTGTTTTGTTTCGGGATTGGCACTGCTCATATCCTGTGGCTTGTGTATGAATAATTTGGTGAGCGCACCTTTTTATCCTGTGTTTGCCGTTATCATTATTGGTGAAATGGCCTTCTTTATTGATGGTTTGGAAAAAGGACAGCAAAAATCCAATTTGACAGTACAAGCAGATAACTCGCGTCGCATTGCTATGTACCCAATGCTTCGAAAGCCTTTAAAAGCCCTATTTGGCGATAAACTTTCTGCGGAAGGTACAACCGTAAATAACGGTGGTGTAAGCGGCGGCGCTATTGAGGATATCCTTGTTGGCCTTGAAAGAAACGGCGGTCACATCGGTAAAAACTATTCTGCTTTTATTCGCAGAAAGATGGAAAAAGGTCTTAAACCAAACGTAGATTACGTTCGTTCAGGTTATGACCTTGCCACAGGAAAAAGTTTATTATTCAACACTCCGTTCTATGACAAACTCAATCCTTATGTTTTTTATGCTATAAATCGTGAATTGCTTACCGGTGGAAAGGTGTTAATCGTTCTTGGCCGACATGGAACTGAGGAAGATTTATGCCAGTGGACTGCAACCGGAATGAAGGCGGTTTCAAATATTCCTGACCTTTGGAAAATTGAAGTTCTTTCTGACAAAAAGGTTAACGAAGAAAACTTGCCGGATATCGGTATCATTTCTCGTTCTGCTGTTCACGATTTGGATATTCATAAAAACAATCTTCCGTTCTTGCGTAACGTCTCGTTTGTTGTGGTTGTTGAGCCATCCAAACTTGTAACTACTGCGCAAATCGGTTTGAATTTGTTAATTAAATGCTGCGGAAAAGAGCGTTCTATTACATTCTGTTCCGTTGACCGTAACTGTGATGGCTTGGTTGATGCACTTTCGCATATCTTAATGACCAACATCACAGAGGTTTCAGCCACCGAATATCCACATGGTATGAGTTCGTATATGTACTGGACAGCAGACGATGATTATCTGCAACACCGTATTTTGCCGGGCGTATCCAGATTCTTGGGTATGGGCACCGAATTCTCTATGGTTGCACTTAAAAATCAAGTAAAGAAAACCGTATGGTATGGCGGTGAAGCATTTCCCGTACTTGATGCACATTGGATTGCAAAGCAATACTACTACGATTTGCTTGATTATGCTCAACTTCCCACAAACCAAGAGACGTTCGACAATTGTTTCCAAGCATCCTTTAATATGTGTAATGAACGCGTTAGCGATTATTCTTATATTACTGTAGAGGATGATAGAAACAATCTGTTTGAAACACGGCGCAACTTTGCAACTATTGCAGAACAGCAAGGATTTGTAAACGTTATTTCTTCTGAGTATATGCTTCGTGAGTATATGTCGGATAATACTGAAATATTTACGGCAGACCCCAAAGCTATACCTTATATTACCGCAGACTATGCACGTACAAAGAGAAACTCAATTCTTTCACTTTGCTTGTTATTGTGCATTGACTCGGTAAAAGAAGAAACGTTGTTTAGACAGTTAACAATGCTTAATATCGAAGCAACTGACCCTATTGCTGAAATGTGGAAAGAGATTTGCACAATATTTGGCAGTGATACTGTTACTGATAAGCAAGGTAATCCGATACTTTCTGTTAAAAACCGTGATGGCAAAACTATATCCTTTGAAAAGAATGATACCATTATTTTTAGAAGACAATATAGTGTTGAAAGTGGAAAGTTTGAGAGCGTTTATACCATCGAAAACGCTGACTTCTCGCGCATTATCTTAGACGACTTGCAAAATGCTAGCTATATTGCCGAGCAAGAAAGCAAAGACGTTTATATCGGCACCGAGCTCAAAGGTCACGTATATCAAAAGTATATGCCCGGCCAGTTCTTCACTCTGAACGGAAAATACTATGAGATGGTATCTACCACTTCTGATAATCGTATCTTGGTTCGTCGTGCTTCTGAGCATATTGGCGGAAGATTGTCTTACAGACAGGTACGTAATTATACAATCAATCACCTTAAAGATTCTCCTTCTATGGGTGCTCTTAAGTCAGTTAACAACATTGATATTCACTATCAATTTGCCGACTTTAGTGTAGACACACCTGGTTATTGGAAACTGCGTGCTCACAATGATTTCGATAACGGCGATTTAGTTAAGGTTAATGGCGTACCTACCCGTGAATATCATCATAAGCAAGTTTTGAAATTTGATTTCTCTAAATTTGGTGATGCGTTTACGGATTCCATCAGAATGACTCTTACAAATCTTTTGAATGAAGTTTTCGTGACTTTGTTTGCTGATAACGAAGCATATATTTCTGCTGTAACGCCCGGTAATTACGATGCCCCTTTAACCTATAGTCTTGATTTGGCAGAAGATATTGAAAATGCTGATAAATGCATCTTTATTATTGAAGACAGCCAGCTTGATATTGGTTTGTTGATTGCTGTAGAGCGTAATGTAAATCGTATTTTCCAAATCATTTCGGATTATCTTACTTGGAATGATGAGAAGATCGCCGATAGTATGCGCGAACCGGAGGCTCAGACTGAAGAAAAGATTTCCGATTCCTTTGATGTTTACGCTGAGGATGAAAAGCCCGAAAAGAAAAAAGGCTTGTTCGGACGCATTGGTGATTGGTTTAAGAAGATCTTTAAGAAAAAGAATAAAAAAGACAATGATGAAACTGAAACCCAAGATTCCGGTTCTGAGTCTGATGATGGCTTAACACCTAAGCAACGCAGAAAGGCCGAAAAAGAGGCTAAAAAAGCCGAAAGAAAAGCCGCAAAGGAAGAAAAGAAGAAACAACGCCAAGAAGAAAAACTTCGCAAGGCGCAAGAAAAAGCGGCTAAAAAGGAAGCGGAATCCACTGAGGATGAAGTTACCAATGAAGAAGCCACCGACACAGAAGTTCCTGTAGAAGAGGAGGTGAGCGAAGATGAGTGAAGCAAACGAACTGTTTGAAGAAGAATTAAAACAGGATGAACCTGCGGAACAGGTTACGGAAGAAGTTGACAAAACAACACCTGAAACAGAAGATGCTGTTGAAGAGGTATCAACCGAAAACGAAACTGAAGCACCGACTGAAGAACTTTCTTCGCCACCTGAAGTTGAATCAACACCTTATCACAAGAGATATTATCTTAAATATCGTGAGGGTAAGAGAAACACGGCCTTAGATTTGGACGGGACAAAATCTTTCTTGCAGGAAATAGGCTTTGACGGCGGCGAACTTAGACAAGCTCGTGAAGGTAAGAATTGTGCAGAGAATATGCGCAATACAGATAAGAACAAGAATAATCAAATGTTTTGTTCCTACTGTGGCACCGAACTTTCAGGTGTTGAATTCTTCCGTTTGCCCGATGGACGTATGCGTTGCAACACCTGTAGTAACACTGTTGTAAAATCCAAGGCAGAAGTCGAAGCGTTGTGTAAAAGAGTTATTGAAAATATGGATAGCTTCTTTGGTGCAAGAATTGATGTTCCGGTTTCTATCGAAGTTACTGATGAGCGAAAACTTAAGAAAAAGCTTGGTATTCCTTTGGATACCAGAGACTCACAAAGTATGCTTATTCTTGGTGTGGCTGTTAATAAAAAGCAGAAATACAGTATCATTCTAGAAAATGGTGCACCTCGTATTTCTTTAATTGCCACATTTGCTCATGAGCTTACTCACATATGGCAATATACTCATTGGGACAACAATAAGAATTTGAAAAAATGCCCCAAGAGTAAACGCCTCTTGATTTATGAAGGTATGGCTAAATGGGTGGAGATTCAGTATCTTTACCTTGTAGGCGAGACAAATGTAGCAAGACGTGAGGAATATATTACAAGAAATCGACAAGATGAATATGGAATGGGATTTCGTTTGTATGAAGAAAGATATCCTCTTTCTCGTAATGCGATGACTTGTGATGATGCACCATTCACTTCTGATAGGTATCCACTCAATTATTTTTCTATTAAAACAAATTAACTATAAGACTTCAAATAGCTTGGACCATTGTATCCAAGCTATTTGTTTTATAAAATAAATTTAACAGAATTTTTAAAAACCAAAAGATAAAGAAATATGTTATGATTCGAAATAAACAAGATTAGAGTTTAAATAAAAAAGGCAAATGATTAACATTGACATTATTATGACGCCGTGATATGATGATTTTATAGATAATTGGGTGGTCTATGTATTGTTTAGGCTTTATAAATCCTCCTTTGATGAAGTAAGGAGCATACTATGTTTCATAAAATTAAAACGGTTTATCCTTTGACGGAATATCGTTTGAATGTCCAGTTTTCAGACGATTGCACGAAAATATATGATGTAAAACCATTGTTTAAAAATATCCCAGCTTTTGCCAGACTTAAAGATTCCAATTTGTTTTTTGATGTTAGAGTTGATGCGAATGGGCATGGAGTAATATGGGATAACGATTTAGATTTGTCCTGCGAAGAACTTTGGGAAAATGGTGTGAAGATATAGAAATTTTGCCATTGCATCTGACTAAATTTGACTGCACTTTTGACTG
>JAZKXN010000093.1:0-24757 GCA_045611605.1 Acutalibacteraceae bacterium
TCTTTATAAAACCCTTTATTTAAGCGACTTTACGGTCGCTATATTGTTTTTTCTTATAAAACTGATAGCAACAGAGAGTTGCTTGTGAACTTGAACGTCTCGTATTATAATAATATCAAGGTGGTGATTCTATGGAAACAAAAGATATAATTCTTGAACTGAGAACAATAAAAGGAATGTCGCAAGAAGAACTTGCAGAAAAAGTGCTTGTAACACGACAGGCAGTTTCTCGATGGGAAACAGGAGAAACTGTACCCAATACCGAAACATTAAAGCTGCTTTCAAAACTATTCGATGTTTCGATTAATACGCTACTTGGCTCACCAAGACAGCTTGTTTGTGAGTGTTGCGGTATGTCCATTGATGATAGTAATGTCAGCCATGAAAAAGATGGAGCTTTTAACGAGGATTACTGCAAGTGGTGCTATGCAGACGGAGAATATACCCTTGACTTTTTTGAAAAATATAAGGAACTCGGCGGAAAAGAAAAGTTTGAAGAATTCAAGCGACAGCTTATCCACGAATTTAATACATTGCTTCATGTTGAGGGGTTACCAAAGGTTGAAAACCTTAATGTCTTGTCGGGGAGTTTTATCAATTTGGAATATCGACTCCCGAACGGTCAGACCGTAAAATTCCTTGATGATAATGCTACCTATCTTGGAAGTCAGCTTGAATGTGAATTCGGCGGCGACCGTTGTTTCGGTATTGTCGCTAATATGGATTTTTTACTCGTTTGCACTTATGAAGAAAACGGAGAAAATCCAGAGTTGGTTATTTACAAAAAGAGATAGGTAAAATCCATTTGTAGAAGTATTCATATTATTCCTGATTTTATATTTATACACTATCTGCGGATCACTCAGAGTCGAACTAACGACTTGAATTTGAAAAAGTATTGTTCGTATTTTATGGGATAAAAGACAAAAAACTCCTTGAGATTTCTCAAGGAGTTTTTTCAGTTATATTCGCCTTCGGCGAGTGATATTGCTTCGCAGTGATATTTAGGCTTCGCCTAAGTAATATTGCCCTTCGGGCAGTTAAGGGCGAATATAATATCACTTTTGCGATAGCAAAAATATCACTATGCCGCAAGGCATAATATCACTTTGTGCGAAGCACAGAATATCACTAATCCTTGCGCCTTTACCGCTTTTATGATATAATAAACAAACGAGGTGATGTAAATGCTGTTGTATATAATTAGACATGGTGACCCCATTTATGCAACGGATTCGCTTACCGAAAGGGGTAAATTACAGGCCGAAGCGGTAGGTAAAAGGATTTTTGACGCAAAAGTTGACCGTATTTTTTCTTCCCCTATGGGACGGGCAAAAGAAACGGCTGAGCCTGCTTGTAGGCTATTGGGGCTTGAAAAACAAATAGAGGAATGGACCCACGAAATTGGTGAGGAAAGATTAACCCCATTTCCTGATGGAAAAAGAAAATCTATTACAATGCTTCAAAATACATATTATCGTGAAAACGGAAATATAGATTTACCTTATGAAAAGGCATTCGACTGTGTTGGTATAAATGAATCTCAAATGAAATCGGCTGTACAATATATCGAAGAACACGGCAAAGAATTCCTTGAGCGGCTTGGATACCGTGAAGAAAATGGTGTGTATCGTATTTTAAAAAATAACGAAGATAAGGTAGCACTTTTTTGTCACGCTGCGTTTGCAAGAGCGTGGATATCTGTTTTGCTTCACATACCGCTTCATATTATGTGGGCTTCCTTTGAATACACTCATACAGGTGTAACTGTAATAGAATTTAAAAACAACGATAACGGCATAACGGCACCGAGATGTCTTTGTTATTCGGATATTTCACATTTATACGCAAAAGAACTTGATTTGCGTTATAATAACGGAATCGAAATTTAATATTTAAAAGCAGAATTGGCGTTAATTCTGCTTTTTATGTTTTATGATTTCGAACACTGTTGTTGAAAAACTCACATTTGGCTTATAGAACTTCCGTCACTTATAAAAGAGTTGGCGGGTGAAGATGATTTGATAGAGCTTAGAGCGAATTTGATTTATAACTATTTTTAAATATAAGTAACAAAAAAGCAAGTCTTATGACTTGCTTTTTTATTTGTTTCTAAATTTGAAGCGCTTGCGGTATTCACCAGGTGAGCAGCCATGTATACGGCGGAACATACGATCCATATAGCAAAGGCTTGTAAAACCGCATGAACACATAATATCTGTAACGGTCGCATTGCTGCTGATTAGCATATTTTGTGCGCGGATTATTCGCATATGATTTAAATATGGAATAAAGTTTTGCCCTGTTACCTTTTTGAAAACACGCGAAAGATAGGAATAACTTACGTTGAATTCTTGACTGATGCGTTGTAGGGTTAATTCTTCAGCAAGGTGTTCTTCCATATAATCTATAATATTTGAAACAATTTCCACACAACTGTTTTTTAGGTTTTCGGCACCTGCCTCGGAAATTTCTATTATATCATACCTTATTAAAAGAGCGATCAACTCTAAAAGTTTTGCCCTTGAATATAGTATATAACCTGCGTTTTTTTTCTTCATCTCGTGTGAAATGAATTTGATTGTTGAAATAAGTTTTTCGTATATTTCCCCGTCATTAGGGTGCATGATTGTATAGCAAGTTTTTGAATCACTATCATTTGATTTTAGTGATATGAAGTTGTTATTTAAAAAGATATCACTTTCAAATTGCAAAATGTTCATTTCGACCGTTTCGTTGCCAAAAACCGAGCTTTGGTGTGGTATATAACTGTCGATAAGCAAAATAGTGCCTTCGCCAAGAAGTGAACGGGTTCCTTCAATTTCAAAATCCATATATCCTGAGTAAATCGTTATAATTTCTATGGATTTGTGGACATGCATAATAGCGCCCGGGTCTAATATACTCGAACTGGATGTTTCGCATCGAAAAGGCAATTTTGAACTAAAAAATTCAAGCGTTTCTTCAATAGGTTTCATTTGTTTAAACAACAAATAATGTTGCCCTACACCTCACTTTAAAAAAATAAATAAAGCTATAAATAGGTAAAATTACACAAAATTGTCATATTTTACTAAAATAAATTGAACTCTTGGTCTAAAAAGTGTGTTTTTCTACATAATACCATCATTGGCAAAAAAATTCAAGTTTATTTTCAAAAACAAATATCGTAAAGTCAAAAATGTATTATAATTTATCAAAATAGTGTTAACGCGCCTTAATGGTAATGTGTTATAATTGTGATACAATGATAAGAATATTTTTTGTTGAAATTCGCCATAACTCTTGATGGAGGAAGAAAAATGATGCAATATTTCAAAAAAATTACAGCTTTGTTTCTTGTGATATTGATTGTGTCTACGGCAATACCGTTATTTTCGGTGTCTGCCGCAAACAACGGTTTCGATAATAAAACTGTGTGCACTATTAATGCTGATGATAGTTTTGCGTTCGGCGAAAACAGTACACTGCTAAATGATTATAATGGCAAAAAAGCCGTTTTGATTGCGGAAAATTCTTCTGTTAAGTGGAGTGTTGAAATTCCTAAAAACGGCACTTACATAATTAATTTGTCTTACTGCGCTTATAAAGGCAAAACATCCGACCCTGAACTACAACTATTTATTGATGGCGAAGTGGTTTCAGGTTTGACAACATTTATACTTCCAAGAATATGGCGTGATGCCAGTGATATTGTTAGGGATAATCGAAACAATGATGTTTGTCCTGAACAAGTTGAAGTTATTGCTTGGAATAATGAGTATATATCCGATACACAGGATAAAGAATGTAAATCAGTTGCGGTTTCTATCCCTGCGGGTAAGCACACAATTGAAATTGCATCGATAAGAGAAAGCGTTGCTATTTCTGATATTCGCTTTATCGAAAATACCGAGCTTTTAAGTTATGAAGAATACAAGGCGTTATATAAAAACGAAAAACTTGGCGAAGGTTATGTTTACTTAAAGGCCGAAACCCCTTCGCAAAAATCAAGTCCTGTACTTACACCGTCGGCTGATAGGGCATCACCAATTACTGAACCGCAAAGCTATGCCAAGATAAGACTTAACATAATGGACGGCGCTAAATGGCGTGTTAGCGGTCAATGGGTTGAATATAATTTCAGCGTTAAAGAATCTGGTCTTTACGCGATAGCATTTAGATGGCGTCAAAACGATGCACGCGGTCTTTACGGCACACGCGTGGTTTCTATCGACGGTGAAGTTCCTTTTAAAGAAATGCAAAGTGTTAATTTTGCTTATTCGTCTGATTGGAAACGCTCAACGCTTAGTGCGGGCGACGAAGAATGTCTTTTCTATTTAAGCGCAGGTGAACATACACTTCGTTTTCAGGCAGTGGTTGGCAGCATTAATGATATTTATGAAAAAGTGTACGATTCGGTTCAGCGGTTGAATGCTTTGTATCGTGAGATTGTAATGATAACCGGTACAAATCCTGATATATATCGCGATTTTGAACTTGATAAAAAAATTCCTGATGCGGTAGCCCAATTAAAGACAGAAGCCAATATTTTGGAAGAAGCATCAGAAAATATGACAAAAATTCTTGGCAAAAGTAGTTATACAGCTATTTTGGATACGGCTTCATATCATTTAAATGAAATGAACAGAAAGCCTGATGCTATACCTGAAAAACTGGCAAGTATGAACTCTTATGTTGCATCTCTCGGCACCTGGCTTTTAAATGTTTGCAATACGCCGCTTGATATTGATTACATAGAAATTGGAAAACCTGATAAAGCACGCAAATCTGATGCAGGCTTCTTTACAAAACTTTGGTTTGAAATTTGTGCCTTCTTAGCTTCGTTTATTGAAGATTACAGCGTTATCGGCGATCAGTCCGAAGCTACAACCGTAATTGAAGTGTGGATGAACTCGGGCCGTGATCAGGCGCAGATACTTAAGAGTATGTTAGAATCTGATTTTACACCAAAAACAAAAATAGGTGTAGAAGTTAAGGTTGTACAGGGTGCTTTGTTAAAAGCAACTTTAGCCGGTGTAGGCCCTGATGTTGCCTTGGAAATTGGCGGCAGCGAACCAATTAACTACGCTTTGCGTGGTGCGGCATACAATTTGGCACAGTTCAAAGATTTAGATGGTGTCTTAGACAGATTTTATGACGCTGCCATAATTCCTTTCGAGTTTGAAGGCGGTGTGTATGCTCTCCCTGAAACAATGTTCTTCCCAATGCTTTTCTATCGCAAAGACATTTTGGAAGAGTTGAAACTTAAGGTTCCAAACACTTGGGATGATGTTTATAAAATGCTTCCCGTATTACAGCGTTACAATATGAACTTTGGTATACCTTCGGGCGACTCTGCATTAACATCGTTTGGTACATTCTTGTATCAAAATGGTGGTTCTTATTATAATGAAAAGGGTGACAAGGCAATGCTTGGCACCGATATTTCCGTAAACAGTATGCGTCAATGGACACAAATGTATACCGACTATGGTTTGGATGTGGCATACGATTTTCCAAGCCGTTTCCGTTCAGGGCAAATGCCAATTGCTATAGCGGGTTATACAACATATAATACTTTGACGGTTTTTGCTCCTGAAATTAGGGGACAATGGGAATTTACCGTTATACCCGGAACATTGAAGGAAGACGGAACGATTGATCGCTCAACCCCGGCAACGGTTAATGCTTGTATGATTATGGGTTCAACCGACCAACCTAAAGAATCGTGGGAATTCCTTAAGTGGTGGACATCTGACGAAACTAAAAGTCTTTATGGTAGAAGACTTGAAAGCTTGCTTGGTGAAACCGGCAGATATCCTGCCGCCAACAAGTCTGTAATATCTGAAATGCCATGGACAATGCGTGAAGTTAATGAACTTGAAAAACAACTTAAAAGTGTTGTTGGTATTCCGGAAGTTGCTGGTGGTTACTTCACTTGGCGTCATCTTGAAAATGCATTCCGTGCGGTAATCAATGACGGTGATGACCCGCGTGAAACTATGCTTGAATACAACGATATTATAAATGAAGAAATCAGTATTAAGCGTAAGGAATTAGGATTAAAATGATTTTGACTAAATTACTTTGTGGTTATAAAGGGGTGTTTGTGTGCCGAATTTAAGTGCAAAAGCTAATGAAAGTTTTAAAACGATGTTAAAACACGAAATTAAAAGAGCCAAAAGAAATAAGGCGGCATACGCATTTATAGCACCGTATTTTATTTTGTTTTCATGTTTTACGGTTTTGCCCGTGTTAATGTCAATTTTTTACAGTTTTACAGACTATAATATGCTGCAAACACCAAGCTGGGTGGGTTTTGCGAATTACATAAGATTGGCTGTTAAAGACGATGTTTTTATAACATCAATTAAAAACACCTTCGTTTTTGCCGTAATCGTAGGACCTGCGGGTTATATAATGAGCCTTTTAGTTGCTTGGTTTTTGAATGAACTTTCCAAACCGTTACGTGCAATGATGGTGGTGATTTTCTATGCACCTGCCATTTCCGGTAACGCTTATCTTGTATGGAAAATTCTTTTCAGCAGTGACTCTACAGGTTACATTAATGGTATTTTGATGCGACTTTCGTTTATAAACGAGCCGATACATTGGTTGCAAAATCCTAAATATATGTTAGGTGTTTGTATAGTGGTTTCATTATGGATGAGTCTCGGCACAACCTTCCTTTCATTCGTAGCAGGCTTGCAGGGTATCGACCGTGCATTATATGAAGCCGGTGCTATGGATGGTGTTCGAAATCGCTGGCAAGAACTTTGGTACATAACATTACCTTCAATGAGACCGCAGCTTTTGTTTGGTTCGGTAATGTCAATAACATCCGCACTTTCTGTAAGTGATGTAAGTATTAGTTTGTGCGGTTATCCCAGTGTGCAGTATGGTGCACATACAATGGTTACCCACCTTTTGGACTACGGTAATATCCGTTTTGAAATGGGGTATGCATCTGCCATAGCAACTGTTTTGTTCTTTATAATGGTTGGTGCCAGTAAATTAGTTAACAGATTTATTCGTTCAATAGGTACATAATAGGAAATACGCATTGGTGAAAGGAGGAAGAACTGTGAAGAAAATAGCAAGTGGCAAGAAATTGAATCGTAGCTTGGGTGGCAATATTGCAATCTTTATACCGCTTTTGATTATGGCGGCTTTTATGCTAATACCTATGATATATGCAGTAAGCAATGCCTTTAAGCCTTTTGATGAATTATTTATATTTCCGCCAAGATTGTTGGTTAAAAACCCAACTACAGAAAACTTTACAGATCTTTTTAATTTAATGTCCGATTCATGGGTGCCGTTTTCCCGTTATTTCTTTAATACTGTTTTTATTACAGTTTTAGGAACGGCAGGTCATGTTCTATTGGCTTCTATGGCGGCTTATGCCTTGGCAAAATTTGATTTTCTCGGCAGAAACTTTTTGTTTAAAATGGTAGTTTTGGCGTTGATGTTCTCTCCTGCTGTTACAGCAGTACCAAGTTATGTGATAATGACACGCTTAGGGTTGGTAGATAGTGCTTGGTCACTAATTATACCGGCGTTC
Organism: Acutalibacteraceae bacterium; assembly: GCA_045611605.1. Classification (GTDB taxonomy): domain Bacteria; phylum Bacillota; class Clostridia; order Oscillospirales; family Acutalibacteraceae; genus UBA737. Next base: position 7,547 of record JAZKXN010000093.1, read on the forward strand.
CAGTCAAGTTTGGGACTTTATTTAATGAAACAGTTTATGGAACAATTATTACCTGACCCCTTGATTGAAGCGGCGCGTATTGATGGTAAGAGCGAAGCGGGTATATTCTTCACAATTGCTTTTCCGCTTGCAAAACCCGCGTGGATTACTTTGATAATTCTTGTTGTGCAAGGTCTTTGGAATAATAGCGGCAGTACATATATTTATTCTGAACAAAACAAAACTCTTCCAATGGCACTTTCACAAATTACAGCCGCAGGCATAAGCCGTGCTGGTGCTAGCGCTGCAGTTGCAGTGGTAATGATGATAATACCCATTACATTATTTATTATTGTTCAAAATTCTATGATTGAAACTATGTCTACATCCGGTATGAAAGAATAAAATTTTTGAAAAGGGGGATAACTCGCTTATGAACAACAAAATTAAAAAGTTAATAAAGCGGTTTGCTTGCTTTGGTATAGTTTTTATTCTTATTGCAATAAGTACCGGTTTTACTGTTTTTGCAGATGGTGCATATACTTATGACCATAAAAATGAAGTGGTTAGTTGTCCTTCACCGGTTGTTGCAAATTCAACACACTTTTCTAAAATCAGCGGTATGGATACACCACTTAATGCTCCAAGTGATTTGGCTGTATACGAAGATAAAATATATATAGCTGATACAGGCAACAATCGTATCGTTATTACTGATTTGTATTTAAATTATATTACCGAAATCAGCACATTTACTTTAAATGGTAATAGCACCGCTTTTGCAACACCTACCGGCATTTTTGTTTCGGGTGATGGACTTATTTATGTTGCAGATACTGACAATTGTCGTGTGGTTATTTTCGATCTTTCTCTTAATGCAATCAGAGAAGTTAAAGACCCTAAGGGAAGTATTCTTGAAAAAGATTTTGTATTCCGCCCGAAAAAGGTTACAGCCGATGTTGACGGAAGAATGTTTGTTATTGCGTACGATGTCTATAACGGGCTTATGCAGTTTGACATTAACGGTGATTTTCTTGGCTTTACAGGTGTTAATCCGGTTAAATATTCTGTTATCGATTTGCTTTGGAAAAAGATTTTAAGTGATAAGCAAAAAGAATCTATGGACCGATACATTCCCACAGAATTTGACGGTCTTACAATTGATAACAAGGGTTTTGTTTATACTGTAACCGCATCGGTTGATGGTTGGAGTCCACAGGCATCTTTCCCCATTAAGAAACACACCGGTAATGGTTCTAACATTTTAAAATTCCCGAGCGAAGTGGGAACACCGATTGGTGATTTGGATTATCCTTACACCACAGATTCTGAAGAAATTAAAGGGCCTTCCAACTTTGTGGATATCGCTGTTGGTGACGGCGATGTTTACTGCGCTTTAGACAGTAAACGCAACCGTGTATTCACATACGATGCATCGGGTTATTTGTTATTTGCTTTTGGTGGTACTGGAAATACTGAAGCCACTTTCCAAAAGCCTGTTGCTATTGATATTAGTAATGGTCACATCTATATTCTTGATAATGAAACAGGGCATATATTCGACTTTGTTTGGTCGGAATTCGGTAAAAATGTTTTAGCTGCTGAAGAATATTTTTATACAGGTAATTTTACGGCATCTAAAAAGGCATGGGAAAATGTTCTTAAAATAGATTCTCGTTATGAAATTGCGTATAACGGTCTTGGTCGCGCTCAGGTACAGCTTGGCGAATATGATGAAGCAATGGAAAATTTCCGAATTGCTCATAATAAAGAAAATTACAGTAAATCTTTAACTCGCAAACAAAGGCAAATGATTGAAGAAAACTTTGTGTGGCTAGTTGGCGGTGTACTGTTAGTAATTGCTATAATTATTGTTTATTGTACGAAGTTTATGCCAAAGGTTCATGCTAAACTTTCGAAGTATGAAGTTGTACGCGGCATTTTCTTTGGTGGTCATGTTATTCGGCACCCGTTTGACGGATTTTGGGACATGAAGCGTGAAAAACGCGGTAATATGATTTCTGCGTTTATCTTTTATGCGTTGTTTGTTATTACAATGGTTTTACAAGATGGCGCAATGGGCTTTATGTTTAAAGCGCCAACACATGAGTTCCATTTGTTGCTTTCCGCCGCGAAGGGCGTTTTAATATGTGCTCTTTGGTGGATAGCAAGTTATTGTATAACAACACTTTTAGATGGTGATGGCAGTATACAAGATATAATAATGGCGGGTGGTTACGCGGTTATACCTTATATATTATTAGGTATACCAAGTGTTATTTTATCGAATGTATTAACTATCGATGGTGCCGTTATTATAACAGTTATAAGTGCTTTCGCGGTTATATGGTCGGTATTTTTGGTATTTGTTTCAATGACACAAATACATCAATATACCGCAGTAAGAGCTTTTTGTACAATGGCTCTTTCAGTTTTGGGAATGGCAATAATTATATTCTTAGGGTTGCTTTTATTTAACATTATTCAACAGTTGTGTTCGTTTGTTTTAAGTATATATAATGAGATAGTATTCCGAGTTTAGGGGGTGTTTGCTTGAAACGCAAAATATTATGTATGGCGCTTTTGTTATGTTGCGTAATTGCCATGACAAGTTTTCCTACAAATGCTGCTTCAAAAGAAAAGGCGTATAAAGATATGGAAATTGTCGATGGTTGGCAATGCGTTGCTATGAATGAAAAATTCAGCATTAATGCCAATTTGCAATCGGCAGAGTTTTATATTGAAAACCTTCAAACCGGTGAAAAGTATTATTCGTCACCACAAGATGCCGAAAATAATTTAACAGGCGAAATGCTAAATCAGGCAAAGTCGCTTGTAAGAGTGGAATATCTTTCGGCTTCGGGCGAACGCCTTTCCATGGATAATTACGATTTTTCTGTTTTGCAAGGCAAATATTCAGTTAAAAAACTTGAAGATGGAATTCGTTTTGAATTTACCCTTTCAAAAGGTGAAGTAACCATTGACATGTTGCCTAAGATGATCGAAAGAAGTAAATTTGAAAATAAAATTTTAAGCAAACTTGATGCTGACAGTAAGAAGGTTGTTCAAAAAAGATATTCTTTATACACTAAAGGCGCAATGGTTGGCGGTCTCACATGGGAACAAATCTCAAAGAAATACCCTGAAGTTAAAAATAAAGATTATTATATTCTTTCAGAATCAACCCCTAAGTTTGATTATGAAAAATTGTATGTGGCAATTTTTGAAAAGAGCGACTATACTTTAAAAGATTTTGAAGATGATAAGTCAGCAGATGAAGATATAGTACAAAAGGCAGAATTTTTTGTTCCGGTGGAAATCACTTTAAGTGAATACGGTATATCGGCAAATGTTCCGTGTGATGAAATAAAATTCACCCCAAGTTTCCCACCTATCGAAATTTATTTGTTGGAATATTTCGGTGCGGCTTCGGCTGGAAGTGAAGGTTATATTCTTCTTCCCGACGGCAGCGGCGCATTGCTTGACTTTACTACTGCTAACGGGCTTTCATCATCTATAAGATGTAATATCTATGGTAGCGATGGTGCATTAAGTGAAAATGTCGAACCAACACCCATTGAACAATCTACAATTCCGTTTTTTGGAATGAATGATGTGGATTCGGCTTTTGTTTCAATTGTTACTGATGGTGATGCTCACTGTTTTATTAATGGTAAAACAGCAGGGGGCGTAGTTCCGTATCAGTTGGTAAATGCGGCATTTACTATAACGCCTTATGATATGATGGTAGTGCATGGCAGCAAGTCAGATATCATAACTTACAAATTTCAAGAAAAGCCATACAACGGCGATATTGAAGTGCAGTATATGCTTTTATCTGACGATGCCGGATATTCGCAAATGGCCGCAACAGTAAGGGAATATTTAATTGCTAATAAAATAATTCCCGAAATGGGAAACGCACAAAAATCAATATTAAATGTTGATTTATTGGCTACAGCAAAATATAAAAAGTATTTTTTAGGCATTCCATATAATGCGCTTTATACATTGACCGATTGTGACGAAGCAATAGAAATTGTTAAACAACTAAATAAAAAAGGCGCAGATAGCGTTTCGGTTGGATATAAAGGTTGGCGTAATGGTGGTTTAAATCCATCTATTGCTACTTTGTTATCAGTTAACCGAAAAATTGGCGGTAAAAAAGGATTGGCCGGTTTATCGGAATATCTTTCCGAAAATAATGAGTTATATCTTGATTTGCCGGTTCAGTCGGTATATAAGAGCGGACTATTTTTTAACAAATGGTCATCTGCGGTAAGATATACATATCAAAAAATTGCTGAACAATATCCTTACAATATAGCAAGAATGTCTGTTGATAAATCTAAGCAATCGTGGCAGTGGTTATCACCCACAAGGATACCCAAGGTTTTGAATAAATTTATCAATAAGATGGAACGATTAGAACTTGAAGATAATACGAGTCTTTTGCTAAACGATTTGGGCGATAGTCTGAATTCTAATTTCCATAAATCGGATAGAGTTGACCGTCAGGAATCGTTAAAAATTATTAAAAATACATTAGCTGATATTTCAAAAGATAAAAATATCGTTGTTGAAAAAGGCAATTTATACACATTGGCATATGCAGACAAGGTTATAGATCTTCCGTTAAAATCAAGTGGTTATCACAGTGCATCAAAATCAGTACCTTTCACCGCAATGGTATTGCATGGCAGTGTGGCTTATACAGGAAATTATATTAATTTGGCTGATGACCCTACCGAAGAACTTTTGCGTGCTGTAGAATGTGGCGCAGGCTTCAGCTATTGTTGGACATATGCTTCGGATAAGGAATTGCTAAAATTAGAAAGTGAAGAACTTGAAGATTATCATTCGCTCAATTACAAAGCTTGGATAAATGAAGCTGCTGAAAATTATAAAAAAGTATCGAGCGAATTATCAAATGTGGCAGATAAGGCGATAGATAGTCACTGCTATTTGACCGACGATGTGGTTTGTACCACCTACGCTGACGGTACAAATGTGTATGTTAATTATGGATATGAAGATTATCAGTCATTAGATGTTACCGTATCAGCAAGAGATTATTTGGTGATAAAGGGGGATAAAAAATGAAAAAAACTCGCAGACTTACGCTGGCTCAAAAGCGTAGCGTAGCAGGTTGGTGTTTCATTTTACCGTTTGTTATCGGATTGGCTATAATATTTATCCCTTCTTTATTTAAGGCTGTGATTTTCAGCTTAAATAAAATTAATATTACATCTTACGGTTATGAACTTGAATGGCGTGGCATTGAGTATTATAAAATTGCTTTAGCGGAAAATGCGTGGTTTGTTCGTGAATTAACCAATACATTTACCCAAATGGTTATAAATACCCCGCTTATAATTGCATTTAGTTTCTTTATGTCTGCAATTCTTAATCAAAAGTTCAAGGGTCGTGCTTTTACCCGCGCGGTTATGTTTTTGCCGGTAATAATTATGTCAGGTATAATTATTAAACTTGACACAACTGCAATAAATGGTTTGGATGGTTTTGGTTCACCGGGTGCAGGCGCAGCGGAAGCTATCAATGCATTGGATATGCAGCGCTTGTTGCTTAATATGAATATTGCACCCGATATTGTAGAAAAATTCAGTAGCGCTATCCAAAACCTATATACCGTTATTAACACATCAGGCGTTCAGGTGTTGATATTCTTAGCAGCTCTACAGTCAATACCGTCATCATTATATGAAGCATCTATGGTTGAAGGCGCATCTGCTTGGGAGAACTTTTGGAAGATAACCTTTCCAATGCTTACACCGTACATTTTAACCAATGTTGTGTATACGGTCGTAGATGGCTTAAATTCATATAACACGCCGGTAATGCAGGTTATTATGGATACCGCTCAAGCATCATATGGTGACCGTTCGCTATCAATTGCAATGTCGTTTATCTTCTTTGCGGTTGTTGCGGTTGTGCTGTCCGTAGTTAGTTTTGTGGTTTCAAGGATGGTGTTCTATTATGACTAATGTAAAATTAAAAAGAACAAAATCCAAAACCACCCTTTCACAAGTGCTTTGGAAAATTGTAAGGTTTATAATTTTAGCTGGTGTAATTTATTACATACTTTACCCAATTTTGTTAAAGCTTTCACTTGCATTCATGGAAAAAGGTGATTTGTATGATGTCACCGTTCAAATGATTCCGCGAAATTTCACATTAGGAAATTTTACAAAAGTTTTTGAGTATTTGGAATATCCTAAAGCAGCATTAAATTCATTGTTTATTGTTTTGCTTACAAGTGCTACACAATTAATTGCTTGCACACTTACGGGTTATGGCTTTGCCAGATTTGAGTTCCCGGGTAAAAAACTTATGTTTGCCCTTGTAATGTTGGCACTTATAATTCCGCCGCAGACAATTATTATTCCAATGTTTTTGAATTACCGATTTTTTGACCCATTGAAGATTTTCACATTGTTTACAGGGTCTTCAATAAATCTTGTAAACACTGAATGGTCGGTTGTGTTAACCGGTATCACCTGTATGGGTCTTAAAAATGGTTTATACATTTATTTGGCGCGACAAACATTCAGAAACCTTCCAAGAGAGTTGGAAGAAGCGGCACTTATTGATGGAAGCGGATTTTTCGGAACATTTGCAAGAGTAATGCTTCCTTCCGCCCGTTCAATTTTGGTTGTAATTTTCTTGTTCTCGGCAGTATGGCAATGGACCGATATTTTCTATACGGGCTGGTTCTTACCAAAATTAGATACTTTGTCGTTTAAGTTGAACTCATTGTTAAATGTTGTCATGACAAAGGAAGGTATCACACAAGGCCTCGATACCTATTATGCTAACCAGATAAATGCAACCGGTTGCCTTTTGATGATAATACCGCTTGTTATACTTTATATTTTTGTGCAACGCCAGTTTATCGAAGGCATTGAGCGTAGCGGCATAGTAGGATAATGTGAAATTGTAAGGCTTATGCTATTACATAAAATAAACAAAAGGAGTTATTATTATGAAACATACCAAAAAGTTTTTATCACTTATATGCGTTATAGCTTTGTTGTTTACGCTTGTCGCTTGTGGCAAGGGTGGCAATAAAGGCGGCGGTGGCAAAGGTGAAGATGCCGTTGTTGACCTTGACGGTTATACAATTCATGTAGTTGCAGCTTGGGAACTTGAACCAACTGCTGATTCTGCAAAAGAACAGAACCGTTTGCGTTACAACCGTTGGAAAGAAGTTGAAGAAAAATTTAACTGCACCATCGTGTTCGATGTTGTGACCGACCTTTATGACCAATTAGAAGCATCTGCAATGAGCGGTGAGCCGCTTGGCGATGTTCTTAATGTTCGTGGTGAAAAGGTTCATTCTTTGGCATCTCAAGGTTTGCTCTTCCCTATAGGCGATGTTGTTGACCTTGAAAAGAGACAGTATATTCGTGACAATGAAGATTTGTTTACTGTTGGTGATAAGGTTTATGCATTTTCAATTATGCGTCCACAGGTTGAATCAACTATTTTCTTCAATAAGGGTATCTTTAAGCGCTTTGGTTTAGAAACCCCTTATCAGATGATGGAAAAAGGCACCTGGACAATGGAAAACTTTGCAAAACTTGCAAAATCTGCTACAAGAGATACTAACGGCGACGGCAAAATTGATATTTATGGTATGTCAGCAATTACTATCGACCCTGAAATTACATACTTTATTAATGCTTTTGGCGGTGCTACTGTTAATAAAGATAAGAGCGGTAAGTTTGTTTCAGGTCTTAAAGATGCTAAAACTCTTGAAGCACTTAACTTCCTTCGCAAAATGAATCTTAACGATAAGAGCACATTAATGCCTACCGGCAAACCCACCTGGGACTGGGGCTTTACACAGTTTAACAATGGTAAAGTTGCAATGTGTCAGAGTAATGTTACAAGTGGTATCGTTACCGGCGCTAAAGAAAATCTTACTGACGGTTACGGTATAGTTCCGCTTCCGCTTGGTCCCGGACAAAAAGAATATACACAAATCAGCCAGTCACAGCTTTGTTATGTAATGCAAAGTTCACTCGATAAGGACCTTGCTAAGAAAATTGGTAAAGTTATGGATGCATACTGGGCACCCCTTGTTGATGAAGAACGCGAAGACGCATTGGCTGAAGACGAATTTGAACAGTTTTCTTGCGACGAAGAATCTGTAGCAAATCTTGTAATGCTTTCTAAATTACCTAATCCCACTTTCCCACAATATGGCTTTGGTAATGCTTGGTGGGATTCTGTAAATAATCAGTTCTATCACGCTTTGGTTGGTAACACAACGGTTGCAACTGCAATGGATACTTGTAATCCTGTATTCCAAGCCGATTTGGATGTTGCTAATGATAGATTGGCGCCTTGATGTTTTAGATAGGAGATAATTATGAAACATATATTAAGCATTGTCTTAGCGTTGCTTATGGTATTGTCGGTGTTTTCGGGTTGCAAAGATAAGGAACCCGCAAAAAACGAAAAGGTTGAAAAACCGTTTAAAATTGCCAAAACCCTTACAAATCTTGTTGAAAACGGTCGCTTTGAAACCGATACAAATGGTTGGATTTTAAAGGGTGGTGCTAAACACACCACCGAAAAGTCTAGAAGAGCTACCGATACAGGTTCACTGGTTATTGAAGGTGACGGTGCCGCATCTTATGTGGTATCGAATGTTGAACCCGGCAAGTATCAAATGCGTTTATATACCTATGATATGACAGCTCACAACTCGACCGAAATAACAGTGTTCGTTAATCAGGCTCCCACTCAACGCATTGTTGTATCGCCCAGGGGTTACTGGATTGAATATGTAAGTAGTGTTATTGAAATTGACGAAAAAAGCGAAATTTCTTTCCGTGTTAATGCGAACGGCGCGGGTGGTAAATTAATTGTTGATGAAGTTCAACTTTTGGCTATACCTTACGACACACCAAAACCTGTAACAGGTGAAAATCCTGTTTCTTGTCTTAGAGAAAGAGAAGACGGCACATACTATATTGAAATTAACGGAAATCCGTCTATGTTCAATTTTGTGCACCTTTATGATGAACATAAAAAGTCATCACTTGATGAAATGGCTTCAAAGGCTAAAGAAGCCGGTTACACAGGTTTTATTCCTGCTATAACCCATGGTTTTTTCTGGCGTGATGTTCAGCCCAATTTCACTTCTACACCCGATTTTACAAAACTTAACGAAATTCTTGAAGTTGCAGAAAAATATGATATGTATGTTGACCTTCAGTGGTATGGTATCGGCTATGGTGCGGCTACCGAAGGTGCACCAACATTTGTTAAATCCGCACACGATTTCCATTCAAAGAAACCTGATGGAACTTGCGATACATATACTCTTGGTTACGAATGTTGTATTGCAGACTATGGCAATGAAAAACTTTTGGAAACCGAAAAGAAAGTTTTCAAACAGTTTATGGAATACATTGCTAAAAAAGATGTAAATAAGCGTATTGTAGGTATTGAAATTGAATGTGAATCTACCGAAGCTATTTATCATTCTCATCAAGTTACTGCAGAAAAAATTGCTAATTATATAAATGAACTCGGTAAGATTGTTAAAGAATCGGCACATCCAATGATTACCCATGTAAATTTAGGTTACGGTATGGCGCCGCACTTCATTTTCAATACACCTTATATTGATATGAATGGTTCTGACCCATACGCTGCAAATGCAAATGTTACTGAAAGATTGGTTGCAAACCGCTTTGACACCCGTATACCACACATTATGGAAGACTGTGGCTTCAATAACATTAATACCCATGTTTTAAAAACTGTTGTTCAAGGTGGTCACCTTTCAATTTATCCTATTGCGGATAACAGTTGGAATGGTACTAACGGTGTTTACGGTGAAGATTATGCCTATATGCCGTGGACCAGAAAGTTAACAGCACTTAACAAGGCGTTTATTGATTGCCGTGCTGTTATGGCAAAAGTACCACTTAAGAACTTGAAGGCATTTAACATTGAATCAAATCTTCCTTCTAACCGATATTCTCAAATTAAAACTGTAGGCGGTCTTAATGTTAGAATGGAAAGCAGAAGCAGTGCAGATGCGGTTGGCTTGGTGTTTGTATATAAAGATGCAGTTTATTGCTTGGCTGACGGTGATGCTTATTTCTCACTTTATGGTGAAGATGTTAAGGTTGAATACGGCACCTTTGATAAGAAAGGCAAATGGACTGCGACTGACGAAAAAATACCGCTTCAAGATTGTAAGGATGGTAGTTTCCGTGCTGATTATATTGGCGGTAAGATTATGAAACTTTCAACCAAAAAGAAAACTGCTCCTTCTGCCGGTAAAAAACCGTTAGATCCCATTATAGATTTAAGCGGTGTTACACCATTAGATGCAACTATTGGCAAAAACCTTATTGGAAACTACTCGTTTGAAAGCGGTGTAGCAGATGGCTGGATCGCTACTACTATGAAGGGCAGTCAGATTTTCCAAGGTAAAGTTTCTGCCGGTGTTACCCATGGTAGTTATTGCTTACATTTCTGGAACAATACACCTGCTAGTGGTGCTACTCAATCAAATATTTATTATGATGTTGGTGTAGTTCCTAAAGGTGAATACGAATATTCATTTAGTTTATGGGGCGGTTGTTTTGGTGAAGGCGAATTCAGAATGCAGGTATTTGTTAACGACAAGTTAGCTGTTGATACTGCTGTAAATCCGCCGTCCAGAAACCAAAGGGTTTCAACCACTGTTAAAATTACCGAAAAGAGCAAAGTTAGAATAGCAATTGATGTTGACAATAAAGTTAATCTTGGCGGCGCGTACGCTTCCGTTGATAATGTGAAATTCCAACGCATTAAATAAATCGAGTTTTAGGTTTATTTAATATTGAAAGGTGGGATTTTATGCAACGGTTTTATAAATTATTAGCATTAATTTTAACAACAGTTTTATTGTTAACGGTAATATCGGTGCCCGTTAGCGCCGATGTTACCTACCCCTTTGACGAAAGAGTTAATTCCTTTGAATTTACCGAAAATGATATAGGTAAAGGCGGATTAAACCATCAAATATGGGCTTGGGGTCAAGGAAATGAAGTATCAACGGTATCAATTGTACCCGATGGTGATAAATACAAACTGAAAGTGGCATTCCCAAATGATATTATAAGCGGCGGTCTTATTTCGGTTGAAACAAAACAATATCCCGAAAAAGCTCGTGCAGTTGTTTTTGATATCGATTGTTCAGAGCTTGATACCGACAAAATCCTTTCCTTTAAGTTTCAGGTAAATATTACAGCATCTGATTATAAAGGCCTTGCTAAAGGTGATATTTATTATCTTAAGAACAGTAGTGGCGTAATAGAGCAAAAAACCGTAAACAATACAAACAGTTGTTTGGAAATTCCGGGTGGCTTTAACGGTGCAGTTGCAGTCCCGCTTGATAACAGCGGAATTTCAGATTATGCGCCCGAAGAAATAACACAGTTAACCTTAGGGTTTGTCCAGTGTAGCAATTCGTCAACTAAAAAGGGTTTATCAGGAAAAACCATCTATATGAACAACTTTGGTTATATAGCACCCGAACATCCGCATGTTTATGGCGATTGGGTTATCGAAAGTGAAGCTAAACCGGGTGTGGCGGGAAGTAAGCATAAGGTTTGTACTTGTGGACATGTAGAGTATGAATTAATCCCCGCACTCCCCGAAGTTAGGTTTAAGTCTGCAAGCCTTTCACTTTATAGCAATATTGCAATAAATTATACGGTTATAGCAGACCTTTCGGTATATTCAGATGTTTATGTGCTTTGCCAATTTGACGGTAAAGAATATAAGTTGACAGATTATTATATGTCTGGTACAAATTTGGTTTTCCCGTTTAAAGAAATCGCTCCGAATAAACTTAACCAGAATGTAACATCTAAAATTTGTGTTAAATATGGTGATAAAATATTTGAATCTGCACCGGTAACCTACAGTGTAGTTCAGTATGCTAAGAATCAGTTGCCAAAGGCAAAAGATGAATTTGCAACCTTATTGGTTGATTTAATGAATTATGGCACCGCAACTCAAATTTACACTGATTATAAGACTGACGACCTTGCGAATGCTTGGCTTACAAAAGAACAGGCGGCGCTCGGCACACAGGCGGATAGAGAATATAAATCGGTTCCTAATATGATTTATGCAAAGGTTGATAATCCAACTGCTGTATGGCAAAGCGCAAATTTAAATCTTAAGGATGCTATCACTATAGGTTATACAGTCCAAATTGCAGATACAGCTCCAAAAGATGGTATATATGCTAAATTTGAATGTTCAGGTAAAGTTTGGACTATTCCTTATTCGAAATTTATAAACACAAATGGAACGCGTCATAAAATCAATATGCGCGATTTAAACGCTGCTCAGTTAAGCGAAACCGTTTATGCAACAATTTGCGATAAGAACGGCAACGCAATAAGTGATACACTGGCTTACAGTGTGGAATCTTATGTGGCACGAAAACTCAATGACGGAGATGAAAAACTCGTGGATTTAATTAAATCAATGATGCGTTACGGCGATGCCGCAACTGACTATGTTAACCGTGATGGAGATAATGAAACCGCTCCTGATTTTGTTGTGGCAAAAGAACTTCCAAATTTGATAGAAAACGGAAGATTCCAAACCAATGCTGACGGTTGGACCTTAACAGGCAACGCGGCGTTCACTACTGAAAGATCACGCCGTGTTACTGATAGCGGTGCTTTGAAGATAGAAGGCACAGGCAAGGCAGAGTACAGTGTTTCTAATCTTTCGAAAGGTAAATATCAAGTGCGTGCGTTCGCTTATGATACCGCACTTGGCAACAATGCTAAAATCACTGTTATGATCGACGGTGTTGCAGCACAAACCGTTAACATTGTTCCGCGCAACTGGTGGTTGGAATATGTAACAAAGCCGTTAGAAATTGCCCAAGGTAGTAATGTTACGGTTATCGTGGAACTAGTAGACAGCGGAACAATTATACTTGACGAAGTTCAGTTAATTAAAATTCCGTATGAAATACCCGAACCCGTAAGCGGAAAAAATCCTGTTTCTCATCTTGTGAAGAGAGAAGACGGTACTTACTATGTTGAAGTTAACGGAAATCCGCTTATGTTCAACGCGGTTCACCTTTATGATGAAGACAAGGTTTATTCGTTAGACGAAATGGCAGCAAAGGCGAAGGAAGCGGGTTATAATTGCTTTATTCCTGCAATTGCGTGGGGATTCTTTTGGCGTGATGTTCAGCCTACATTATCATCAACTCCTAATTTCTCAAAACTTGACGAAATATTAAGGGTTGCCGAAAAATATGATATGTATGTTGACCTTCAGTGGTACGGCTCGGGTTATGGTCCAGCCACTGAAAGCGCACCTGATTTTATTAGAAATGATCACACACTTCATTCACATAAACCCGACGGTACTTGTGATAAACATACACATGGTGTTGAATGTTGCGTTGCAGATTATACTTCGCAAAAACTTCTTGAGTATGAAAAAGATATTCTTGAAAAGTTTATGGCTTACATTACTGAAAAGGATGTAAACCGCAGAATTGTTGGTATTGAAATTGAATGTGAAGCAATTGAAGGCATTTACAAATCACACCAAGTAACGGCCGAACGCTTTGCGGCTTATGTTAATGAACTTGGTAAAGTGGTTAAAGAATCTGACCACCCGATGATTACCCACATTAACTTGGGTTATGGTATGGCACCGCACTTTATATTCAATACACCTTATCTTGATATAAACGGTACCGACCCATACGGCGCACATGCAAAAGTTACTGCTAATTTGGTTTCTAACACATTTGACAGCCGTGTTCCACACATAATGGAAAGCTGTGGTTTTAACAACTTATCTGTTCATTTTGCAAACACAATTGTACAGGGCGGTCACTTATCAATGTATCCCCTTGCAAACAACAGTTGGAATGATTCTAACGGTGTTTACGGTAAGGACTTTGAATGGATGCCTTGGACACGCAGATTAATATCACTTAACAGAGCAATTTTGAAGTGCTCGTCGGTATTAGTTACCAAGCCGCTTGATGTTTTGCAAAGTTTTAATGCGGATAAGAATTATGCATCCGCTACATATTCTGAAACCAAGTCAGTCGGTGGTTATAACCTTACAATGGAAAGCAAAGACGGAACTGATCCTGTTGGTATTGCTTTCTTACATGACGGTGCAATTTACTGCTTTGCAGATAATGAAGCATATTTTGCCGTAAACGGCACAGAAGTTTCTGCCGAATATGGTTATTTCACCCAAGACGGCATTTGGGTTTCTGAAGAAAACCTAACTTTAGAAACTCAAGAAGATTCAAGTTCGCGTGTTGCATATACTGCAGAACGAATTTTGAAACTTTCATACACAAAAAAATAAAATAGCAAATTCTATATTCCTTGGTGGCAGACGCCACCCCCCATTATTGTAAATTTTGTCGTATTGGGCAAATACGGCGTTATTTAAAAATATAAAAAAAGGAGAATTGTTATGAAAAAATCTTTAAAATGGTTATCCCTAGTATTGGCATTATCAATGATATTGGTATCGTTGATAGTACCTACAAGTGCAGAAGTGGTATCAATTGATGATGAAACCGCTTCTTATGAAATTATCCCGTTATTCGACTTTGTTTCAAGCGATGTTAGCGCGAGCGGTCTTGGCCACGGTATTTGGGGCTGGTCTGGGGCTGCCACAACCTTAGTTCCCGCAGACGGCGGTTATGAACTTACTGTTTCTTACGGTGAAGAAATTACCAGTGGCGGTTGGATTTCTTTTAAAACAGGTGCAATCACAACAGATGCTTATGCTTTGGCATTTGATGTTGATGCTTCTGAAGTTGCAGAAGGATATACTTTAGCAACCAAAATTCAAATTCAAGCCGGCAGTAACTTTAACTTAGCAGAAGGCGACAAGTGCTACCTTAAAGATAAAGCAGGCAATGTTAAGGAATCAAAGGTTTGGTCTTCAAGCACTTTTGATATTCCCGGTGGCTTTAACGGTACAGTATACATTCCCGTTTCTAATCCCACACTAGCAACTTTGAATCTTGCAAGCCTTACTCAAATCAATATTGCTTTTGCAGGCTGTTCCAAGAAGGTTGACGGCGTGACCGACAAGCTTGGTCTTGCAGGTAAAACTCTTCGCCTTAACAATTTTGGTCATACTTTGACTGAAAATGGTACTGTAGTTAACGCTTTTGATTTTACAAACAGTGATATTGGTAAAGGTGCAAACGGTTTTAACCATGGTATTTGGGCTTGGGGCGCTAGCCATACTGATCAAGTTAGCATGGCAGTTGTTCCCGCAGGCGGCAGTTACAAACTTGCAGTTGCATTTAGTGCAGCTAGTGGTAACGCTTGTGTAGAATTTAAAAATGTTCCCGCAAATGCAGCATCTGCAGCCTTTAACATTGACTGTTCAAGCATTGATACTAATAAAAAAGTTGGTATTAAATTAGATATTAACGGCGCAAAACTTGCTGAAGGCGATAAATATTATCTTGTTACTGCAAGTTCAATCGACGAAGCAGTTGTTGATAATGCTCAGGGTACTGTTCGCATTCCCGGCGGCTTTGTTGGTGATGTTATTATTCCTTTTGACAGCGTAGGTTTTGCTTCTGCTGATGTTACAGCATTTACACAAATGAACCTTGCTTTCAATTCTGTTGGTGAAAATGCAATAAATGGTAAAACCATTTATATGAACAAATTTGGTTATACCACTGCTACCCCTGCAGAACTTTTTGAAAATGAATATGAAATGGCACCTACATTTGAATTTACTTCAGGTAATATTGGTGCAAACGGTCTTGGTCATGGTATTTGGACTTGGGGCGCAGATAGTGGCACCATCACTCCCAGCGTGCTCCCCACAGGCGGCGGTTATGAATTATTAGTTTCGTTTGGCGATGGTATGTCAAACGGTGGTTGGATTTCACTTCAACCCGGCACAATAGATGCTAACGCTAAAGAATTGGCATTTGATATTGATGCATCTGAAATTGAAACAGGCAAATATTTGAATTTAAAATTCCAAATCGAATATAATGATGGTTCTAAAGCAACCCTTGCCGCAGATGATGTTTATTATCTTAAGGGTAAAGACGGCACCACAAAAACCGGTTCTATTTGGCAAACTAGCAGTACCTTTGATATTCCCGGCGGATTTGTTGGTACAGTAGTTGTTCCCCTTGCAGATTCAGGTCTTGCTAGTTTAGACTTTGCAAATATTAAGCAGTATCTTTTTGCTTTCAATGGTAGTAATGCAGGTCTTTCAAACAAAACTATCCGCTTCAATAACTTTGGTTACACCTTAAGTGAAGGCGGCGCAGTAGTTAATTCGTTTAACTTCACTAACAGCAATGTTGGTGCAAGCGGTCTTGGTCATGGTATTTGGAACTGGGGCTCAAATGATGATAGCAAAGTTAGTACAGCAGTTGCTCCCATTGGTGATGGCTACAAATTGGCAGTTAACTTTAGCGAAACTACCACACAAGGCGTAATGTCAGTTGGTATTAGTGGCGCTTCTGAAAATTCAGCAGCAGTTGCATTCAGTGTAGATTATTCTAATATTGATACCACAACTATGATTAAGGTTCAACTTGAAGGTGGCGGTCGTTTCATACCTGCTAATGGTGATATTTATTATCTTGTTGATGCAACTCAAACTAAAGTAATGTTCGTTACAAATGATAATGGCGGCTTATATATCCCTGCCGGCTTTGTTGGTAATGTAATTGTTCCTTTGGATAATGCAGGTTTTGCATCTGCAGATGTTTCGGCATTTACTCAGTTTACACTTTCATTTATTTCAGGCGCAGGTAATGGTTTAACAGGTAAAACCGTTTATATGAACGATTTTGGTTATGCAACTCTTGTACCTACCGCTTGCGAACATGAATATGATAGCGCATGTGACACTGATTGTAACCTTTGCGGTGAAGAACGCGAAGTTGGTGACCACGAATATGGCGACGATGATACCTGTGACAATTGTGGTCATATTAAGGAAGGTATTGATACTCCTGAAGATCCGATCGATCCACCCCACGAACATGTATATGGCGAATGGGAAGTTGTAACCCCCGCAAAACCCGGTATCGCAGGCGTTCAGGCTCAGAAGTGTTCTTGCGGTGATACAATCACTAAAGAAATCGAAGCAGTTAAGTTAATCGGTATCGGTGGATTGACATTGACACTCGAAAGC
>JAZKXN010000094.1:0-56589 GCA_045611605.1 Acutalibacteraceae bacterium
AGAAGGTCTTTCGGATATTAAAATTCTTATTTGGGACCACAACAAAGAATGTGTTTATGACCGTGCAAAGAAGATTTTAAGTAACGAGCGCGTTAATAAACGCGTTTGGGCAGTTGCTCACCACTGGTATTCAGGCGACCATTTTGATGCATTAAGCCTTGTTTATGAACAACTCGGAAAGCCTGTCGTTTGTGGTGAATTCTGCGGCCCTATTACCGAAGATGTAAATACATTAGCCGAAAGCTACGGCATTGAAATTTGCGAAAACTTTAATAACTATGAAACCGCACTTTGCGACTGGAACTTACTTTTAGACCAAAACGGGGGCCCATATCATTGCCGTACCGCCAAAACCGAAGGCGAGCTTTTCGAAAATAAGGAAGACGGCTGCTATGCACCTATTCTTTACAACACCGAAAAGAACGAGCTTGTTGTTACTCCTATTTATTACTATATGGGTCATTTTTCAAAGTATGTTCAGCGTGGCGCTAAGCGAGTTGCAACCACGAAGCATAACCGCAATTTGTATTCTTGCGGTTTTGTAAATCCTGATGGTAGTAAGGTTTGTGTTGTAATTAATACAAGCGACAAGGAACAATATTCAACCCTTCGTTATAACGGCGGTTGCACTAAAAATATTATGAAACCACATTCCATTATTACACTTGTTTTCTAAGGTGATATTATGAAAATTCAGCAAGCCTTTATTGATAAAAACAAAAAATTTTTAAAGGGCGGTCTTCATTGCCATACCACCCGTTCCGACGGTAAATTAACACCCGAAGAGGTTATGCGGTACGCTAAAACTCAAGGTTATGATTTCATGGCAATTACCGACCACCAAGTTTACACCCTTGAGCAATATGCCCCCGAAACGGGTGTTATAACAATTCCGGGTATGGAATACGGCAACGACCTTGTTAAAGGGCATGGCTTTAGGTGCTATCACACTGTGTGCTTAGGTCCCACTAAAGAAGATGGCAACGGCTTTGAGCACGACCAAAAGTTTGGCTGGGGCTTTGCGCCTAATGCCGAAGCGTATCAACCCTTTTTGGACGAAATTCACGAAAAGAATAATTTAACTATTCTCGCTCACCCTCATTGGAGCCAAACCAGCGCCAAATATTTTGAAACCCAAAAGGGCAATTTTGCAATGGAAATTTGGAATAGTGGTAGTGCTATTTTCGGTGATTGCGATAATGATGCCGCTTATTGGGACGAAATTTTAGGTCAAGGTAAGGTATGGTACGGTGTTGCAACTGACGACGCTCACTCTTATAAAGAACTTTGCAAGGGTTGGGTTATGGTTAAGGCGGATAAGGATTTAAATTCCATTTTAGAAGCCCTTAAAAACGGTGAATTTTATTCATCCTGTGGCCCTGAAATTTACAATTTCTACATAGATAACGGCAAGGCTGTAATTGACTGCTCACCTGTTAAAAAGGTGAGACTTCACAGTGATATGCATCCTATTCGTTACGAAATTGATGAGGAAGGCAATATAACCCACGCCGAATTTGATATTGAAAATTTTTGGGCAGGACCTTATGACTATGTAAGAATTAGCATAACCGATAAAGACGGCAAAAAAGCTTGGACAAATCCAATATTTTTGTAATTTGAAGGGGACGGAATTTTCCGTCCCCTTTGTTTTTTAAAAATGCAAGTGAATTTTGTCGATAGGAAAAATATTTTAACTGTTTATATAAAGTACATAGCGGAAATAATCCTTAATGGAGATGATGTTATGTACAATAAGGTTTCAATTTGTGGGGTGGACACTTCAAAACTTCCTGTACTTCGCGAAGTGCAGAATGAAGAACTTTTAAAGCGTACAAGGGCGGGGGACAGTGGTGCCCGCGATGAACTTATAAACGGCAATCTAAGGCTTGTTTTAAGTGTTATTCAGCGATTCACAAACCGTGGTGAAAATTTAGATGATTTATTTCAGGTTGGGTGCATTGGACTTATTAAATCGATCGATAATTTTGATGTTACACAGAATGTGCGTTTCTCGACATATGCTGTTCCAATGATTATTGGCGAGATACGGCGTTATCTTCGTGATAATAATTCAATTCGTGTCAGTCGTTCAATAAAAGATACCGCATACAGGGCAATGCAGGTAAAAGAAAAATTAACAGCTATAAACGGTAAAGAACCACTTGTGCAAGAAATCGCAAAGGAGTTAGAATTGCCTGTTGAAGATGTGGTGATAGCGCTTGAAAGTGTGGTTAGTCCGGTTTCGCTTTATGACCCCGTTTATACTGATGGCGGCGATACCATTTATGTTCTTGACCAAGTAGGAGACAAGAACGACGATAAAAACTGGCTTTCGGAAATTGCCTTTAAAGAAGCAATAAAAAATTTAAATCCAAGAGAAAAACAAATATTATCACTTCGCTTTATGCAGGGTAAAACTCAAATGGAAGTTTCAAATGAAATAGGCATTTCGCAAGCTCAAGTTTCGCGATTGGAAAAGGGGGCACTGCAAAAAATTAAGGAATAAAATGCATCGAGTTTTTAAAGGCGCTTTTTTAGTGGTGATTTTGTATAAAAAAAGTTGTGAAATTTTAAAAAATGTGTATGAAATTTTTTGTTTACTTTTTATATTGTGTATGATATAATACTAGCATAACAGTATATTGTGTTTTTTGGTTTAAAAACCGTAAGCAAGATGTCGCGTGGCTGACGGATTCTCGCGGAACAAACCGCGGTGTCATAGTGACAAAAAGTACTGTAATTGCCGACCGTCTGGGCGCACTTGATTCTGTGAAAAGGATAAGTGCGCCCTTTTGTGTTTTTAAAGGAGAGTTTTTATGAAAAAGGTAGGAATTGTAATGGGAAGTGCCAGTGACCTTCCTGTTGTTAAAAAGGCAATTGATGTGCTCACCACAATGGAAGTGCCCTTTGAAGTACATGTATACTCTGCACATCGCACACCCGAAGAAGCAACTGCTTTTGCTGCAAATGCTAAAGCAAACGGCTTTGGTGTGATTATCGCTGCTGCCGGTATGGCGGCTCATCTTGCAGGGGTTTTGGCATCTAAAACCACCTTGCCGGTTATTGGTATTCCTTGCAAATCTTCAAATCTTGACGGTCTGGATGCGCTTTTGGCTACTGTTCAAATGCCTACGGGCATTCCTGTTGCGACCGTCGCTATTGACGGCGCTGCTAATGCAGCGCTTATTGCTTGTCAAATTTTAGCTTTATCTGATGAAGCGCTTGCTAAAAAACTTGAAGAAAAACGCGAAGCTGACAAAAATGCGGTTTTGGAAAAAAACCGTGAAATAGAAAATCAATTTAATAATTAATATAAAGGGGAATTTTTTTATGAAACTTGTTTACACAGGAAAAACCAAGGATGTTTACGCGCTCGAAAATGGCAATTGTATGCTCAAATTCAAAGATGATTGCACCGGTAAAGATGGTGTTTTTGATCCGGGTGAAAATGCTGTAGGTCTTACTATTGACGGTGTTGGTGATGTCAATCTTCGTATGTCAATTTATTTCTTTGAAAAGGTAAATGCTGCAGGTATTAAAACCCACTATGTAAGCGCAGATCTTGAGAATACAACAATGGAAGTTCTCCCTGCTAAGGTTTTTGGACACGGTCTTGAAGTTATTTGCCGTTATAAGGCTGTTGGTAGCTTTATTCGCAGATATGGTGATTATATTGAAGAAGGTGCTGACCTTCCTGCTTATGTTGAAATGACCTTTAAGAATGATGAAAAGGGTGATCCCCTTGTAATTAAGGATGCATTGGTTGCCTTGGGCGTTATGACTGATAAACAGTATGATGATGTTAAGGTTATGACACAACAAATCACCAAAATTGTTGCTGATGACCTTAAAGAAAAGGGCCTTGACCTTTATGATATTAAATTTGAATTTGGCTATGATGCAAACGGTGATGTTATGCTCATTGACGAAATTGCTTCGGGTAATATGAGAGTTTATAAGGACGGAAAATATATTGATCCTATGACTCTTTCAGAGTTGTTTTTTGCATAATTAAAAGGAGTAATCTATGGGCGGTTTTTTTGGTGTAGTCAGTAAGGTTGACGCTGTTTCAGATGTTTTTTTCGGTACTGACTATCATTCACATCTTGGCACTCGCCGTGCTGGTATGGCGGCTTATGACAGTGAAATCGGTTTTCAACGCGATATTCACAATATACAAAATGCTCCTTTCAGAACGAAGTTTGAAGATATTTTTGATGAAATGAAGGGCACAACAGCAATTGGTTGTATTAGCGATTTTGACCCACAGCCCTTGCTTATCACTTCAAATATCGGTTCTTATGCAATTTGTGTTATCGGTCAGATAAATAATGCCGATTCTTTAATTAAACAGTTTTTATCATTTAGCGGCGGTCATTTTTTGGCTATGACTTCCGGTAAGGTGAATATGACTGAACTTGTTGCTGCGCTTATTAATCAAAAAAGCAACTTCTGTGACGGCATACGCTTTGCACAAGACCAAATCGACGGTTCAATTTCTATACTTATAATGAAGGACAACGGCACACTTATTGCCGCACGCGATAAGCTTGGCCGTTTACCGATTATTATTGGTAAAAATGAAGACGGACACTGTGTAACCTTTGAAAGCTTTGCGCTTTTAAAATTAGATTATAAAACTGAACGCGAGCTTGGTCCCGGTGAAATAGTAGAAATTACACCGGAAAATATAACGCAACTTGCAGCCCCAAAAAAGAAGATGAAGATTTGCTCGTTTTTATGGAGCTATTATGGTTATCCCACTTCTTGCTATGAGGGTATAAATGTTGAAGTTATGCGTTACCGTAACGGTAAAATTATGGCTAAAAATGACAAGGCAAACGGCTTCGACACTCAAATCGACTATGTTGGTGGTGTGCCCGATTCGGGAACCCCACATGCTATCGGCTATGCTAACGAAAGTGGTTTTGACTTTGCGCGTGCTTTTATAAAATATACACCTACTTGGGCGAGAAGCTTTACTCCCCAAAAGCAACAAGAACGCAGCCGTGTTGCAAAGATGAAGCAAATTCCCGTGCACGAACTTATAACTGATAAAAATTTACTTTTTGTTGATGATTCTATCGTGCGTGGTACTCAGCTTAAGGAAACGGTTGATTTTCTTTATGAAAACGGTGCTAAATCTGTACATATGCGTTCGGCTTGTCCACCTATTATGTATGGTTGCAAATACCTAAATTTTTCGCGTGCAACAAGCGATATGGAACTTATTGCTCGTCGCGTGATTTTCGATCTTGAAGGTATTGACGGTGAAAAATATATTAGCGAATATTCCGACGGTAATACCGAACGCGGTAAAAAACTTCGCAAGGCAATTGCAGATAAATTCAACTTTGCTTCGCTTGAATTTCAGTCACTTGACGGTATTATCGAAGCAATTGGGTTAGATAGAGAATGCCTTTGCACTTATTGTTGGGACGGAAAGGAATAATTTTAAATGAATAATTCACAATCTAAATCTTATGCTGATGCAGGCGTTGATATTACTGCAGGTTATAAAGCTGTTGAACTTATGAAAAAGCATATCGGCCGCACCAAAAATGAAGGTTGCCTTGATGATGTTGGTGGCTTTGGCGGTTGCTTTGGTCTTCCAATGGGTTATGAAGAACCTGTTTTGGTTTCGGGCACTGACGGTTGCGGCACTAAGGTTAAACTTGCAATTTTAATGGACAAACACGACACAATTGGTATTGATGCCGTTGCAATGTGTGTTAACGATATAATCTGTGTGGGCGCAAAACCGCTTTTTTTCCTTGATTATATTGCTTGCGGAAAAAATATTCCTGAAAAAATTGCCGAAATCGTTGGCGGTGTTGCTGAAGGATGTGTGCAGTCGGGTGCGGCTTTAATCGGTGGCGAAACTGCAGAACACCCCGGTATGATGCCTGTGGAAGATTATGACCTTGCAGGCTTTGCCGTTGGTATTGTAGATAAAAAGAAAGCGCTTGATAATACCACTATGCAGGAAGATGATGTTGTAATTGCACTTCCGTCTTCAGGTATTCACTCAAATGGTTTTTCACTTGTTCGTAAGGTTTTTGATGTTGAAAATTGCGACCTTAATAAAACTTATGATGAACTTGGTGGCAAATCATTAGGCGAAACCTTGCTTACCCCAACTAAAATTTATGTTAAGCCGGTTTTGGCTTTGCTTGATAATGTAAAAGTTCGCGCCATTTCTCACATCACAGGCGGCGGCTTTTATGAAAACATTCCGCGTAGTATTCCCGACGGATTCGGTGCTGAAATTATTAAATCAAGCATTAAGGTTTTACCGATATTTAACCTTCTTCAAAAGGTTGGTAACATTCCTGAACGCGATATGTATAACACTTATAATATGGGTGTTGGTATGTCAATCGTGGTGGCGAAGGAAGATGCTGAAAAAGCACTTGAAATTTTAAAGGCAAATGGCGAAGATGCTTATGTCATCGGTAAAATTGTTAAGAGTGAAAACAAAATCAGCATAATTTAAGGTGTTAATATGAAAAATATTGCAGTTTTAGTTTCAGGTGGCGGCACAAATTTACAAGCCCTTATAAATGCCCAAATGGATGGCATCGTAAAATCGGGTAAAATTACTTTGGTTATTTCAAATAACCCCGATGCTTATGCCCTTACACGCGCCGAAAATAGCGGTATAAAAACCGCCGTTATAAATAAAAAAGAGCTTGGCGCAAAATTTGAAGATGAGTTGATTAAAACTTTAGAAGAAAACAATATTGATTTTATTGTACTTGCGGGCTTTATGTGTATTTTAAGCGAAAAATTCACTTCCCATTTTGCAAACCGTATTATCAATGTTCATCCGTCTCTTATTCCGTCATTTTGCGGTAAGGGTTTTTACGGGCTCCATGTGCACGAAGCGGCTCTCAGTTATGGTGTTAAGGTAACGGGGGCAACAGTGCATTTTGTAAACGAAATTCCTGACGGCGGAAAAATTATAATGCAAAAAGCTGTAAATATTTTAGAAAATGATACTCCAGAAACCTTGCAAAAGCGCGTTATGGAAGAAGCTGAATGGAAAATTTTGCCCATGGCGCTTGAAAAGGTTTGCAGTGAAATTTAATAAAGGGTGAACAAAATGAAAAATTATGACTTAAAAACTGCTTTATCTGAAAATGCATATCCCGGTCGCGGTATTATTATTGGTAAATCAAACGATGGTGAAAACGCAGTTATTGCATATTTTATAATGGGCAGAAGTGAAAACAGCCGTAACCGTGTTTTTGTAACAGAAGGTAACGGTATTAGAACACAGGCTTTTGATGAATCCAAAATGACCGATCCGCATCTTATTATTTATGCGCCGGTTAGGGTTTTGGGTAACAAAACTATTGTTACAAACGGTGACCAAACAGACACCATTTATGAACTTATGGACCGTCAAATGACATTCGAACAGGCACTTCGCACCCGTGAATTTGAAGATGATGCACCAAATTATACACCCCGTATTTCCGGTATTGTTCGCCTTGAAGATGGCGATATGAATTATGCTATGTCTATTCTTAAATCTGCCGAAGGTGACCCATCATCATGTCAAAGATACACATTTGCATATAGTAATCCGATAAGCGGTAAAGCAAAATTTATTCACACTTATAAGTGTGATGGCAATCCACTTCCAAGTTTTGAAGGTGAACCTAAGACAGTAGAACTTACCAATGTTGATATTGATACATTTACCAATATTGTTTGGGATAACTTGAATGAAGATAACAAGGTTTCGCTTTTTGTAAGATATATTAACCTTAAAACAGGTGAATTTGATTCACGCATTGTAAATAAAAACAAATAAGGAGTAGCCAAAATGCAGGAATTTGAACTTAAATATGGTTGTAACCCTAATCAAAAGCCTTCTAAAATATATATGAAAGATGGCAGTGAACTTCCCATTGAAATTCTTTCGGGCAGACCCGGTTATATAAATTTTCTTGACGCGTTTAATTCTTGGCAACTTGTTAAGGAAATTAAAGAAGCAGTTGGCGTTCCTACCGCGGCAAGCTTTAAGCATGTTTCACCCACATCTGCGGCAATTGGTAAGCCACTTTCTGATGCTTTAAAACGCGCTTGCTTTGTTGATGATATTGAAGGTCTTGATGAATCACCTATGGCTTGTGCTTACGCAAGAGCAAGGGGTACTGATAGAATGTCGTCCTTTGGTGACTGGATTGCGCTTTCTGATGAATGCGACCTTACTACGGCGAAGATTATCGCGCGTGAAGTATCTGACGGTGTTATTGCACCTTCCTATTCACCCGAAGCACTTGAACTTTTGAAAACCAAAAGAAAGGGCGCTTACAATATTGTAAAAATCGACCCAAATTATGTTCCGGCTGAAATTGAAACCAAGGATGTTTTTGGCATTACATTCCAGCAGGGAAGAAACAACTTTAAAATCGACCGCGAACTTATTTCAAACGTGGTTACTGCTAATAAAAATCTTCCTGAAGATGCAAAGATTGATATGATAATTTCACTTATCACACTCAAATATACTCAGTCTAATTCAGTTTGCTTTGCAAAGGACGGACAGGCAATTGGTGTTGGCGCAGGCCAACAGTCAAGAATTCACTGTACCCGCCTTGCAGGTGATAAGGCAGACCTTTGGCATTTACGACAAAGCGAGCGTGTGCTTTCACTTCAATTTGCTGAAGGCATTGGTCGCCCAGATAAGAATAATATTATTGACCTTTATCTTTCTGACAGGGATGCAGATACTGTTTTGGGTGACGATGTTTGGCAGAAGTATTTTGCTGTTCGTCCTGAACCTTTTACAAGGGAAGAAAAGGATGCATATCTTGCTACTGTTAGCGGTGTTACGGTTGGTTCTGATGCGTTTTTTCCATTCTCTGACAATATTGACCGCGCGGCTAAAAGCGGTGTAACTTATGTTGTAGAACCGGGTGGTTCTATCCGTGATGATGTTGTTATTGAAGCGGCAGATAAGTACGGTATGGTAATGTCATTTACAGGTATGCGACTATTTCACCATTAATATTAAGGAGCTTTCAATGAAAATTTTAGTTGTAGGCGGCGGCGGACGCGAACACGCAATTATAAAGGCTATAAAAAAGAATAAAAATGTCGATACTATTTATGCACTTCCCGGTAATGGCGGTATTGCGAACGATGCCGTTTGTGTAAATATTGGCGCAAAGGATATTGAAGGCATAGTAAATTTTGCTGTTGAAAATGGCATTGATTATGCTGTGGTTGCGCCGGATGATCCGTTGGTGCTTGGCTGTGTTGATGCCTTAAACGAAAAGGGTATTCCTTGCTTTGGTCCTAATAAAGCAGCTGCAATAATTGAAGGTAGTAAGGCTTTTTCAAAAGATCTTATGAAAAAATATAACATTCCAACAGCGGCTTACGAAACCTTTACTAATGCCGAATATGCTATTCAATATCTTGACAGTGTTAGCTTTCCTACTGTTATCAAGGCAGATGGTCTTGCACTTGGCAAAGGTGTTATAATTGCTGAGAATAGGGCAGAAGCCGAAGATGCAATTAATTCTATGATGAATGACAAAGTATTTGGCGATAGCGGTAATTGCATTGTTATCGAAGAATTTTTAGAAGGTCCTGAAGTTTCGGTTCTTGCTTTTACTGATGGTAAAACTGTTGTGCCTATGGTTTCTGCAATGGACCATAAGCGCGCACGCGATAATGACGAAGGTCTTAACACCGGCGGTATGGGAACAATTGCCCCCAACCCTTGTTATACAAGTGGTGTTGCTGATATTTGCATGAAGGAAATTTTTATTCCAACAATGAATGCGATGAACAGTGAAGGCAGAACTTTTAAAGGTTGTCTTTTCTTTGGTCTTATGATTACCAAGAATGGGCCTAAGGTTATTGAATACAACTGCCGTTTTGGTGACCCTGAAACTCAGGTTGTTCTTCCGCTTTTAGAAACTGATCTTCTTACCGTTATGCAGGCAGTTACCGAAGAAAGACTTTCAGAAATTGAAGTTAAATTTTCGAAAAAATCTGCTTGTTGTGTTATTATGGCATCAAATGGTTATCCCGAAAAGTATGAAAAGGGTTATGAAATAAACATACCCGACGAACTTAAAGATTCTGTATATGTTGCGGGTGCAGAACAAAAAGACGGAAAACTTGTCACTTCGGGTGGAAGAGTACTTGGTGTTACCGCAACTGCAGATAATCTTACAGCGGCGATTGAAAAGTCGTATGAAAAGGTTTGTAAAATCACTTTTGAAAACGCTTATTGCCGTCGTGATATTGGTGCAAAAGCTCTTGCGCATTTAGTGAAAGGAAAGTAAACCATGGTTTATAGAATATATGTAGAAAAGAAAAGCGGCTTCGACCATGAAGCTAAGGCTCTCACAAAAGAAGCGCGTGAGCTTCTCGAGCTTAATGATGTTCAAAACATTCGTATTATAAACAGATATGATGTTGAAGGTATTGATGCTGAACTTTTTGGCTATGCTGTACAAACCGTATTTTCAGAGCCACAGATGGACAATGCCTTTGAAAACATTGAATTAAAAGATGAAAAGGTATTTGCGGTTGAATATCTTCCGGGTCAGTTTGACCAGCGTGCCGACTCTGCCGCACAATGTATTCAGTTGATTTCGCAATGTGACAGACCGTTAGTTCGCACAGCAAAGTTATATGCAGTGAACGGTACTGCAAGTGATGAAACTGTTGCGGCAATCAAGAAATTCGTAATTAACCCTGTTGAAAGCAGGGAAGCATCACTTGAAATGCCTGAAACTTTGAAGGCGGTTTATGATATTCCAAATAGTGTTGCAACTATTGAAGGCTTTTTAGACCTTGACAGAAACGGTCTTGAAAATTTTGTTAAAGATTATGCCCTTGCAATGGATACCGATGATGCGGCTTTCTGTCAGGAATATTTTAAAAGCGAAAACAGATGCCCTACAATGACTGAAATAAGAATGATTGATACTTATTGGTCAGACCATTGCAGACATACTACATTTAATACAACAATTGATAATGTTACTTTTGAAGATGAACTTTTAGAAAGTGCATATAAAGATTATATTGCGGCAAGAGAATCGCTCGGCAGAACAAAGCCGCAAAACCTTATGGATATTGGTACTCTTGCGGCTAAGATACTTAAAAAAGAAGGATACCTTGATAAACTTGATGAGTCTGAAGAAATTAACGCTTGTACAGTTAAAATTAAGGTAGAAATTGAAGGCAAGCAAGAAGATTGGCTTTTGCTATTCAAAAATGAAACACATAACCATCCCACCGAAATTGAACCCTTTGGTGGCGCCGCTACTTGTATCGGTGGTGCTATTCGTGACCCGCTTTCGGGCAGAAGTTATGTTTATGCTGCAATGCGTGTTACAGGCGCTTCTGATCCGCTAAAGCCTATTAAAGACACAATTACAGGTAAACTTCCACAGCGTAAAATTGTTACTACCGCTGCGGCAGGTTATTCTTCATACGGCAACCAAATTGGTCTTTCAACAGGTCAGGTTGATGAATTGTATCACCCCGGTTATGTTGCAAAACGCCTTGAAATTGGTGCGGTTATTGCCGCTGCTCCCGCAGAAAATGTAAGACGCGAATGTCCGCTTGCGGGTGATAAAATTATCCTTTTAGGTGGCAGAACAGGTCGCGATGGCTGTGGCGGTGCAACGGGTTCTTCAAAATCACACACCCTTGAATCGCTTACTACTTGTGGCGCAGAAGTTCAAAAGGGTAATGCCCCTGAAGAAAGAAAACTTCAAAGACTTTTTAGAAACAAAGCAGCAACCACCCTTATTAAACGCTGTAATGACTTTGGCGCAGGCGGTGTTTCTGTTGCTATTGGTGAACTTGCTGACGGTCTTATAATCGACCTTAATAAGGTTCCCAAAAAGTATGACGGTCTTGATGGTACTGAACTTGCTATTTCCGAATCGCAAGAAAGAATGGCAGTTGTTGTTGAAGCGAAAGATGTTGACAAGTTCATAGAACTTGCAAGTGCAGAAAACCTTGAAGCAACTGTAGTTGCCGAAGTTACTGAAGAAGCAAGACTTGTTATGTATTGGAACAATGAAGCAATCGTTAATATTTCACGCGAATTCCTTAATTCTAACGGTGCTGAAAAGCATATAAATGTTGCAACTGTAAAGCCAAATGTATTTGAAAAAGAAATTCCTGCAAGTTTCACAAAGGGATATGAAGCGCTTGTGAGCGACCTTAATGTTTGTTCAAAGCGCGGTCTTTCTGAAAGATTTGACTCTACTATCGGCGCAGGCACAGTGCTTATGCCTTTTGGCGGCAAGCATCAGCTTACACCACCACAGGCAATGGTTAACCTTGTTTCGGTTGAAAAAGCTCATACCGATACAGTTTCATTTATGTCTTGGGGCGGCAATCCCTATATTGCTGAAAAGAGCCCATATCACGGCGCATATCTCGCAGTTGTTGAAAGTATTTCTAAACTTATTGCTTGCGGTGCAGAATATAGTGATATTTATCTTACTTTCCAAGAATATTTCAAGCGACTTCAAAAAGATGCTGCGCGTTGGGGTGAACCTTTTGCGGCACTTCTCGGTGCTTTCAAGGCACAGCTTGAACTCAAGTGTGCCGCTATCGGCGGTAAGGATTCTATGAGCGGTAGCTTTGAAGATATTGATGTTCCGCCCACTTTGGTTTCATTTGCGGTAACGACAGGTAAAACAAGTGATGTTGTTTCTCCTGAATTTAAAGCAGCAGGACATAAGGTAGTGCTTATTACTCCTGAATATGACAAAAACGGTCTACCCGTTACCACATCACTTATTGAAACCTATAATACTGTAACTAAGCTTGTTCGTGACGGAAAAGCTGTTTCGGTTTATACTCCTACTTTTGGCGGTGTTGCTGAAGGTATCTTTAAAATGTGCGTTGGTAATGCACTTGGTTTTGATTATTCAGAAAATATCACTAATGAAGAAATTTTCGGCTATCGTTATGGTTCGTTTATTCTTGAACTTAAAGACGATGTCGAAATTGGCAAAACAATTGGTGTAGTTACTGATGCAGGTTATATAACAAAGGGCGAAGAAAAGCTTTGCCTTACTGCGCTTACAAACACTTGGGAAGGTAAACTTGAAAGTGTTTACACCTGTAATATTGGTGAAACCGAAAATTATAAAGCTTTTTCTTGCACTGAAAGAAGCAATAAAGCACCCGCTGTTAAGGTTGCAAAACCCAAGGTGCTTATTCCTGTATTCCCGGGTACTAACTGCGAATTTGACACTGCAAAAGTGTTTAACGATGCCGGTGCAGATGCGGAAATTTTCGTTGTTAGAAACCTTACCCCTGACGATGTTTCTAATAGCGTAGAGCAGTTTGCTAAAAAATGCCGTGAAAGTCAGATTGTATTTGTTCCCGGCGGTTTCTCGGGCGGTGATGAACCTGACGGTAGTGGTAAGTTTATAACTGCATTTATGCGTAATGCTGCTGTTAAAGAAGAAATCACTGCACTTTTAGATAAGCGTGATGGTCTTATGGGCGGTATTTGCAATGGTTTCCAAGCGCTTATAAAACTTGGTCTTGTGCCTTATGGCAAAATTATCGACACTGATGAAAATTGCCCCACACTTACTTATAACGATATTTCAAGACACCAGTCACGAATTGTTCGTGTAAGGGTTGCTTCCACTAATTCACCTTGGCTAAGCGGTGTTAAGGTTGGCGATGTATTTAATGTGCCGATTTCTCACGGCGAAGGTAAGTTTGTAGCAAGCGAAAAACTTATAAATGAACTAGCCCTTAACGGACAGATAATGACTCAATATGTTGATTTGAATGGTAATCCAACTTCTGATATTCACTTTAATCCTAACGGCTCGGCTATGGCTATTGAAGGTATTCTTTCACCCGATGGTCGTGTATTCGGTAAAATGGGTCACAGCGAGCGTATTGGAAAAGGATTATACCAAAATGTTATAGGGGAATATGATATGAAGTTGTTTGAGTCTGCTGTTAAATACTTTAAATAATTTTGAGGTGAAAATATGAATATTTGTAAAAGACCTGATAATATGATTCGTATAACCACCCCTGAACTTGCAAATTCCTTTATTGAAGAACAGGTAAAAGCAGTTCGTGAACAAGTAGGCGACGGCAAGGTGCTTTTGGCGCTTTCGGGCGGTGTTGACAGCTCGGTTGTGGCGGCACTTTTGATTAAAGCAATTGGAAAACAACTTGTTTGTGTACATGTAAACCATGGACTTATGCGTAAAGGCGAAAGTGAACAGGTTATTGAAGTATTCGGTAAAGAACTTGATGCTAATCTTGTTTATGTAGATGCTTCTGATCGTTTTTTAGACCTTCTTAAAGGTGTTTGCGAACCTGAAAAGAAAAGAAAAATTATCGGTAACGAATTTATTAAAGTGTTTGACGAAGAAGCGGCTAAACTCTCAGGTATTTCTTTCCTTGCACAAGGCACAATTTATCCCGATATATTAGAATCCGACGGTGTAAAGGCGCATCACAATGTTGGCGGTCTTCCCGAAGATATGGAAATGGAATTAGTTGAACCTGTAAAACTTCTTTACAAAGATGAAGTACGTGTTGTAGGTGAAGCATTAGGGCTTCCGCACGCAATGGTTTACCGTCAGCCATTCCCGGGTCCGGGTCTTGGTGTTCGTTGTCTTGGTGCAATTACAAGAGATCGTCTTCACGCCCTTCGTGAAGCAGATGCAATTTTACGCGAAGAATTTGATAATGCAGGACTTGCTGAAAAGGTTTGGCAATATTTTATTGCCGTGCCCGATTTCAAGAGCGTTGGTGTTAAAGATAGTAAGCGTTATGAAGGTTGGCCTGCAATAATTCGTGCGGTTAATACAACCGATGCAATGAGCGCAACAATTGAAGAAATACCTTATGCAGTTCTTCATAAAATAACAGATAGAATTACATCTGAAGTAGATGGAATTAATCGTGTTTTATATGACCTTACACCTAAACCCATTGGTACAATTGAGTGGGAATAATTTAAATATTCAAATGTACCTGTACTTAATGTAAAAGGAGAAAAAAATGGCTATTTATTTTACTGAACCTTCGCGTACATTTAGCGAATATTTACTTATTCCGGGTTATACTGATGAAAGATGTGTTCCCCATAATGTTTCACTTAAAACCCCACTTGTTAAATACAAACCCGATAAAGAAGAATGTCCCATTACTATGAACATTCCTTTAACATCGGCTATAATGCAGTCGGTATCTAATGATACTATGGCTATTGCCTTGGCTAAAGAAGGCGGTATTTCGTTTATTTACGGTAACCAGACTGTTGAAGACGAAGCTGCAATGGTTGCTCGAGTTAAAAGCTATAAGGCTGGTTTTGTGGTAAGCGATTCTAATCTTAAACCCACCGATACATTAAACGATGTTCTCGCTCTTTTTGAAGAAAAAGGACATAGTACTATGGCTGTTACAGAAAACGGGGCAGCTAATGGCAAATTGCTTGGTATAGTTACAAGCCGTGATTATCGCGTAAGTCGTATGGATGGAAGCGAACTTGTTTCTTCGTTTATGACTCCACTTGATAAACTTGTGGTTGCTCCTGAAGAAACCACCCTTAAGGAAGCTAATGATATTATTTGGGAAAACAAACTTAATTCACTTCCTATCGTTGATAAAAACAGAAATCTTAAGTATTTTGTGTTCCGTAAGGACTATTCACAGCACAAAGAAAATCCCTGTGAACTTCTTGACAAAAACAAGAGTTATGTAGTAGGTGCAGGTATAAACACACGCGACTACGAAACTCGTGTTCCTGCTCTTGTTGAAGCGGGTGCAGATGTACTTTGTATCGATTCGTCTGAAGGTTACACACTTTGGCAGAAGAAAACCATTGATTTTGTAAGAAAAAATTATGGTGATACCGTTAAAATTGGTGCGGGTAATGTGGTTGACCGCGAAGGTTTTAGATTTTTGGCTGAAGCAGGCGCTGACTTTGTTAAGGTTGGTATTGGCGGTGGCTCTATATGTATCACCCGTGAAACCAAGGGTATTGGTCGCGGACAGGCAAGTGCTGTAATCGAAGTGGCTGCTGCTCGTGACGAATATTATAAAGAAACAGGTATTTATGTTCCAATTTGTTCAGACGGCGGTATTGTTCACGATTATCATATGACTCTTGCACTTGCAATGGGCGCAGATTTTCTTATGCTTGGCAGATATTTTGCAAGATTTGATGAATCACCCACACCTAAACTTATGGTTAACGGTCAGTATGTTAAGGAATATTGGGGCGAAGGCTCTAACCGTGCACGAAATTGGCAGAGATATGACCTTGGTGGTAAGACAAACCTTAGTTTTGAAGAAGGTGTTGACTCTTATGTAACCTATGCGGGCTCTTTACACGATAATGTTGAGCGCTCACTCTATAAGGTTAAATCAACAATGTGTAACTGTGGCGCCATCACTATTCCTGAACTTCAAGAAAAAGCTAAGCTTACTATAGTAAGTTCTACAAGTATTGTAGAAGGTGGCTATCACGATGTTATGCTAAGGAATACTACTTCTATTGGTAAATAATTTTTTATAAAAGAAAACCGTGAGACTTTAGGTCACACGGTTTTTTATTTATGCAATTATATATGAGCAATATTACAAAAAAGTAATTAAATTTTTATTGGCGAGACAAAAATCGCTTTTAAGGGTTTAGATGTAAAGCTTGCTTTATATTTGGTAAAACTTGTTAAATTTTGCGTATTCGGTGGGTGATATTCCTGTTTTTGTCTTAAATGCTCTGCAAAAATGATATGGACTTGAAAAACCGCATTTTTCAGAAATTTTCGTAACGGTATAGTTACTATCTACTAGTAATTTTTTGGCTTTTTTTATGCGAAGTTCAAGTATATATTGTTTTGGCGTACTGCCCAAATTGGATAAAAAGAGTTTTCGCAGATACACTTCGCTAATATTCATTTTTTGAGCTAACATTTCATTTGTAAGATTGTTATCCGAAATATGATTTTCTATATAATTTATTATAGATGATAATGGATTTTTGGATTGCTCAAAATCTAATCGTTCAATTATATTGTACAATAATTGAAATTGCTGTAATTTTTTATTATCGAACAAAAAACAGTTTGAAAGCGTTTTATAATCTTTTATATAAGATTTGGCGTCTGATAAGGGGAATGTAATAAGTGTATCGGCGTTCAAATTGTTGCAATCGAAGTTTATTACCGGAAACAGACCTTCTTTGTCACCACTTAGAGAGTAGGTGGCACCCTTAGGCAATAAAATCGCATTTTCCGGATTAGAAATGAATGTTTCTCCGTTGTGGGTATAAGTGATTTGACCTTCTATGCAAAAGGACAGACCCCAAGACTGTCTGTTTTCTGTAACTGCTTTTCTACCTTTTTCAGAAAAAACAGTCATTGTCGGATAAATATTTGTAATTATTGTGTTTTTAAATATACCCAATGTTAATCACCTTATAAATTATAATGTTTTTCTTAAAAAATTTCAAGTTTTATAACAATAAAGTATCAAAAATGTTAAAAATGTGCGATTTTTGCTATTTACAAGCGGTGTATAATGATATTAAAGGAGGAATATATTATGACTTTTGAAGGTAAGGTAGCAATATCAACAGGAGCAGCATCAGGCATGGGACTTCTTTTTGCACAAAATTGGGCAGCGCTTGGCGGCAATGTGGTGTTATGTGACATTAATAAGGAAGTTTTAGATGAAAAAGTTGACGATATTAATTCCAAAAATTGCGGAAAAGCGATTGGCGTTTTGTGTGATATACGGGACTATACACAGGTGTGCAATGCAAGGGATAAGGCTGTAGAAGCATTTGGCCAAATTGATGTTGTGGCAAACTTTGCAGGTGGAACTGCTGTCAGAATGCGCAATGTTGATAGACAAGAATACCCCGAATTTCCCGATGTGCCGATTGATGTATATGATTGGGGAATTGATGTAAATCTTAAAGGACCGTTCTATTTTGCACATGCGGTATTAAAGCAAATGCGTGAGCAAAAAAGCGGACTTATAATAAATATCGGTTCTATAACAGGTGCTGAGGGCGACGGTTATGGTATGGACTATCCCACATCTAAAGCCGGTCTTATGTTTGGACTCACTAAATCTATCGCACAGTATGGTTCCAGACACGGAATAAGATGTGTTTGTGTATCTCCCGGTCCTGTGCTTACAAGAGCTGCTATGGCAAATATGAAAACCCTTTTGGGAAGAGCAGCCGACCCGCAAGAAATAATCGATCTCTGTCTTTTTTTGGCGTCGGATAAAGGTCAGTTTATAAATGGCGAAAATATTATGATAGATGGCGGCAGAAATGCTATGAATAGGTGTTGGTAATGAAAAAGTCTTTTTTAAATCATAGTAATCCCTTGCTTACGGTTATGCTTCAATGTGCAACACCCGAAGCGGCGATTGGAAAAATAAGAAATGCAAATTGTATTGGTGCTGACGCTTACGGCTTACAGGTTGAAACTCTAAGACCTGAATTTCAAAATCCCGATACATTTAAAAGATTATTTACTGAAATGAAAAACAAACCCTGCTATG
Source organism: Acutalibacteraceae bacterium (assembly GCA_045611605.1). GTDB lineage: Bacteria > Bacillota > Clostridia > Oscillospirales > Acutalibacteraceae > UBA737. The sequence goes on from JAZKXN010000094.1 coordinate 18,571, forward strand.
TTACAAATTACAGATATTCTCATAATCAGCAAAAAAGTGATGATGAATTAGCAGATGGACTTATAACGCTTGCAGAAAGTGGTGCTACTCTTTGTGATGTTATGGGTGATTTATTCTGTAAACACCCTGAAGAACTTACGGATGATAAGACTGCTATTGAAAAGCAAATGAGCCTTATTGATACTCTTCACAGTAAAGGTGTAGAAGTATTAATGTCATCTCATCTTTATAAATTTGCACCTGCAGATAGGGTACTTGAAATTGCATTTGAGCAAAAGCGTAGGGGAGCGGATATAATTAAAATTGTAACCGCTGCAGATAATATGGAACAACAAATTGAAAATTTGCGTATTACGAACCTTCTAAAGCAAGAACTTGGAGCACCGTTTTTGTTTTTATCTGGTGGAGAGAGTACAATTCACCGCAGATTGGGTATGAAACTTGGTTGTTGTATGAGCTTGTGTGTTTATGAGCATGATTCATTATCTACTGCTTCCCAACCACTTTTAAGCACTATGAAAACCATAAGGGATATTATTGATTTCTAGGTTAAAAGAGAAAGATATGTTAAATTTATATTGTTTAAAGTATGCACAATCGGTATTGCCTGAAAGTATGGCATTATACGGTGGTGCAAAAGAAAAAGTAATACCGATTTCTTTTGCAATTTTTCTGATTAAATCAAAAAATAAAAATATTTTGGTGGATGCGGGCTGTGATACTATGCCCGGTTTCGTTATGAAAAGTTTTTATTCACCTGCATTTGTTTTGCGGCAAGTGGGATTATCTGCTGACGAAATAACCGATGTTATAATTACTCATGCACATCACGACCATATTGAAGCATTAAAACATTTTAAAAATGCTGTTGTGCACATAACCGAAGAAGAGTATTCGAGTGGAAAAAAATACATACCAAACAATTTGCGTGTTAATCTTTTAAATGAGACAAGCGTTATTGATAATCAAATTAAGGTTATAAAATGGGGCGGTCATTCTATCGGTTCGGCAATTGTTGAGATAACGGTTGATAATACTGTGCATATACTTGCGGGTGATGAATGCTATATTAATAATTGTATTACGAATAGAATACCCACCGGTACTTATTGTAATTTAGATAAGAGCCTGGCGTTTGTAGAAAAATACAGTGATAAAAAATACCGTGTGTATACTTGTCACGATATATCCCTAAAAACTGAAAAAATTATATAGGAGAAAAAGTATGAAAGCTATACTTGTAAATGATGATAAATCTTTAAGATGGGATAATGTTCCTGATCCGATTTTGGGTAATAATGATTGCCTTGTAAAAATTGAAGCGGCGGCACTAAATCGTGCTGATTTGATGCAACGCGAGGGAGATTATCCGCCACCCCCAGGCTGCCCTGACTGGATGGGTCTTGAGATTGCCGGTACAATTGTAGAAATTGCAGATGGTGCCAAGGAAAAATCCAATTGGAAGATTGGCGATAAAGTTTGCGCACTTCTTGGCGGTGGCGGTTACGCTGAGTTTGCAAATATCAAGTACGATATGCTTATGCCCGTTCCCGAAAACTGTTCTATGGTAGAGGCAGCAGCCATGCCTGAAGCTTTTGCTACAGCATATCTTAATCTATTTATTGAAGGCGGCATACAAGCAGGTGACACCTTACTTATGAATGCGGGTGCAAGCGGTTTGGCAAGCGTTATTATACCAATGGCAAAGGCGTTTGGTGTTAGGGTTATTACTACAGTTTTAACAAAAGAAATTGCAGAAAATATTAAGCATCTTAATGCTGACAGAGTTGTGGCTACAAATGAAGAAGATATCGTTGAAGTGCTCAAAGAAGAACTTGAAAACGGTCATCCTGTTGATGTTGCAATTGACTGTCTTGGCGGTGAAATAATGGGCAAGTGTATTCATTATTTGCGTCACGGTGCGCGTTGGATTATGATTGCGGCACTTGCCGGCACAAAAACAGAGATTGACCTTAAAAACATTTATGTTCGTAATGTCCGCATAATAGGTTCAACACTTCGTTCGCGCACACCGGAAGTTAAGGCGCAAATTTTAGCAAGTCTTGTTAAAGAAGTATGGCCAAAGGTTGAATCGGGAGAAGTGAAGCCCACAATTTATAAGGTTTTACCCATTCAAGAAGCTGAAGCGGCACATGACATTCTTTATAAAGGCCAAAATGTTGGAAAAGTTGTTTTAACAATTTGATATTAATTATTTGTTTCTAAATGATAAGCGTGTTTTTCCAATTTATTACTTTTGTGTTAAAAATTATTGATTGAAATTTTTAGTAAAAGTGGTAAAATGATTATGTACAATACTATTTTACTGAGAAAAGCGGTGGAAGAATGTCGTTATATATTTTAGTGGAGAAAAGCACATCTTATTTTTTCGAAACCAGAAGAAAGCAAGAAATAGCAAGCATAAAATCTTTAAATCAAAAAAGAATACCTACTATAGTGTTTGAAAATATAGAAGATATTCCTGAGATTTTTACCGATTCAAAGGCGGTTCTTTTGGTACCGCACGGATTAAACGAAAATAATGAACATTGTGTTAAAATTTGTAACGAAAATGGTATTCCGGTAATCCTTTTACATGATAAAAGCAAAAAGCATTATAAGTATATCTATAATTCAATTGCAGATAATGACGATATAACCGCTTCTACGATTTATCGTTATTTTAAAGCTAACGGAAAAGAAAGAATAGCTTTTTTTGGCTTTTATGCTAATTCCGAGCACGATATTTCAAAAATTGACGCATTTTATAAGGTTAATTTAAATTTTTCACATCAAGATGTTTTTCATATTAAAAGTGGCTTTAATGAATGTATTAAGGATTTTTGGGAGCATAGATATGAATATGATGGTGTCTATTTCCCAAATGATTTTATTGCCATAGCATTTTTAAATTATTTCAGGAATAATGAACCCACCTATATGGAAAACCGTTTCTTCTTAGGGGTTTCTGATACTATTATGGCAAGATTGTTTCATATAAGTTTGTCAAGTATTACCTACTCGGCTGAAGCGGTAAGAGCAGCTGTAATGCAAATTTACAGATGTTTGACAAACAACAGGAACGATTTTAACTGTATATCTATAGATTTAAAAAATGTTCTTATTCCACGCGATTCTACGCAAAAGCGTGCGTTAACTAATGGTGATTTTATGTTGCCACGCCGTAAGAGAAGCGCTTCTATGAATTTTGACGAGGTTGACAAATACGACCATAAAATCGACCCCGCTTTGCAGGAAATATTTGTTTTGGAAAATCTTTTGTCAAATGTCAAAACGATGGACATTCTTATAATTTATATGTTCCTTAAGGGATATTCAAACAGTGCTACAAGTAACAAACTGTTTTTAACACCACAGTCTTTAAATGCACACAAAAATAATTTCTTTAAACAAACGGGTTGTAAGGATAAATCAGAGTTTGTAAAATTGCTTTCAAAATATATTTCGATCAAGAATTTAGAGGAATATATCCGATATATTTCAAACGATATTACTGATTTTTCAAATTATTAATCAAAAAAACGGATAGTTTCGGCTAATCCGTTTTTTGTTTTTAGTGTATTATATAATATAATAATTATATGTGAAAAAAGTATTTAATACATTTGTATTTTAAAAAACTTAATTGTCGATTTTACTGAATTATGATACACTAAAATTGTAATATTGCACATATCAAGTGCACCGTAAAGACGAAAAATTAACAATATTGTTAAAAATGATTGTTGCAGCTTAAAATGAAAGTTTTTGCATGTAAACAATGGAAAGTTCGTTTTTATTATCTTAAATCAGAAGGGAAAGTTGATTATGAAAAAAACAGCAATCAGATTATTGGCGCTTACGTTGGCATTGGTTATGTGTTTTTCTTTGTGCGCTTGTGGCGGCAAAGGTGAAACCGATGGCGATGGATATGGTGATTTAGGCGGCGATATCAATTTTGACGGTACTGTTTCTGGCGGTGCTGTTAATTCGGACGGTTCTTTCGGCGGTGAAATTTCACAGTCAAGCCGTCAGGATATTTTCAAAAATATACCTAAAAAGCTTAAAGGTACAAGTGTTATCTTCGCTCATTGGGGTGATGAAGGCGGTGCCGAATATGTAAAAGTTGCAAAAGCGTTTACAAAAACTACCGGCATCAATGTAAAGTGGCAGTTATATAATCAAACAACATACGAAGCAGATATTGCTAAGCAAATACTCGCTGGCAAAGGTCCTGACATTATTATTCTTAATGACAAAATTCCGCAGATATATTCAGTAGCTGCAGAATTACCAAAGATTTTCAATGTTAACGATGGATTCTGGGATCCCCGCGTTACCGAGCAAACAAAATTTAAAGGCAAGAGTTATTTTGTAAACTCATACTATAGTCCCTATGTGCCTACAGCAGGTATTGTTGTATACAACAAAAAGATATTCAACGATAACGGTCTTACTTCTCCTGTTGATTACATAAATCAAGGCGATTGGACTTGGGAAACCTTTAAACAGTGTATGCTTGATGCTAAGAAAATTGGTTACTATGGTGGTGTATTAGACCCATATCTCATGTCACTTACAATGGGAACCGGATTTATGTCTTATGATGCTAAAACCGGCAAGCTTTCTGCTAATAAGAATAACGAAGCTATGCTTAAGTCGCTTAAGTTCTATGCTGAATGTCGTGAAGAAGGTCTTGTAGGTAATTATCTAATCGCTCAGTATCCTGCAGGTAATATTGCAATGCTTACTACTGACGCATATGCAATAAAGAGAAACGGTTATCTTAAGGATATGTCGGCAAGTGATTTTGGTGCTGTAAGAATGCCTGACAGTTTTGAAGGTAAACCTTGCAATTATGGCGGTGTAGGTCTTCGTGCATACGGTCTTGCAAAGAATGCTAAGAATCCCGAAGGTGCATATTATTTCTTGCGTTACTTCCTTGATGTAGATAATTGCAATAAGGATGCGAACATTTTCGGCAACAAAGAAATGCAGAAGTTCTATTCACAAACTGTATTAAAGGCATATCGCGAAAACGACCTTAAGATGTCTGTTTTAGGTGGCCCACTTACTATGATAGACCTTAACTGGACACACAGTGAAATTTTCAAGGAATTACGCCGTCAGTCTTCTGAACAAATGGCTGTAGAGCTTGAAAAAATTATGAATACATTCCAAAATGCTGTAGATGAATCAAACAAGAAGTTAGATTCATACAAATAATACTCGCAAATAGCGAATTTGGGCTTACCATCCTAAGCGAAAGCGAGGGATGGTAAGTTGTTTTTAATCTAAAAAGGGAAGGTGTAAGTATGAAAAAAGTATTATCGCTAGTATTGGCGGTAACAATCCTTTTATCAACTTTAATAACCGCGGTTGCGGTGTCGGCTAATAATGGCGATCCCAACATAAAAACAACCGTAATTGATTTAACACAGGATCTTACTAATATTTTTGCAACAACGGGCAGTACCACTGCAACTACCGCTAAGGTAGAAGATGGTAAGCTTAAGGTGCATATTTCGGCTTATGAAAGACAGCTTGCAAGTCAAACTTCTTATTCCACACAAACATGGTTTCCAAACTTTTATTTTGCAGTTAACGGAGCTTCTTTTAAGATTGCAAATGGCGATAGAGCTATTGTTACCGTTAAGTATAAGGTTACAGGTGCGCCAAATGTTAATCACGGTACACAAATAGGTATTGGTAACTGGTACGGTGGCAAGGGCAGTAATATACATGTAAGAACATCTAGAAGACATGATGCTGCTGACCAAGGAAAAGAATTTACCCTTACATCCGTCTTTACAGCTGATAACAAAGGCTCCATTAAAGTTGCTTTCTCAGGCGGCGGCGATATTGAAATATCTTCAATAGTTGTACACGAAATACCGGCTGCTGAAATTAATAACTATGCTGTAGTTAAATATATTGATGGTGATGAAGAAACTACGGAATTCGTTAAGAAAAACACCACTCTCAAAACACCTGCTAATGCAGATGGATTTTTTGGTTGGTATATGAATAGTGGCTTTGCCGGTGAAGCGGTTACTTCAGTTTCGGCTGATGCTACGCTTTATGCAAAACGTGGCGTTGTTGAAGATACCAACATAACCACAACCGTAATTGATTTAACACAGGACATTAACAATGTTTTTGCTACAACGGGTAGTACCACTGCAACTACCGCTAAGGTAGAAGATGGTAAGCTTAAGGTGCATATTTCGGCTTACGAAAGACAGTTGTCTGGTATTACCTCATCTACTTCACAGACTTGGTTCCCGAACTATTTGCTTTATTTAAACGGTGCATCATTCAAGGTTGCACAGGGCAAAAAGGCAATTGTAGAGGTTAAGTATAAGGTTACAGGTGACCCTAATGCCAACCACGGTACACAAATTGGTATCGGTAACTGGTACGGCGGTAAGGGAAGTAACATATTCTTAAAAACCTCCAAAAGACATGATGCGGCTGATAAGGGTAAAGAATTTACTCTCACCTCAGTATTTACGGCAGACGATAAGGGCGCCATTAAGGTTGCTTTCTCAGGCGGCGGCGCAATAGAAATTTCGTCAATCGTAGTACACGAAATACCCGCGGCTGAAATCAATAACTATGCTGTTGTAAAATTTGTTGACAACGGTGCGGAAAATACCGAATTTGTAAAGAAAAACACTGAACTTAAAACCCCCAATAAAGCAGATACATTTGTTGGTTGGTATATGAATAATGAATTTGCTGGCGAAGCGGTTACCTCAGTTTCGGCTGATGCTACCCTTTATGCAAAACGCCAAGATAAGGATACCAACATAAAAACAACTGTAATTGATTTAACACAACCTGTTGATAATTTCTTTGCAACAACAGGCAGTACAACTGCAACTACCGCCAAGGTAGAGGACGGAAAACTTAAGGTACATATTTCGGCTTACGAAAGACAACTTGTTGGCATTACTACCTATTCTACACAAACATGGTTCCCGACATATGTGCTCGCAGTAGATGGTGCTTCTTTTAAGGTTGCAAAAGGTAATAAAGCTATTGTAGAAGTTAAGTATAAGGTTACAGGAATACCTAACATCAACCATGGCACACAAATAGGTATCGGTAACTGGTACGGCGGCAAAGGTAGCAATATACATGTAAGAACCTTTAAAAAACACACCGCTGCTGACCAAGGAAAAGAATTTACCCTTACATCAGTCTTCACAGCTGATGACAAGGGCTCTATTAAAATTGCATTCTCGGGTGGAGGAGATATAGAAATATCTTCAATCGTAGTACACGAATTACCTGCTCAGTATATTGACGAATATGCAGTAGTTACATATATGGACGGTAATGACAATTCTACCGAATTTGTAAAGAAGAATACAGCACTTAAGACACCCCAAAAGGATGATTATTCTTTCGACGGTTGGTATTCTGACGAAAACTTTACAGGCGCAAAGGTTGAATCAGTTTCAGCTGATACTACTGTTTATGCAAAATGGCTTGTTGAAGGCAATTTTGTTGTAATCAATTTCCATAGCGGAAATGAAACTATATTAAAGAAGTTTGCAATAGGTGATAAAATCACCGAAACACCCACTAAAGAGGGATATAATTTTCTTGGTTGGTATAAATATTCTAACTATGTAGGCAGACCTTATACCGTAGCAACCGAAGGTCTTGCTAACCTTTATGCGAAATGGGAGGAAATCAATCCTCAGGTTGAGATTAATGTTGACCTTACTAAGAATACCTCAATGATTAAGACAACCAAAACTGCGGATTCTACTATTGCGCTCAACGGTAATAAGCTTGATTTTTATATTTATAACTATGAAAGACAGCTTTCAAACACAGGCACTACTTCCGACACCTGGTTCCCTGCATATTACTTAAAAGACAGTAACGGTAATTGGGTGACCTTAGACATAGGAACCACCTATGAATTAGAGGTTACTTACAAAATTGTAGATGTAATGGCCGGTGACGGCACAGGTATACAAATCGGCTTTGGTGCAGATGGACAGAGCGGTCAGAGCCGTACTAGAATTAAGGGTTACAAGCTGCATACATCAGCTGACGAGGGTAAGGAATTTGCTTATTCTATAACCTATACAGCTGAACGCTTCAGCGTTGGCTCGGCGCATTATCCCAAGCTCTTATTCTCAGGTCAAGGCAAATTTGAAGTTTCGTCTGTTAAGATTAAAAAGGTATTGCCCGTAATTAAGGATACCGTAATTGGTGTGCAAACCTACGAGGATTACAAGGTTGGCACTGAAACAGGCGTTTTAGGTAATAAAAAGGGAACAGAGGTTTCAAATGCGGCAAACCATACATCGGGAAGCGGCAGTAATAAATCATTAAAGCTTCCGCTTAAAACGGCGTATGCTCGTATGTCGGGTAACACCATCATTTCTCTTGAACAAGATGGCAAGGTTAAGCCATTTGCTACCGAAAAAGGCGCTGCTTACAGAGTAACCTTCTATATGTATGCCAATGAGGATATGAATAACCTTACCTGGAGTGTAAACAGCGTTGACAGCGCATTGCAGAACGATTATCTAAAATCTTTCTATCCCGAAGTTCAGGATAAGGTAAGTCTTAAAAAGGGTGAATGGAAGAAAATTGTTGCTTACATTCCTGTTTTAAAGGGCACACCTACTGCCGGTAATCTTTTGGCAATAGCTGTTCATTCCAAGAGCTATGAAGGAAAGGCAGTTTATATCGACGACGTTAAGGTTGAACAATTAGTAGACAGTGAAGTTGTTCTTTACAATACAGTCGGCGGTGATAAGTTAGACCCTCAGCGTGCTTTTGAAGGTCAACCCTTTGTTTCTTTCAAAGAACCCACCAAGAACGGTTATCTGTTTGACGGTTGGTATTATGATGTTGAATATAAGAACGAAGCAAAGGTAAGCGATAAATTCCCCGCAGGAAATACAGAAATAACACTTTATGCTAAGTGGATAGCTGCTCCTACTATCGGTAAGGACTTTACAGCAGGCTCTTTTGACAAAAATATATACGATAACGGCGTTAAACCTTATGAAAACACTGTTGACGATATGGATTCTGTTATCGATTTTACAAACGGCAAGAGTATGACATCAAAGGTTGCTTGGGTTAAGGATGCCGGTGTTTATGGTAACGGTACCGCTGAAACTGATGGCGCGTTGGCATTCTGCAACGATTATTTCAGCTCTTATGCAGATGTTTTCGGTTATAACGTTGTAAGACTTGTAAACGAAGATGGCACACCCTTTATTGCAGTTAAGGGCGAACGTTATACAATTAAGTTCGATTATATATTTGCTTCAAACAAAGGCTTGTCCTATATCGTGCCTATCGTATCGGAAGCCAGCGCTTATGCTGATATCGGCAGCGGCAAATATCAGGCAATTTGCAGAGTGTCTGTAATGGAAACCGATACTGATTATCTTACATTTAAACAGTCTTTTGTGGCTGAAAGAACAGGATATGTTTATATTGCACTTACCGGTCGTGATGACAACGCTAAGGTTGAAGCACATTGTGAAGAAAAGGTTTATGTTGATAATTTAAGCATTAAATGTGATTCTAGGGTTACAAAGATTATTGTAAAGAACGGTAATACCACCTGGTATACAAAATACGGCGTTCAGGGTGAAAAGTTTGTATTGCCCAATGCCGTTAAAGAAGGCTCAGATACTTTTGAAGGTTTCTATTTGGACCAGAACTTTACAACTAAGTTTGACGGCATTTATCCTGCCGATGACACTACAATTTATATAAAACTTAAAAAGGATAAATATGATACTCCATCTGACTTCTCAAAGCCTATTGTTATAGATTTTGAAGAAACTGAGCTTTTGGAAAACTTCTATCGTCAGCAAAAGTATATGACAAGTTGGAGCCGTGAGATAGTTAATGAATGGTTGTTTATCACCAATGATTCTAAGAATGCACTAAGCGGCAATAATTATATTAAGCTTAATGGCTTTAGCCATTATTGGAATCAGGCCAAATTTGCTCTTTACGATGTAAACCATCCTGAAAATGTAATGCTACTTGACAAGGGTCAAAAATATCGCGTTACCGTAATGGTACGTTGCGAAGATGCATACGAAGCACCTATTAATATGACTATTTGTCTTGAAAATCCTTCTCAGAAGTATCTTTTGGCTGAAAACGGATACGTTACACTTCAGTATACACCCGAAGGTGACCGCGACGGTTATTATATGTTTGTGGGCGATATTGAAGTGAGCTCAGAAATGGCATATTATCCGTCTTTGGCAATCAGAAGAAATGCAAACGACCTTCAGACGCTGTTTATTGACACAATAACTGTTGAAAAGTTAAGAGATTGTACGGTTTCGTTTGATGAAAACGGCGGTAGCGCTGTTGATGATGCAACTGTTCAAATTCACGATGCTGTTTTTGACCCCGGTGTTCCTTTCAAGGAAGGTTTTGTATTCGACGGTTGGTATACAGATAAAACTTTCACTAAAAAGTGGGATTTTGATAACGATACTGTTGAAGATGATATGACTCTCTATGCTAAGTGGTCTGTAGAGGTTATCGTTGATGAGGACCCTGAAACAGGTGAAGAAGATAAGACAGATAACGGCAAAGCACCTAATCTTATTGATGCAGATAAGGTAGTTATTGAAGATGTTGAAAACGATGGAATTCAGCTGTGGTTAATTATTCTTATTTGCGCAGGTGCAGGACTTGTTTTATTGGCAGTTGCACTTGTGATTATAGTGCTTTTGGTTCGTAAAAGAAAAGTTAAACAAGCTTGAGATGGAGGAAGGATATAAAATGACTAAAAAAATAATTGCTTTATTATTGACTCTTGTTTTAATCGTTTCCGCCTTTGCAGGCTGTGGACCGGTTAATAAAAAACAAGAAAGAAAACCGCAACTTGTTGTTGCAATGAATCCGATTTTGTCTTATGAAAACGGAGATAATGTAATTGCTTTTAACGATGTTAAAAATGCAATGAGTACTGACCAAAATGCCGCATCTCTTACTGCCCTTGCTGACAATACCGATTTCGTTTGGGTTTATAAGCAGGGGGATGACTGGAAAAAACGCGGAATATACGGTCTTGATAAGTGGCGTAACGGCGGATACATTTCCGCCGATAAGCTACAGGCATATACCTTCTCAAACGACGGTACAATTTCTTTAATGCCGTATACTACTCAGGTGGCAAAGCTTAATACTTATCAGGGAGAAACACCTACTGCCGCCGGTATTTTAATTTCAGTATCCGGCACAGAAGAAGAAGCTCTCGGTTATCAAATCACCCAAAGCGGTACCATAGGTATACCTGCCGGTAAAATTACAGCTATTGAAAGTGTTGGCGGCGTAAAGACCGGTTTCTTGGCTGAAGATGGTACTAAAAGAAGTGCAGTAATTAAGTTTATTGTAAATAGCCGTGTAGTATGGTCGGGTGAGTTCTGCAACTCTACTGCAGGTGGCGGTACTGCCGTAACCGAGCTTGAATATCCCGATATTCCTGAAATAGATGTTGAAGCAGGCGATATTTTCTTTATCAGTATGAAACTCGATGCCGAGCTTAATGATGAGGACGATATAGGTTCTGATAATCAGGGAGACAGTGATGATGATAATCAGGATGAAGTTGTTACACAGATTTCTCTTCTTGATAATTACGATTCACTTTTCAGAATAGTGTATTCTAAAGATGCTACAATCACTCAAAAGCAAATCATCAACACAATGAGAAAGCAAATGGTTAGTATTTTTGAGGCGGATGTTCGCAACAACACCGACTCTACCGATGATTATGATGAGGTGGAATACGAAATTCTTATCGGTCGAACCGAACGCGCGGAATCTAAGAAAGCTTATAAAGACCTTACGGGCTATCGTGCAAACAACGCTAAGGACTTCATTATCCGCATGGACGGAACAAAGCTTGTAATTGCCGCGAATACCGATTATTCGTTACAACTTGCAGTAGATTACTTTATGTCAAATTACTGTAAGGACGATAAGGCAAGCGTGCCGAGTAATCTTAATTACGTTTCAAGACCTAAGCTTTCCACTATTGTGATTGACGGTAAAAATATTGCTTCCTTTACTATCAGAACTGAGAAGTATCCCTCTCTTATGATGGTCAGAGCTGCCGAAGCACTTGCTGAATATGTTGTGGAAAAAACAGGTTATAATCTTAAAATTGAAAAGGATACAAAGACCACCGCAAATGAAATTTTAGTTGGTCTTACTACCCGTTCAGGCATTTCGGCTAATACCTTTAAGTCCGAATCATTAGATTTCCTTAAGGGCAAAAAGGGTAATACTTATAATAACGAGGATTACAGTATCTTCGTTGACGGTAGCAAACTTTTTGTTGAGGCAGGCAGTGATTATGCTGCCAACTGTGCTGTATTAGAACTTATCGACAAGTTTGAAAAAAACTCTGATGTAACAAAGGAGCTTTCAATTAAGGGCAAATACAATAAGGGTGAATATACATTACTTAATGATTATGCCTATACTTGGGGCGATGAATTCTTTACTACTTACGGTACAACCTTTAGCAAAAAGAATTGGAAGCTAATGGATAAGGGTTATATGGAGGATGAGGGTTGTTGGTACGCTTTAAACGACCCGTATTACCTTGCATCAAAGGCATCTCTCTCAGATAATGACCCGAACAATGACTTCGGTGGTCCTTGGGTTGTTGCAAGCAATCCCGCTTATATGCAAGAGGGTACAAGCAGAAACTTAGCGGAAAATGCCGTTATAAGAAATAATGTATTAGTTCAAACTGCTAAAAAGTCTGTAAACGGATACACAGGCAACGTTATTTGTACCGACGGCAGAATGGAATTCCGTTACGGTATATTGGAATCTCGTATAATGGCTGCTACTGCAAACGGTAGTTCTGCATGCTTCTGGACCAGAACTAAAGATAGCGGCGGCGGTACAGTTAATGAAATGGATATTTATGAAAACTTTGGTACAGATGCGTTAAGACCCAATTTGCATACTTGGGGCGAAACACATATTGACCATGCTAAAATGATTTCTTTGAGAAAAACCCTTATACCCGCTGTTGGTGAAACCTTTAGCGATACATATCACCACTTGGCACTCGAATGGACACCCGAATATATAAATATGTATTTGGATGGTGAAATTTATCTTTCACAGGAAATCACCGGTGATATTTGGGCGGCATTTAAAGAAACAACTTATGTAATCTTTAACAACACTGCACCATCTGCCACTTATGCGGCAAATAAACCGGGTAACTGGCTCGGTGGCGGTAATCTTGACCCCATGGAAGGTGCTAAATTGTTTGATACCAACGGCGACGGTAGAATAGACGTAGAAGATTTCTACACAGAACAGTCTATTGACTATGTGCGTTTATATCAAATCAATTCAAGTAAGTATTCTTTAAAAGCAAAGAAATAAACATCTGATTTTTCGTTATCATTCCAAGATTTTCTTGGAATGATAACGGTATTTTTACTCAAATAAGGAGGTAAAGCAGTTGAACGGGTTTAAAAAAATAATGGCTGTTATAATGATAATTGTTTTGTTTTTTTCTTTTAACACCCAGATTTTAAATGCTGTCTCCGTTGATGAAATAGATAATAGTGATATGGCGGCCCCCAATAAGGTTTATCAGGATTATAATTATTCTGATAATAATTTTGAAAAAGCAACCGAAAATATTGATTTGGATGCTGAAAATCGAATATCAGGTGGCACATTAATTAAAGATAGCAACGCTTTCAAACTTGAAAAAGGTGATGCTATTGAGTTTTCGGTTAATATAACTAAAAATGCAGCATACAATATTGCATTATCCTTTTCACCATTGGATGAAATCACTGAGAATTACAAAATTTCTCTTAAAATAGATGGTAAAACACCTTTTTCTGAATGTGAAGAACTTATCTTGAGAACCTTGTGGGAAGACGATGGGGAAATTCGAACTCTTACAAATGGAGATCAAGTAAGCCCACTTCAAAAGCATAAAGAAGGTTTTTATATTCAAAAGCTTATTGATGATGAAGGTATAGAGCTTTATCCATACGAATTTATGCTATCTGAAGGAAAGCATACTATAAGAATTGAGATTCTTAGCAAAGAATTGTTGATTGATAAGGTTTGTTTGTTAGCTCCTGAAGTTATTAAACCTTACAGCGAAGTCTTAAAAGATTATAGCAAGTATGAGAAGTATACAGGTCCGCAAATTGTTATAGAGGCCGAAAAGACTGCTTATAAAAACGCTTATTCTTTATCATCGAAAAGCGACCAGGGCACTGCGAGCATTTCACCTTCAAGTGCAATAAATGCTGTCATTAACTATATAGGTGGAACAACATGGACAGCGCCCGGCGATGAAATCACTTGGAAGATAAATATTCCAAAGGATGGCTTATATAAGCTTGGTATTGCTTTTAAGCAAAGTTATGTTACCGATGGTGAGGTTTACCGTTGGCTCAAAATTGACGGCAAAACTCCATTTTTGGAGGCACAAAATATTAATTTTCCTTATGCGACCAAATGGCAATTTAAGGAATTTGCAAATGATAGCGGCGATTATCTTATTTATTTGACCGAAGGTGAACACGAGCTTTCTTTAGCTGTTACCCTTTCGGATATTGCTGAGGTTTTCGGCCGTCTTCAAAAAATAGTTAGCCCTTTGGGTGATTTGTATTTAGATATCGTTATGATTACGGGCGAAACACCCGATGCTAACCGAGATTATGAATTACATAAGCAAATCCCTAATTTTGAAGCAACATTGAATGATGCATATAACCAAATTAATGCTTTAACAGCAGATATTGGTACAGACCTTAAGGTAAATGGCGAATTAAAGGGTGCACTAAAAAATATGGCGCGTATCATAAAAGAAATGAAAGATAATCTTTATGATGCGCATTTACAGGTTCAAACCTTCTATTCGGCACAGCAAACCTTAAGTGCATGGCTTTATGACATTAAAGGTATGTCACTTTCGGTTGACCAAATAATTTTAGCTTCTCCTGATGAAAAATTTGATACACCCAAAGCTGGTTTCTGGGAAGGAATTAAATTCTTTTTAATGAGATATATTAATTCTTACCTTAATAATTCTTCATCGCTTAGCAGTAGCGCAGATGATAGTCTTCCTAATATCAAAATTTGGGTGAACTGGGGTAGAGATCAGGTTAAGGTTCTTAATTCACTTATTCAGGACAGCTTCACACCGCAAAACGGTGTTAATGTTACGGTTGAACAAGTTAATGCCACTCTTGTCCAAGGTGTAATTTCAGGCAATTCACCAGACCTTTATTTGCATATGGCCAGAACTGAACCCGTTAACCTTGCAATGCGTGGTGTTCTTTATGATTTAAGAAATTTTGAAGACTATGAAACGGTTTTAAAGGAAAATTTCTTTGAGGGTTCGGAAACTCCATACATATATAAGAACGGAACCTATGCATTACCTGATACACAAAACTTTTTTGTAATGTTTTACAGAAAAGACATTTTGGAAAAAATGAAGCTCCAGGTGCCTGTAACTTGGGATGATTTTCTTTCCGTAACCGGCATATTGCAGCGTAATAAAATGAATACTTATTTGCCTTATACAAAATTGGGCGCAGCATTTACGGTAAATATAGGTGCGGGTGGTCTTACGATTTTCCCAACAATGCTTATGCAAAGAGGCGCTAATGTTTACAATAAAGAACTTAATGCTACGAATTTGGCGAGCACTGAGTCAATAGAAGCATTTAAGTTTTGGACAGAGTTTTATACCGAATATAGCCTTGAACAGGATGCTAATTTCTATCAAAAATTCCGTGTAGGTACTATACCGCTAGGTATTGCAAGCTATACACAGTATCTTACAATTAAGCTTGGTGCTCCCGAAATTCAGGGCAAGTGGGGTATTGCTCCTATTCCCGGTATTTTAAAAGAAGATGGCACGGTTGATAATACTTGCTCGGGTTCGGGTACAGGTGTTTCAATTATGAAATCAAGCGAAAACAAGGATGCCGCTTGGAAATTTATTAAATGGTGGGTATCTGCTGATACACAATACCGTTATTCTGCTGAAGTTGAGGCAATAATCGGCGAAACCGGACGAACAAGTTCGGCTAACCCCGAAGCAGTGTCGCGTCTCAACTGGGATGACGAGGCGTTAGAGGTTATTTTAAGTCAATGGAAACAGGTTAAGGAAATTCCTGAAGTTCCTGGCAGTTATTATGTTTCGCGTTCTATTGACCAAGCCTTTTGGGCTACTAAAAATGGCAAAAAATCTGCTAAGGAAGCAATAATAGACTGGTCTGTAACCAGCGATAAGGAAATTGCTCGCAAGATAAAGCAGTACGCTAACAAAAATTACGGAGGTTGATTTCAAATGAAGAAAAATAAATTGATTACCGTAATTAAAGAGCGTGGACAAATTTATCTTCTCATTGGTCCGTTTTTAATATTGTTCTTTCTTATGACAGTATTACCGGTACTTTCTTCGGTTGTGTTGAGCTTTTTTAATTTCGATATGGTTTCGTTACCGAATTTTGTGGGCTTGGATAATTATCTTAGAATGTTTATTCAGGATGATGTATTCCCCACAATTTTGAAAAACACTTTTGTTTTGGCTATTTTAACGGGTCCGGCAGGCTTTTTACTTTCATTTGTATTGGCATGGATGATTAACGAATTCAGGCCTTCAGTTAGAACATTTCTTTCGTTTATGTTCTATGTGCCGTCACTCGTAGGAAATGCACTTTATATTTGGACTATAATTTTTGCAAGCGACAGTTATGGTTATATGAACAGCTTTTTGTTGTCAAATGGTCTTATAACCGCACCAAAGCAGTGGTTTTCTGATGAAACACTCATAGTTCCTATTGTAGTTATAATTCAGTTATGGATGAGTATGGGTACTTCTTTCCTTGCAAATATTTCAGGTCTTCAAAATATCAACCCCGAATTGTTTGAAGCTGGTGCTGTGGATGGCATTAGAAACCGTTGGCAAGAACTTTGGTATATAACGTTACCTGGAATGCAACATATGTTGCTTTTCAGTGCAGTTATGCAAATTGCTTCGGCATTTTCTATAAGCAATATCATAACCACTCTTGCGGGTTATCCTACTGTTGGATATGCGGCTGATACTATTGTTTCGTATCTTACTGATGTTGGTTCGGTAAAATATGAGATGGGTTATGCATCTGCACTTTCGGTTGTACTTTTTGTTATGATGTTCGCCACAAGATCGATTATTGCTAAGTTGTTAAAAAAGGTAGGGCAGTAATATGAAGAAAAATTTAAAATTCAAACTGCCACAAAAACGAACCGACGGTACAGTACGCAAATACACCCGTTCAAAGTTTGGAAACTTGATGTTTTTCGCCTTTTTGTTTTTGTTCGGTGCTTTTTCGGTATTACCGCTTATATATAGTGTGGTAACATCATTTAAGCCGCTTGACGAATTGCTTGTTTTTCCGCCCACACTTTTTACGGTAAAAAGACCTACAATTAATAACTATCTGGCATTACCGGATTTAATTTCAGGGCTTAATGTTCCTTTGTCAAGGTATTTGACCAATAGTTTATTTATAAGTGTTGCGGGCACGGTTTTACATGTTATTGCGGCAACTGCGGCGGCTTTTGTTTTGTCAAAGATCGATTTAAAGTTTAAGAAAACCATATTTCTTATTATTCAGTTATCTCTTTTATTTAACGCTTACACATTAAGCATTCCGCGTTATCTTATATATAACGGTATGGGTATTATTGACTCATATTGGGTTTATATTTTACCTGCCATTCCATCATCAATGGGTGTATTCCTTATGAAGCAGTATATGGACGGTTATATTCCCGATGCTTTAATTGAAGCGTCTAAAATTGATGGCGCAAATTATTTGAGAATTTTCTGGTCAATTATTTTCCCAAATGTTAAACCCTGTGTGCTTACCCTTGTGTTGTTCGCATTTCAGTCCATTTGGGCAACAATTCCCACAGGTACCATTTTTAACGAATCATTAAAAACGCTACCTACAGTTATGTCTACAATAAGTTCAGGCGGTATAGCCCGTTCGGGTGCAGCTATGGCTGCAACTGTAATTATGATGATACCGCCAATAGTTGTTTATTTGTTCTCTCAAAGTAGTATTAAAGAGACAATGGGCAGCGCCGGTATAAAAGGTTAGGGGGCGAATGGTATGTTGAGAAAAAACAATTTAAAATTATTCGCTTCCATGGGTCTTATAATTGTATTTTTAGTTTCAATATTTACTACTAATGCATTTGCGGCCACTTTTTTAACTGCACCTTCGGGAACAGAGGAAGCGCCTTTTGTAACCTATACCTATTGGGAAGGGTTGGGCAGTAAAGCAAAAACCCCGGTTTATTGTAAACCAATGTACGAGCCTGAAATTGTTATAGATGCATCGGCTTTGGGTACAGAACTTTTTGGTAGCATAGATGACATTTGTTCAGCTGACGGATATACATATATTTTAGATAGCAAATCTTCAAAGGTATATGTGCTTGATAAGGATTATAGCTTAAAAACCGAAATAAATAATATTGTTTACAAAGGTGAATCACTTTCGATAACCGGTGCTTCAGGAATTTTGGTTAAGGATGAAAAAATATATATTGCCGATACAAAGAATGCCAGAATTTTGGTTATGGATATTAATGGTAATGTACTTCATTATCTTACACTTCCTGAATCTAAGCTTATACCAAGTGATTTTAAGTACAGTCCACAAAAAATTGCGATAGATTCAAGAGATTATCTTTATATTTCGAGTGACGGTTCTTATTATGGTGCACTTGTATATTCGCCCGATATGAAATTTTTAGGCTTTTATGGTGCAAATACTGTTGCGGTTTCAGTAGGGGATGCTATTAAAAACTTTATAAATAAGCTTTTTACTACTGATGAAAAAAGAGCCGCATCTGTAAGGGCACTGCCGTATCAGTTTACAGATTTTGTAGTTGGTCCTAACGATTTTGTATATACGGTTACTTCTGCTTCGGGTACAGAAACTGCTCGTGGTCAGGTAAAAAGATTAAATCCGGGTGGTAAAGATGTTCTTGGTAAAGAAGACTATAATTTTGCCGACGAATCAAACAAACTTTTCCAACCCGAGTCTTTAAAAGCGATTGATGTTGATAAAGATGGTTTCTTCTATGTTTTAGAAAGCGGTAGTTATAATCGCATTTTCTGGTATGATGAGGAATGTAACCTAATTTGCGTTTTCGGCGGTTCGGGCGATTCACAAAACGGAACCGTTTCTTTAGGTGGCGCTATTACAGTAAATGGAACAGATATTATTATAACCGACCCTGTTAATAAGGATGTTACTATTTATTCCATCACAGATTATGGAAAAAAGGTGAGAGCAGTTCAACTCGATACTCTTCAAGACAATTTTGAAGATACGGTTGAAGGCTGGAGTGAAATAATAAAGGTCGATGTTAATAATCAACTTGCGTATCGCGGTCTTGCAAAAGCATATTACACAATGGAAGATTACGATAAGGCAATTGAATATTCTAAGCTTGGCGCAGACAGGGAAACCTATGCTAATTCTTTTGTTAAAATTAGAACAGCATTTTTGGAAAAATATTTTACAGTCGGCTTTTTAGTATTAGCAGCAGTTGCGGCTGTAATTGTATACCTTTTATATATAAAGAAGAAAAAAGGTATTGTTTTATTAAAGAATGAAAAAGCAAAGAATATGTTTTCAAGCGTGTTCCATCCGTTTGAAGCATTCAGGTTGGTTAAAGAGAAAAATATGGGTTCTCCCATTTTGGCAACGGTGTTATTAATATTGTTCTATCTTGTTAACGCCGTAAGTGATGTGGCTTCAGGTTACGCTTTTAATCGATTCGATGCTTCAAGCTACAATTCATTCTTTGTGTTGCTTAGAACTGTTGCATTGGTGTTACTATTTGTTATTTCAAACTGGCTTGTTTGTGTATTAATGGGTGGTATCGGAAAACTTAAAGAAATATACATAGTTACTTGTTATAGTTTAATACCTACTATTGTGGCAACTGCCGCAGGTATTTTGCTGTCACATATGCTCTCTCCGGACGAGTTTGTATTTGTAACTATATTCCAAACCATTTGTACGGCTTATACTCTTATAATATTGGTAGTTGGAATAATGAAGGTTCATGATTATGAGTTTGGTAAATTTATTGGAACAACTGTAGTTACAATTATAGCAATGCTTATAATTGTATTTCTTGTATTCCTTGTATTTATGCTGGCTCAGCAGGTTTACGGTTGGATAGGCACAATATTCACCGAAATCAAATACCGCTAATAAAGGGGGAAACTTAAATGAAAAAATACGTAATAAGTTTTCTTTGCGTATTGATGGCTGTTACAATGGCTGTCGGTATGACGAGCTGCGGTAAAGAAAATATACCACTAAAAAGTTTTTTATCCTATACTGATCAGTATTTCGATTCTGATTATACTGCATCAGGTGTTGTTTGTGAAAATGACAAATGGCAGCTTAAATGGGATAATGTGGCTAAAAGGGTTAGCTTTGTAGAAAAGGCTACCGGCTACACTTGGGGACAAATACCGATTGAGGCGGAGGCACCGCAATATCAAGAGAACGGTATGGTAAAGAAAAATCATCCGCAGTTAGAATCGGTTATCAGGGTAATATATCAAGACCCAAAATCCTTTGATGATGTTACTGCTTATTCATATACAGGTGCCGTTCAAAGTGATGGTGTATATGTTCAGAAAATTGATAACGGAATAAGGGTTACATATGATTTTATTGAAAATGAGTTTTCTGTACCTGTTGATTATACAATATGTGAAGATTCTTTCAAAATTACCGTTGACCCCACAAAAATTTCAGAGGGTGAAGAATTTAAAATTCATTCGGTTGCTATTGCACCATTCCTTTGCGGAATGAAAAATGATGCACAGGACAGTTGGCTATTTATTCCCGACGGTTCCGGCACAGTAATTACACCTTTTGAATCTGATGGCGTAGGTACTGTAGGTCAAAAATATGTTTATGGCAAAGATCTTTCCTATCAGACCTACTCCAATTCAAATCCCATTGAGCAAATAAATATGCCGGTTTTCGGTGCTAAAAAGGGAAATAACGCAATATTAGCGGTTATTACTTCAGGTGCTGAAGCGGCTGCTATTAACTGGAATATCGGTTCTAACAATATAGGTTATTCAAGTGTATATCCCGAATTTAGAATACGCGGTTTCAGTTATATTAAACGCCCTGAAAATTTTGTTACAACTACAACCTTGGGTTCGTTCAAAATATTTAGTGACGGCATTGTAACAAAGCCTTTAGTGATTGAATATTTTGCACTTTCGGGTGAAAAAGCAAGTGTTTACGGTATGGCCGAATGTTACCGTAATTATTTAATCCAAAATATGGGGCTTAGTAAAAATTCAAATAATGAGAAGACTGCAACCTTTAAATATATCGGTGCAGTGGTTCAGCCTGACTTTGTTGTGGGAATTCCTACTAAAAAACTGTTTCCTTTAACAACCACTAAGCAAGCGCTTTCAATGACCGAGAAAATAAGCGAAAAAATAGGCAACAACATCAATGTGCACCTTGTCGGTTTCGGTAAAACCGGTATTGATATTGGTGAAGTTGCAGGCGGGTTTACAGTTGCCCGTCAGCTTGGTGGCGCAAAAGGTATGAAAGACCTTGTGAGCGCACTTAATAAGAAAAAAATAAATTCTTTTATGGATTTTGATTTGATTTCTTTTGAAAAATCAGGTGCGGGCTTTAGTAAATCGTCTGCGGCGGTTTATCACGGTGGTCAGGTAGTGAAATATACAAGCTTTGACACTGTGAGTCATGCTGCAAATCAAGATAGATTTTTTGTTCTATCAAGAAAAGGTCTTTTTACCGCTTCAAATAAGGTGAATGAAAAGGCACAGAAACTAGGTCTTAGCGGCATATCCTACTCATCACTCTCGAATACCGTTTATTCGGATTACAGGGAGCAAAGAACTTATATCAGTGGCAATATGGCTGATGATGTTGCGAAAATTTATAATTCTGCGGTCAATGCGGGCTATAAAACCCTGAGCAGTAAAGCTAATGTTTATGCAGCTGTAAGCTCGGATTATATAAACGATGTACCGTTATATTCGTCTAATTATAAATTTTCAAGTTACGATGTACCTTTTTATCAGTTAGTGTTTAAGGGCTATCGCGCTATGAGTTCAATATCACTAAATTTGTGCAGTGATAAACAGGATGCTTTGCTAAGATGTATTGAAAGTGGAATTTCGCCTTCATACACGCTTTATTACAACTTTGATAAAGAACTTGTAACTAATGAGCATACCTTTATTTTTGGCTCACATTTTGAAGGTAATAAGGAAGATATTATAAGTACAGTAAACAGTGTCAAGGATTATCTCGATAGCATTAATGGAGCAACTATTATTGATTATACCCGTTTAAGCGATAAGTCATCGGTCACTAAATTCGATAACGGAGTATTTGCAGTTATTAATTTTTCAGATGTAGAGATTATCACTGATTATGGTAAGATTCCGGCTAGAAGTTATATAACAGGGAGGGGAGAGTAAATGAAAAATCGAAAACCTAAGGGTTTAGAAACACTTAAATCTCGTTATGGATTTATTTTCATTTCTCCCTGGATAGTGGGAATGATATTCTTTTTCCTTGTGCCGATTATTCAGTCAGCATACTTTTGCTTTTCGCAAATTTCTATCGAACTTGATGGAATACACACCACATTTATGGGGCTAGAGAATTTTAAATATATTCTATTTAAAG
The DNA here is from genome assembly GCA_045611605.1 of Acutalibacteraceae bacterium. Taxonomy (GTDB): domain Bacteria; phylum Bacillota; class Clostridia; order Oscillospirales; family Acutalibacteraceae; genus UBA737. The sequence continues at coordinate 41,373 of JAZKXN010000094.1, forward strand.
ATACTCAGTATATTGACGATTTTATAGAAGCGATTACTGATATGCTAGTGTCTGTACCGTTTATTTTGGTGGTAAGCCTTATATTGGCCGTTTTATTAAATAACAAATTCCGCGGAAGGTTATTCTTTAGGTCTTTGTTTTTTATGCCGGTAATAATAGCCAGTGGTGTTGTTCTAGATCTTTATTTAGGTGCGGCTTCAAGCAATGCTACTGAAGTTGCGGTTAATGATGCAGTATCCTTCGGTATGATTGATTTTACCGAGATTTTTACCGCACTTAACCTACCAACTGCTGTTGAAAACTATCTTTCAGTGGCACTTGATAATTTGTTTATGCTTGTTTGGCAAAGCGGTATACAAATTATATTGTTCATAGCGGGACTTCAGTCAATTCCCGACTTGCTCTATGAAGTGGCTCATGTTGAAGGTGCTACAAAGTGGGAAGAATTTTGGTTTATAACATTACCTATGCTTGGACGCACAATGTTTTTGGTAATTGTTTTCACTATTGTTGAAAACATAACTAAGAGTAATAACAGAATTATATCTCACGGTTATAATTTCTTTAATAATATGGATTATGGTCGTGGCTCGGCTTCGCTGTGGTTCTATTTTCTTGTAATAGGGATTGTTATGGCGTTAGTACTGCTACTTTACAACAAATTTTTCTTAAAGAGGTGGAGTTAAGATGCTAAAAATTAAATTTAACAGCAATATAATCCGCCGAAAAGTTCCCGAGCTCTTAATTTCAATAGCAAGGATTTTGTTTTTGGGAATTGTGGGATATATAGTTTTATATCCATTACTGTATATGTTCGTATCATCCATTAAGGATATGGATGCTTTGCTTGATATGGAGCATATTTGGGTACCTATAAGCTTTAGCTTTAATGCTTTTGCTGAGATTAATGAGCTTTTAGGTTTTGGTAACGCTTTAAAACAAACCCTTTTGGTGCAGGTTTTAAGCGCTGCAATAGAAGTTTTTGTTTGTTCGTTTATAGCTTACGGCTTTGCGCGTTTTAAGTTTAAAGGAAAACCTATATTTACCTTTTTGCTTATACTTTCGCTTCTTATTCCTATACAAATGTACACATTGTCAATGTCAATAAATTTTAGAAATTTATACATTTTTAACACGCCATTTGTTTATTGGCTTCCATCATTGTTTGGTGTGGGCATTAGAAGCGGTATGATGATATTTATTTATCAGCAGTTTTTTATAGGCCTTCCTAAGGAACTTGAGGATGCCGCCTATATAGATGGCGCGGGCCCTGTAAAAACCTATTTCAGCATAGCACTCCCATCTTCAAGTGTTGTAATTACAACGGTTGCTGTTTTGTCTTTTGTATGGCATTGGAATGAATACCATCTTGCAACACTTAGCTTTTTGTCTGATGATGCTCCGCTTTCTATGACAATGAACTTCCTTGAAGTATATTTAAAGCAAATTGGTATTTATAAGGGTTGGCCTGAATATTCAACACTGGTTAGTGCGGCTTGCCTTATGTTTATTGTAATACCGCTTGTGCTGTATATGATATTCCAACGCAAGTTTGTTCGTTCAATAGATCGTGTAGGTATTACGGGATAATGTATCTTTGTGACTCAAGCCCCCTGTTTTTGGGGGCTTGAGCGAAAAAAATATATTTCAAATGTTGGGAATGTTCCCTATATTTGAAATGTAATTTTGAATGGAATGTGAGGCTCGATGTTTTGACAAATGGTATTTTTGACGGCAAATTTAAAGCATTAACCTTTAGCTTTGATGATGGTAATCTTGAAGATAAGCCTTTAATTGAAATTATGAATAAATATGGTTTAAAAGGTACTTTTAATTTAAATTCAGGCTTGCTGAATGAAAATGGTGGGTGGAATTTTAAAAACCTTAAAACCGTTAAGCATCTAAATTTTTGTGATATAGGTGATTTATATAATGGTCACGAAATTGCAGGTCATTCTTATAATCATCCATCCTTAATTGATTTGAAACATAACGATATTGTCAATCAAATTAAGCTTGATAAAAAGCTGCTAGAATTTTTGTTTAATCAGAAAATTGAAGGCTTTGCCTATCCTATGGGTACTTTTAATGAAGAGATTGGCGATGTGCTTGTGGAAAACGGTATTAAGTATGCACGCACCACAATTCCTACTCTTAACTTTTCACTTCCTGAAAAACACATTTTTTGGAACCCTACTTGCCATTTTAGATATGAAAATATTGAAGAATTGGCAGAAAGGTTTTTAAAACTCACAGATGAAAATGCTGTATTCTATATCTGGGGTCATAGCTACGAGCTGCTCGATGAAAATGATTTTGAGTGGTTTGATAACTTTTGTAAAAAGTTAAGCGGCAGGGAAGATATTGCCTATTTGACCAATATTCAGGTAATTGATGCCTTAAATAGGAATTAAAGGCGTTTTTTATAGGAAGTTAATAATTTAATTGTTTATATTTTGAAAGGCGGTGTTTTGCTTTTTATAGTTTTAAGGTATTAATTAATTAAAATTTAGAAAGAAGGAAAAATGATGAAAAAAATTATTTCATTAATCCTGACCGTATGTATGTTATTTACTATGGTCTATGCAGCAAGCGTTACTGCAACAGCAGAAACCGTCGTAAATTCAGCCGTTAATGCAACTTTTGATGAAATTACGGTTGATTTATCAAAGCTTTACCGTATCGGTACCGATAAAGAAAATCTTTCGCTTACCACTGAAAATCTTGCTGATGGTAGCGTTAAGGTTAATTTCAGTAACTACACCCAGCAAATTTTCAATTCTGACGGCACTATTCCAACCGATTATATATGGCTTGGTGGTGCAATTTTCGCTTTAAAGGATGATAAAGATAATTTTATTATTTTGCAAGGCGGCAAAGAGTATGCTATTAATGTCATTTACGATGTTATAAGTGTAGGTACTTCTAATGCTTTCTATCATCCACAGATTGCTTTGGCTCGTAATAATCATTCAGGTAATCCGGATCAAGATAATGGTACTGTAATCTATACTGCGAAAAAGCATAGTTCGACTGGTACTTATAGCTTATCATACAACGCAGCACCCGGTGGCAACCAACCCTTAAGACTTGCTTTTGCAGGTCATGGCACTATTAATATTAAATCTATTACCATTAAGCAGGTTACCAAAGAATTCGGTACACCCGGTAATATTGATTTAACCAATGTTGAACCCATCAGTGTTTCAAGTCCATCGTATTTAAATTTCAAACCCGCAACTGCTGGTACATCTCTTAGCTTGGATGTTAATGCTAATTTCCAATATAACGGTTCTTTGATGGATGAAAATAACATCACAAACACTTGGACCAAGATGTATCTTAAGGCAATGATTCCACTTAAGTATGATGCCAATAATTATGTTATTGCAGACAGCAAAAAGACCTACAGTATTTCGGTTAAGTACAAGGTGACTGCAACTACTGCTGAAGATGCTAAGGATTATCCTAAAATTGGTATTGTATATAATGATAGTGCTAATAAAACACAGGATAACGGAAGCTGGGTTATTGCGGCTCAGCGTACCGCTCCATCTGAGGTTGGCATTGAAAAGACATTTAATGCAACTATAAACGGTGCTAAATTTGATGGACGCCCTCTTCGTCTTGCCTTTACAGGTAAGGGTAGTTTTGAAGTTCTATCTGTTACTATTGCAGAATGTAACCATGCTTTTGCTATTACTTTCAATAACGATGGTATGACAACTGCCGATTATATTCTTGCAGGCGAAGCACTTCCTATCCCTGCAAAAGAAGGTGCTACATTTAAGGGTTGGTTTGATGCTGACGGCGTTAAATATACTGCTGCTACAAAGCCCCTTACCCTTAACGCTTTGTGGGTAAACATCAACACTGTTGATCTTACAAAGTCGGTTAAAATAACCGGTGATCATGGTAGCATTACCGTTAATGCTCCGAAAGAAAACGGTCGTCCCTTGAACGTGAAGACACAGGGCTTTAATAATATCCTTTTGGATAAGAATAGCGAAACAATTTTGACAAGCAATGTATGGACAGGTGGTGCAGCAGTAAGCTTAAAGTTTGCTGACGATACTTTTGCAAATGCTAAGAATTCTTCAAAATATATTATTAATGTAAATTACGATGTTACTTACATTAATAATGAAAACTATTGTCCACAAATTGCTATTATTTATAACAACAATGCACATGCAGGTAATGCGCTTCAGGATAACGGCACCGTTATTATGGATGTTAAGAAGCATGGTGTGGCTGCAGATAATGCTACCATTTCTTGCGTAATCTCAGGCGTTGATGCTAACGCTATCCGTCTTGCATTTGACGGTCACGGCGAATTTAACATAAACTCGGTAACAATTAGCGAAATTACTGCTAACACCGATGCTTTAGTTATGGTTAACCTTACTGATAGCGTTTACAGCAGAGATGAAATTATCGTTGCTGAAAAAGGCGCAGCTATTGCTGATTTACAGCGCACATTGCTTCACAACTTTGGTGGCTGGTATGCCGATGATGTTAAAGTTACAACCGCTAACAAAGATGTAACCTTAACCGCAAAATGGTTTGAAAAGTCGGATGTTAATATGGACGGTATAGTTAATACTGACGACCTTAACGCTATCAAAGAAGCTATTGCCACTTCTAAAACCGATGCGGTTTATGATGTTGACCGTAACTCTATAATTGAAGAAGCAGATGTAAATCTTATCAGAAAAAACATTTTAGGCATTCAGTCAGTTACAATTGCCGGTAACAACATTCGTGCTTATAAGTTAGAAAAGGGCGCATTACCTTTCTTTATGACAACACAGGCAACCGATTTACTTGTTACTTCCTTTAAGGAATTCTGCGGTGTTGATATTGAAAACACCAAAAAAGCAAGTAACAAGATAGTTGTAAGTATTCCTAATATAGCACAGGATGCACTTGACAATTCTGCTTTAAACACTCTTACAGGTGTTAAGGGTGATGTTTACGGCGTTGACGATTATAAGATTTTCCTTTACAACAATGACTTATACATCGAAGGCGGCAGCGACTATGCAACTGCTTTTGCTGTAAATGAATTTATTGACTTTATTCAGAAGTATGAAATGATTCCCGTTGGATTTGAACTTTCGGGCAAATACAACGGTGAACGCGGCCTTGGCGAAGGTTATTCTTATGTTTGGGGCGACGAATTCGACGGTGAATTCCTTGACACAACTAAGTGGCTTGTTGAGACCGGTACTTCAGCAGGTCCTTGCTATTCTATTAATGACCCTTACTATTTAAGCACTATGACCAATGGAAATTGGACTTATAACGGCGAATACGGTATGATGCAGGACGGCGAAGTTAGATACCTTGATGAAGAAGGTAATAACTATTACCTTGAAGACGGTTTATTGGTTATGAACACCAAGAAAACCGATTACGGTTATTCTGCTACCAAGATTAGTGCAAAAAATAAGTACAACTTTACTTACGGCATTATGACCGCGCGTGTTAAGCTTGCTACCAAGAACGGTGCATCTTCCACCTTCTGGGCAAGAAGTCTTGATGATATCGGTGGCACAGGTGCTCTTGTAAATGAAATGGACTTCGTTGAAAACTTTGGTGCGGACCAGATTCACGCTAATCTCCATACTTGGACAGAGTATGTAAATGATACTAACCACAACGGTGATATTGATTATCAAGAAACCATATATCCTGCACAGGGCGAAAGCTTGTCTGATACCTTCCACGAAATTACTCTTTACTGGACAGAAGACAAGATTGTATTCTACTTTGACGGTGTTAAGTATCTCGAACAGGATATTGGTTCTGACCCTGAAAAGTGGGAAGCGTTCTATAAGTCAACCTATTTGATTATGGGCGTTTCTGCTCCGACTGGTATTTACGGTACTTACAATAACGGTACTACCCCTGGTGATGTTTTGGGCACCTTGGTTGATTCATTTAACGAAAATCTCTGCATGGACTATATCCGTGTTTACCGCAAATAATCTTTAAATTTAAGTTAGTGAGACACTTTTTGTGTCTCACTAACTACTAAAAAATATATTAAAGCAAATTTTTAAAAAAGTTAGTTTTAATATATTTTTTAGGGGGACTGGGGGTTATTATATGTATAAAAATATCGGCGCTGTAAACAACGCCTTTAAATATACGGGTATTTGGCAAAATGATAATTCGACTGCCGTATCCTACGGTACGGTTTCATGTCTCGAATTTGGCTTTACGGGAAGCGAAATAATCCTTAACGCAAGAACTGTAGGAGAAATTGTTTTTTATCTGGACAGCGAGATTTTTCTACCTGTTATAACAGAAGAAAAAATTGTTTTTAAAACAAGTTACGGCAATCATATTTTAAAAATCAAAACCGTCCCTGAAGCAAGGATATTCTTCTGCGGGGTAATAATACCTGAAAATGAAGAAGTTTTCAAAACTGAAAATAAAAAATACATTCAGTTTATTGGTGATTCTATAACCTATAAATATCCTGGTTATTCTTCAGTTACGGGCGATAAGTTGGGTGTTGATTATTCGGTTGTAGCATATTGCGGAATGTCGCTAAAAGACGGCTGGGGTTGGTATAAATTGCCCGAAGGGCTCACAGTTCGCCCTGGTATGGAAAGTATGTACTTTAAGCTTGAGCGACCGCACGAAACGGTGAATTTTACCGATTATAATTTGGATTTTTTAAGAGTGCCCGACATTTTGGTTATTGCTCTTGGCACTAACGATTATCTTAATTCTGTCGAAGAAAAAGGAAGGGGACATATGGAAACATTCGTCGCTTCTTACCTTCGCTTTGTAACAAAATTAAGAAAAATATATCCCAATGCTAAAGTTTATGTATTAAAACCGTTTAATGAATCATTTTGCCGTAATGAAGCGGTAACACAGGCATTTGATGAGATAGAGAAAACTCTCGGTAATGCCGAACTTATTGATTCAATTAATTGGAATGTTGAAATTTGTTCCGACGGCACACACCCGACAGATTTGGGCTATAGCCAAATTGCCGAGCGTTTGTCGGCTATATTAAGTAAGGAGATATAATATGTTAGAAGATAAAATTATCGGCTTTGCAGAAAACGGATTTTATAAAATAACAACTTGCGGTACTTGGGCTGTAAATGTACCTGAATTTATGGGTGGCGAATATGACGGTATTTATTCAGCAGGGGATAATGCTTTTATTGTTTGTTTAAATAATGTTAAGCCAAATGATATTTCCAATTATATAAAGGCTTTAGAAAATAACGGTTATGGCAAGGTTTTTGAAAATGAAATAGGGGATAACATTTTTTATTCTTATAAAGACGACAAAAACATTATTTATCTTTATTATATAAAGGCGACTGAAAGTGCAAAGCTTATAGCTGAACCGTATTATGAATTTTCATATAATGTGCCTTTTGAAAATAAGGTAAAGCCAGCAGTTATAACAAGCTCGGCTTGTGATCGCAATTATTACATTCTTTTACCAAATAACACGATCGTTGTTATTGATGGTGGTTGGCGTGTGGAAGACTGGTCGCAGTCTACCCCCGAGGCATTAATTCTTTCAATGTATAAGGAAATGGCTGAAATTTGCGGAAGTGAAACGGTAAAAGTGCCGCTTTGGATTATTACCCACGCCCATTCAGACCACGGTAAGGTTATTGAATATTTATATAAAATGCCTTATGCTCATAAATTAAAAATTGACCGAATTCTTTATAACTTTCCAGATAGCTATCTTTTGGGAAAAGAAGAAGTGACAACACAAGAAAAACTTGATTCCAGAATAGATGAATGGCACAAAAGAGCGGGTATAGATTTTCCTTATGAAGATATTTTTTATAACTGTCCTTTTCCGGTACCCAGCACCGTTAACTATGAAAAGGTTTTGCGTGAAGCGTTTACACATTATGATGCTGTGAAAATCAAGGCGCACGACGGAATGAAGTTTGATTTGTCGGGCGTAATTTTTGAAGTGCTTCACACACCCGATGATGATATGCCAACCCACTATAACAATATGAATGATACTTCATTGGTTATTAAAATGACCTATGAAGGCTCAAACACCCTATGGCTTGGCGATATGGGTGTATTGCCGGGAGATTCCTGCATTAAAATGTATGGCGATTACCTTAAGTGCGATGCGGTACAGGTGTCGCATCACGGTTGGGGCTCGGCTTCGTGGGAATTTTTTAAACTTTTAAATCCATCTATTTTGCTTTGGAATAATTCGGAATTTGGTTTTCAGTATGCGGATAAATATCAGGGTTACGGTAAAACTGAATCAAGCACACGCCTTTTCAATATGCCTTGTGTAAAGCAAAATTATTTTTGTAACACCATAAAAATGCAGTATATTAATTTGCCGTTTAAATTTTTGGATGATGAAAATGAAAATGCTCAAAATAAGCTACTTGTAAGCGCCGCAAGTGATAGAACCTTTATGTTAAAACTAAGTGACGGTAAGCTTATAATGATAAACGGCGGTTGGAGAGACGCGGCGTGGAACAGATATAACCACGATGACTTAATGGAAAAACTTTTTGGTGAAATGCAGTGTTTTGCAGGAAGTGACACCGTTCAGATAGCGGCATATATTATGACCGATGAGAAAAATGATAATCAGTTTTTACATAATCTTGACAGTGCTGAATTTAGCGGTAGGGTTAAGATTGAAAATATTATTTCGGCATCATATGGTAATGATTTTGACTTCGGTGAAGCAAAGATAAAAATTCTTTACGCCAAAAACAAGAAAATGGTGGTTAAAATCACCTTAAATGGCAAAGAAATTATCTTTACAGGCAATATGACCGATGAAATTAGTAAAGAAATTTTACAAAGCGGTCAGTCGCTAAAGTGTGACATAGTTCAAATTGCAAATCACGGCTATAACGATTGCGGTGTTTTAGAGTTTTATGAAGAAACGGGTGCCAAAATTGGTGTTTGGAACACAAGCGAATACGCCTACCGCTTCTTTAATAAGACTGAAGGCTATGAAAAAAGTGAAGTAAGCACAAAGGTTTATAATTTGGAAAATTTTAAAGAGCATTATTTTTGCGATAGAATTTTACCGCAGATTATTCCACTTTTGTAAAAAATATTTATATAGGGTATAGAGTATGAGAGTTTACGAAAACATTAATAAAACAAGTGAAAATCGTCTAAAAACCAGAGCGTTTTATATTCCAAAAGGTATTTCTGAATATATAACATTAAATGGCGTTTGGGATTTTGCTTTTTTTGCGGATAATTACGATTTGCCGGAGAAAGTAGAAAAGTGGGATAAAATCAAGGTACCGTCGTGTTGGCAACTTCAGGGTTACGAGTGTCCTAATTACTGTAATATAAACTATCCTTTTCCAATTGACCCGCCTTATGTCCCCGATAAAAACCCTTGCGGTGTGTATCAGCGTGAATTTCAGATTGAAAAGCTTTGGGGCAAGGTATATTTCGTTTTTGAAGGCGTAGCTTCTTGCGCTTTTTTATACATAAATGACCAGTATGTTGGCTTTACTCAGGGCAACCATTTTTCGGCTGAATTTGATATAACTGATTACGCTAAAGAAGGAATAAATACCGTTACCGTAAAGGTGCTTAAGTGGTGTGTTGGTAGCTATCTCGAAGACCAAGACCATTTCCGTTACAACGGTATTTTCAGAGATGTTTATCTCTTGCAGCGTCCTGTTAATCACATTACTGATGTTCAGATTATACCTAATGCCGAAACTATCGATATTAAAATTGATGGTGCTGCAAATGCAACAATCCTTGACGGTGAGAAAGTTATATATAACGGCTTAATTTCTAACGAATTGGTGTTTTCCCCAGAAAATCCCATTTTATGGAATGCTGAAAAGCCACATTTATATACTGTGCTCTTAAGCAGATGCGGTGAAGAAATCGTTTTAAAAACTGCTCTTAGAAAAATTGAAATTTCGGACAAGTATGAACTGCTCATCAATGGTGTTTCGGTAAAACTTCATGGTGTAAATCATCACGATACCAGCAAATATAATGGTTGGTGTCAAACCGAAGATGAACTTCGTAAGGATTTGCTTCTTATGAAAAAGCTCAATATCAACTGTGTAAGGACGGCACATTATCCCCCTACACCACAATTTATGGAGATGTGTGACGAGCTTGGCTTTTATGTGATTTGCGAAACCGACATTGAAACTCACGGTTTTGTGCGCCGTTATGCAGACGTCGTTTATAAGCTCGATGTTGAGACAGGCGAATGGCCTGCAACTTTTCCGGACTGGAAAGATGAGCACATAGAGCGTATGGAAAGAATGGTCGAATATTATAAAAACTTCCCTTCGGTTATTATGTGGTCAACAGGCAACGAAAGTGCTCACGGTATAAATCATCTTGAAATGATTAAGTGGACAAAGGAAAGGGATAACAGCCGTCTTGTCCACTGTGAAGATGCTTCCCGCAAGGGCGAATTCAAGAATGCAGATGTATTTTCTTGGATGTATCCAACATTGGAAGCGGTTGAACAAAAGGCAAATGACCCGGAAATTGATATGCCAATCTTTCTTTGTGAATATGCACATGCAATGGGTAATGGACCCGGAGATGTATATTATTATAACGAACTGTTTGACCGTTACCCAAAGCTTATTGGCGGCTGTGTGTGGGAATGGGCAGACCATGTTGTAACGGTAGACGGCGTAGAAAGATACGGCGGTGATTTTGAAGGGGAACTCACTCACGACAAAAACTTTTGTTGTGACGGTGTGGTTTTCGCTGACCGTTCATTCAAAGCGGGCAGTTATGAAATGAAGGCGGCATATCAGCCAATCAAAACCACCTATAATAACGGTGTTTTAACTGTTTATAACAGACTTGATTTTACAAATCTTAATGAATACATATTAAAATATGATATCGAGATTGACGGTAAAAAGGTTTATGAAAATGAAACCGTTTTAGATTTAAGGCCACATTGTGCAGCAGAAATTGCTATTAATACCGAAAAATATTCTTGTAAATACGGCGCATATTTGAATGTATATTTAATAAAAAATCAGGAAGAAGTTGCTGGGACACAGCATGAATTAGAATGTGAAATGACCACGGAAACTGTGGCGAATTTGGCGAATTTGACCGAAGATAATGAATATATTTATGCTTCCGGCAAGAATTTTTCATATCAGTTTTCTAAAAAAACAGGTAATTTTACAAGCATAAAAATTGCAGATGCTGAGCAAATTGCAAGCGGTATATCCCTTTCTGCGTTTAGAGCACCAACCGATAATGACTGCAATGTAAAAGCAAAATGGGCGTTTTTGGATATATGGCAGGGTGAAAATTTAGACCGAATGTTCTCAAAGATTTATGACTGCTGTATAGAAAGCGGTAAAATACTTGTTTCAGGTGCACTTGCAGGCGTATCCCGTGCGCCGTTTGCAAAGTATAACTTAACAGTTTCTATTTTCGAAAACGGAAAAATTGATTTTAGCCTTAATGCTAAAATCAGGGACGGTGTTGTCTGGTTGCCGAGATTTGGTTTTGATTTCACCTTGCCCCAAAATGCAAATAATTTCCGTTACTACGGTTACGGACCTAATGAAAGCTATTGCGATTTGCATAACGGTTCTAAGGTTTCACTCTATGAAAGTAATTCCGAAAAGGAATATGTACATTATGTAAGACCGCAAGAGCACGGCAATCATTATGGTACTAAAATGCTTAAAATCGGCAATATGCTGATAAAATCCAATGACAGATTTGAATTTAGCGTTTCAGATTACAGCACTAATGCTTTATATAAAGCTGAGCATACTGATGAACTCCAAAAAGATGGCTTTGTTCATTTAAGAGTGGATTATAAAGTTTCAGGTATAGGCTCGAATTCTTGCGGACCTTACTTGGATGAAAAATACCGTCTTAACGAAAAAGAAATTAATTTTGGCTTTTCTATCAATATCAATTAGTTAAATATACAAGCCTTTAAAAGAATTTTATGGCATTTGTATTCATAAAAACTTAATTGTTGGGTTTGGGGTATTGTGATAAACTATATTTGTAACATTATACATAATTTTTACAACTTAGGGGGTGAAATTTAACAAAATTGTTGAATTCCACTACAAAAAAGTATGTATTTTAACAATTGTTAATTATGCATCTTTATTATTTTAAATTGAAAGGAAAATGTATTATGAAAAAAATACTATCACTAGTATTGACATTTGCAATTATTTTGTCAACTCTAGTAACTGCGGTTGTTGTGTCTGCAGACAGTGTAGATGCTAACATCAAAACAACCAAAATTGATTTAACACAGGATGTTGCAAATGCTTTTGCAACAACAGGTAGCACTAGCGGTACAACCGCTACTGTAGAAAATGGTAAGCTTAAGTTAAGTCTTTCGGCTTATGAAAGACATCTTACATCTACAAGCTACGGTACTCAGACCTGGTTCCCCAACTATATACTCAGAACAGATGATGCTACTTTAAAACTTACAAAGGGCAATAAAGCTATTGTAGAAGTAAAGTATAAGGTTGTATCAGCTAATGCTAACGCTGATTGGGGTGCCCAAATAGGTATCGGTAACTTTAACGGCGGCAAGGGTAGTAACATATATGTAAGAACCGTTAAAAAGCACACTTCTGCCGATGACGGTAAAGAATTTACTCTTACATCTGTGTTTACAGTTGACGGTAATTACGCTACTAAAATTGCTGTTGCAGGTGGTGGTACAATTGAAATTTCTTCAATCGTAGTACACGAATTGCCCGCTGCTGAAATTGGCAACTATGCCGTTGTTAAATATGTTAACGGTAATGATGAAACCACTGAATTTGTAAAGAAGAATACTGCGCCCAAAACTCTTACTTGTGAAGGTAAAAAATTTGACGGTTGGTATGCAACCAGTGATTTTGCAGGTGATAAGGTAACAACTGTTACTGAAGATATTACCCTTTATGCAAATTTTGCTGTTACAACAACTCAAATTGATTTAACACAGGATGTTGCTAATGCTTTTGCAACAACAGGTAGCACTAGCGGTACAACCGCTACTGTAGAAAATGGTAAGCTTAAGTTAAGTCTTTCGGCTTATGAAAGACATCTTACATCTACAAGCTACGGTACTCAGACCTGGTTCCCCAACTATGTACTCAGAACAGATGATGCTACTCTTAAACTTACAAAGGGCAGCAAAGCCATTGTAGAAGTAAAGTATAAGGTTGTATCAGCTAATTCTAACGCTGATTGGGGTGCCCAAATAGGTATCGGTAACTTTAATGGTGGCAAGGGTAGTAACATATATGTAAGAACTGTTAAAAAGCACACTTCTGCAGATAATGGCAAAGAATTTACCCTTACATCAGTGTTTACAGTTGACGGTAATTATGCTACAAAAATTGCTGTTGCAGGCGGCGGTACAATTGAAATTTCTTCAATCGTTGTACACGAATTGTCGGCAGTTTGCATAGATGAATATGCAGCAGTTACTTATGTATGCGATGGCGATCAGAATTCTGAATTTGTAAAGAAGAACACTGCACCCAAAACTCCTGTTTATGACGGAAGAAAATTTGATGGTTGGTTTGCAAGCGGCGATTTCTCTGGCGATGCAGTAAACACAATTACATCAGATATAACTCTTTATTCTAAATTTACAATTAAAACAACCGAAATTGATTTGACACAGGATGTTGCTAATGCTTTTGCAACAACCGGTAACACCAGCGGTACAACCGCTACTGTGGAAAACGGTAAGCTTAAGTTAAGTCTTTCTGCTTATGAAAGACATCTTACAAGCCAAACCTACGGTACTCAGACCTGGTTCCCCAACTATATACTCAGAACAGATGATGCTACTTTTAAACTTACAAATGGCAACAAAGCCATTGTAGAAGTAAAGTATAAGGTGGTATCAGCTAATGCTAACGCTACCTGGGGTGCACAAATTGGTATAGGTAACTTTAATGGCGGCAAGGGCAGCAATATCTATGTAAGAGATTATAAAAAGCACACTTCTGCTGATAACGGCAAAGAATTTACCCTTACATCTGCATTCACAGTTGATGGCAATTATGCTGTTAAAATTGCTGTTGCAGGCGGTGGCACAATTGAAATTTCTTCAATCGTCGTTCGCGAATTACCCGCAGAATTTATAGCTGATTATCCTGTTGTTACTTATGTTAACGGCAACGAAAAAATCAGCGAATTTGTAAAAGCAGGCGATGCACTTAAAGTGCTTGAAAAAGAATATTATGCATTTGATGGTTGGTATGCTGATAAAGACTTTACAGGCGCAAAGGTAGAGTCTGTTTCGGCTGATACTACTCTTTATGCAAAGTGGATTTCTACTTGCGACCACGCTTATGACAATAATTGTGACGCTGTATGTAATATCTGCGGCGAAAAGCGTGATGTAGAAGGTCATGCTTACGAAACAGAAACCACTGAAGCAACCTGTACAGTAGACGGTAAGACTGTTTACACCTGTTCTTCTTGCGGTCACAGCTATGAAGAAGTAATAAAAGCACCCGGTCATACTGAAGTTGTTGATGAAGCGGTTGATCCTTCAGTTGGTAAGCCTGGTCTTACCGAAGGTAAGCATTGCTCGGTTTGTGGTGAAGTTATCGTTAAGCAGGAAGAAGTTCCCGCAATTACAAGCGGCACCACAGGTGACTGCAATTGGTCAATCAGTGGTACAACTCTCACCATTTCTGGCGGCACATATATTGACGCTGATGCTTTCTTTGGTTGGACTAATATTGAAACAGTAGTATTGGCAGAAGGCCTTAAAGAAATTGGCGCAGGCGCATTTGCAGGCTGCACAGCACTTACCGAAATTATTATCCCAGAAGGCGTTACAACCATTGGCAATATGGCATTTGCAAACTGCGAAGCGCTTGCAAAGGTTGGCTTGCCTTCAACAATTAAAACAATTGGCGAATGCGCATTTGTAAACTGTGGCGCACTTGCAACTGTTGATTACAATGGTTCAGAAGCTGACAAGGCAGAAATTGCTATCGATTTCGAAAACGATGCTTTAGAAAATGCAACTTGGAACTATAAAGAAGCACCCCACGAACACGTATACGGTGAATGGGAAGTTGTAACCCCCGCAAAACCCGGTATCGCAGGCGTTCAGGCTCAGAAGTGTTCTTGCGGTGATACAATCACTAAAGAAATCGAAGCAGTTAAGTTAATCGGTATCGGTGGATTGACATTGACACTCGAAAGC
>JAZKXN010000095.1:0-6596 GCA_045611605.1 Acutalibacteraceae bacterium
TTTTTTAGATTGCAAAATCTAAATTTTTTGTGAGGTGAAACCAATTGCCAAACGCAGCAGTATTAGAACAAAAACAAAAGCAGGTAGCTGTTCTTTCTGAAAAGTTAGAAAAAGCTATCGTAGGTGTTGTAGTTGATTATAAGGGCATCACAGTTGCTGACGATACTAAACTTCGTAAGGAACTTCGTGAAAACGGTGTTGATTACTTCGTTGTTAAAAACACTATTCTCGGCCGTGCTATTGCTGATACCTGTTATGCTGATATGAGCCCCGCTCTTGAAGGTACAACCGCTATCGCTCTCGCTGATGAAGACTACACCGCAGCAGCAAGAATTCTTTCAAAGTTTGCTGAATCACACCCTGACTTCAAAATCAAGACAGGTTTCCTTGATGACAAGGTTGTTGACACAGCTACTATCGACGCTCTTGCTAAGCTTCCCACCAAGGAAGTACTTCTTGCAACAGTTTGCAATGCCTTCCAGGCACCCATCGCGGCATTCGCTCGCGCAGTACAAGCTATCGTAGATAAAGAAAACGAAGCATAATTAAAATTTTAAAACAAAAAACATTTATTGGAGGAAAATAAAATGGCATCTGAAAAAATCACAGCTATGATTGAAGAGTTAAAAACTCTTACCGTATTAGAACTTTCTGAACTTGTAAAGGCAGTAGAAGAAGAATTTGGCGTATCTGCAGCAGCAGCTGTAGCAGTAGCAGCTCCCGCAGCAGGCGGCGCAGCAGC
The DNA here is from genome assembly GCA_045611605.1 of Acutalibacteraceae bacterium. Lineage (GTDB taxonomy): Bacteria > Bacillota > Clostridia > Oscillospirales > Acutalibacteraceae > UBA737. The sequence continues at coordinate 743 of JAZKXN010000095.1, forward strand.
AGCTGAAGAAAAGACCGAATTCGATGTTATCCTTAAGGAAGCTGGTCCTGAAAAGATTAAGGTTATCAAGGTTGTTCGCGAAATCACCGGTCTCGGCCTTGCTGAAGCTAAGGCTATCGTTGACGGCGCTCCCAAGACCCTTAAGGAAGCAGTTTCTAAGGAAGAAGCTGAAGAACTCAAGGCTAAGCTTTCTGAAGTTAGCGCAGTTGTTGAAATCGCTTAATTTAAAGTTTGAGCTTTTTAAAAAGAACACCTTCGGGTGTTCTTTTTTTATACCTATTTTTGGCAATTATAGTGTATTTTTTGTTGACATATGCGACATATAGTGGTAAAATTATATAGATAGTATTGCAGCTTTGCTTTTACAGGGCAATTTGGCGAATGTTCTGTAAAATGAGTTGATATATCGCGGGAGGGAAACACACGGCTCCTGTTAAATAAATTACCGTGTTTTATATAGGAGGTGCAAGTATATGCCATGGATTATTATGGGCGCCGTTGCACTGGTTTTGGCCGTTATCGGTTTTTTCACCGGCTCGGCTTACCGCCGCAAATCAGCAGAAGCTACTATCGGCTCGGCTGAAGATGAGGCAAAACGCATATTGAACGACGCCATTAAAACTGCCGAATCTAAAAAGCGTGAAGCTTTATTAGAGGCAAAAGAAGAAGTTCACAATTTGCGTCAGGAAACTGAAAAAGACCTTCGCGAACGCAGAAGCGAAGTTCAGCGTCAGGAACACAGACTTCAGCAAAAAGAAGAAAGCCTTGACAAGAAAATTGAAAACTTCGAAGCAAAAGAAGAAAAATTGGTACTGAGAGCCAAAGAAATTGAAACAAGAATTGAAGAATGTGACCGCTTAAAACAAAGCCAGATGGATTTGCTCGAAAAAATTTCGGGCTTTACCAAAGAACAGGCAAAAGCACACTTGTTACAGCTTTTAGATGATGAACTCACACACGAAAAGGCTGTTAAAATTCTCGATTTCGAACAACAAACCAAAGACGATTGCGACCGCATTGCAAAGAATATCATCGGTCACGCTATTCAGCGTTGTGCCGCCGACCATTCTTCTGAAATGACCGTTTCGGTTGTTCCGCTTCCCAGCGACGAAATGAAGGGCCGCATTATCGGTCGTGAAGGCCGCAATATCAGAGCACTTGAAACTGCAACAGGTGTTGACCTTATCATTGATGACACACCCGAAGCAATTACCCTTTCAAGCTTTGACCCTGTTAGACGCGAAATTGCGCGCGTCACCCTTGAAAAGTTGATTCTTGACGGTCGTATTCACCCCGCAAGAATTGAAGAATCTGTTCAAAAAGCAACTAACGAAGTTGAGACCACCATTAAGCAAACCGGCGAACGCGCTATGATTGATGCAGGTGTTCCCAATCTTCATCCCGAACTTCAGAAGCTTCTCGGTAAACTCAAATACCGCACAAGCTATGGTCAGAATGTTCTTAACCACTCGCTTGAAGTTTGCTACCTTTCAGGATTACTAGCTGCTGAAATGGGCGCTGATGTAACCCTTGCTAAGCGTGCAGGTCTTTTACACGATATTGGTAAGGCAATTGACCACGAACAAGAAGGTTCACACATTCAACTTGGTGTTGAAGTTGCTAAAAAATACCGCGAAAACGATACTGTTGTTAACGCTATCCATGCTCACCACGGTGAAGTTGAAGCAAAAACACTTATCGCTTGCATCGTTCAAGCAGCCGATGCTATTTCTGCTGCTCGCCCCGGTGCCAGACGCGAAAATATTGAAAGCTATATCAAGAGACTCGAAAAGTTGGAGGAAATCGCCAATTCCTTTAACGGCGTTGAAGGCTCGTTTGCTATTCAGGCAGGTCGTGAAATCCGCATAATCGTTAAACCCGAAGTTGTAACAGAAGACCAAATGGTACTTATGTCACATCAAATTGCCGAAAGAATCGAAAACGAACTCGAATATCCCGGTCAAATTAAGGTTAATGTCATTCGCGAAAGCCGTGCTGTTGATTACGCTAAATAATTTAAAACCCTTGCAAGAAATTTCTTGCAAGGGTTTTTATTATTTTAATTTTATTTTAATAACCGAAAAATACATCATTAGAATACCTGCGCTAAAAAGCGCACCACCAATTATATCGGTTATCCAATGTACCCCCGAAAAAATACGACCGACAACCATAAATACAGTGAAAATAACACTAATCAGTACAACAGCATTTTTAACCGTTATATTTTTAATTCGTTTATTAAATTGCATTATTGCAGTCGGCATAACACAAAGGGTTAGCATTGTCGTTGAAGATGGGTAAGATACTTCTAAAACACCATTAATTAAAACGGGGCGGTAGTTTATAACCACCACTTCAAAAAGCAAATAAACCGCAATTACAATGATATAAAAAACACCAAGCACTAATATGTCATAATCCACCTTAAAAATAATTTTGCGTTTAATTAACTGCATAAACCCAAGCACACCAAAACCAAAACAGACTGCCAACGGCACTAAGCCCAACCAATCAGTAATGTTATAAAGGATGAAATTTACCCCCGTAAGGTTATGCACAAGTTTATTTATTGTTGCAAAACCAACCGCTGATTCAAGCGGCCCTATTGTCTTAACATCAATAACACTTACCGCCAGCGTCCATAGAATAAATAACAATAAAAAAATAGTAGAGCCTATAAAATTTTTTTGCTTTAACATATAAAAAACCTTCCTTCAATGTGTTAACTACACTTTAAAGGAAGGTTTATTATTTTACAAGAAACTATCCGTCACACGCGCGACACTTTTAGTATCAATGCTTTTATTATTAAGAAGGCAAACAATAATGTTGCGGCATAGGGCTGTAAACTCAAAATAAATAGCAACAACAAAACTGATGTTAAAATCACAGAAACGATATTTTTTACCTTAAATTTATTTTCAAGGATTTGCAAAGCAAGAGTTAAAACTCCTAATAATATCACCGCAATTATTAAAACCAAATACGCCGTTTTCAAATAGGGAGAAGCGGCTAATGTTAATAAATTAACCGATTTTATCGATTCGCTACGATCGGCAAAAAACGGAATAAAAAAGAACATCGCTGCGCTTATGTCCAAAAGCCCGAAAACCAAATCACAAAAACGGTTTTGTTTTTTCTTATTATCTTGCGTAGCAATATTTAAAAGTTCTTCGCCTGATAAAAGCTCATCAACCGTTAAATCAAAAAATTTCGCCATATTTTTAATAGTGTCAATATTAGGGTATCCCCTACCTGATTCCCATTTCGAAACGGCGGTTCGTGAAACATAAAGAGCCTTGGCAAGTTCTTCTTGCGTAAGCCCATTTTGCTTACGAAGCAGTTGTAATTTTTCATTAAATTCCATAATTACTTTCTTTCAAAATATTATTTATTATTACTTGAAAATACATCGGCAACTTCACTTATAGTTATATAAGCCGAACCATCAATATTATGAACAAGTTCTTTCATTCTGACAATTTGGTAACGGTTAACAACAAAATAAAGCATCGACTTTTCTTTATTCGAATAACCACCTTTGGCTTCCAACTTAGTAACACCGCTACCAAAGACCTCACACAACTTACTGCAAACCTCATCGGGATGCTCGGTAATTATAATGGCGCATTTTGCCCTGTCAATACCGTCAACAATAAAGTCAATTGTCTTAAGTGCGGCAGCGTATGTAACTATTGAATAAAGTGGCAATATCCAGCTTTTTAAAACAAAGCCGCAAACAATATATAAAAGCACATTATATATCATTACGAAGGTACCAACGGTTACACCAAGTCGTTTAGCGAAAATAACCGCCATAACCTCTATACCGTCCATTGCGCCGCCGTAACGAATAGCAATACCGCTGCCTATACCTGAAATTACGCCACCAAACAAGGCGCAAAGCAATAAATCGGTACCGGCCAAGGGCGAAGCAATACTAACATCTATTGGTAACACATCGGTAATAAGCCAAGCGCAAACCGAATAAACACAAACTGAATATATGGCGGATAAGGTGAATTTCCACCCCTGCTTTTTAAATCCAAATAAAAACAACGGTATATTTAACACCAAAAGAAAAATTGAAAGGGTTAGATATGAAGGAGTGATTTGGTCTAAAAGTATAGATGTTCCCGAAATACCGCTATCATATAGTTTTACAGGCATTAAAAAAACCGTAATACCGAAAGCATTAATAATACCCGCAACGGTAAGCATTAAAATGCTGACTATTCGTGTTTTCCATTTTTTCATTATATTAACTCCATTAAATTATTTATTGCTACTGCGTTTAAGACAACAGACAACTTCGCAGTGCTCGGTATGCGGAAACATATCAACAGGTTGAATTTTGCGAACACCATAACCGTTACGAGTAAAATATTTTAAGTCGCGTGCCAATGTTTCTGGATTACACGAAACATAAACTACCCTTTCGGGTGCAAGGGTGATAACCGATTTCATAAAGCGTTCATCACTTCCGGCACGGGGCGGGTCCATAATAACAACATCGGCTTTTTCCCCCGCGCTTGCCATTTCAACCATAAAATCGCTTGCGTCTGCAGTGTAAAATTCAATATTTTTTATATTGTTCCGCTTTGCATTGAACTTAGCATCCTTCACCGCATCGGCATTAAGCTCAACACCGATAACTTTACCCGCATTTTTTGATGCCAGAATACCGATAGTACCCGTACCGCAATATGCATCGATTACGGTCTCATTGCCCTTTAGCTCCATATACTCGATTGCTTTGCCATAAAGCGTGGTGGTCATTACGGGGTTTACCTGATAAAAAGACTTTGGTGAAATGCGGAAAACACAGTCAAAAATTGTGTCTTCAATATAACCTTCACCATAAAGGGTTATATTTTTTTCACCCAAAACAAGACTTGTGAATTTATTATTTACGTTTTGAACGATTGTTGTGATTTCGGGGTGTCTTTGCAAGAGCGCGTTAATAAAGGAACGGCTTGACGGAAAAAGCGAACCGCCCGTTACGAGCACAACCATAATCTGCCCCGTGTAATAACCTTTGCGAATTAAAACATGACGCAAAAATCCGGTCATATTATTTTCATCAAAAGGCTTTAATTTAAAAGACTTTAAAAGTTTTCGAATTGTTACGACAATCGCATCTGCAGTACTATCTTCAATCATACATTCATCAATTGGTACGATTTTATGGGTGGACGACTGATAAACGCCCGAAATTATACCCGTTTTATCCCTACCGAAAGCCGCCTGTACCTTGCAACGATAATGGGTTGGGTTTTCCATACCCAAAATTTCTTTAACGTGGCAAAACTTACCAAGTAATTTAATGCACTTGATTTGCTTATATTTAAGTTGTTCGGGGTAAGTCATATTTTGTAAATGACAGCCGCCGCATTTTTTATAATGCGGGCACCCGTTACCCTTGCCGACACGCACAGGCTTTGCGGCCCTTTTGGGGGCTGCTTTTTTGCCATTATTTTGCATAGCTTTCTCCTTTTACTAAAATTGCTACCGTTTCAACTGTTGTTTCACCGTCCCAACAGATTTTTGTTATATTATCTTCCCCGTCATAAAAGACGGGGAATTTAAAACTAATGCTTTTCAGCACTCTTCCATCGGGTTGCTCTTCTGGGAAAATTTCAACACTATCAATGAATGTGTTAAAAAACTTCTTCTTTTCGGCATCGGTGAAGTTTTTATACATTATACCATAGTACTGCAAAAAAAGAAATACATTTTCTCCTGTTATTTTTTCTTTTTGAATATTTATAAGTCGAGACTGCAAATCTTCAATTTTTTCTTCCACGATTTCAATTTCATCATAGAAGGAATAAAGTCTGTTATGCAAATC
>JAZKXN010000096.1:0-1325 GCA_045611605.1 Acutalibacteraceae bacterium
CCACTCACCTCACCAATGGCAACCATGCTAATGAAAAAGCGAGGAAACACTTTTGGGTGCTTGGCAAAGGCATCGGAAAGCAAAACTCCCGATTCAACGTCAAGATATATAGCTTGTAAAACGTTTCTAAACGGAATGCTAAATTTTTGTTTATGTAAGCTGTTCAGACACTCACTAAGTGGTATACCCGCCTTGAGCATAACCGAAAACTGTCTGAAAAACATAATTACTTCATTGAACTTAACTTTGCTGCTAATTGCAAAAAACTCATTTTGCTTTTCTTCCTTTATAGCGGTAAAGGTAAGCAAATGAATTTTATCTTGACGCATTTGCGCACGCAAACTAAGGGCATCACTCGCCTCTCGAACAACAACCTGACGTTGTCCCGACGAGTTAATCACCTTACATCTATATAAAGGCATTAAAGAAGTACCTCCCAATAAATTGTCATAAATGTTTCACCAAAGATTGCCATAAGTCCAAGCCCCAAAAGAAGATAAGGACCAAATGCAATCTCTGCTTCTCTCTCTGTTTTGGATATTTTAATTTTGATTATCTCAATTATTGAGCCTAACAATGTTGCAATAATGATGGCAATCAAAAGGGGTAAAACTCCAACCAAAAATCCACCAATACCCACAAGATAAATATCTCCGGATCCCAAAGCATCCTTTTTCAAAACCAATTTAGCAACTAATTTGATTGCACCAAAGAAACCAAATCCAAACAAAGCGCCAAATATGTATTCCCAAATATCACCTCTTAACACAGCGCAGCGGTAGAATGTGATAAACACCGCAATCGCACCGTATAACACAAGGGTGATATCATAAATATCACGTGTTTCGTGGTCAATTCCTGCAATAATAATAAACAAGAAAACCAAAAGCATAAGGGCTATAAAAATCGGTAACGTCTTGTTGCCATCACCGTATTGCAAATATGCAAACATAAATCCAAGACCGCCAAAAATTTCGCAAAGGAAAGAAAATACACCTATTTTTGCTTTGCAATTTCTACATTTTCCACCTAGGAAAATATAGGACAAAATTGGAATATTGTCAAAGCCCTTTATTGATTTTTCACAACTTGGACAGTAAGAATCCGGCTTAACTATTGAAAGTCCTTTAGGTGCACGGTAAGCAATAACACCTGCAAAGCTTGCAAAAACTGCGCCAAATATGAATGAAAAAATTGCACATAAAATTCTAAGTTCAGGCATTGAATGTTACCTCCTCATCAAATAATACAATAGCAGCTTCGTTGTTTTTTTGACCTATAAATTTAGTCAAATCCTTCTTCGCAAAAATCATATATCTCATTAT
>JAZKXN010000097.1:0-1444 GCA_045611605.1 Acutalibacteraceae bacterium
TTACGGTATGACACCAGGAGGATTCTCAAACGGTGACAATGACCGCGCATCCTATGAAGACATGGTTCGTTCGGAAGTGCAAAACCCTTGCATACCAAATCTTATCACGGCGTTCAAAGTCTTAGCTGTTACTACGATTGGTGAAATGATGGAAATCGACGCGGACTTCCCACCTTTAACCAAAGAAAAATCTGAATCAGACATAAAAACCAAGACTGAAATTTATAATCTGGGAATCAAGGCATTGACTTATGGTTCTATCACGCCTGGACAATTTGCGCGTATTATGAATGAACAAAACGTGTTCTTTGGTGTTGAAGTATCTGACAAGTTACCAATGGCCCCAGACCCGGCACTGACTAAATTTACAACAAACCCACTTATGAATAAAGCATAAGCAAATAAAAGGAGGGGTTGATGATTGTGGTCAAAACAGTATATGCGAAAAGGTTGCCGCCAAAAAACGCAAACATCCATTTGACCCCCGCGGTATCGTCCTGTTCGCCCGAAGAAATAAAGAAGCCGCACCCAACCCCCGACCTGCACTACTTTGAAATGTATTGGTATACTAAGACGTTTGGTGGTGCACAAAAAAATATTTTAAGACTATTGTTTCCGAGTTATAAAATGGCCGTTGAAGAGTACGAAATAATGTATCAACGGCTTTTTGGTAACACGGATGGATGGATAGATGATTACTATGAACCACAATTCAAAGAAATGCAGAAAGAAATCAAAATCTGCAAAGAAAACCGTGAAACATTGGAGCGTTGGAAACAAAAATATGACCAAGGGAGAAAAAATTGAAATTTACCGTTAAAGAATTGTTAAGAGCAGGTTCTCGTGTATGGCAAGAAAAAGATGTTGACGTTATTACGTTGCGTAATCTTGAAGACTTGTGTCGCAAAGTAAATGCTTTGGGCTATGAACCGCCGATGCGAGCAACATCGTGTTTGCGGTCCATCTACGACCAACAACGTATTAACCCGTCTGCTATGGGCTCGTCACACTTATACGGTTGTGCGGTTGATATTGCTGACCCGGACGGGAAATTAAAAGCGTGGTGCAAAGCAAACATAAACAAATTAACAGAATGCGGTTTGTGGATGGAATCACCCGAAGCGACCAAGACATGGTGTCACCTGCAAAGTTACGCCCCACGGTCAATGAATCGTATTTTTAATCCATAAAAGACACTTGATAAAAAACTAAAAATATGATACACTAATAAAAGAAACAAAAAGGAATTATTATGGCAGGAGATATTTTTACTTTGGACACTGATAATAATGCAGCAGTTCGTACAGTATCTGTTAAAGCTGGGGCTTCCGAAACAAATAGCCCTGTAATATTCACCACTGACGCAGATGGTAACGCAGCCGTTCGTGTAATGGGTGGAGCGGGTTCTATTGATGAAGACCGTATCATAATTAAATCCGCAGAA
>JAZKXN010000098.1:0-12173 GCA_045611605.1 Acutalibacteraceae bacterium
CATTATTGCAGATATTGAACAGGCACTTATAGAAGCTACAAAATAAAAGAGGTATATTATGAAACTTGGTATAGTAGGCTTGCCCAACGTAGGCAAGAGCACACTTTTTAATGCAATCACAAATGCGGGTGCACAGTCCGCAAACTACGCCTTCTGCACAATCGAGCCCAATGTGGGCGTTGTTGCAGTTCCCGACTACAGACTCGACAAGCTCCGTGAGATGTACAATCCCGTGAAGTTCACACCTGCAACAATTGAATTTGTTGATATTGCAGGTCTTGTAAAGGGCGCTTCAAAGGGCGAAGGTCTTGGCAACAAGTTCCTTTCAAACATTCGTGAGGTTGACGCTATTGTTCACGTTGTGCGTTGCTTTGAAAGTGATGATATTATCCATGTTGAAGGCTCTGTTGATCCTGCGCGCGATATCGAAACCATTAATTTAGAGCTTGTTTTTTCGGATATGGAAATGGTTACCCGCCGTTTAGACAAAGCTACAAAGGCTTTAAAGGGCGACAAGAAAATGAAGGGTGAGGTTGACTTTTTAAAGCGCCTTTTAGAGCATCTTGAAAACGGTCAACCCGCAAGAAGCATTGAAATTAACGACGAAACCGAGCAAGAAATTATTAATACTACCGCGCTTTTATCAGCAAAGCCTGTTATTTACGCTTGTAATATGAGCGAGGACGATTTTATAAACGGAATTGACAGTAATAAAAATTATAAAACCGTGCAAACTATTGCTGAAAGCGAAAAGGCAGAAATTTTGCCAATTTGCGCCGCTTTAGAAGCCGAAATTTCAGGTCTTTCAGACGAAGAAAAGGTAATGTTTTTGGAAGAATTGGGCCTTGAACGAAGCGGTCTTGACCGAATGATGCAAAAGTGCTATGACCTTCTAGGTCTTATTTCTTACCTTACCGCAGGTAAAGATGAAGTTCGCGCATGGACAATTACACTCGGCACAAAAGCACCACAGGCTGCAGGCAAAATTCATACCGACTTTGAACGCGGCTTTATCCGTGCCGAAGTAATCAACTTTACCGAATTTATGGAATGTAGCGGCAACATGGTTACCGCCAAGGAAAAAGGTTTGGTTAGAAGCGAAGGCAAGGAATATGTTATGAAGGACGGCGACATTGTTCTTTTCCGCTTTAATGTTTAATTTAGGAGAAAATTATGCTGTTTTACTACGGTTTGGACTATTACTATTTAGTCCTTGTTTTACCTGCAATTTTGCTTATGACAATTGCGCAAATTTCGGTTAAAACTACCTTTTCAAAATATTCCCAAAAATTCTGCAACATAACAGGTGCCGAAGCCGCCCGCCGCGTGCTTAATGCCAATGGTGTAAGTGGTGTAAAAATCGAGCGAATTTCCGGCAACCTTACCGACCATTTTGACCCAAAAACAAACATTATTCGCCTTTCCGACGCGGTTTATGACAGTAACACCGTGGCAGCCGCAGGGGTTGCAGCGCACGAAGCAGGCCACGCAGTACAACACGCTTTAGGATATGTACCCATTAAAATCCGCAGTGCAATTTACCCCGTTTGCAATTTGGGTTCAAAACTCGCTATTCCGCTTGTTATGTTCGGTTTTTTGTTCAGTTTTTATTACCTTATTGATTTAGGCATTATATTTTTTGCATTGGCGCTTTTGTTTCAACTCATCACTTTACCGGTTGAATTCAACGCTTCGCGCCGAGCAATAACCGCCCTTTCAGAATATGGGATTTTAGCAAATGATGACGAAGTAAAAAGTGCTAAAAAAGTGCTTTTTGCAGCCGCGATGACTTATGTGACATCTTTCCTTGTTTCCCTGGCACAATTGCTTCGTTTACTAGCACTTGCAAACCGCAGAAGAAGATAAATTAAAAGGCAGGTTTTTACCTGCCTTTTTTGCATATTATTTCTATGATTTCACATAATATTTGGGGTGAAATTATGGCTAAATTTATTATGTTTTTAATAGGTTCCTTCGGGTATGGTTTAATTGAAATTTTATGGCGCGGGCGCACACATTTATCTATGCTTTTAGCCGGTGGGATTTGCTTTTGCGGTTTCGCCTATTTGGGGCAAAAATTAAAACACTTAAACATGTTTTTAAAAGCAATTATCGGCAGTGGCTTTGTAACATTTATCGAGCTTATTTTCGGCATATTTTTTAATCTTATTTTAAAACAAAATGTTTGGAATTACTCAGCGCGTCCCTTTAATTTCAAGGGACAAATTTGCCTTTTATATTCATTTTATTGGGCGGTTTTAAGTGTGTTTTTCATACCTTTTGCACAAAAGGTAAATAACCGATTGCAAAATAAATAATATAATGCTATACTATAAGCGGTGATATTATGGATTTTTTACACAGAACCTGGGCTGAAATTGATACAAAGGCCCTTGTACATAATTTGAAAATCTTAAAAAACAAGTTGGGTGATAAAAAAATTGCGGCAGTTGTAAAGGCTGACGCTTACGGTCATTCAGCTAAAGATTTATGCCCTATTTTAGAGCAAAACGGTGCCGACTGGTTTGCCGTTTCAAATATTAACGAAGCCATTAATTTAAGGGAAACAGGCATTAAAAAACCTATTTTAATTTTAGGCTATACACCCGTTGATATGGTGCGTGAGCTTGTAAATAACGATCTTTCCCAGTGCGTTTATTCGACCGAATATGCTGAAAAGCTTTCTGCCCTTGCAGTATTTTACGGCATTAAGGTTAAAGCGCACATTAAGCTTGATACAGGTATGTCACGCCTTGGCTTTAACTGTAAAAATGATGATTTATGCGAGCTTTCAGATGCTTTAAAAGCGGCTTCTCTTCCAAATATCATTTGCGAAGGTGTTTTTACTCACTTTGCCGTTGCAGACCGCAACGAATCACAGGAAGACGGCTTCACACAAAAACAATACAATTTATTTATAAAAGCCTGCGACCGCTTTAAAGCGGAAGGCTTTAATAACACTTTGTTCCATTGTTGTAATTCAGCAGGTACTATTTTAGATAACGATAAACATCTTGATATGGGGCGTGTTGGTATTTCTCTTTACGGCCTTTCCCCTTCAAGCGGTTTAAAGCTAAACGATGACCTTATTCCGGTAATGACGGTTAAATCTGTCGTATCCCTTGTAAAAGAAATAAATGTAGGCGATACCGTAAGCTACGGTCGCACATTTAAGTGCGAAAAACCAATGAAAATCGCAACAGTCACCGCGGGCTATGCCGATGGATACCCACGCTCACTTTCTAACCAAGGCTATGTTTACATAAATGGCCACCGCGCCGATATTGTCGGAAGAGTTTGTATGGACCAAATGTGTGTTGATGTTACCGATATTCCCAATGTTAAAATGGGTGATGAAGTTTTGCTTTTCGGCAAAGATTTAAAGGTTGATGCTTTAGCTGACCTTTGTGGTACAATTAATTACGAAATTATTTGTGGTATTTCGCCCCGTGTTCCCCGCGTTATTTTTAAATAATGGGTGGTTTTATGAAAAAATACATTTTATCGTTAGATGAAGGCACCACAAGTGCCCGTGCTATTTTATTTGATAAAAATGGTAACGCTGTATCAACAGCACAACACGAATTTACTCAAATTTACCCCACAGGCGGATATGTTGAACATAATCCGCTTGAAATTTATTCAGCACAATATTCTTCCCTTATTGAAGCCATAACCAAAATCGGTGCCGAGCCACAAGAAATTGCCGCTATCGGTATTACCAACCAACGCGAAACAGTGGTTGTGTGGGACAAAAACACAGGCGAGCCTGTTTATAACGCTATTGTGTGGCAATGCCGCCGCACAGCCGAAATTTGCGATAAATTAAAGGCACAAGGTCTTGAAGAATACATAGCCAAAACCACAGGCCTTAAAATTGATGCATATTTCAGCGGCACTAAGATCAAATGGATTTTAGATAATGTAAAAGGCGCGCGCGAAAAAGCAGAAAAGGGTAATTTGCTTTTCGGTACAATTGACACCTGGCTTATTTGGAAATTGTCGGGTGGTAAAATTCATGTAACTGATTATACCAACGCATCCCGCACAATGTTTTTTGATATACACAAACTTTGTTGGGATAAAAAATTATTGGATATTTTAACCATTCCGGAAAGTATGTTGCCACAAGTTAAATCTTCAAGCGAGATTTACGGTTATATCAATATTATGGGGGCGGATATCCCCGTTTCAGGTATTGCGGGTGACCAACAAGCCGCGCTTTTCGGTCAACGCTGTTTTTATGAAGGTAGTGTTAAAAACACCTATGGCACAGGCTGCTTCTTGCTTATGAATACCGGCAAGACCGCCTTTGAAAGTAAGAACGGACTTTTAACCACCGTTGCTGCAAGCATTGGCAATGATGTGCAATACGCCCTTGAAGGCAGTGTGTTTGTGGGCGGTGCGGTTATTCAGTGGCTAAGAGACGAATTAAAACTTATTCCCAACTCCCCCGCAAGTGAGAAATATGCTCTTAAGGTTAAGGACACAAACGGTGTCTATATTGTTCCTGCTTTTGCAGGGCTTGGTGCACCTTATTGGGATATGTACGCCCGCGGCACAATCTGCGGTTTAACCCGTGGCAGTAATAAAAACCACATTATACGCGCTTGTCTTGAAGCTATTGCTTACCAAACAAACGACCTTTTAGTGGCACTTAAAAATGATACAAATCTACCAATCGACATCATCCGCGCAGATGGTGGCGCTTCACAAAACAAGTTTTTAATGCAGTTCCAGTCCAATATTTCCGATACCGAAGTTTGTTGCCCCTTAAGTGCCGAAGCTACCGCTTTGGGTGCTGCATTTTTGGCAGGTCTTGCGGTTGGTTTTTGGAAAGATTTAGAAGAAATTAAAGCGATTCCTACAACCGAAACAGTTTATACACCCGATATGTGTGATACTATTCGTCAGGACCTTATAAAAGGTTGGCAAAAAGCCGTTAAGGCCGCAAAAGTGTTTAGTCAGGAGTGATTTTATGAGTTTTGAAATTAAAAATTTCGAAGTTAAAAGCACTGATAACATACACACCTTAAAGGGGAAGCTTTATATCCCTAACGGCGAAATCAAATGCCTTTTAGGACTTGCACACGGTATGACAGAATACATTGACCGTTACGACCATCTCTTTTCATTCCTTGCAGAAAATGGTGTCTTAGCCTTTGGGTATGACCATTTAGGTCACGGCAAAACCGCCGAAAACGATTATGAGCTCGGTTTTATTGCCCACAAAGACGGTTGGAAATATTTAGTTAACGATGTTGTCGCTTTCACAAGAGCGGTTAAAAATATGTATCCTAATATTCCTACAGTTTTAATGGGCCATTCTATGGGTTCGTTTATTGCGCGTCTTGTAGCAGAAAAGTATTCTGCAGAATATGACAAGTTTATATTCTGCGGCACTAGCGGACCTAATCCTGCATCATCGGCAGGACTTTTGCTTGTTAAAATCATTAAAGCAATTAAGGGCGAAAAACATAAATCAAACCTTATTCAAAGCATTGCTTTCGGCAGTTATAATAAAGGCTTCGACGGTGACACCCCTTACGAATGGCTTACAAATGATCGAGATATTATTAATAAATACGCTGCCGATAAATACTGCACTTTCCGTTTTACGGTATCGGCCATGGGCGATCTTATGAATTTGCTGTCACACTGCAACCGCAACGCTTGGTTTAAAGCACTCGACAGCACAAAGCCCATTCTTTTAATTGCGGGCGATAAGGATCCTGTCGGTAATTACGGCAAGGGGGTTTTATCGGTTTATGATAAACTTATTAAAAACGGCAAAAAAGCCGAAATTAAACTATATAAAAACTGCCGTCACGAAATACATAACGATATTTGCAAAAACGAAATGTTTAGTGATATTTTAAAATTTATAAAATAAGAAAATTGCGTTAGAAAAATCAGGTTTTCTAACGCAATTTTTGTTTTTAAATTACAGTTTATTTTTTGATTTGGCTCTCGATAATTAAAAGTCTATTATATTTTGCAACACGGTCACTTCTACAGGGCGCACCTGTTTTAATTTGTCCTGCATTTGTTGCCACCGCCAAATCTGCAATTGTGGTATCTTCACTTTCACCCGAACGATGTGAAATTACCGCAGTATAACCATACTTTTTGGCAAGCGCGATAACATCAAGGGTTTCGGTCAATGTACCGATTTGATTTAGTTTAATTAAAATTGAATTACCGCAGTTTTCTCGAATACCCCTTGAAAGTCGCTTATAATTGGTCACAAATAAATCATCGCCTACAAGCTGAAGCTTCTTGCCCAAACGCTCTGTAAGCCTTTTCCAACCATCCCAATCTTCTTCGCTAACACCATCTTCAATTGAAATTATCGGGTATTTTTCACAAAGCGATTCATAATAGGCAATTAGCTCATCTGCGGTCATTTTCTGCTGGCGTTTAGGCATTAGGTATTCCCCGTTTTCATACCATTCACTTGAAGCCACATCAAGCGCAATTTTAATATCATTTGTGGTATATCCCGCTTCTTCTATCGCCTTCACAATAAGAGCTATTGCATCTTCATCACTTTGCAAATCGGGTGCAAAGCCACCTTCATCGCCAACACCTGTTGCCTTGCCGTTTTGTTTTAAAATTTTACCTAAAGTATGATAAATTTCCACACATTGGCGAAGACCTTCGGCAAAGGTTTTTGCAGTATAGGGAATAATCATAAATTCCTGAATATCAATATTGTTTGCCGCATGCGCACCACCGTTTAGAATATTCATCATCGGGCGCGGCAAAACGGTAGAATTTATACCGCCAAGATATCGGTAAAGCGGCATTTTTTTAGAATTTGCAACTGCTTTCGCCACCGCTAAAGATACCGCTAAAATTGCATTTGCGCCAAGACGCGATTTATTGGGTGTACCATCAAGATTTATAAGCAATTCATCAATTTTGCGTTGATTTACTGTATCACAAGCCGTTAAAGTACGAGCAATTTCACCATTAATGCTGTCAACCGCACCCTTAACGCCTTTGCCAAAATAACGATTTTTATCACCATCGCGTTTTTCGTGTGCTTCAAACATACCGGTCGAAGCACCAGACGGGGAAATCGCAAACCCGCTTGACATATCGGAAAGTACAACCTTTGCCGCAACAGTGGGGTTGCCGCGCGAGTCTAAAACTTCATAACCGTAAACACCAATTATCTTAATTTTTTCCATATTTTTCACCTTTTCAAGTTTTTTAAATATTTTTCCCGAAATATTTAAAATTACTATTTAATTTTAAATTATTTTATGTTATAATGCAAGATGAATTATTATATATAAAGGATTTTTTAAATGGATAACACAAATAACCAACAAAAAGAACAGGGTTACAACATAATTTGCGGAAGAAATCCCGTTTTAGAAGCGGTTCGTTCAGGTCGTGAAATTGACCGTTTGCTTGTTGCTCACGGTGTAAGCGGCGGCAGTGTTACTGCCATTATTGCCAAATGTAAGCAAAAAGGCATTTTAATTAAAGAAGTCAGTCCCCAAAAGCTTGACTATTACTGTGGCGGTGCAAATCACCAGGGCGTTGCCGTACTTTTTGCCGAGCAGGAATATTCAACTGTTGCAGACATTTTATTAAAAGCAGAACAACTCGGTGAAAAGCCTTTTATAATTATTTGCGACGAAATTGAAGACCCCCACAATCTGGGTGCTATTATCCGTACCGCCGAAGCCTGCCGCGTTCATGGTATTATTATTCCAAAAAGACGCAGCGCTTCACTTAATGCAACGGTTGCAAAAAGTGCTTGCGGTGCGCTTGAATATATGAAGGTTGCTCGCGTTACAAATATCCCGAACACCATTGACGAGCTTAAAGAAAAAGGTGTTTGGGTGTTTGGTGCCGATATGGATGGCGACGATTACCGACAAATTGATTTTGACTGTCCCACCGCCTTGGTTATTGGCAACGAAGGCAAGGGTATTGGCACACTTACAGCTAAAAAATGTGATCAGATTATATCTTTACCAATGAAAGGTAAAATCAATTCACTTAATGCGTCGGTTGCCGCAGGAATTTTAATGTATGAAGTTTTAAGAAAAAGACCCTGATTTTTTAGATACATCACAGGACGGAGAATTATAAATGAAATTCTTTTCAAAAAACAAGAATGCCCCGGATTCTTACATAATTGAAGAAGATGAAATTATTATCAATAAAGCCCCCGCGCCGGAAAATCCAAATGTTTTAACGGTTGATGAAGTTTTAGGCAAAAGCATTCACAAAGACGCTAATATTAAAAACACAGGTGCTTTAGATTCGCTAAAAAAACGAATGTTAACTGCAAACGGAAAAATAGAAGAAGAACCAAAAATTTTAAAAACCGTCGAACCCAAAACCGAAACCGTGGCAGAAGATAACGGTAAAACCTTGCTTGAAAAATGCCGCCCATACATATTGGATGAAAAGGGCAAGGATACTTCAAAAGATATCCCCCCTGCCTATAAACTTGAATCGGTTGCGGACATACTTCGTAAGAATAACGAAAATGCCGTAGACAACTTTAATCAGAAATATGACTTTGACGCCGACTATCTTGGACAGTATGTTGAAAAGAAATTGGCAGAAGAAAAAGAAAAACCCAAGCCCCCTGTTAAAAACGCAACATCTGACACTATTGCCATCACAACCATTAAAAATGCGCAAACCAATGTTGCTTTTACAATTTCTGATATTGACCCACTAGAAAAAACCACTGTAATTGAGCCTGTAAAGGAAAACCCCAACGCCACTATAACCTTTACCCCTGTCGCCAGCGGTGATACCGCACCTGTTATTATGGTTAGTAGCAAGACCCAACAAATCGACCTGACAGGCGAAATGGCAATAATGGAAGACATATCTTCAAATTCACCTGTGTCACAGGTTGAACTCGAAAAAAGTGATTTTGATGACTATGTTCCCCAAAACGAAATTAAATCAGATATTGATTCAAAACGCTTTTTGCGTATTTTTTCAATTAAAAAGCGTAATTACTTCCTTGTAAGTGCTGCGTCGGTGTTTTTAACATTTTTATTACTGATAATGAAAATGCCGTTTATGACAGGTGCCGTATTGGCACAGACTAAACCAACGATGATTGTCTGCACTGTATTTTTAACCCTTATCGCTGCAGCAAACGGCGATATGTTCTTATCACTTGAAAGTTTGTTTAAAAGGCGCTGTAATGCAGATGTTACCGCTTCCCTTTGCGCATTATCGGTTTTGATTTACAGTATTTATGGCATAATTAAAGGCCAAATCATTACCGACTTATGTCTTTTATGCGGTGTTTCTTTGACTTTGCGTGCTATTGGTCAATTCCAAAAATATTCTTATTTGCTTTCAAACTTAAAGCAAATGTCCAAAAAGACTTCCAAAAAGGCAGTTCGCCTTTTAAACGACCCGACCGTCACCTTTGCAATGGCAAAGAATTCTATTGACGGCGACGCGCTTATCGCGACCGCCGCACCAAGTGACCGCATTGACGATTATATAAAATATTCAACATACGGCACATTTTTAAACGGAAAACTTCCGATTATCACTTTAGTTTCGCTGATACTATCCGCCTTAACATTTTTTGCTACTGCAAAATACTTTAACGGTTTTTATTATGGCTTTTATGCCGCAGCGGCGGTACAGTGCTTTACAGCACTACCCGCATTGTTTTTAATTGATAATCTTCCGCTTTTCGCGGCTTCAAACAAGCTCAACCGCCACGGCGCAATGATTTCTGGCAAAGCAGGTGCTGAACATCTCGAACTTGCAAATGCAGTTGTACTTAATTCTGACGATTTATTCCCCGCAGGTACTGTTACTCTTCATAATATGAAGGTTTTGTCGGAAAATAATATGAGTGATACCATTCTTCGTGCGGCTTCACTCACTCGTGAACTTTCAAGCCCACTTTTCCATGTTTTTAAGGAAATTGCAGGGGAAGAAAATATGCAAAATCTCCCCGTTTCAGACACAATTAAGTACGAAGAACGAATGGGCATTTCGGGTTGGGTTGATAATCAACTTTTATTCATCGGTAACCGCACCATTATGGAAGCCCACGGCATATCGGTTCCCGATGTTGAAACCGACCGCAAAATTTTAAGAAGTGGTTATTTCCCCGTTTATGTTGCGTCAAACGATACTGCGGTAGCGCTTTTAATAGTACAGTATTCGGTAAGCCCCACAGTTGCAAAAGAACTTCACAATCTTACCAAAATCGGCGTTACGCTTTTAATTAATAACACCGACCCCAACTTAAGTGATGAAATGATATGTGATTATCTGGGGCTATATGAAGATTCGGTTATGGTTATGAGTGCTGCAGGATGCAATATGCACAAAAATACAGCAGAACCGCTTGAATCCACTTCTGCTCCCGCTGCTTTCCGCGGCAAGCAGATAGCACTTGCAATGCTACTCAACTGCGCAAACCGAATTCGCAAGAGCAACACGACCCTTACAGTTATGTATATTTTATCCGCGGTGCTTGGCATAATAATGTTCGCATACACATCCTTCACTGCAACAAATACATTAATGAACGGCGGCACGATTCTGCTTTACGCATTAATTTCCACCGTTTTGACAACAATTCTTTACATCACACAAAAACCCTAAGAAAGGTGAAAATACTTATGTCTGATAACAAAAAGTTTTACATTACTACAGCCATTGCGTACACTTCACGCAAACCGCACATCGGCAATGCTTATGACATTGTTTTAGCCGATATGATTGCCCGTTACAAAAAAATGCAGGGCTTTGATGTGTTTTTAATGACAGGCTCTGACGAACACGGACAAAAGATTGAAGAATATGCAAATGCTGCGGGTATTTCACCCAAAGAATATGTTGACGGTATTTCCGACCAAATTAAGGCGGTTTGGAATTCGCTTAACACCGATTATGACAAATTTATCCGCACAACCGATGCTGACCATGAAGCCGCCGTTCAAAAGATTTTTACAAAACTTTACGAACAAGGTGATATTTATAAAGGTCATTATGAAGGTAAATACTGCGTTCCCTGTGAATCCTTCTTCACCCCTTCACAGTTGGTTGACGGTAAATGCCCTGACTGCGGCCGCGAAGTAATTGATTCTAAAGAAGAAGCATATTTCTTGCGACTTTCAAAATATCAGGATAAATTGCTTGAATATTACGAACAAAACCCAAATTTCATTATGCCTGAAAGCCGCAAAAATGAAATGATTAACAACTTCCTAAAGCCCGGTCTTTCAGATTTGTGCGTTTCGCGTTCTACTTTTAAATGGGGTATTCCCGTTGAGTTTGACCCCAAGCATGTAACCTATGTTTGGATAGACGCCCTTTCAAACTATATTACAGGCGTTGGCTATAACCCCGAAGGAAGTACCGAACAATTCGACAAGCTTTGGCCTGCAGATTTGCATGTTATCGGTAAAGATATTGTTCGTTTCCACACAATTTATTGGCCCATTATCTTGATGGCACTCGGTCTTCCCTTACCCAAGCAGGTGTTAGGTCACCCATGGGTGCTTGTTGGTGAAGATAAAATGAGCAAATCAAAAGGCAATGTTATTTACGCAGATGAACTTGCAAAGCGTTTTTCAACCGATGCAGTAAGATATTATCTTTTATCCGAAATTCCTTTCGCACAGGACGGTACCATTACTTATGAAAGCTTCATCAATAAGTTCAACGCCGATTTAGCCAATACTCTCGGAAACCTTGTTAACCGTTCGGTTGCTATGACTAACAAGTATTTTGACGGTAAGGTAAGTTCTAAGGAATGTGACAACGAATTTGATAAAGACCTTATTGCAACCGCAAAGGAAGCTATCGAAAAATATCACAGTCTTATGGATATTTACCGCAATGCTGATGCCGTTAACGCTGTTATGAACCTTGCAAAGCGTTGCAACAAATATATTGACGAAACTACACCTTGGTCACTTGCAAAGGACGAAGCACAGAAGGACCGCTTGGAAGCTGTACTTTACAATCTGCTTGAATGTATCCGCTTACTTTCAATTATGTTGACACCCGTTATGCCCGAAAGCTGTGACAGCATTAAGGCACAGCTTAACGAAGCTAATACCGAACTCCAATTCGGTGTGGTTAAGGAATATGCAGTTGGCACTGCTACTCCCCTTTTCGCAAGAATTGATGCCGAAAAGGTTTTA
>JAZKXN010000099.1:0-1328 GCA_045611605.1 Acutalibacteraceae bacterium
ATAGTCATTTTTTCACCGAGTAAGAGAGTAGCGAAAACAACCGCTGACAACGGTTCCAAATAACCGCATACCGCTACTGTTTGTACAGGGAGTTTGGCAAGTGGCGAAAAATACAGATAACAACCGATGCCTGTATTAAGAATACCAAGCACAAATATCCAACCCCATGCACTTGTAGGCACCTCAAGGACAAAACCTTGTTTTACCCCCATAAATACCGCAACAGTTAAAAAACTTACCACAAGTTGTATTACCGAGTTTTCCATTCCACTGATGTTTTTTGACTGCTTGTTGAGTGTTACCATAAAGAAATACATCACAGCCGACATTGCACCGCAGAACAATCCCCAAGTATTGCTACTACCAATCACATTTCCATTTACAAGGAAGATTCCAACAAGCACAGTTGCAAATCCCAACAGTTTAGGAACAGTTATTCGTTCGCGGAAGATAATCGGTGATAATATCATCACAATTACAGGTCCGCAATAATAAAGCAACGAAGATAAGCTTACACCTATTTGCTGGTATGCTTCATATAGAAACATCCAACTCGTTCCCATTGCAATACCAGACAACACGATAAACGCAGTATCTTTCTTATATGCCTTTATGTGAAACTTACCTTTGCTAAGCAAAAACAAAACAATCAATAGAACACTACCGATAAGTGTTCGTAAAAACACAATTTCGTAACTGCTCAATGGTATATGACTTGCCACTATTCCGTTTAGACCAAACAACAATAATGCTGATATGTATTTAATAAATGCTTTACTATCCATTTCAGAACAACCCTTTGTCACGTTCAAGTTTATCAAACTCATTGTATCATAAAAATTGAGAACCCACAGCAAGTAATTCTGCTGTGGGTTCTTTGTCTTTGTTTTGTTTTCAGCAGAGCATTTTTGCTTCTGAATTGAGTGCTTTTCAAAAATGTGCGTCAAATGTGCGTCAAATGTGCGTCAAAAAACATTGTTCCTTGAGCCTAAAACCTTGAAAACCCTTGAAATACAAGGCTTTTCGGGGATGTGAGATTATTCCCACTCTTAATACCCACTTTATGTTGCTATGATTTTTACTTTTTTTCGTAGGCTCTGATGGTATCTCGTAGTGGAAATTCTTCATATTCCACATATTCTTTACGTCAACTTTTACGTCAACACATTTTTAGCCGTGTGGAATTATCCCTTTGGAGTTTAAGTGGGCTTCTTCTTTCCTGAAGCAACTTTTTCTATATTTGATACAGGGTTGAATGGCAAAGGACTTTTCGCAAGTTCAGCATTTTTCATCTTAATAACTTCAATCGTCAGTCGTCTTTATGACAC
>JAZKXN010000100.1:0-31802 GCA_045611605.1 Acutalibacteraceae bacterium
TAATGCAAGTTCAAAGCCCTTTGCCTGTCCGTAAACGGTTGTACCACTTGCAAGGTTGCTGTCGATACAATAAGGAACGGACAAACCACCGTCACGAATTACACCTGTGTTGGGGTTGCTTGCGTCGGGGGTAATCTCATAAACGGGCTTCTTGTCGCTTCCACGTTGGTCACCAAGTGTTACAAGGTCGGCTTTGTTAATAAACAAGGTTGCCGCACCAACAACACTTTCGTCACCACCATAATTAAGTGCAACTTTACGTAAAAACTTTTCGTCAAGTGCTACGGTAAGTTTTACAGTAAGATCGGAAGCAACCAACTTGTCGGTAATAATCTTTGCGGCTCTCTTGCGAAGTGCAACAAGTGCGCTTTCATTTACCTTTGCTTGATAGTTAAGGGGGGTTTGGTTTTGTGCCTGTTCCGAAATGTAAGAAATTACGGCTTCGGTTTGGGGGTTAATTTCAACAAAGTCAAATGTTGCTTCGCTTGGGTTGTATTCGCCGCCTTCGGTTTGGGTTGCGGCTGTTGCGTCGGTGTCAACATAAGCCACCTTATAAGCGCCCATACCTGAAGCGTCGGTAATCTTTACAAGGTCTACAATTGAAGAAACCTTTGCACCTACAACGTCATTAATGCCGCTTACTTCGGTTGGGGTTGCAAGTGTGCCACTTGATACAAGCACGGCACGTGCTTCAGCGTTGCCAATAGTCATTTTGCCACTTTCAGCAAATGCCTTTGCACGTGCTTCAAGTTCTTTGTTTTCGTTTACGGCGGGTGCGCCGTTTCTCATTTCTAATGTTGCCATTACGTTCATTCCTCTTTCATTATTATTTTCGGTGTTTTCGCTTGCTTCGTTGCCGTTATCTTCGGCGGGTTCGTCAACTTCTTCAAGCATTGCTTCAATGTCGGCAATTTCTTCGCCAAGTGCTTTAAGGGTTTCACCAATTGCGGCACGTTCTTCCTTGTTGTCGCTATCAATCATTGATTGATTAAGGGTGTTACGTTGTTCCTGTTTTGCGTCAAGAAGTTTTTGTAATCTTTTTTTCATTTTGTTTTACCTCACTTTTTATACATAGTAATAAATGCTTTTGCCTTATAATTTGGCTTTGGTTTTTGCGTGTTATCCAACACGGCACGGGCGTTATCCAACGCACGGCGGTCACTATCCAATGACCGACTATCTATGTTAGTTCCCCCATAAGCGGGGAAATTAACGGCGCTTACTTCAATTACCTTGTCAACCTTTAAAATTTCACGTGCCATTACACCGTCACGAACGTGCCAACGCTGATTGTCTTCGGAAACATAAAAGCAAAATGACATACCGTCCATATCACCACGGCTTATAGCCGAATAAAGGGCGCGTGCTTGTTCATTGTTTTCGGTGTCAAGATCGGCTTTTATTCGTACGTCGCCGTTATCGTCAACCCATAATTGCATTGTGTTTGGTTTGTCGCTTTTATTGTTACGGCGGCTTCGTGCAAGTGCTATGCCGTTAAAATCGTGATTAACTAAAAGTCGCACGTCGTCAAAATCGGTTTCGTCAAATGCACCCTTGCGTATAACCTCTATAAATTCGCCGAAACAATCTTTAATGTGTGTTTCCTGTTCACATACGGCGGCAAGTCCTTCAACAATATGTCCTTTTTTATCGTCGTCAGCACCACCCGCACGAAATTCAGCCGTAAAACCACGCTGTAAAAAGTAATCGTTTCTTTTATTCATTGTTTTTCACCTCGTCCCCTGTATCGCCTGTGGCGTCTACTTCGTTATATCCACGTGGCATTACGTCGCCACCTTCAATTGGTGCATACCCTAATAATTCACGGGCTTCATTCTTTGTGAATATGCCTGCGGGCAAGCCCACTTGTAATGCTGTTAATTTATTTTCCATTGACATAAATGTAATGCTATTGGGGTACAATACAATTTCGTTACCGTAACCCGCTTCACGATCACTAAATATAACACGGCTTATTGCTTGCCCTAAACCTTTTATATCGGCTTCAAGGGCGTGTTCGTAATATGCTTCTTTTTGTGATTTTGTGTAATCACCGTTAAGTATTGGCAAACTACAACCATTAGCACGTAAAATGGTATCATAAAAGAATTTTAATGTTTCAGCGTCAACAAGTTTAATGTCACGGGGTATGTTTATAAATTCGCTTGACAAGTCCATTACAAGCAAACCCGACTTATTATTTTTTATGTCGTTTTCAAATTCTTCACGTTTCTTTTTTAATGCGTCGGTTTCGCTGTATGTACTCACCTTTAATGCGGCATTTACATTACAAGAAATTTCAAGGGCTTTTGCAATGCTTTGTGTTAATTGATCGTAACGTTGTAACATAGTTAAAAGCCCCGTGTTATCGTTGCCCCCAAACATACCACCACCGAAATAATCATTAACCCCGTAATCTTTACGCCAATGTATTACACTATCGGCGGGCAATGTCACTTCATACCCGTTGGCAAATCTTAACTTAATATAAAGCACACCCGCTGCGTCGGTTAAATATTGTGCTTCGGACGGTTTCAACGGGTAAAACCCCGTATAATATCTTTCGCCACCTTTTGTTTTGTACCACGTCGGATAAATAAACACATTCTTTGTTAATTCAAGAAGTATTGTTATTTTTTCCAAGAAGTCCGCCGTTGTCATATAAGCATTTGGGCGACGTAATACACGGGCAATGCTACTGTCATTTATAACCGTTTGTGCCCCGTTGGTTGTTCTTATGTGCCGTGGTTCAAGTTTTTTAAACTCGTTTGCTTTACAACGTATTGATTGAACAATAATGTCGGAAGCATAAACACTTTCACCAAACGACGTATAAAACGGTGCGCCACCTGTCATTGTCGGTGCATATTTCAAGCCCTGTGTATTATTTTGTTTTCCTTTTGGTTTAAATAAATCAAAAAGTCCCGTTTTAATCACCTTCTATTTAATAACGTTTTGAAATTCCGAATTGAATTTTAACAACGTTGCATAAAGTATTATAAATACAACAGCACCGTCAATTCGTTTATTTGCTTGTGACTTTTTACAACTGTAATTTTCGTGACCGTCAATATAACAACAAGCATTCCCCAAACACCAAGCGTCAACGGGGTTGTTGCCATAGTTTATAATGTGGTTTTCAAAGTCACGTTCAACCCATTTCATAGGGGTTGACATAATTTTTTGGTTTATTGCTTCACGTATTGTCGGGTTTAATTCGTCAATACTCTTTTCAAATTCACGGGCATATGCTTTGTCATAGCCACATTTAAAAACACGTATGTTGTATTGTTCTTTAAGTTCCGCAATATACCTTGTTACTTCGGTTAAATCAATAATACTACCTTTGCAAATTGTTATATAACCTTGCTGCGCCCATTCCTCATATCTTGCACCCGCGCTTTTGTCGGCGCTGTCGGTCAACTTGCTTTCGGGTATCCAATAATGCGAAAATATATATTTTGTGTTGTCATTGGGACGCATAAACAACAATTTTAAGTTTGTCAAGTCGGTTGTTTGTGAACAGTCCAACGCCGCAAGACAAAAACAACCACGAAAGTCTTCCAAACTCTTTTTATCCTGTATATACATAAAGTCTTCGGAACGTAACCACGCTTGGGCGCTGTTTTGCTTTATATTAAAGTCTTTACAAAGCAAATGTAACCGTGCTTCCTTGTCAGTTCGTGCAAGTTCCACGTCACGGCGTAATTTTGAATACTTTTTAACACCATAACGTATAGA
This sequence comes from Acutalibacteraceae bacterium, assembly GCA_045611605.1. GTDB lineage: Bacteria > Bacillota > Clostridia > Oscillospirales > Acutalibacteraceae > UBA737. The sequence goes on from JAZKXN010000100.1 coordinate 3,742, forward strand.
CGGGTTTGCCTTTTCCCAACTACTTTCGTCCGTCCATATTTCTTGTTCGTTGTCTTGTTCAAAAAGGAACGGCAAAAAATGTATGTCGTCTTTTTCACCTTCAATAACCGCTTTTGCGTGTGCAATCTTTTTGTCAAGGTAACAACCGTCACGGGAAAACCCTTGTGTTGTACAAGTTATAAATAACGGATCGTCTTTTGTTGACATACCACGCCAACACGCTTCAGCAATTTCGCTGTTGCCGTTTTCTTCGTCTATATCGTGGGCTTCGTCAAGATATGTTTTTGTATAGTTGCCGCCGTCCTTGTTTTGTGTCTTGCTTGACATACGGGAAACAATTATGTTTTTATGCTCGTTTCGTAATTCAACAAGGTTTTGGCTTGTAATTGCCTTTTTAGGGTCAAGACGTGAACGCATACCCGCTATTTCACGCCATATATACTTTGCTTGCCTGTCGTCATTACTTGCACAACATATTTCCGAACCACCAACCCCAACAAATAAGTCGGTGTTACCGTCACCCGCAAGCATTGTGCTTTTGCCGTTCTTTCGCCCGATCAATAAAAGGGCTTCAACAAAACGGCGTAATTGGGTATCACTCATTTTAAACCCGTACAATGCTTCCCAAAATGCCAATTGAAACGGCATAAGTTCCAACGGCTTGCCAAAATACGGGTGTTTACTTTGCAAGCACATATTTTGCATAAATTTAATACGTTTATGTGCTTCGGTTGTGTCGTATATATATGCGGGGTTTTGTAAATCTTCAATAAGGTTTTCAACCTCTTTTTTTATCCAATAACCCGCTATTACGTGACGCCCTTGTATTAAATAGTTGTATTCTTCAAGGTATGTCATTCAAACTCACTCAACTTTGCAAGTAAATTGTCAGCCGCCGACGTTTCATTTTGGCGTAATTGCCACAATAAAAGTTTAATGTCGGCTTGGTATAGTTGTTTTGTTTGCCTGTATGCTTTATACATTGCCGCATTGGTTTTTGTTTTGGGGTTGTTGCGGAATTTACGCAGCATTTCTTCTTCATAAACAATGTCTTCCAACACGGGCAACAATATTGCTTGTATATCGTCGGGCAAAGCCGTAATATAACTTTTTAATTCTTCAAATCTTGTCATACCGTCATACCTTCCCCAATAATATTTTTATAGTTTTTAAATGTGCCTAAATTTCAAAAGTTTCGGCTAAAAGTTCCCGATTTTGAAAATTTTGCCCCGTGCAAAAGTTAAGGGGGCGGCACAGTATTTTTCCGAAAAATTTTTTTGAATTAACGGGGGGTTATTATTTCCCGTGATAAATATCAATTTTAGTTTCAATTTCACCAACACGTTTTTCGTGGTCGGCTAATTTACTATAAATATCTTTATGGCTTGCGCTGTTACTTGTTTTTGTTTCAATAAGTGTTTCGTTTAATGCCGCCAACGTTGTTTTAATTTCGGCTAATATACCCGACAACCTACTTGAAATTGTTGCTATTGAAATAACAAAAGCCACAAGGGTAAATATACCTAATGCAATTTCCCACGTCATTTATTCTCACCCCGTATTTATTAATTAAATTGGTACACGGCAACGGAATTGCACCGTTTTGTTTGACGTGTGACCGCCAAATTGTCGCTTGCCCGTGCATATAAGTAACACGGTATTCATTCACCGCCGTGTTATCGGTATAGAAAGGATTGTCTTATGAACAAATCACAAGCATAAATATGTCAAAACGTGACAAAACGTCACACTTGATATTCGTTAAACCATTTGTCAATATACTTTTGCCATTCGGCTTTTTGTATTGGTGTCCTGTTATTATCGGTTGCAAGCCGTTTTAAACACGTTTCTTTGTCGGTGTCAATAAATATGGGTTCGGCTCTTAAATCGTTTATACGGTTCATTCTCGGCGTTTTAGCCGCACCCCCGTCAATTATAAATGCACGTTCCCAATTACCAACACGACGTTTAATCATATCTAAAATACAACGTTGCAATTCAAAAGCATTTGTTTTTAATGCGTTCGGCTTTTCATATCTTGCCCCACCTGTTATACATTGCCATATGTTGTCCATATCACACACAATGTCGCTATTGCCTTTTATACTGTTTACAAAGGTTGTCTTGCCACTACACGGTGCGCCGTATACATAATAAACCTTGCGCCCCATACTATAACCAAAACGGCTGTGTATTTCGTTATGTGCTTTATGTGTAACAAGCATTATATTTGACGGGTTAAGTGAAATTGAATAGTCGTTTACATTATCCATTGTCAACGGTATTTTATGGTGTGCCACGGCTTCATATAACTTTATGATCGCTTCACCACTAAATTCACAATATAAAATTCCGTCTTCCTTGTTTGTTCGTTCAGCAATTAAAGAAAGGCGAAAATTACGCCAAACTTCCGAATTATAAAATTGTGCTAAACTAGTAAACATTTATTCTTTCTTCGCCTGTGTGCCAAAATAAAAGGCAACAATCATTAAATAAATATCTTCAATGTTGAATTGTCCTTTTAATGCAAGGATAACAACAACAATTGTTAATAATATTGTTACTATTGATTTAACGGTTAAAAGTTTGTTTAATCGTTCTTTCATTTTATTTCACCCCTAATATTTTACGCCAAGTTTCAAGCCCAACCGATCCGTCAACAACAAGGTTGTTTTTCTTTTGGTAAGCCTGTACACCCGCTTTGGTATCTTTTCCAAAATATCCGTCAACCTTAACGCCAACCGCCTTTTGTACGATTTTTGTTAGGTTTTTATATTTATAGATAAGGCGTTTTTTGCATACCGCCTTTTTTGCAACTGAAACACATTCATTGCCCCAACTACCGTCAGCCCCGTATTTAGGGAATTTAAAGCCGTCAGCAATTGCCGCAAGTTGCCATTGTTTTACTTTGTTTTCTTCTTCAAAGGTTTTAACACCTTGTAAGTACGGTTCGGGGTCAACGTATTTGCCGTTTATATTAATATCAAAATGCAAATGTGCGCCCGTTACTTTTCCTGTTGCGCCCATATACCCCAATACTTGCCCTTTTTTCACGGTGTCGCCAACCTTAACAGTTCGGCTTTTTGATTTTAAATGCAAATAACGGGTGTAATTGCCGTTGCCGTGGTCTAACTTGATATATTCGCCAATGTCGGAAGAATATTTTGAAACAACAACTTTGCCGTCAGCAAAAGCAATAATGTTGTCAAGGGTTGAACCTTCACCCACAAGGTCAATGCCGTTGTGCATTTTTTGTTCACCCCAAATGGTACGCATACCGTAAGGGCTTGTAACTTTGTGTTTGCCTTTTTGTAATACAGGGTTTTTATATTCAGCCATTTTGTCAACCTTCTTTCGTTATTTTGCTTTTAACCGCAATGTGCTTGCGGCAACTTTAAAACACATTTTTTCAATGTATTTACATTCAATTTGTGCGCCTTCGGTGTCGCTGTAAAGTGTCATATTTGGTGTACTTGTAAGCCCTTCAACCGTACCGTCGGCATTTGCTGTTGCGGTTTGCCCGTTGTATGGCTCGTAACCTAAATTTACGGCGGTTTCATTTATCCACACTTGAATTTTAAAATCTAACTTTGCACCTTGTTCAATAGCGTTGACAAAAAGCCAAAACCTTGAAATATATTTTGCGTCGGCTTTAACGGTGACAACCTTGTTTGGATATACTGTTGATATTGTATCCCCCACAACTAAACTTGAATTCATAGTACAACTTGAATAATTAAAACTACCGTTGGGCGTATCCCATACCCCAATAAACGGGTGTAAACCTGTCATATCACTAATAACGCCTTCAAGCAATTTTGCGTGAATGGTATAAATTTTATTTGGGTCTATTCGTACCGCCATATTTGCCACCATAAGGCTTGTTGTAAAGGTTGTACTAGCCGTTCCGTGAAAATGAAAAATGCCACCGCCCACGTTATCAACCGTAATTCCGTTTACTGTTTGGGTTTTGTTGCACAAATCACTATTGAAAAGATTTTTACCGCACTTGGTAACTTTCACACCCGCCGTGTTTACCCGTACCGCTAAATTGTGAGCAATTGGCGAAACGTCATTTACTGTAATTACTTCACCTGTTGCAACTTTTTCACTTATGGCAACCATTTCAACGGGCGTGGTAACTTTACAATTGTTTATATAACCCATTCGCCCACCGCCTTAACAAATACCGCAAATTCTTGTAATAGCAAAGTCACGCACTTCGTAATATGTTGTGCTTTGAAATGCACCACAAGGGTCAGCCGTCCAATATGTAATAATGTCGCTTGCACTTGATTTAAGAAACAACTTTAATGTGAAATAAATATTTTTTACATAGTCGGTGTCAGCAAAAAACGAAACGTCGGCGGCATAAAATGTTGTGTTTGGCATACGGTGAACCAACGCCGTGTGTTCAACCTCGGTGTATGTATTGTTGTCATTATTCAAAACGTTCATTTTTAACGTTACCGCCAATAAATGATATTTTGAAATATTACCAATGCCGATATTTGTTTGACTTTCAAGCAAGTTTGGTGAAACGTGCAACATTTTATGTTTTGGCAATTCACTAAAAATATTTTCAAGTGTGGTGATTTTCTCACCTTGTTCAACAACCAACGCTTGTAAATCTTCTTCACGGGTGTCGTCGGTAATAATATAAAAACAATTTTCAGCCTTTTCGGTCAAAGCGTTATATTGTGCGCTTGTACCGATCCAAAAAGACAAAGCGGCATTTGCATTTAATTCTTTTAATTTGGTTACAAACCCTGTGTCAACGTCGGTTATTTCACCTGTTGATACGGCTTGTTCAATTGCCGCAAGTATTTGTTCTTTTGTCATACTTTCAAATTTACAATTATTTTGACAAAGTACATAGTATTTTCTTTCGTCAGCCATACTCTTTACCCCTTAATCTAAATCAAAATTGTTTTTTTCGTATTCTTTTTCTTTAAGTTCTAATTCACGTTTTCTTAATTGCAACGCTTGCGGGTCGTTTATGTAATCGCCCCAATTTTTTAATAGAAATATCGCCGCTGTTACGTTTGGCGGTATGTATATTTCTTCTTCGTAATATTCTATTTTTTCTTCTTCACGCAATTTTTTCCCGTATTCGTATTCAACCGTTTTAAGTTTCATTGCCTTTTTTACTTTTCTTGTAAACCCTATTGCGCTTTCAAACATTGAATTTTCTATTTCTTCAACTTTTGGTTGTCTTTCTTTTTTGATGATAGAAGAAAAGGAAGAAATTGAATTTTTGTGTTTTGAAAATGTGCGGGGGGTAATGCCAAGCAAGGTCGCGCATTCTTTATCGGTTTTGCCCTGTTGCAACCATTCTTTAATTTCTTCAATACGCGGGGCAATTATTGTATCGTATGTGCTTTTTCTACCCGCTTTTGCCATATCCTTTCACCCTTAAAATAAAATAAGGGGCAAAAAAACAATTGCTTATTAAATTAAACAATGCTTCGCCCCTTTAAACACAAATATATTATTCTACCATAATATTACAACTACGCTTTCAAATTGTCAACAAGTTTTTTATATTTTATATAAAAAAGTTTCATAAAGACACAAAAAGGACGGTTGCCCGTCCCTTTTATTTTTAATCTTTTAAATTTAATGCCATTAACAACGGCACAATATACCACCAAAGCAACCCCGCATTGTTAAAATATATTGCCGCTATCGTGATACAAATAAAAGCAGCCGTACGGCAAATATAATGTGCAATTATATAAGTGTCAAACATAGTTTTGTACCCCCGTTATATAAACTTCCGTGCGTGGGGTTGCCTTATCATAATATACACGGCTTCCGTCGTGGCTTGCAATTATTGTGTAATTGTCGTCAGCAAGTAAGCCCACATTTACAAGTATGTCGTCAATTGCTTCAAGTAAGTTTGTTAAATCACATTTACGACGTGTTGGCATATAAAACAAGCATTTAACATTAACGGGGTAATTTATTGTGTTTGCCCTGTGTGGTATAAAATATGCCGCTTCACGTTCATATTGTTTATACTGTTTGGACGGCATAACCATTGGACGCCCTGTGCTTCGGTTGGTTACGATCCGTTGACTATTCTTTTTCGTCACGGGTGGTAATGGTATTGTAAATTTAATCATTGCGCACCACCTTTTGTACTTTTATATAGTATTTTTACGGTGTCGGCTAAAATGACGGCAACCAAATCTTTGTTATTGTAAATGTGTAAATACTCGCCTTGTTCAAATATATCCGTACCCGCAATGTTTATATACGTTGTTTCTTCGTCTTTAAAGTAAACAATAATTCGTTCCATATTTTACCCCCTTAATGGCAATTTGTCGGTATATCAAACACACCACTTTCAATTAACCTTGTTACAATACGTTTAATCATTACGGGTGGTACTGACATACCACAAATATATTGAACATTGTTACGTGTCCTGTTTATAAAATTGTAATCTTGTGGGAATGTTTGGGCGTTTATAATATCTTCACACGAAACGTGTGTTTTTTCCGTTCCTCTATAAAGCCCCCCGCCACCTCGCACGGTTTGCATTATATTATTTTCCCAACAAATTAATTCGGTAAAGCATTTTTCTTTTTCACCCAAACGTAAAAGTGTGTCACTAATTCTTTTATCGTTAGAATTTGCTTTGCATAAATAATTGTAAGTTAATGTTTTGGGGTTTAACGGATCACCCACACCGTCTTTAATTTCACCAAATAAAATCGGTTCATAATTAAATGACATATCAAGTGTGGTAATGTCAAATTTAACGTCATTTCTAATTGCTATAAAAAACACCCTGTGGCGTGTTTGGGGTACACCCATATTTTGCCCTTTTAAAAGCCAATGCCCGACTTTATACCCAACGGTATTAAGTTGTTTGTATATCTTTTGAACATAGCCCCACGCTTCGCCCTTTATAAGCCCTTCAACATTTTCAATAATTACACATTTTGGTTTTAACTTTTCAACTGTTTCAATGAATATAAATGAAAGGTCGTCAAGTGTTTGTTCGGCTTGTCCTTCTCTAAATTTCTTTTTCTTACCCCAACTGTCTTCACGATCACCCGCCATTGAAAAGGTTGTACACGGTGGTGAACCGTCCAAAATGTCAAGGTTAAATAATTCGGGTGGTAATTCTTCATTGGGTGTTTTGTTAAAGTCCCTTATATCCATTAAGAAGTTATATTTTGGGTTGTGGTTTTTTACATATACTTCGTTCATTTTGGGGTCAATCTCGCAACACCCAACAACTTCACAACCCGCCAACTTATAACCCATTGTTGAACCACCACCACAGGCAAAACAACTAAATACTTTTAGTCCGTTCTTTTCTTTGGGATAGTCGGCAAAAGTCCACTTCCAATCAGTTGACTTTTTGGGTTTAAATTGTTCGGCTTCATTGTCGGGTAAAAAATCAAAAATACTCATATTTTCCATTGTTACATTTTCCTTTCAATTAGTTTCATATTGTCACAATTACAACGCAGCTATTTATTAGCAAGCATTGTTTCAAATAATGCAAGATCGTACGCGCCCCCGTATCGCGTTTTAATACCAAATTTATTATTATATTTATTATTGGGTAAAATTTCTTTACTACCCCCATTTAAATTTTTTAACCCCCCCATTAAAATTTCTTTACCCCCATTTAAATTTTTTAACAAGGGTAAATTTGCACGGTAACGGGGAAAAGTTATATTGTTTGTATGGTCTTCACGGCGTATTATATAGCCCGCTTCGGTCAAGTATTTTAAAGCGTTTATAATGGTTGGTTTGCTAACCCCACCGCAAAAGTCACATAAATATTGCAAACTACCTTTAAACTCGCTTTCACCGTCTTGTGAAAAGCCGTATATAATTGCATATACGTTAAGGGGTACGCCTTTAAGCCCCAAGCGGTTAATCATAAAGCCGCTTATTTGGTAATAGTTTTCGTCTTTTATTTTGCTTTCCGCCATTATTAGTCCCCCCCGACCGAACAAAGCGAAATTGCAAATAAAACCACGAAACCACCCGCAAGCATACCATATATAAAATCAATCATATTCCTCACCCACCATTTCTTTTTTAAGTGTGTTTATATCGTGTAAGGTTATCACCTTGCAAAACAAACCTTTTTTAATTTCTCGCACACAAGATTTATCACTTATTTTTTCAAAAACCTCTTTGTAGGCATCGGCTTTGTAGTGCTTAATTGCTTTAATGGTTTCGATGTGTTCTGCCTTTAAACCTTCATAAAGTGCCTTGTAATCCTCTTTCTCGGTTTCAAGGCGGTTGATTAGGTCAAGGGCGTAGGGTATAACTGTTTCTTCCATTGGTTTGTGTTCTTCCTTGCATTCCCTATATAGTGGGCATTGTAATTTTTTGCAATCATCAAAATTATTCGCTTTTCTACAACACTCCAAAGCCTTTTTAATATCGTTATCTTGCATTTTGGTTCACTCCTTTTTTTCGGTTAGGTGGTTTCTACCATTGAGCAAGGGTGTAACTTCACTTGCGTTTATAAGATGTTCAAGTCCTACTGAATAAATCTTATGGTTAATGTGTTCGGCTATTTGCGACTTTGCCTCAACAACCATTTTTTCAACTTCATTAAATGCTTGTTTCCTGTAAAACTCATAATTGCTACCCTCTAAATTTGAAGTGGCACACTTTAATTTGTGCAATAACTCACTACCAACCGTTTTAGGAATTTTTTTGTTGCTTATCAATTCGGTTAATTCGCTAATAACCTCTTGCAGATTTGAAGATGCTTTGTCAATCTCTGCGTTTCGTTCTTCTTGAATAACCTCAATTTTACTTTTCTCGCTCTTATAGTCCACATATCCATCTTCTCTTGTGTACTTTATCGTGCAAGGTACACCATCACCACAATTCATATTTGTTAGCAACTCGGCAAACTGCAAGGCACTCAATTCAACCTCGCAAATAAGATCATCACCCATAGTCCAATCTCTGCCAAGTTCTCTATGTTTTACTGCGTGTTTTACTGTTAATCTTATCGTGTTATGGTTTGTAACATCACTTCCAAAAAGTTCTCTGCCACTTCCAAAATTATGATAAAATCCTACCATACCCCACGATTTATGCTTTTCTCTGTTTTCTTTCATTTCCCCAACTCCTTCAACTTTTCTTCCGCTTCCTCTTTGGTGAGGAATACTGTTTTGCCTATACTTCTACAAGTGGTTTCGTACATAGAATTATGGCAAAGTTTTATGTACAAGCCACCGTGCTTTAAAATAATCTTTTCAATGCAAGTTGCTATAACTTCCGTTTTGTTGCGGATAAACCATACTGTCTGCCCCACCTTACAAGGCGGTAAGATAACACCGTTTGCTAAAAGTTCATCTGCAAGCCACTCGTCAAAATCTTCGTGTGCAGACATTCCCATTTCGTGTTGACTATCAACATAATCGTCATAATCTCGCCCTGCACAGTATATTAACTCTATCAACTTATCTCTATCGGTCATCGGTAGCACCCCTTTCCCAATTCTTTTCTTACCTTTTCAATTATGTACGCACCATTACCACCGCTTAATGCTTCGCCCCATTCACTTAAAAACCAACGTTCAAGGGCACGGGCTTTGCCAAATTCGTCATAAATCAATGCTTCTTTGTAGTCGGTGATCGCTTGCTTGACTATTCCAACACGTACATTGCCGTAACCGTCAGTATTCTTTTTTATGTTGTATTTTTTGCTATTTTCCAAATTAAGCCCCCCTTACACACTAATATTATAAACGCAACCATTGTGTCATTTGTTAATAAATTGTAAACAATGGTTGCATATCGTCACAATATTAATTTAAAATAAAAGCGGTCAAAGTACGACGCCCAAATTGTAACGCTTCTTCGTGTGTATTAAAAAATATGTCAACGTCATTGCCTTTAACAGCCCCGCCGCAATCTTCGGCAATGTATGTATTGCCGTTTATAATAACTTCCGTGCCGTATGGTATTACGGACGGGTCAACCGCTATTGTTCGCCCCGCTGTTGCTGTTGTTCCTGTTGCTGTTATTCCGTCAGTTTTACCACAACATTTTTTGCACGGGCAATATGCTGTTGCCGTTACGGTCATTTCGTTGTATGTTGGCTTTGGTGCTTCTTCAACATTTGGGGGTTGGTGATCGTCTTCGGTGGTTGTTATTTCACTTGTATGTTTGCCCCCAAAGTCAGCAATTTCGGCGTTGGGTGCTGTTCTACCGTAAGCACCTATAATAAAGCCCAAAATAAATATTGCAAGTATACCGCCATAAAATAGGGCTGTCGCTCCGTATTCTTTTAAAAGTTTCTTTAACATTTTTCATTTTCCTTTCATTTTGACGGGTGCAACCGCCGTATTTGTGTTTTAAACGGTTTGGGGGTATAAATCTACCTGTAACAGTTCAAACGCTTGTACGCCGTAAATATCGGCTAATTTTGATAATTGGTAATAAGTCGGCAAACAAACACCGTTTTCCATTTTTGAAAGTAACGACTTGTCAAATGCACGGTCGTAACGTTTCATAATGGAACAAACTTGACTTTGCTTTAAACCTATGCTTTCACGTACAACACGCAAGTTGTTTGTCAAACTGTATTGATCGGTGTTAACATTTAATACACGGTTTATTTTCTTCACGGGGGCGAATACGCTTCGCCCCTTGTTTAAACATTCACGTTTATATGCCTGTATTTCGGCTTCGTCGTCGGTCTTGTAAAAGCCTTTGCGTTTGCTTGAACGTATTAAAATATAATTATCGCCGTTATCGTATAGGCTTAATTCGTGCAATATTGCACGGGCTTTGCGGGTATCACAACCCCACATAACGCACAACGTCGGGTATGCAATTGCTTTTTCCTTTCCAATGGGTATGTCGTCCCAATATGCTTTTAAACTATCCATTATTAAACCCCCTATTAAAATTTTGTTATTATTCTATTGCGCAAGCGTTTTATTTTTTTAAGGTGTATTTTTTCAACTTCGGCGTGACAACCATTAATAATTTTTAATTGTTCAAGCATAATTTCAACGTCGGCTATTTCTTCGGGTATATTGTGCTTTCGTCCACGGTGCTTGTGTAATATTGCTTCTATTAATTCGGCACATTCTTCAACGGCAACGTTTTCTTGTGCTTCCACACCATAAAAGGCAATTGCAAGTTTCAAAATTTCTTTTTCACTCATAATTTACACCACCTGTTAAAACGGTAAATCGTCGTCAGTAATGCCGTTGGCTTCGGTAAAGTCATTGGGCTGTTGTTCATTGGCATTGTTGCCGTTCTTGTTTGACGGAACAAAACGCACGTCATTAACTTGTACTTCCCACGCTGTACGGTTGTTGCCGTGTTGGTCTTGGTATTTACGGCTTTGCAATTCACCTTGTATTACTATTGGATCGCCTTTTTTAAACCACTTTGTTATAAACTCGGCTGTATTACGCCAAGCAACACACGTTATAAAATCGGTTTTTCTTTCCTCACCTTTGCCGCTGTATCGTCTTTCAACGGCAACGTCAAATGTTGTAACATAATTACCGCTTGGTGTTGTTTTCAATTCGGGTAATGCGGCTAATCTACCCATTAAAATAATATTATTCATTGTTGTTTACCTCACAAATAATTTTTATAAAATTCACGTCGGAAGTCGTCCACGTTCCAACCGTAATATTGCATTGCCTTTGCCTGTGCCTTTGCTTTTAATTTGTTATTCACTTCGGCGTTTTGGTGTACACTATATTCACCAAATATGTGGCATTGGTTATGGTGCAAATATACAGTTAAACCGTACTTTTCCGACTTGCTGCGTAAAGCCCCACCGTAAACGTGGTGTTTGTCTAATGGATCGCCACAAGCATTACCACCACAAATATAACAACGGTTCTTGTCGGCTTGTAATATACTTTGCATTTACTCACCCCACAACGATTTTATACGGGCTATTTCTTCGGGTGTTTCCGTTGGTATGTTTAATTCCTTTGCTTCGGAAACAATGCCGTCAATTAAAATTGCCATTTCCCTTGTGTCAAATTCGCTTGACCCTTTATAAACACGATAATGCTTAAATAATTTGCCGTTTAACGTGCTTTCGCCCGCTTCTTCGCAATACTTGACATAATCGTTAATTGGTATATGTGCCAAAACACTTATTAATTCGCTTTGCCCGTACTGTTTAAGCATTTGCAAATATACGGCTTCTTTTGGCGCACGTAACACGTCAGCAATTTCGGTAATAAGTTTCCAAGCATAAGCGTTGGCGTTAATGCTTCGCCGTTTCCGAAACTGTTTTGCTTCTATTGTCAATAACTCAACGTCTTTCAAAGCGTCGTACCCTTGCATTAATTCGGCTTTTTCATTTACGGCAAAAGTTATTTTTGGCACACCTGTTACAAAGTCCACGTTTACCGCTTCAATTTTGCCCGTTAATTTTAGCGTTGCCATACAAAGCACCGCTTTTCTTTTGGCGTATCGCCTTTTAAACTGTTGTTAAGAATTGAAATAGCCATAATTTTTTTGTTTTCAATAACGATTTTTTCAACAACAAATTTGTCGTAACATTTGCCGTTATTTATGTTACACTTGTCGGCGGGTATCCATATAAACGGGCTTGTATAAAGTTCGCGACCAATGCCAAACGCCGTGCCGCTTCGCTTTCGTGCGTCGCTTGCATTTCCCTTTTCGGCTTCCGTGTTGCTTTCAACACCCGCGTCGTCTTTCCAAACCCAACGGTCGGGTTTTTCTTTATCGTCATAATTTGTGTTTATACCCAACGAACAAAACAAAATGCCCTTATGTTCGTAAAATCGGTTTTGCCAATTTTCAGCGCCAACGGTTTCGTCAAGTATATTCATATCAACACGGGCGTTTTTGTAAAGCAATAAAACAACACCGCTTCTTTTAGGGTCTTTGTTTTCCTTTACACTTTGCACACGCACTTCTATATCGTCGGCGGTTAAATTTCTAAATTCTATCACCTAATACGCACCCCCGTATTGTTTATAAGTTCCGCACCGTTTACAGTTTCACCATTTTTTAATGCCTTTTTAATTGCGTCTTTGCTGATTTTTGGCGGCTGTTCAACAAGGAATATACACGGTATTAATTTTTCGTTGGTAATTTGTACGGCTTGTGTTGTTGCCGTTGATACGGAAAACGAACCCGCTTTTACTTTGTCTTGACCGCTTAATTTTAAAAATGCAAGTAATGCGTCTTTCATACGGTCAACCGCATTTTCGGTGGTCTTTTTACGTGCTGTTAGTCGGTCAATTTCGGTTTTAAACATATCAACGTCACTTTGTAATTGCTTAATTACTTTGCAATAACTTTCAACCTTTTCAGCCGTGCCCATTGCTTCCAATGTGTCGTTAAAGGTTTGTTCGTCAATTTCTTCCGCCTGTAATAACTCATACAAGGCGTTTGCCTGTGTTGTTAATTCGTAAAGTGTTCCCATTTTTCAAGTTCCTTTCATACTCATATAAAATTTGGTCTTGTTCGGATCGGCTTTTGCCTTTCAGCAAATCAACTAATTTTCTTTCCTGTGCCGTAAGTTCGGCACATTGGTCAAGTGTCATTTCGCATTAACCCCCCAAGTTCCGTGTCGGCAATATTAAACGCCGTTTGTAAGTTGCGCCAAAATTTCATTGTGCCATTGCGTGTGCCTGTTTCAATTGAAGAATATGTTGCACGGCTACAACCAATTTTTTTGGCAATTTCGTTTTGTGATAACTTTTTGCCGTGACGGAACATATAAAGTCCGTTTCGCATTGTTTCACCACCTTTTAATTAGTTGTGTATTGACACAACTGTTTTAAAAATTTTTGCCTATCTCGTCAGCACGGGGCGGCAAACCCACCGTGGACGGCGTAAAGCCGTTTCGATTATTTCCAATCGGTTATTATTTTTGCTACTCGCAAAATGTTTACTAATTCGTTATTAAAAAGATTTCGTACAATATCAACCGCGTGTTGTGCGTCCAATGCTTGAAATTCAAGTTTTGCGGGTTCGTCGCTTATTCCTATGCGCCAAAAAGTTATTTCGTAAGTGTCTAACATTTTCTTTACTTCCTTTCATATTGGGCGGTTTAACCGCCGCCCTCGGCTTGTTGGTGTTAGTTGCAATCGTGATAAATCACTATATAACCGTCACCACGCTTTACAAGTCCTTCGTTTTCATAATAACGATATTGTGCCAAAGCGTCGGCAAAGATTAAGTTTTTAAACGAAGCGGTTGTTGCCATAAGGCGGCGAACAATATCACGGCGGTTAAGTGTTCCAAAAGTCATAATTCTTGCAATTTCTATCATTTTTCATTTTCCTTTCATATACCCCGTGGGGTGTCTTTGGTTTACATTTATTATTATACTCATTTTGTGTCACTTTGCAACATATTTTTTACATTTTGTCAACAGTTCTACCTATTTCACAAAAACATTATGCCGTATTTGTGCATTTTGTCGCATTTCCGTTGCATACTGTCGCGCATATATGTTAATATACGGTTTAAAAAGGAAGTGAAAATATTATGACGATAGGGCAACAATTAAAAGCATTAAGAAAAAGCCAAAAAATGACGCAACAGTTTGTTTCGGATAAAGTCGGCATTACACGGGCTACCCTTTCCAATTACGAAATAGATCGCCGTACACCCGATTTAAAAACATTGCAAAAACTCGCTGCGTGTTTTGGGGTTGGTCTTGATTATTTTGGCATTTCACCCGCTGACGAAGTGCTTGACTTGTTGGCAAGGGCAAAAGACGTGTTCCAAAATGAAAACATTACTGACGACCGTAAAAGGGAATTACACGACGAATTGATTAAATTATATTTGCAATTAAAATAATCAATTTAAAAAATGAAGCATTTTTAAATTAACTTCACAAATTGACGCATTTATTATAAAAAAATAATGCGTCTTTTTATTTTGGTTTGTCTTGGTGACAACCCCTGTTCGCGGTTTTCTTTTTCACTCATATTTTAACCCCCCTTTTAACGTGCAATTGCTGTGTCTTCCTTGTACCACTTTAAAATTGTTGCATAATGTGATTTAACAACATTGCCGTTTTCTTTTATAAAGTCGTTTAATTTATCAACATAAATGTCAAATACTTTTGTTTCCATTATTTTCAGTAAATGCCCCATTTGATTTTCGGTCATTGAAATGTTACCCCTAAAATTTATAAGTTTGTCGTCTTCGTTTATTTCTTCAGCAAATAACGGCGTTACGTTGTTGGGTGCTTTCTTCTTTGTCGGTTTCTTTATATCGTGCCAATTATTAAATACGGCATTTTCTAAAATTTCAACTTGTGTGTTTGGGTCAAGTGACATTTTTAATAATTTATCAATTGTCATTTCAAGTGCAAAGTTTGTTAAAGGTTTTTTAATCATTGCACGCATTTTAATAAATTCATATAATGTTTTTTTAACTTTATCGTCAAAAATTTTACCATTAATAATGGCGTCGTATGTTGTGCGCTCGTTCTCTTTCTTTCTTACTTCTTCTTTTTTTAATATATTAGTATTTGATTGTTTTTTATTTAATTCTTTAATACTTAATTGTGGCTGTTTTTCCGTTGACGGTTTTTCCGTTAACGGCTTAACTGTTGACGGTTTTTCCGTTTTAGTGTCCATAATTGGGCTTTCATAAATTTCGTAATTGTAGCCCGCAAATGTGCCGTTGGTGTTAAATGCCTGTGATCGTTTTAAATAGCCAAACTTTTCAAGTTCTTTTAATGCCCCGTTTACGCTGTCTTTTCCGTCCTTACTTAATTTAACAAGCCCCGCCGCCGAATAGTCCCAAGTGTCGGGCAATGATAACATTAAAGATAAAAGCCCCTTTGCTTTTAAACTCATTTCTTTTTCTTTAAAGTGATAGTTTGATAAAACGGTATAGTTTTCATTTTTATGTACGCGAAAAACTGTCATTGTGTATTTTCCCCCTAATATAACAAAACCCCCTTGCGGGGCTTTGTTTCCTGTCATATTGACACTTGCATTATATACGCGCTTTAAACAATTTGTCAACATACCGTTGCATTATATATAAAAGAATACAAAGTGAAGCGTTATTGTTTCGCTTCGCTTTCGGCTTTTTCAATAATCTCACGCAATTTATCAATTCTATATTGGGAAACCGTTAATTCACCTTCAAGTTCCAACACACGCCCCGCCAAAATTTCAATTGCTTTTAATAACTTTTTTTCACTCATAGGAAAACCCCCCTGTATTAATTTTAAGAACGCTTGTTCTTTTTTTATTATACAAAAATAATAATTCAAAAAACATTTACTTTTCAAACATTATGTGAACATTTGCGTTGCTATGTGTCGTTGTGTTGCCCTGTGGGGTGTGTTGTGATATTGTAAGAACGTATTGAAATTTATAAAGGGGTGATATATATGGTGGGAATAGGCGACAAATTGAAAACGCTTCGCAAAGGGCGGAAATTGACACAAGAACAAGTTGCGGAACGCTTTGGGCTGACACGTGGGGCAATTTCAAACTTTGAAATAAACAAACGAAAACCCGATATAAAATTACTTCAAGGGTTTGCGGAATTTTACGGCGTGCCGCTTGATTATTTTGGCACACAAACACAACAAGACGAATTATTTGAATTGATAAGCCGTGCCAAAGTGATATTTAACGACACAAGTATTAGTAAGGAAACAAAAGAAGAATTATACCGTGAATTTATGCGGCTTTATTTAGAATTAGAAAAATAGTTTTAAGGGGGAATTACTATGTCTAAATTTACAGTAAATGAAGTGGCGGCACGTTTGGGTTGTTCGCCGCAAACTGTCCGTTTGGGGTTACAACGTGGGGAATTTCCATTTGGTACGGCAATAAAAACAAGTTCAAAATATACTTATGTTATATATTCCGAAAAGTTAAAGGAATATATTAATATATGAAATTGCCTAACGGTTACGGATCGGTTGTGTTTTTGGGTAAGAAGCGCCGCCGTCCGTGGGCGGCTCGTTTAACTGTTGGTTGGAACACCGAAAAGAAACAAGTTTATAAATATTTAAGTTATCACGAAAAGCGCACCGACGCTTTCGCCGCACTTGTTGAATATAACAAAAACCCTTATGACGTTGACACAACTTCCGTAACACTTGCCGACGTTTATAAAGCGTGGTCGGAACAAAAATTCCCTTCTTTAAGTAAAAGAACGGCTGACAATTACGCAAGCATTTTTAAAAAATGTGAAAAATTATATAATATTCCATTCCGTGAAATTAAAACAACACATTTGCAAAACATTGTTGACGAAAACAAGCACCTTGCAAGCGTTTCTTTGCTTAAAATTCTTATTACGCATTTATACGGTTATGCCATAAAAAACGATATAATTGAAAAAGATTATTCGCAATTTTTAGAAGCACCCACACAAACACAAAAAGGGAAAAAAACACCGTTTACCATACAAGAAATTTACACACTTTGGGAAAACAAAGACGATACAACGGCAAAAATTGTTTTAGTTCTCTTGTATACGGGTATGCGTATTTCCGAATTGCTACAAATGGAAGTTGAAAACATAAACGTTAACGGGGGTTATATGATCGGTGGCATAAAAACCGAAGCGGGAAAAAATAGAATAATACCCATTCACACCGATATTATGCCAATTATTAAGTCGCAATTGTCTACAAACAAATATTTGTTTCCCGCTAAAAGGGGTGGGAATTTGGCATATTCTACTTTCCACGCTGATTTTGCCGCACTTATGGAAAAGTTAAATATATCACACACCATACACGAAACACGGCACACATTTATTTCACAAGCCGACCGCTGCGGCATTAACCCAACCGTATTAAAACGCATTGTTGGACACGCCAACGGGGACATTACTTTACATTATACCCATAAAGACACGGCTGAATTATTGCAAGAAATTAAAAAACTTCATTATTAACTTGTATATTGTTTGTATATTACACACGTTTTTTAATGCTGTTTCAAGTTGTTTTGGACGGCATTAAAAAGCCCTTTAACCCTTGTTATTGCTGATTTTACGGCATTTGTGCCAAACTGTGTGTTTTTTAAATATACTATGTATATAGCAACTTATTGTGTCATAAAGTGTTGATTTAACAACGTTTTTGTTTGTCGCTGTATATTGCACGTATATTACTTATATGGCTTGTCCTTGTCTTATATTCCTTTAAAAATAAATTTCAATACAAAAAAGCAACCCCGAAAGGTTGCTTTTATTTTATGTTTTATTTATTGCAATATGTCCGTATGTTTCGGTATTTGTACCCGTTGTTAATGCAAGTGTTGTTGTAATACCCGAAATATAGCACTTGCCCGCATTAATGCGTGAAGCGTTTGTTTGGTAATAACCACTTAATGCAACTGTCGGTAAATTAACACCGTATGCCATTATAACGGCGTTTGTTGCTGTTGACGCTATATAAAACACACTTGAAAAATTACCCGAATTGTTACCGCTGTACGCATAATGGTTGCCACCAAAAACAATAACGGGGCGGGAATTGGTAACGGGTGCAAAAGTCGCTGCGTTATTGTTTGTTGAATATATCCACGTTTTACAATCTCTAAATGTGCCACTTTCCGCAATTGTTGCCGACCCCGCTGTTGCAATAGATAAACTGCATTTATCAACGGTTATTTCACCAACACGACCGCTAAACATTATTATATTTGTATTGCCGCCGTTTCCTGTTGCTTGCACGTGTGCGCCTATAACGTGAACGTCAGCACCGAAAAATATAATATTCTTTGTGTCGGGGTTACATTTAAAAACCATTTCACCCGCTGACGAAAAATCAAATATAATTTTGCGTGTTGTGCGCTCTTTTTGTCCAAGTGTCAACCATTGATAGCCCGCCGCTTCCGTGCCACTTCCCGCATATGGTGTAGAAGCACCAAAAGTGCCATAAACATTTACCTTTTTTACGGCGTTATCCGTGCCACCATTTAACCACGCTTGTGCCAATGCCGAAAGTTTTATATTATCGTCAACACCGTTGCAAATATATTCATATTCGCCCTTTGTATTAAGTGCCGCCATTGCGTTTTGTAATTCGGTTATTTCGTCAGCAACACTCATAATGCCTGTGCCGTCAATTGATTTATAACATTTAACCTCAACTTCGGTGTTTGCAACAAGTGTGCCACTAAATGTAAGCACCGAACCTGTGGTGGTATAGTCCACACCGTCGGTAACGGTCAAGCCATTTACCAACACTTCAATAAAACAAGTTTCGGCATTATATTGTGGAATATCAAAAACAACGGTTTTACTTGCATTTGCAAGTACAGTACGCCAATTATAACGCTTGAATAGGGTTACGCTTGCCAATGTGTCTTTTACCTCACCAAACCACTCATTAAATGAAGCGTCAAGGGCTTCAAAAAACGAATTGTCACCACTTGTTGAATAAACCCAACCACATAAATCTTTGTTGGATCGGGTGTCGGTAACGGTAACACTTGTTGCATTTGTTCCAACGTAAATGTCGGCAAGTACAATGTCATATATATTGCCCTCGCGCACGGGTTCGGGCTTTGTTGGGTTGTTGCCCGCTGTTCCTTGCTGATATACAAGCGAAACACTACGAACCGCCAAATTTTTATTAAGGCGTAAAAATACGCGGTCGTATCTTGTGCCACCTGTTGGGGCGGAAATTGCCGCAAATGAATGTTGTGTGTCATTTACGTAATAATGACCATTTATCCACGCACGACCAACACCAACGGAAACAACCATACCCGCCGCCGTAACTTTTAGATCGTCTTCAACCCCACGTAATACACCATTGGAAATAACAACCGCCAAATTGTCGCAATAATCGTTTGCATTATATCTTCGGTCATATTCCCCATTGGTAAGTAATGCGTTAAAAAAACCACTTCTTTGCATTTGTTTTTACCTCACTTATTGATATTTTAATTCTACGGAATAACCGTTGTCGTCTTGGTATTCAAGGGCTTCACGTATGCGCACGTTTATATATTTACCAATGCTGTTATTTTGGACGGTTACAATGTCACCAAGCCAAAAGTCACGCCCAAAAACATAATTGCCGTTTGTTGCGTCAAGCACCCCGTCAAAAGTTTCCGTTATAACTTGTGGTGCAATATCTTGTTTACCTTTTGTATTAAGCAAAGAAGAATATACCCCGTCAGTTAATACGTAATTACCTTCTTTTTCTTCCACGTCAAGCATTGCTTTATATCCTAACGGCGTTAATTTATAATTTTCGTCGTCACCGTAAACCTTATTTGCATAAGTTACACCACCAACAACAAACTTCGTGCCGCTTGTTGTTCCTGTTGGGAATTTATCTTTTAATGCTTTTAACGTGTATTCTTTGTCGGTGTCAGCAATAACAAGTGTTGCATATACCGTGCCGCCTATGGTGAAATTTGTTCCCGTGAATGTACCTGTTGGGAACATTTCTTGTATTTCACTTGCTTTAAGTGTCTTTTTTATTGAATTTGCGTCAATAAATATTTCACGGCGTTTTAACCCACCTTCATTATTTGCAAGCAAAGAATAAAAGCGGTCAACCCCTTCACCTTCACCACCAATTAAAGCAACGTTTCTTTCGGTTGTGTCGTCGTATGTGTATTCACTTGAAATTAAATTGTCATATTCTTTACTAAATATAACGGGTGGTGTGACACTGTCGTTGTTAATGCTTCGGTCAATGCCGTTATATACAACATATAAAAACAATTCATTTTGTAATATACATTTTGCACCAAGTCCGTATTCTTCAAGTACACCGTCGGTATATGCAAGTAAATTTTCGTATGTTACTTGTTTTTCAGCAGCGTTGCCGCTGTCGTCGGTTATAATTAATGGTATATTTGCCGTTTCACCAAGTGCAAGCAACCCAATATTTCGGTTACTATCAAACGGGCAAGTGATCGCATTATTTTTTATAACTTCCCTTACAGCATTTTCAACATTACCCCGTAATATGGTTGCTTTGTTGCTATTTCCTGTTAAATTGTAAATAATGCGGCGTTCTAGTATTGACTTTACAAAACGACCGCTTGCCGTTATCCTTGCACCGTCGTCAATGTTTTCGGGCATATTAATTTTTTCAATAATACCCACGTCGTTATTGTTGGGGCGGGTGATATACCGCCCCGCTTGCAATAACGAAACAATTTCGGGTGTTGCGGCAACTTCAATTTCAAAGTCGCCAACACCAAAATAAACGGTGTGCCATATAACCGACGTTGCCGTATCAATAATGCCAATAACTTTCGTGTCGCTTCCACGTACTTCAATATATTCAATCATATTAAACATAC
The DNA here is from genome assembly GCA_045611605.1 of Acutalibacteraceae bacterium. GTDB lineage: Bacteria > Bacillota > Clostridia > Oscillospirales > Acutalibacteraceae > UBA737. The sequence goes on from JAZKXN010000100.1 coordinate 25,025, forward strand.
CTTTGTTTATAAATTAACGAGAATGACATATTTGTTATGCTGTCGTCGTCACTATTTATTGAAAATGTGTTGTTGCCTGTTTCAAGTTGCAACCACGTTGAATTTGGTTTTATTTTGTCAAAGATATTTGTACCGTTAAATGTAACCTTCTTGTTGCCTTTATGCGTGGTTATAACAATTTCGTCACCCGCTTGCATTACAACAGGAACACTAACCCAAGCCGTACCAATTCCCGTGTTGGCACTTGCACTTTCCAATTCATAACCTACCCCAAAATAATTTCCGTTTTGATCGTATATAATTGGGTTGGTAACGGTATCGTGTGCAAGTATGCGTATTTCAAGCCCAACGGCAACGTCACCGTCATTATAAAATGTTTTGGTGCGTATTGTGTCATACTCACCAAACGGCAAACCGTTTTCGGTAAAGTACAACATATCTTCGGGGTTATTTGTGAAATAATGCAAGTTAATTGCTTCACTAATTTGTTTTATAACGTCGTCAATATCTTCCCAAAACGGCTGTTCACAATGTAAAGTTATTTGCATAACAACGGCTTCCGAAAAACGGGGCATTTCAATTGCTTCAACAATGCCGTTTATGGCAACCGTTCTTTCGTTTTGTGTCCAAATTAAGCCGCCACGCTGTTTTAACTTGACAACTTTTAAAATTTCCCGTTTTGCTTCTTCAACATTAACCCCACTACGTGGTCTTAAATCAATTATAAGCGTGCGTGGGGTTGCTTGTATGTTGTTTACTGTATCACCGTCAAAACCACCCACAACAGCCGTTGCAACGCTTGTATTTGCCGTTGTCATTCCGTCGATGTGTGTTACGTGAAACAACGGGTTGCCTAAAAGGGGCAAAATCTCACCGTGTAACCCTATAAAATCAAGTTGTGTCATTAGATCGCCCCCGCTTTAATTTGTCTTGCTACCGCATAAAGTTGTTGTTTTGACTTGTATTTTTCAATTGGTGACGTGTATGCCTGTTTGTAATTGTTGGTTTGGTAAACCGTAACATTGCCGCCGTTTTCCTGTTGTGCTGTTGGGTTAATGCGGTTTACATTTACACCAACTGAACCCGAAATGCCCGAAAGGTCGTAAGCGTTACGAATTGCGGTTACTTGCTTTTTAATTGCCTTAACAACGGACGGTGTGCCGTCGGCTACACCTAGTGCCGCACCTTCGGGTATTTGTTTTCCGACTTCTTTTCGGAATACTCTTGACGGTGATTTAATGCCAAGTGCGTCTTTTGCCGCTTTAAGTCCTTTTGCAACGGTTTTCTTTAATGCACCTGTCAACGTCCATTCGTTGTCTTCCGTACCTTTTGCCATACCTTCAACCATATTGCCACCAACTTTGTAATACTCGTCTTTAGCGTCTTTGGCTTGCTTTTTGGCATTTTCAATACGTAACAATGCTTGTTTACGTTCTTCTTCGGTCATATTCTTTTGGTTTTGTTCGTATTCGGCTTCTAATATACCAAGATTAATTTCGGTATTTACAACTTGGTCACGTAAAATTGAAAGTTGTTCGTCCTTGCTTTTTTTTGCAACGCTTGCGGCTGTTTGAAAACCACTACCAAAATTATTTAAATAGCCAATTGCCTTGTTGGTTTCACCTTTCAAAACAAGTCCACTTGCTGTTTCGTAACTGTTGATATTGTCGTAATATCCTTTAACCGTTGCGTCACTTGCGGCAAACTCTTGTTGTTTTGTTTTTAGTATTTCGCTTTCGTCCTCGGCAATTTTTTGATATTTTAAATACGCTTCTTGTGCAAAAGCCGCACCAATGACATTGCCCGTGCGTTGTGCTTCTTGGTACTTTTCATATTCAATAGCGGCATTTTTACGGGCGTCAGCCGCTTTTTGTTCTTGCAAAGATAATTCTTGTGCCTGTATCGCTCTTGTTTTTTCGGCTTCACCCACGTTTTTAACGGCTTCGGCGTAACTTTCTTCGTATGCTTCAAGCAATATTTGGGCACGTTTTGTTTCAATAACTTTTTCAATTGACGAAACCATATCTTTATAATTTTTAATAATATTGCCCGTCATTGAATATTCCGTGCCAAGTGCATTATTAAGTTCATTTAAAATAAATTCGGCACGGGCTTTGTCGCTGTCTTTTACCCTTCCACTTTCGGTTGTAAGTGTTTGTAATTCAGCCCAAAGCCTTTGTGTATTTGCAATTTGTGCGTCACCCGCTGCCGCCATTTCGTCAGCCGCCTTTTTTGTATCACGGTATGCGTTAGCCGCTTCGGTTGCCGCTGTTACAGTTTCCCGTTGCCGTTTATTTAAAAGGTCGGTTTGTTTTTCGGTGTCTTTTAACTTCTTTGCAAGTAAGACAACACCTGTTGTTAATAATGCAACAGCCGTTACAACCGCACCAATTGGGTTGGCTGACATTGCGGCATTCCAACCAACTTGCATTTTTGTTGCAAAACTAACACCCGCCGACAACCCCGCAACCGCTGTTGTTGTTGCTGTAATTGCGGCTGACACTTTCATTGCCGCTGAAAATGTTTTATATACTGTTACGGCTGTTAATGTTGCTGTTGCCAATGTTTCAAAGTTTTCAGCAACAAACCCAATTACTTGCCCCGCCTTTTTTGCTGTTCCATTGTCTTTTAAACTTTTGGTAAATTCCTTTATTGCGGGTGCAACTTGATTTTTAACAACGGGTACAAACTCTTTTGCAAGTTCGGTCTTAAATTCCGTTATATCAGCGTTAACGGGTTCTATTGCTTCGCCCAACTGTGCCATTTGTTCGGTGTATGCCTTTGTTGACTTTCGGGCGGCAATAATACTTTCGTTATTTTTTAAATATGCGTCAGCACTTTTGCCGTAAAGATCGGTTAATGTTTTTTGAATATATGCCGACCGTTCTTCCTCGGTTGAAAGTGCTTCAAGTTTTTCATTAAATTTATCAAGGTTTATGCCTTGCCATTCCAAAGCGTCGGCTAAAACGCCCTGTACACTTGACATAGCACTTGAAGCGGCTATGCCTTCGGCTAACCCTTCCAACGGTATACTTGCGCCATATTCAGCCATTACGCCCGTTAAAATACGTGTGTTGGCTTCAAGGTCTTTTTCACCTTTTGATATTTTTGCCAACTGTTGTGCCGCTTCGGTTGCCGCACCTTCGTCACCCATTATTGCGTAAAGGTCAGTAAATGTCTTTTCAGCGGCTTCGGCTGAAAGGTTTGCCGTTTGGAAACTTGTTTGTAATTTAATTAAATTTTCACGGTATTCACGTGTTTCTTCACCCAATGCAAGCAATGTTGTAATTGCTTGTTTGCAACCGTCAACAAGACGTGTTACACCATTGGCAACAAGTTCAGCCGCCGCACCTTTCATTACGGTAAAGCCTTCGCTTGCTTCCTTTGTTTGTTCGGCAACTTCTTTTGTTTCGTCGCCTAATTCTTCAAGGGCTTTTGTTTGCTTTTTTAACTCGGCTTCGTTTTTGTTTAATGCTTCGGTTTCCTTGTTTATTTTTGTACGTAATTCTACCGCTTCACGGCTTGTGGGGTCTAACCCGTCGGCAATTAAACGGTCGTATTCGTCTTGCAAAGCGTCAACCTTTTTGCGTTGTAGATCGGTCGCCGTGTTCAAATGTTTTATACGGGCTTCAAGTCCTTCTTGACTATCCGACCAATTATCCATTCCCGCTGCGGCGGCTTTAAATTCGCTTTCGCTTTCTTTAATAAGTCGGTTTGCTTGTGCAAGTCCCGTTTTTAGTTCGGTAACGTCTATACTAAAGGACGCACCCAAAGTTTCATTGTTTGCCATATTTCCACCGCCTTATAATGCCGCCCAAAAAGCGGCACTTTCTTCACGTTCATTTAATGTTTTTTGTGGTGTTGCTTCACCACCCAAATTTATTAAGTAATTGCACAACAATATAAATTGGTCAATATCCGTATTGAGTATTTGAAACGGTGTCATTTTCCAACGTTCCGCAATTATTAATATAATTTCAAATATTTGTTCAGTTATCGTCTTTGGGGTGGGGTTATCTTCCCCCAACCCCTTTACACGTTTTTTTCGGAATTAAATTGTGTTGCCTTTGTTATGATCGCATTAAACAACACTATAATTTCAGCAACGTCGGTGTTGTTTTTATATTCGCTTTCGGTCATTGCGGGAAAAAATTCAAGGAATAAATCTTTTAAGCCCGCAAAAAATTCATTATCACTTTTTACTTTTTCGGTTGTTACCTTTTCGGAATAACGTTGAAATTTCAAAAAAAGTTCAACGGAACATTTGTTACGTTGGTGTGTCTTTACAACTTTGTCGTTGTCGTCATATATGTTAAGTTCAAACTTTGCCATTTTTAAAAATTCCTTTCTAATTAAAAAAATTAAAGGGCGGCGGCGTGCCGCCCTTTTTCTTTGCCTTTAAACGGTTGCTTTTTCACAAACGGTTGAAAGGTTGTCGGGGGTAACAACTTGTGCAACCCACGAAGCGTCAGCAACAAGGCTTGTTGTTGCGGTATCAATCTTTACAACCTTGCTTCCCTTACCGTTGCCAAATATAAATTGGGTCTTGTATGCGGTAAATGGTAAAGTCATACCCGCGCTATCGGTTGTGTCGTCAGCGGTCTTGCCTGTTTCTTCAGCACCACCGAAAGAACACTTGTTGAACCAAAAATATTCACTTGTGCCGTCGGTATAATCACGTTTGCCGCTAATAGCATAAAATTTGCTGTGATAGTCGCCGTCGTCAATAATTGCGCCTGTTTCGCTGTCAACGGTTTTGCCTTCAATCCACGCAAGGAATGCCGCACGAACAGCCGCACCAACAATGGAAATTTCCGAAGGGGCTTCACGTCCAACTTCTTCAAACAAAGCGTTGTCAAAATAGGTTTGTGCCTTGTCAACGGTTTTGCCAATTGTAAGTTCGCCCGCGGGTATAAGTTTTTCGGGTGTGCCTACGGGTTCGTATGCTTCTTCGCTGTCCTTAATTTCACAAATGTAAATGTCGGATAAACCACGAAGCAAGCCGAATTTTTTTTCACTCATTTTTAAAACCTCACTTTTATAAATATTCAATTATTACAAAGTCCATAGCCCACCCCGTGTGTGTTGGCTCGTCACTTAAAATGTCGTTGCCTTTACCTTGTGGGATAAAGCCCGCCGCCTTTAATTTGGTGCGTATTTCATTGGGCTTTGTGTTTACAACTTTGGGATCGGCACTATATAGAATTACACTAAACGACCAATTAACCGAAGTTGTTTCATTTTCAAAATGTCCGTTGTCGTTGGTGCTATCCACAAAAAACGTTATAAACGTTTGTGGGTATGCTTCATTAGGGTTTAAAGTCCCTTGCAAAAACACGGGATAACCAAAAGCCGACAACGTATCAATTAACTTTTGTTTCACTTTTTCAGCCCCTTAAAATCTTTTCAAGTGTTTCTTGTTGCGATTGTTTTATTTTTTTACTTGCTTTGGTTTTTGCTCTTTTAATAAAACCCAATTTCACTTTGCCACCGTCTTCAATTTTTCCGTGCTTGCTTCGTTTTGGTGTTCCATAATTGAGAAAAACAACCTTGTAACCGTCCGACGGGTCGTTTGGGTCGTAATCACCTTTTTTATACCCAACACGGGCGGTATGCCTGTTGCCTTCGCTTTCAATTTCGGGTGGCGGCATACGATTTATTAAATCGCTGTCAACGTTTGCGGCTGTCATTTGCTTTTTTAATTCGTCGTGCATAATTTGTGCCGACGTTTGCAAGCATTGTTTTGCCGCCTTGTCAATTGTGCCACCCGCTTTTTCAATTTGTGAAAACAATTCGTCAAAGCCGTTAAGTTTTAACTTAATTGACATATTAAGCCCCACCCTTAACACGGCGCACTTTAAATTTTAAAAACATATTTCGCATTTCTATGTTTTCGGGATCGCCCAAAATTTCATATATTGCCCCCGTTTGCAATAATACAATACGGGTGTTGCTTTTTATGTCGGGACGGTAGCGGCAAACAACTTGTGCCGTTTCTTCAACGGTTATAATTCCGTTGTCGTTTCTTTCCGTCCCACCAAATGTCTTAAAATTTGCCATTACAACGCCTTTAATGTTTTGGTAAGTCTTTGTATTAACACCATACGAAACAGCCGTGACGGGCTGTTGCAATTGCAACGGGGTTGTCATTTGTGCCGCTTCGGTTGGTCTAAACATTTGTATCACCTTTCTTTAATGAAAGTTGCACCAAACGACGGTTAAAATATTCGCTGTGTTTTACACCGCCGCTTGAATAATTCCAAATGTCATTTACACCGCAAGCAATACAACCAACAGCCGCCGTGCTTTTTGCAACTTCTTCGTTTACGCCCCCACAAATAAGTTCGTCAATAACTTCTTCAATATAAAGTTGTAATTGTTCGTCATTATAATTGCCGTCAGCGTTGCCGTATAAAGCATACTTTACCTTTGCAAGCATTTCGGCGGGTGTTAGTTGTGCCATTTTTTAAACCTCGCTTTAAAATTAAGTTGCTTTATGTCGCAATTATGCTACGGTTGTAACAACAAAGCCGTTCTTAACAACAACGTCGCCACCAAGTGAAACCGAACCACGAATTGCAAGCATACCTTTGTTAAACATAAAGTCTTCGGAAACTTTAATGTCATAGTTTGAGAATAATGCAAGTTCAAAGCCCTTTGCCTGTCCGTAAACGGTTGTACCACTTGCAAGGTTGCTGTCGATACAATAAGGAACGGACAAACCACCGTCACGAATTACACCTGTGTTGGGGTTGCTTGCGTCGGGGGTAATCTCATA
>JAZKXN010000101.1:0-2021 GCA_045611605.1 Acutalibacteraceae bacterium
GCAAGTTTGTTGTGTATCGAGGTAAGGAAGATACGCTGAAAAAGTAATTTGTTGAATGATGGGAGGATTTCTTATGGAGGACATAAAGAGCAATGTTGCTAAAAATATAACTGAGCTTCGAATTCTTAATAATATGACACAAATGGAGCTTGGCGAGAAATTAAATTATTCGGACAAGACAATATCCAAATGGGAAAGAGCAGAATCCTCTCCTGATTTGTCCGCGTTGGTTGAAATGGCAGATTTGTTCGGTGTTACGCTTGATTATCTTATAAGGTCAGAAAATATCGAAGAAGCCGTTGTTGAACGCAAGACCAAAGAGACAAGCTTTAATCGTCGCGCTGTTTCGTATATTGCGGAAGGCGGTGCTTGGATTGTCGCTATTTTTGCGTTTATCGTCACAACCTTAATTACCAGTCAAATGACTTTTCAGTGGTTGTATTTTGTATATGCCTTGCCGGTTGTTCTAATTGTGAAATTAGTATTCAACTCAATTTGGTTCAACCCACGTCACAACTATCTTATTATATCGGCATTGATGTGGTCGATATTTGCGGCAATACACATTACCTTCCTATATTTCAAAGTAAATGTTTCACTCATTTATCTTTTAGGTGTTGCCGGTCAGATAGTAATTATTTTGTGTTCGTACATCAATAAACCGAAAATTAAATAGTTGCATGAACGCTCTGTTTTTCCTTGAAAACGGAGCGTTTTTCTATATCTCTCCGAAACGGAGAGCCGTAGAACCCAATACGTAGAGAGTCATCTCTGAAACAGCGGTGTACTGTGCTTTATTATACAAGTATAATTATTTTGGAATTTATTTGTGTAACAGCAAAGGAGTACAAAATGAGAACTAAAGAAATCCCGATTTTCTTTTCAACCGACGATAATTATATACCGTATCTTGATGTGGCTATTGTATCCCTTATTGCCAATGCATCTAAGGAGTACAACTACAGAATTGTCGTTTTGAATACCGGACTGGGCGAAGAGAACATTGCCAAGGTAAAAATGAATGAACAGACTGGCTTTGTAATTGATTTTATCGACATATCAAAGCAAATTGAAAATATTAAGTCGCACTTTAAAAATGTTTATCATTTTTCTATCGTTACATATTATCGGCTTTTCATTGCATCGTTATTTCCTGAGTACGACAAGATTGTATACCTCGACTGCGACCTGGTTGTTTTAGGCGATATAGCAAAGCTTTACAACACTCCCCTTGGAGAAAATATTTTTGCAGCAGCGCCGGAGCAATACGTTCAAAACACTGCAGAATTTAGAAGTTATGCAAAAGAGGCTCTTGGTGTAGATCCCGATGGTTATGTTAATGCGGGCGTTTTGGTAATAAACCTTAAAGAGTTTAGAAAAAACAAAATCGAAGAAAAATTTGTAGAACTTATTACAAAATATGATTTTGATTTGCTTGATCCCGATCAAGCCTATCTTAATTATCTTTGCCAAGGTAAAATTTATATGTTAGAGAACGGTTGGAATAAAGAGCCTATGAATTTACCGTTAGAGGGCGAAAAGAATATTGTTCACTACGCACTTTATAAGAAACCTTGGCAATATGATGACGTAATGGATGGCAAACATTTTTGGGATTATGCAAAGACATCTCCGTTTTATCAACAAATACTTCAAAATAAAGAGTCGTTTAATGATGCAGAAAAAGCAAAAAAAGAAGCAGCTGCTAAAGAAATACTTGAACACGCAAAAACCATTGTTGCTTCGACTATCACATTTTCAAAAACAATTTGCAGAGGATAAAGATTATGGAAAAATCAGTGCACAAATTAGAACTTCTCAGAAGAATTGCTGATCTTGAAAAAAAGGAACTGTGGCATCTTGATGTAGAAGATGACCCCGAAACCTATCCGCTAATGCCGGATAAAGTAGATTATCTTAACGAGAAGTTTTCTAATAAAATTAAAAATAAAATTGCAAATATTTTCGGTGCTCGTTTCTTTGATAAAATGATTGCGGACAGGCAACTTATCATAAAAGAG
>JAZKXN010000102.1:0-13970 GCA_045611605.1 Acutalibacteraceae bacterium
GCCTCCCGGACTGTCCGTTTATTAAGGTTGATTGCTAGCGGGCAATCGAGGACGCTTGCCCTTACGCGATATATCAATTTAATTAGGACAATAATTACGCATTACGAATTACGAATTACGCATTGGGCGTCAGCCCGCTAAACCCCAATTTATTATTCAATCTCTTCGATTGTGCACCCTGTATAATAATGGCATAATATTTCTTCAAACTCGGCACCCTGCTGTGCCATATAATTCGCGCCGTTTTGACTCATACCAACCCCGTGGCCATAACCGTAAACGGTAAATTTGAAAGTATTGTCTTTATAACTCACATCAAAACAACTTGAATTAAGGTTTAACACTTTTCTAAGCTCACTGCCTTTAATTTCGCTTCCGCAAAAGGTTATTGTTTTAACTGTGCCTGAAGGTGTTTTCTGACAGTTTTTAAAGTAGTCACTTTCTTTGCCTTTAAAAGTTATATTAGGAAAAAGTTTTTTTAGCTCGCTTGCAGTAATACTTTTTTCTGATAAGTAATTGGGGGATAATTTATCGCCGATACTTTCAACACTTACAAGATAAGGTCGGTTGCCACCCCACACATTTTTGCAGTCTTCAGTTTTGCCACTGGATATTGCGTGGTAAACTGACAGTGCTATTTGACCGTTATAGGTTAGTGCAAGGTTTTTCGTGGTTTCTACTGCACCCCTGATTTTTTCAATATATTCGTCGGCTTTGTCACCCCATTTTTCACGCGCCTTTCCTTCGGTAATAAAGGCTTGGTCCACGGTGAAATCGTTGGTTATATCATAACCCTTGCCGCTGTTTGTAACTTTTCTATGTAATGCGAATGTATGTGCGGCAACCGCTTGTGCTTTTAATGCTTCAATTTCGTAAAGCGCAGGCATTTCGGCGGCAACTACCCCGAAAATATATTCATCATACGAAATTTCGCTTATTTGGTTTGTGTCGGTGTTTAAAATTTTAAAGTATTTGGTGGCGCTCACTTCTTCAATTTTAACAGTATCGTTAACGGGGGTCGATGGTTGTCCTAATACGGTTAATGGTAAAAGTAACAAGAAAAATATCAGCAAAGCCGAAAAACTTAATGCTTTTTTCATTTTAAACCCTTCCTTTTCAAATAAAGTTGACATTTTTTAAAAGACATATTATTATATCTAATAGTATGTTTTTCTTATGCTTTTTATTACTTTGGGGGCTTTAAAGAATTATGATAAATAAGAATGTTAGAGTAACCGCCGGCTTAATGATAGCCGCGTTTGTGTTAAGGCTCGTACAGGTTTTCACATTAATTGACTATAAAACCGGCTTTTATAAACGCGAATATAGTGTTTGGGGAACGGTTTTAACGGTTTTGGTGTTTGTCCTTTGTGTGGCAGCGGCAATAATATGTTATAAGTCGATTCATATAAACAAATTTGAAACGGTTAAGGCAATGCCTATAATTTCTGGGCTGACATCTTTCGCACTTTTGTACGAACTCATTGCTGAAAAATTTACACTTCAAGGGCTGGCTTGGCAGGTTATCTTAATGAAGGTATCAGGGCTTGCCGCGGCGTTATATTTTGGTGCATTTGCTCTTTCTAAGGTTATGAAATTTAAAATGCCTGATATTTTGCACACTATCCCCACATTTTATATGATAATGCGCATTATCTGTTCGTTTATTAATATTTCATCACTGTCGCTAATTGCTGAAAATATTTTCTTTATAGCGTCGTTATGCTGCGCTTTGATTTTCTTTGTTAGTTATGCGGCGTTTTATTGTCTTGATGACCACGATAAAACCCTTAATTTTCGTACAGTATTGGCTTGTTCGGTGTGCTATGTGACCGCTGCATCAAATATAGTTGCTAACATTTTTGTAGAAAACGGGTATAATCACATTCCGTTTTATTCGCAATTTGTGTTGATGATGATTTCATTGTTTATTGCCGCATTTGCTTTTAGCGGAATTTTCGAAAAAGAATAATTAAAAAGAGTATATTCCGTGTTGAATATACTCTTTCTTTAAAGTAGAATATAAAGCAGTGCGAAAAGCAAACGCTTATCGGCTTTTTCATTAAGAAGTAAAAGTAAAAGACCTAGCACAAGGGTTAAATCACCGTCGGTTTTAAGGCGGTTTAAAATGGGAATATCCAACCCTAAAAGTGAATTGCTTTGCGGTTTTTGGGGCGGTGGCGTCGTTTTTTGTGGAGCGTTTTGTTGCATTTTTAAAATTTCTTCAATTGCCCGCTGTTTTTGATTATTAAAGGCTTCGTTCATAAAAGTTTACCTAAAATGCCACTTTCTTTAATAAGCGGCAATAAATCTAAAAGCCGTAAAATTTTAATAGCGGTGTCAACCTTTTCGCGTTTTGCTTCGCTCAAATGCGGCTTCAATGCTGACAGTAATGCGGCGCGTGGGTCATCGTTGTGACTCTGTAACTTTGAAACCAAACCCATTATTTGCGAAATTTCGCCAATGTCGGCAAGTGCACTAAAATCATTTTTTTGTGGCTCGGGCTCGGGCTTTTCGTTTAAAATGCTTTCCGCCATTTCGCGCACACGGTTCATACTTTCAGGGTCACTTAATATTTCTGAAAGTTTTGCGCTTAAATCATCCATTTTTGCCACCGAAAAGTTTTAAAAGCGCTTGTGCCTGTGGGCTTTTTAAAATATCGCTCATCGCCTGTTTATCTGACATAAGTTTTAAAAGTTTTTGCTTGTCTTCTGCTGATAAACTATTTACAAGATTGTCGGTATTACCCGTTTTAACGGCATTTTCCACCGCTTTTTTATCAATTTTTCCGTTGCTTTTTAAAAGGTCGTTTAAATGCTTATTTTGATTCAAAAAATCATCTCCCATAATATATTTATGTTTAAATTTACTTTTTAGAATAGGGGTGTATTCTTGCGTATTTTAGTTGTTTCTGATTCACACAGACGCGGTGATGTTATTGAAAAAATTCTTTACGCCCAACCCACGGCAAATCATGTGTTTTTTCTTGGTGATATTGCAAGTGATATTGAAGATTACACCTACATTTTCCCCGACAAGAAGTTTCACATTTTGTCGGGGAACTGTGATTATTTTTCAACCTTTCCGTCAAGCGGAATTGAAAATATCGGTGGCAAAAAGATTTTTTATACCCACGGGCACACCTTGGGGGTAAAATCATCAACCGCGCATTTGTTGCAAACTGCGAAGGGAAATGGTTGCGATATCGCTCTTTTTGGGCATACACATATCCCTTTAACATTGTATGAAGACGGTGTGTGGCTTGTGAATCCCGGGTCTTGCGGTCACCCACGCGGAAGCAAAGCCACCTACGCGGTGATTGACATTGAAAATAACGGCGTTATGCCGATAATTATTGAGGTTTAAAATGAAGGTTTTATTACACACTTGTTGCGCGCCTTGTTCGCTTTCTTGCATTGGACCTTTGCAAAGCGAAGGGTTAGAAATTGATTTATTTTGGTTTAATCCCAATATTCATCCTTATACTGAATATAAATCTCGTCGGGATTGTCTTTTGAATTATGCGGAAGAAATAGGCTTAACAGTAAGGGTTAAAGAAAACTACGGTCTTCGCGAATTTGTAAAGGCTGTTGCAAATGATATTGATAACAGATGCAAATACTGCTATTACATCCGTATGTATGAAACAGCAAAATTTGCAAAAGAAAACGGGTATGATGCGTTTACAACAACTCTGCTTTGTAGTTTATACCAAGACCACGAAGGTATAAAGGCGACAGGGGAAAGGTTAGCTGAAGAATTTAAGGTAGAATTTTTATATCGCGATTTTAGACCAAATTTCAGAGAATGTAACAATCTTGCGCGTGAAAAAGGCTTTTATATGCAAAAATACTGCGGCTGCATTTTTTCTGAAGAAGACCGTTACCAAAAGCAGATATTAAAGGACAAAGAACGCTTGACAAATTAAACTACAAGTAGTATAATTTGCTTGCAATTAGGGAGCTGGATGAAACTCCGGCTGAGAGGATGCCCGTTATTTAAATAACTATGGCTTCGACCGATTACCTGATGCCGATAATGCGGCCGTAGGGAAATACAGCATATGTATTGCCGCAGGTTGAATTGCCTGCGGCTTTTTGTTTTGGCCAAAACAAAAGAGATAATCTCTAAAACTTTGTATTTCGGAACTGATTGCAAATATGTAATAAGGAGAAAAACAAAATGAAAGAAAATGTAAAAAAACCGATTTTTCGGTTAACCTTAAGTGCTATATTTATTGCACTTGCAACCGCACTTAGCATGATTAAAATTTACGAGCCGCCGCTTGGTGGTGGTGTAACCCTGTTTAGTATGTTGCCAATAATTATGCTTTCTTGCTTGTTTGGTGTAAAATGGGGCTTAGGTGTTTCTTTTGCTTATGGCATCATTCAAATGATGCTCAGCTTTGCCGAGGTTTGCAGTTGGGGACTTACTCCTTGGGTATTGGTTGCTACCTTTGTATTTGATTATGTGTTGGCTTATTTTGTGCTCGGATTTTCGGGTGCATTTAGAAAAATGGGTTATGTTGGCATAATTTTGGGTACGGTTATGGTACTTGTGTTAAGATTTTTGTGTCACTTTGGCACAGGTGTGTTCATTTTTGATATTTGGTGTGAATGGGATAATGTTTGGCTTTATTCACTTTGCTATAATGGCGGTTATATGCTTCCTGAATTGGTGCTTACCACTGTTGGCGCATCAATTATTTTCCGTTTGCCACAAACTAAAACACTTATGAAATAATAAAAAGACTGTTTCACGATTTTGTGAAACAGTCTTTTAGTTTAGTCAAGTTCAACATCTAAATAACGCAGACAATCATATTCGGCATAATCATATCTGTAATAAAGTTTGCCGTCCATAATTCTTAAATTGTTAAATATGTTGTGATAATAAAAACGTTTATCTTTGCTGTAGACATCAAGTCTTAACCATTCGCTGTTATCGTTGGGCACAGGGAAGTAGGTGTTGTCGTGCGCTCTTAATTTCTCGATACACTTTAGAATGTCGTCATATATTTTAGAGTCAACTTTTTTTGTCTTTTGGACGCCGTCTTTTTCGTATACAATGAAAAAGTCTAAATTCTTTTTGTCGGTATAGGTTTGTATCGCGGTATCGGCATATTCTTCAAGACACCAAATTTCCCCGTCACTAATAGAAGTGGCAACATAAATTACTTTATTATCCGGTGCGTCCTTTTTTTCGTATATGGAGTTTTTTGCGCCCATACCCAATCTAAAGATAAAATTGGTAATGCTAATTTCACTTTTGTATAAAAGTCCGGTGGTTTTTTTAAACAATTCGGTGTTTTCTAAATTACATGAATAACTTCTGTCGCCCAATTTGGTTCGTATAGGTTGAGAAATCTCAACATATTCTTTGCCACGGTATGTAAGGCTTTCGCCGTATAGTTCGTCTGAAACGGCATTATTGCCCCAGTAATACTGTGCGGCATATAATGCGGATTTGCCAGTTGCAACATATGGTACAACATCAAGTGGAAGGGCAAAAACCTTTAAAATTATAAGCACAACAGTTATAACTGTGAAGATTTTTCCCGTGGGTTGTTTGCGATGCATTTTAACCAACGAATAAATTGCAAGTGTTATACTTAAAATAAGCGCCAAAACTTTGTTGCACATATAAAGCAATGCGATAGGTAAAACAACAAACAAGATAAAGAAAAAGCCCATAAAAATCCCCTTAAGACTAAGATGATTTTATTATAGCACAGTTGTTTACAAAATACCATAACAATATTATATATTTAAGTTTTTTGGCTTTGAAGTAAATTTTTATTGACTTTTTGGGTGGTTTTGGGTATAATTCTATTCTGTAAGGTTATGTATAAAGGGAAATCTGCTTACATAACGAAAAAGTTCAGTTAAGGAGGGTTTAAGTTGAAAAGAACATATCAACCGAAAAAGCTTCATCGTAAGAAAGAGCACGGTTTCTTAAAGAGAATGGCAACTGCAAACGGCCGCAAGGTTTTGGCTCGCCGCAGAGCAAAAGGTAGAAAGAAATTGACATACTAAAAGCCACTTCTATGTGGCTTTTACTTTTGTTATGAGAATTCAGAAACTTAAGGAAAATCGTGAATTTCGTCGGGCCTATAACCGTGGCAAGGTATTTGTCACTCCCTTTGCGGTGGTTTATATTACCCAAAACCGCACAGGGGATGTAAGGCTTGGCATTACTGCCGGTAAAAAAATCGGCAAGGCTGTTAAGCGCAATCGTGCAAAGCGTGTTATTACAGCTGCTTTTTCATCCGTATTACCGAAAATTCAAGACGGATTGGATTTTGTAATTGTTGCTAGAACTAGAATTTTAAAGATTAAAAGCACCGAACTTGCATTGATTTTTGAAAAAACACTTGAAAATGCAGGTGCTTTAAAAAACGACAATGAAGAAAATACTAATATTTCTCGTTAGGTTTTATCAAAAAAATATTTCTCCCCGAAAAATTGCTTGTTGCCGTTTCACACCTACTTGTTCTCAATATGCTATTGAGGCTATATCTACTCACGGCGCTTTAAAGGGCACGGCCCTTAGTTTGTGGAGAATTTTACGCTGCAACCCTTTTTGCAAAGGCGGGTATGACCCTGTTCCCGTTAAAAAGGAAAGAAAACATTAAATTTAAAAATAACCATTTTCAAATGGATGGTGTATACAAATTATGGATAAGTTATTTGATATCATTAATATACCGTTTAGTTATATCTTGCGTTTTATTGCGGATATGAGCGGCGGTAACTTCGCAATCGCAGTTTTTGTTTTTACTTTGCTTATAAATTTGGCTTTTATTCCGCTTACTATTAAGAGCCAAAAATCATCTGTTCAGCAGATGCGTATAAAGCCAAAACTTGACGCTTTAAAGGAAAAATGCGGTGATGATAAGCAAAAATACAGTCAAGAAATGCAGGAACTTTATCAAAAGGAAGGCGTTTCAATGGGTGGCGGATGTCTCCCAATGCTTTTCCGTATGCTTGTTATGCTTAGCATTTATTGGCTTATTATGTCACCTGTAACCTATTTGTCAGGGGTTGAAAAAGCTAAGGTAGCAAATGTTAATACCGTTGTTACTGAAAGTCTAAACACTATTAAGAAAAAAGATGAAGACAAGTATAACAGTCTTATTAAAAAACTTGATTGGAGCACTAACAACGCAAACAATCAACTTGGTATTATCAAAATCATTCGTGATGATGACAAGCTTGAACTTTTAAAGGATAGCATTCCCGCTAAAGACTATAAAAAAATTGATAACGATTTGCAGTATATGATTAAAAAGGACAAAGAAGCCGATATCGACTTTACATTGTTTGGTATTGACCTTACTGCAACACCTAAGTTCTCAATTGATATTTTTAATGCTTTTAACCGCACCTGGATTATGCCCTTGTTAGCATTTGCAGCGCAAATTCTTTCAAGCTTATTGTCTATGATGCTACAGAAAAAGCAAAATCCGGACGCACCCAATATGATGGGTATGATGCTTACAATGCCGTTGATTTCTTTGTTCATCGGTTTTGGTTTCCCTTGCGGTGTAACCTTCTATTGGGCATGCTCCTCACTCATTGGCGGTGTTATTCAGGCATTAGTACAGCAATATTACGGTCCCCAAAAGCTTTTGGCTAAAGACCGCGCTAAAGAACTTGTAAAACAGTGTGATTTTGAAACCACACAAATTAAAAAGTTTGGCGAAATAGAAGAATAGTTTTATAAGGAGGAAGTCCCTTGATTAAAGAAGCAATTGGCACAGGTCTTACTATAGACGAAGCCAGAGAAGCTGCTGCTTTAAAATTGGGCGCAGCAGAAGATGCTGATGTTCAATTTGAAGTTATAACATTCCCTAAAAAGAAAACCTTGGGTCTTTTTGGTGGTTGTAAAGCAGAAGTTAAGGCTTTTGTTGAATTGCCTGATGAAAAGCCCAAAAAGAAAAGTGATAAAAAGGTAAATAAGCCTGCTGAAAAGAAGGCAGAGCCTAAGAAAAGTGAACCAAAGCCTGAAGTTAAAAAGGTTGAAAAGAAAAATGATGCTGTAAAGGAATTCGGCCCTGCGGTTGATGCCAGTGAATTGGCTGCTGACAGCCGTCCCGCAAAGGCAATTGAATTCTTAAAGCCTATTCTTAAAAATCTTGGCTGTGAAAATGTTACATTCAAGGTTTCTGAACGCGAAAACGCCGCTCTTATTGAGCTTGAAGGCGATGGTCTTGGTGCAATTATTGGTCACCGCGGTGAAACTCTTGACGCGCTTCAGTTCTTGGCAGGTCTCGCATCTAATAACGGTGGCGGTTATTATAAGGTTTCGCTTAACATCGGTAATTACCGTGAAAAGCGTGAAGATACTTTAATTGCTCTTGCAAACCGTATTGCCGAGCAGGTTTTAAAGACCGGCAAATGCAGAACTTTAGAGCCTATGAATCCTTACGAACGCCGTATAATTCACACCGCTGTTCAAGCAATTGAAGGTGTTACAAGTGCATCATTTGGCGAAGGTGTAAACCGCCGCGTAGTTATCGGTAAAGAAGGTACCGAACTTAAACCTTTAAGAAATGACCGTTCACGCGGCAGAAGAGATGATCATCATCGTGGTGGTCGTCGTCCTAGCAACAAGGTTGAAGTTGCTGCTAATCGTGAACCTAAAAAGGATAGCGATATCCCACTTTATGGAAAAATTAACTAATTTTTAAAAACCGACCGCAAGGTCGGTTTTTTATTACAATTTTGTCAATTATTAATTAAAAATTGACAGGTGACAAAAAATAGTATATAATATATTCGTTGATTTGCACCCATAAATTCGGGCATAATTTATTTATCAACAAAAATAATGATAGGGGGGACAAGAATGGAAAAATTTGTGATTTCCGGCGGTAACCGTTTATGCGGCGAAGTCAGAATAAGCGGCGCCAAAAATGCCGCAGTTGCAATTCTTCCGGCAGTTTTACTCGCTGACAGTCCTTCGGTAATTGAAAATCTTCCTAACATTTCTGATGTTACAAACATTTTACATGTTTTGGCAGCGCTTGGAGCAAAGGTTAGGCTTATAAATAAATCTACAGTTGAAATTGACCCCACTAATGTTAATTCTTTTGTCGTTTCTCAGCAAATGGCAGAAGGTATGCGTGCTTCTAGTTATTTTTTGGGTGCGCTTCTTGGTCGCATGAAAAAGGCACGCGTTGCACCACCCGGTGGTTGCAATTTTGGCGTTCGTCCCATTGACCAGCATATTAAAGGTTTTGAAATGCTTGGTGCAAAGGTGTCTTTTGAAAAGGGTATGGTTGACGCCAGGGCAACTGAGCTTCGCGGTAGCAGTGTTTATCTTGATGTTGTGTCGGTAGGGGCTACTATTAATATTATGCTTGCCGCTGTTAAGGCGACAGGCCTTACTGTTATTGAAAATGCTGCGCGTGAACCGCACATTGTTGACCTTGCTAACTATCTTAACTCTATGGGCGCCAATATTATGGGTGCGGGTACAAGCGTTATTAAAATACGCGGTGTGGAATCTTTACAGGGCACAACCTACAGTATTATTCCCGACCAGATTGAAGCGGGCACTTATATGGCTGCAGCGGTTGCCACACAGGGCGATGTGCTTATAAATAATGTTACACCCAAGCATCTGGAATCAATTATTGCTAAACTTCGTGAAACAGGTGCGGTTATTACCGAATACGACGAAGCGGTGCGTGTCACTATGGACCACCGTCCAAGAAAGTGCAATGTTAAAACAATGCCACATCCCGGTTTTCCGACAGATATGCAACCGCAAATTGCAACCGTGCTTGCAATTGCCGAGGGCACTAGTATTGTAACTGAAGGTGTGTGGGATAACCGTTTCAGATATCTTGACCAATTAACCCTTATGGGTGCAGATGTTCAGGTTGATGGAAAAACTGCTGTTATCACAGGCGTTAACGGTTTATCTGCCGCACCGGTAAAAGCGGTTGATTTGCGTGCAGGCGCCGCAATGCTTATTGCAGGTCTTGTGGCTGAAGGTGAAACCGTTATCGAAGAAATCGAGCGTATTGACCGTGGATATGAAGAAGTGGTGGAAAAATTTACCAACCTTGGCGCAGATATCAAGCGCGTTTACTATCCTGACGGTGTTGAAATTTTAAAGCAAGCGTAAAATAACACAGGTCAACTGCGGTTGACCTGTTTATTTGTAATTTTGGAGGTGATTTTTTGTCAAGAATTTGTCCGTTATTTAGCAGTTCAAGTGGAAACAGTACATATATCGGCACGAAAAATGGCGGCATTTTAGTTGATGCGGGCGCATCTTTTAAGGGGATATGTGAAGCAATTGATTCTGCAGGGGGAAGTATTGACGAAATCACCGCGGTGTTTATAACTCACGAACACGACGACCATATTAAAGGGCTTAAAACCCTTTTAAATAAAACGAATGCAACACTTTTTGCAAGTGCGAAAACCCTTGAAGCTTTGGCGGAGCTTGATAAAATTCCTGCCAAGACAAGTGTTGTTGCGTTAGAGGATAATTTTACCGAAATAGGCGGCATAATTACCCGACGCTTTGCAACAAGCCATGACTGTGAAGGTTCTAGTGGGTATAGTTTTGTTTTACCCGATAATAAAAAGGTTGCAGTTTGTACCGATAGCGGTATTATGACGGATGAAATGCGTTTAGCGCTTAGTGGCAATGACTTAGTGCTTTTGGAATCAAATCACGATATTCAAATGCTAAAGCAAGGACCCTATCCGCCGTATTTAAAGGTAAGAATTTTGTCGGATTTAGGTCACCTTTCTAATAATGCTTGCGCAGGCGAATTGGGCGGGCTTTTAAGTTCGGGTACTACAAGATTTATTTTGGGACACCTAAGTCAGCATAATAACACACCTATGATTGCTAAAGCTACTGCCGAATCGGCATTAATTAAAAACGGTGCGCAAAACGGCAAGGATTATATTTTAACGGTTGCAAGACCCAAATGTAACGGGGTGATGGTGATATGATTAAGGTCACAATTATTGCTCTTGGTAAGCTTAAAGAAGCGTACCTTAGGGATGCGGTTTCTGAATATGTAAAACGCCTTTCAAGGTATTGTGATTTAGATGTAATCGAACTTGAACCGGTCAAATTGCCAGATGCGCCTTCAAGAACACAGATTGATGCGGCACTTGAAAAAGAGGCCGAAATGATTATTAAAAAAATTCCTAAGAATTGTGATGTGTATCCTTTGTGTGTTGAGGGGAAGCAATTTACAAGTGAAGAGTTTGCTGAAAAAATTGATGATTTATCCGGTCAGGGCAGGGGAGTAACCTTTGTTATCGGCAGCTCTTACGGTTTGAGTGAACAGGTTAAGGTTATGGCTAAAACCCGCTTGTCATTATCAAAAATGACCTTTCCGCATCAACTTTTTCGTGTGATGCTGCTTGAACAGATTTATCGTGCATTTAAAATAAACGAAGGTTCAACATATCATAAATAATTATATATATTATATAATACAAAATACTTGACCTTTTGGCGTGTATATGTTATAATGACTATACCTCTGAAAGGTTCTTTTTTTTTGCAATAAGAACCGGTTTTTAAAGTTTTCAATATATTGCAATGTGCTTTTCGTATATCACAAAATGTGGTATATGGTGCGATGTTTGAAAACTTGGACTGAGGGAGGCGTTTACTTTTACAAGAGTAAAAGCAAAAAATATTTCCGTAAAGCGGGAGGTGCCGTTATGAGAGTTAAAATCACACTTGCTTGCACAGAGTGCAAACAACGCAACTACAACACAATGAAAAACAAGAAGAACGACCCCGACAGACTTGAAATGAACAAGTACTGCAGGTTCTGCAAAAAGCACACCCTTCACAAGGAAACAAAGTAGGAGGCAGAAATGAAAGCATTAAATAAAATTTCTCAAATCGCTGCTGTTGTTTTCGGTTTAGGTGCACTTGTAATGTTTTTCCTTCCTTTTGTAGATGTTTTCTCAAAAGGTGATGCGGCAGGTTCTTACATCGCTGCTCAGTGGGCATTTGGCTCAAAGGTAGAATTCTTAGGTGCAAATGTAAAATTAGCATACTCTGCTAAAATTTTATTCACCTTTATTCTTACCGCATTTGCTGCTGTTTTAAACGGTGTTGGCTTGTTTGTTAACAAGAAGGGAATTCGTTACACAGTTTCTGCTGTAAGTCTTTTTACTGCCATCTACACTTTGGTATGTATGACAGTTCTCGAACCTACAAAATTTGTTGATGTTCGTCCCATTGCTCCTGTTTCAAGTATTCATTACACTTGGTTTGCGATTATTATGGTTGTTGCAATGTTCGCATTTGCAGCATTCGCAATTGCACATCTTTTCGTTGATGATTATATTGAAGCAAAGGCAAACGGTGGTAAGACAATTTTACAGCGTGTTGTTCTTTTCTTCAGAGATTATAAGAGCGAAATCAAAAAGATCGTTTGGCCCAACTTTAAGGATGTTCTTAGAAACACCGTTATAGTTTTGATTATGTGCGCAGTTGTAGGCGTACTTATCTGGCTTGTAGACTTTGGCTTAGGCAGTCTTATCGAATGGATCTTAAATAGCGTTAAATAATCCTTGGAGGTAAATCATGTCTGAAATACAAGAAGCTAAATGGTATGTTGTGCATACCTATTCAGGATATGAAAACAAGGTAGCTACTGACTTGGCAACAATGGTTGAAAGTCGTGGAATGCAGGATTTAATACAAGATATTAAAATCCCGATGGAAACCGTAACCGAAATTAAGGAAGACAAGGTTCGCGAAGTTGAACGCAAAATTTTCCCCGGTTATGTGTTGATTAAAATGATTGTATCAGACGACAGCTGGTATGTTGTAAGAAACATTCGCGGTTGTACAGGCTTTGTGGGTCCGGCTTCTAAGCCCGTTCCCCTTACCGATGATGAGGTTGCAGCCCTTGGCGTAGAAAAGCACAGCGTTGAGGTTGGTTATAAGGATGGCGATATCGTTAAGATTATCAGCGGTCCGCTTGAAGGTTACACCGGCACAGTTAAAACGGTTGATACCGAAAACAATAGTGTTTGCGTTGTTCTTTCAATGTTTGGTAGAGAAACACCGGTTGAATTAGAACTTGACCAAATTTCTCTCGAAGATTAATTAGTTAATACGCAGAAATGCTTATTAAACCCCGACACAAAGGTGTCACGGTGGGAGGGACGGAATATGACCGCCCCGCCAGGTATCAGATTTTAAGATACTGTTACCACGAATTATGGAGGTGCAAATAAAATGGCTCAAAAAATTACTGGCTACATTAAGTTACAAATCCCCGCAGGTAAAGCAACACCAGCTCCCCCTGTAGGTCCTGCTCTCGGTCAGCATGGTGTTAACATCATGGCTTTCACTAAGGAGTTTAACGAAAGAACTAAGAACGATGTTGGTCTTATCATTCCTGTAGTAATTACAGTTTATGCTGACCGCTCATTCAGCTTTATTACAAAGACTCCCCCTGCAGCTGTTCTTATTAAGAAGGCTTGCGGTATTGAAAGCGCATCAGGCACACCTAACAAAACTAAGGTTGCTAAAATCACAAGAGAGCAAGTACAAAAAATCGCTGAAACCAAAATGCCCGACTTGAACGCTGCTTCTATCGAATCTGCTATGAGCATGATCGCTGGTACAGCACGCAGCATGGGTATTGAGGTTGTTGATTAATTCTCTCTCGTGGGAGGAAAATTCCGATTAACCACTTGGAGGTAAAAAATGAAACACGGTAAAAAGTATAATGATAGCGCAAAGCTTATTGAAACCGGTAAGCTTTACGATGTAAACGAAGCTGCAGAATTGGTTGTTAAGACCGCTACTGCAAAGTTCGATGAAACGGTTGAAATTCACGTTCGTTTGGGTGTTGACTCACGTCACGCTGACCAACAGGTTCGCGGCGCTGTAGTTCTTCCCAACGGTACAGGTAAAAAGGTTAGAACCCTTGTTATCGCTAAGGGCGACAAGGCAGA
>JAZKXN010000103.1:0-2248 GCA_045611605.1 Acutalibacteraceae bacterium
TATACGGCCAAACAATTTCTTCAGGAACATCATCCGATCCCAAAACGGTATAACCAAACTTGTAGAAATAAACCTTACCATCGCTCAAAGCAGTATTTCCACTAATGGTTAATGTAAGTGAAGAAATAGCTGCTGTTGAAAACTCAAGACTACCCCTTGTACGGATAAGTTTTGCAGCATCTAAGGAAATTGCAACTTCACCCACAAAACCTGCGGGGATTGAAACATAACCCTTTGCGTTATCAACAAACAACTTTTGTACAGTTGAATCAGCAGAACTTCTTAAATAATATTCGCTACCCTGAGCCAATACAAAGCTGTCTTTACTACCGTTTTCATACTGTACCAAAACTTGCATCTTTTCTGTCAAACCTGCTGCATCAACAGAGAAAATCATAGCATCTTTTTCCGAAGTGGCTGTTATTGGAATACAAATACTACTGCCTTGATTAAAGTTAGACGGGAATGTTAATGCTACTGTGTTAACATCGTCCTTCTTTTCAATTGCCAAAGCCTTTAACGCAGCATTCCAGTTATAAATTTGGTTACTGGCAGGTGTGCCATCCTTAAATACAACATAGTTTTCAGGTGTCTTATACGGCCAAACTACTGTTTCTTCAACATCTTCAGTTTTGAAAAGCGCATAACCGAAGTTATTCATATAAACGGTTTTTCCTGTTAAGCCCTTTGCCGCTCCCGAAACAAAGGAAAGCGTAAACTGTGTAAACTTAGTAGGGTCTGCAGAAGCAAAGCCCGCATTTTCTAACGGAACAATAACATCGCCCACAAAACCTGCAGGAATAACTAAACCACCGTCGTTATTATTTACTTTCTTTGATAAGGTTTCAGTTTTACCAACCAAATAATATGTATCGCCATTGGCTGGTTTTAAACGGCCTTCGCTACTTTCAAGTTGTACCTTTAAGGTTGTCTCAGCGGCAATATTAGAGTAATCAACACTGAAAGCAACAGCCGATGCGTCTTTAGAAACGCCATTAAGAGCAACCGAAATCAAGCCATATGTTGTAGTGGCGCTAAACGGAACCGCCAATTGATAACCTTCACCAAGCGAAGCTACACTCAAGCTAACCTTGCTATCATCATCAGAGCTCCAAGCCCAAATACCGTGACCAAGTCCACTAGCACCAATATCAGATGCTTTAAAATCAAACGAATTTATAACTTCACCGCCAACGGTTGTAGTATAGCCGAAGTTATTAAAGCGTATAGTTTTGTTTGAAAGACCTGTATTCTTGCTGTAGAAAGAAAATAGATATTGCTTAATATTTGCAAAATTTAAATTCTCAAGGCCAGAATCGACAAGCGGAATAACTACTGTGCCCACAAAGCCACCGGGAATATCAAAGGTAGTGGTATTCTGCCAAATAGAGCCATTGGTTGTAGTACCATTCTTGTTCTTTAAATAGTAAACATCGTTCGCTGCCAAAGTTGCTTTGCTGCCGTCGTTATACTCAATTTGGAACTTCAAATTCAAATATGCACCGCTGGCAATTTCAGAAGCATCAATATCAAATGCCAACTCTTTAGCATTTGAATCCAATGTTCCGGGTTTAAGTGAAATCCAGCCGCCATTTGTCATTGATTCGCCAAAGGAAATAGCAAAATCGTATCCCCCGCCTACGGGAACCACATTTGGAACTATAGCAGCGCCATCCTGACCCCAAGCCCAAATTCCATGACCCAGTCCGCTTTTACCAATATCGGTTGCGGCAAATTCAAAAGTTGGAACCATTTCAAATTCCAAATCCGAACCTGGTTCTGAAGCGTACAATGACACTGCAGAATCATTATCAGCATTCGTTGTTACACCAAGTGCCGATACTAATATCAACATTATTATAAATATTGATAAAGGTTTAATAAATTTATTCATAAAATCACCCATAGAATAATAAATCTTCAAAACCTTTTGAAGAAGAAAAATATATAGAACTTTTAATCATAGAAATAGTTTTTTAAGCCAGATTAAAAATTCCAAGTACCCTATCGGGTTTCCCCGATAGGGTAGGTTTGAGTTAATTAATTGTTAAATTGCTTTTACAATTAATGAATATAATTGTAAGCAGAATCACCGTATTTGAGCATAGCCTTAATTAATTCATTAAGATAAGGAACGCTGGTGTCGGTGTAAGAGTCAGCAACATATGATTCTATGCTGTAACGAATGGTGTTACTGATGTGTGCGCCATCTTTAACAATATAGCCATATAATGGTGAGCTCATCTGT
>JAZKXN010000104.1:0-1451 GCA_045611605.1 Acutalibacteraceae bacterium
AAAGCAAAGTAAAAATTGCTTTTCGCATTCTCGCTACAACTTGTAAACAAGATGGTGATAATAAGTGTGAAGACAAATGTTTTAAAGCCCAATTTGTAGTTTTCCATTATTTGCAGCATTTATTACTTGATTTAAAAGTTCTTCTTCACTCCAACCATTGATTATCGCTTGGTTGCCTAAATGATATCCAACGGAATTGTTGTGCAAATCCATTGTCTTGGCTTCGTTATTCGGAATATTCTCGTGAGCATCTCCAAATTCTTTTGCACGGGATGAATTTAATCCTGCATCCATTTGGTTTAGTGCACACCAATAACAATGCCTTACGGCATCGCCATATCCGTTTTTCGTTCCTTCTAATTCTCTTCCAATTCTTTTTGCTTTATTTGCATTGTTGTTGAACTTATATGCAAGAGTTGGGTGTTTAAAAACAAAACTCTTTTCATCATCAGATAGGTCTCTATAAGTTTCATAAGGTCCTTTGTTCTTTTGCTTAATTTCACCTTCCTGCCCATCTTCAAATGCTGTTGCAATCTCGAAAATACTTGGTCTGTTTAAATAGTTAGCCATACAAATAAATTTTAGTTAATGATATCGCAAAATTATTGTATGATTCCCGTGACAAAATTGCTGATTTGCCACTTTCTTATTATTACCCCAAATATACAACCTCAACTATCGGTTGTCAATACCTTGAAGGGAAAAGATTTACTATTTTGTTTACTTTAACAAATAGGTATTTTTGCAAAAAGTGCCTTGTAGAGCGTCAGGGCAGTATTTGGGCAGTTTTGCTCAATTTCGGGCAGTGTTCGGGTAATTTTTGACATAAAAATGACCGACTGGCTACCCAATCGGTCATTGTAAATCGTGATATTTGAGTATTTAACCTTTATCAACCTCTTAATACTCTTCTTCGTCAAAAAGTCATTGGCCCTTTTTTACTCCCTGATAGACAACTGTATATAACTGACTATCCCGTTGGGGTAGTATTCGGGCAGTATCAGGTATATTGGGCAGTGCCGAAACGCCTTTTTAATTACTCTAAAATTGTCTCGAAATCTACTACACCTCCTCCTCCTCTTCGGAGAGGATAAACCAACAAAAAATAATTTTTATTTTTGTTAGACACCGAAATATTTTTCAAAGAATACCTTCAACTTCTCTCTATCAGTCATATAGCCAGCATACACAAATAAGTTTTGTCCATTTTGAGTATATAATAAATGGAATAAACCAAACTTGAATAAATTCTCCAAATATTTTGCGAATTAAAAAATAAATCGCACCTTTGCATTAACAGATTTGTTAAACTATTTTGTTAAACCGCAAAATTAATATCAAAAAATGAATGAGCAAACAGTGCAAAGCAAAGAGCAACAGATACTTGAAGCGGCTGAAAAGGAGTTCTTGGAAAAGGGGTATAATGGTGCAAGAACCACATCGATAGCCAA
>JAZKXN010000105.1:0-1815 GCA_045611605.1 Acutalibacteraceae bacterium
GATAACGATGAATTGTATTTTAGAGATTATCTTATCGATTTTCCCGATATTGCAAAAGAATATGAAAAATTAAAGCTCTCGTTATGGAAAGAATACGAGCATAATCGAGATGCTTATACAAACGCAAAGACCGAGTTTGTAAAGAAATATACCGAAAAAGCGAAAGTTTTGTATGGTAATCGATATTGACAAATTCCAATTTATCGGAATGATAATAAAAGACAAGGGGTGACGGAAAAATCAACCGTTACCCCTCAAATTTTGCTACGCAGTAAACAATGAAAAAGGAAGCGGATGAATTATTCATAGGAATGTGATATAATACACCTATAAATAGGAATTTGTCTATGAAGATAAACGAGCCGTTAGAGTATGTTAGGCGGCTCTATTATTTATGTTTTAGCAAATAAAGTCGAGAGAAAACTTTTGGGTTTTGCTATCATATGAGCATAAGGAGGTGAGCAGAAATGGACGAACATGTTGAAGCGGTGCAAAGAATGCAAGATTATATTGAGGCGCACCTTGATGAAAATATTACAATGGCTAACCTTGCAAATATATCATTGTATTCTCCGTGGCACTCATACAGGCTTTTTGTGGATTTACTCCATATGACACCCGCCGTTTACATCAGGCGATTACGATTATCTAAATCCGCGCTTCGATTGCGAGATGAAAAAGTGAAGATAATTGATATTGCATTTGATACAGGGTTTGAAAGTGTAGATGGTTATCAAAGAGCATTTTATAAGGAGTTCGGGTGTAATCCTTATGAGTATTCCATATGTCCTACACCGATTTATCTGTTCAAGCCTTATGGTATCAAATATGTTCAAAAAAAGGAGAATGTAGAAATGAGTGAAGTAAAAAGTGTTTTTGTACAAGTAATCGAAAAACCCGAAAGAAAGGTGATTATCAAGCGTGGAAAAGAAGCAACGGAATACTTTCAATATTGTGAAGAAGTTGGTTGTGACGTGTGGGGACTGCTTTGCAGTATGAAATCTATTTGCGGTGAACCAGTGTGCTTATGGCTTCCTAAAAAGCACATCAAGGCAGGAACGTCTGAATACGTACAGGGTGTAGAGGTTGCAATGGACTATTCGGGGGAAATCCCTGATGGATTTGATGTAATCGAATTGCCAAAATGCAAATATCTTATGTTTCAAAGCGAACCGTTTGCGGAAGAATGTTTTTGCGAAGCCATTGAGCAGGTATGGGAGGCAATCAAAAAATACAATCCTGAGTTTGTTGGATATAAGTGGGATGAAACAAATCCCCGTATTCAATTAGAGCCTATCGGCACAAGGGGATATATTGAACTGCATCCGGTAAAAAGTATTTAATAAATTCCAATTTATCGGGATGATAATAAAAGACAAGGGGTGACGGAAAACTCAACCGTCACCCCTTAAATTTTGATACGCAGTAAACAAAAACAAGAGAAATGGTTGAAATCTTAATGGAAATATGATATACTTAAGGTATAATTGAAATTGGTTAGGCAAACAAAGGAGGGGAAATATGGAAAAAATAGTGATTGATAAGGGAGTTTTGAAAGAGTATAAATCTCTTTTGGTGGTGCTTGAAAATTGCGATGTTTACGAAATTGACGTAGAGGATATATTGGACGTTTATTGTGAGGCGGAACTGATTGATAAGAAGAATTGCGAATATCGCACAAGCGACGGTTTTATCAAAATTTCGGCAAGGGCTTCGCAAGCGGTGGAATGTTCTGTTTTACGCGACCAAGAAATTGGAACGGAGTGGGATCATCGCTTAAAAGAGCGTTTGGAAATGTGCGGTGGTTGTGCCGAT
>JAZKXN010000106.1:0-4366 GCA_045611605.1 Acutalibacteraceae bacterium
CACGAAAAGTTCACTCCCAAATCCTTAATAGGTTGCGTTCTTATTGGCATTGGAACATTGGTGATGGTTTTATAAGGGGAAAATATGAAAGAGTTATATAAAAATATGGAAAAACAATTTGCGTGCAGCTTATGCCATAACGGTATAATGGGAGGAGTTTTATATTTAAACTCTGATGAGCTTAGATATAGAACAAATAAGCTTGTTTTTGATGAAAAATATAGAAATTTGGTTATGCCAATTAAAAATATCAGGGAGATTACTTGGAAGTGGTTTTTGTTTCCGATAGCCACGTTTTCTATGTCGGACGGTGAAGAATACACTATAATGATCTATAATAAATCTCGTTTTGTGAAGGCATATCAAGAAATAGTGGATTGAATTATAAGTGAATATACAAAAACTAAAACAAAAAATCTGCTACGGCAGATTTTTTTGTTAAAATCATTGTGAAAAATACACAAAAAACATATATGACATTTTAAGAAATATGTATAAAATAATAATCATTTGTGTTAAAAAACGTGCGATTTGTGAAAACGTACTTTTATTTTCAAGATATATATGATATTATATAAATAACAAATACTTCGGAGGAATATATGCAAAAAATTAAGCAGATATGGTCGAAATTTGCAGAAAAGAATCCCAAACTTGCCGTATGGGTGCGAGAGGGCGGACTTTTTTTCTTGGTAAGCAATCTAATAACCATTGTGCGTGGTCTTTTAGTGTCCCTTTTGCAACCTGCATTTGGCTTTATGGGAACCGCGGCAATAGGTTTTCCTAATCTTGATTTGAATATTTTTGGAATTGAATTTTCTTGGTACATAATCGGTGCTAACGAAGAACAGGGCGGAGTTTCTTACTTTGCCGCGTTCTTGATTTCTTTGTGGGTTTGCGAGATAATCAATTTCTTCTTGCAAAGAAAGTTTGTGTTCCGTAGCAACGGAAATATGGGACGTCAGGCGATTTTCTATTTCCTTGCATTTGCTCTTGTTACTTGTGTTGTTAATGCTTTGAGTAACATTTGGATTGGCGTTGCAAGCAATTTCGTTCCACCCCTTATTTACAACCTCGGTACGACTTTCTTAACAGGCGGCGTTGCAATGGTAGTATTCTTCTTTGCAAACAGATATATTTTTAAAGAAAGCGATAAAAAAGAAAATTGAGAATAAATATAATTAAAAAATGAGATGGCATGCTTTATTGCTTTGTGCTATTTTTGCTTTTGCTGCCATCTTGTAAAGAAAATCCGCCGAAATCCCCATCGATGGGTGGTGCGATACCACCTGAATTTGTGGTTACAGGCAGATTTACCGCGGATAAATACAAAATAGCATTAAAAATGGAGCGTCCAAAGAAACTGAATAAAAATTAATGGCAGTCCATTTGGACTGCCATTTACTTTTTAATTAAATCTAACTATTTTATTTGCCATTCGATAGAAGAATGTTGAAAGGAATCTTCCGAATTTACCTTTTATAGAAATTATTGCGAGAGGGGAGAGATTTCTGTAATGTCTGCCCCATTTTTTATTGTGATTTTTGCAATTTTGCCACATGGCTTCGAGTTCTGCATCGGATTCGTCGGTTTTGTTTAAACGAGTGAACATAATGGAAATACCAAACATCATAAAAAGTTCGTGTTTGAGATAATTTTTGAGTTTTTTATCTTTAATATTTGCCAAATCACACGCGATAAAACTCTTTTCCGTTACCAAAAGCTGGTGTCTGTATCTGCCCTTCATCACGTTTTCTTGAACGGACTGATCTGGTCTGCCTATCCAGTAGCGGTATAGGTCGCAGGGGAGATAATACATTTTTTTAACTTTTGGTAAAACCTTGCAAATCATCAAATTATCTTCGTAGAATACCTTTTTTGGAAGGGGCTCACCCCATTCTTTTAAAAGAGAGGTTTTAAAAGTGCAGGAATGTATTGTCAACATTTGATGGAGCTTGAATTTTTTTGTTTCTTTCCACTCAAAGATGCGCCATTTAGGTAAAACGTTTGAATAGTCGATGGAGCGGTCACCAATTCCGTCGGTATGTACATAATAATAGTTTGTAACGGCAAGATCAACACCGCCATCTCTCTCACACAATTCAAGCGCGTTAAGTAATGAGGGGAAGTCCTCACTCAAGGTATCATCACTATCAACAACCTTAAAGTATTTACCGGTTGCATGTTTAATTCCTTGATTTATACCCTCTCCGTGACCGCCGTTTTCTTGGTGGATAGCTTTAACTATGTTGGGATATTTATTGGCGTAATCGTCAGCAATTTCTCCTGTTTTATCAGTTGAACCATCGTCTATTATGATGATTTCAACGTGCTCGCCACCGACGAGCAAGCTATCTATACATTTTTTCATATATTCCTGCGAATTATAGCAGGGAACTGTTACTGTTAATAATTTTCTTTTCATTTTAACTCACTTTCTGCAACGTCAAGTGCTGCAAGTATTACTGCATCCATATCGTAATAGCGATATTGTCCGAGTCGACCTCCAAATATAACGTTTTCTTCATTTTTTGCAAGTGCGTTGTATTTTTCATAAAGTGCGGTATTGGTTTCGTCATTTATTGGATAATATGGCTCAACTTCAGGTGTCCATTCCTGACTATATTCCCTTGAAATGACCGTTTTTTCTTGATTTCCAAAGGCAAAATGCTTGTGCTCAATTATTCTTGTATACGGAGTTTCTTCGTCGGTATAATTAATAACCGCATTACCTTGATAGTTATCGGTGTCGAGAATTTCGGCTTCAAATCGCACGCTTCTATAGTTCAAAGCACCGTAAATATAATCAAAATAAGCATCAATTTGACCTGTAAAAACAACCTTTTTTGCAATTTTTGTTAATTTTTCGCGGTCTGAAAGAAAATCAACGTTAAGTTTCACTTCAATGCCTTCAAGCATTTTTTCAATCATCGCGGTATAACCATTGATTGGAATGCCCTGATAAAGTGCGTTGAAATAATTGTTATCGTATGTAAATCTAACGGGAAGTCGTTTGATTATAAACGCAGGAAGCTCATTACAAGGTCTGCCCCATTGCTTTTGCGTATATCCCTTAATTAATTTTTCATAGATATCCGTTCCAACAAGAGAAATTGCTTGCTCCTCGAGGTTTTGGGGATCTTTTATACCACATTTTTCTCTTTGCTCAGCAATTTTTTGCTTTGCCTCGTTAGGAGTAATTACACCCCATATCTTGTTGAACGTGAGCATATTGAACGGAAGGGAATAAAGCTCACCGCGGTAATTAGCCATTGGTGAATTCGTGAATCTATTAAATTCTGCAAAACGATTTACATAATCCCAAGCTCGTTTTTCATTGGTGTGGAAAATGTGCGCCCCGTACTTGTGGACTTGAATGCCCTCAATTTCCTCGGTAAAAATATTTCCACCGATGTGATTTCGTTTGTCGATAACAAGAACAGTTTTTCCCGAGTCCTTTGCCTGACGGGCAAAGACCGAGCCAAAAAGCCCTGCTCCGACAATCAAATAATCATATTTCATATATTAATTATTCCTTTTATATTTGTTTGGGTATAGCTATTTTGATATCAAACCAGTTGTCGTTAGTGTTAATATATACCGCTCCATCGTATTTATCGGCGGTATATTTTATGCTTTTAATACCGTAGCCGTGAAAGTGCTTGTCGTCCTTGGTTGTCAAATAATCATCTCCGTCGGTAAGCAATTTGCCTTCGTAATAGTTTTCAATTCTTATCATTACAAAGTCATTGAGACTGGATACCGTAACGTGTATTAAGCGTTTTTCTTTGTCCGATATTTGCATAACGGATTCAATCGCATTGTCAAGTGCATTTCCGAATATGCTGCAGATATCAACAACATTCATAAAATCGAGCAATTTTCCGTCTGCAACGCTTGTCATAGTGATGCCGTGCTTATAGCAATAAAGACTTTTTCCTGTAAGAATTGTATCTAAAACTGCATTACCTGTTTTGTTTTGTAATTCGAACTTTTTAATATCACTTTCAATTTGATCAAGAAACTCATTTCGCTTTTTTGTATCTTGCTCATCTTTAAGATACTGTATTTGATGTTTAAGATCGTGATATCTCATATTGATGAGGTCAATGCTTTCACGCGATTGTTTATATTGTTGATATTGTGATTGCAGGGTATTTTGCACCGCTTCAAGCTCCTTATGTATAGCTCTGCTTCTGCAAGATACATGGTGGGCATATAAAACAGCCACACCTGCAATATCAACAAGAGTTCTTGCGGTTGCAATTTCCTTGTAATACTGTCCCAATGAATAATCGGTAACAAATCTAAGATTACTAAACATAAATACTATTACGGCAGTAAAAATTGCGGTAAACCAATCTCC
>JAZKXN010000107.1:0-16776 GCA_045611605.1 Acutalibacteraceae bacterium
ACCTTCATTGTGCGACATTAAGGTCCAAACCAAAACCTAGTACATATACCATGTTGGGTGAAAAAACCGCCGTACTGGCTTTATACGGCGGTTAAAACGGTGAAGTCGGAGGCCAAGCGGTCTTAGAAGACAACACTTGAAACCAACTCCTTGGCTCACAGAACGACATGGCTACGATCCGACTTACCTTCATTGTGCGACATTAAGGTCCAAACCAAAACCTAGTACATATACCATGTTGGGTGAAAAAACCGCCGTACTGGCTTTATACGGCGGTTAAAACGGTGTGGAGGAGAGGTAAACTCTACAATTCTATTATATCAATAAGTTAGACATTTATTCAATACAACCATGAAATTATTCTTAATCTTCTGTGATTCAAAATATAACCTTCCCTGCCGGTATGCGGTAATGACAGGTGCGAACCAAGATGACGAACGGGCTTTAACTAATATTGTATTTTCATTATGTTCATTTACATCAAAAGCGAATACACAAGGATTAGACGGGTCAAATTTTTTGGAAACAAATATAAAGCCGTTTTGCCAATCACGCCATATACCATACTTTTGGCCATTGGCAATAACTGTTGAATATATCCGGGTGTTTTTTGGACGTTTAGATATAAAGGATTTTGAATCCCTTAGGAATTCATTATCTATTGCGTATTTTGCATATTCCGTTCCTTCAATCAATTTACCAAAACGTGATTCTTTTTTAACTTTTCGGTATGCTTCGTTTTTTGCATAACACACTAAAATTGTGCCGTTCTTAAATGTTTTGAATTCGCTTCCGTATGGGATAGTTAAGTCAAAGAAATTAAAATAAGGGTTTGTAATGCTGATTGCATTACTTAACATAAATACACGTACATCACGCAGACGTGCCACCGTTTCAATAACATCCAAAAATTGTACAACTTCATTTCTTAAATAATGGTAGGTACCATTATCAATCATGAATTCATCAAACATTATATTTTTAACTTTTGGAAATGATGATGATTTCAAAATATTGGCAATGGATAATGGTATGGCAAAACCGATTACTTCGCCATTACACAAAAATTTTGTGATAGATTTTTTACTGGTTTTGATTTCAAAATTGTATTCTTTAAAAATTCCGGCATCCTGCAATTGGGCAAAGAAACCTTCCATAGCGTTTTCAAGTTCCGACATATAACGGCGGATGTAAACAAATTGGTGGCCGTTTTTCAAGTAATCATTTATGCAAAATTTTTTGCATGAGAAAGTTTTACCGCATCCACGTTCACCCAGGATAAACGAAATTAAAGCGTTATATGATAGTACCGGTTGAATATCAAAATACATAAATTTATTATCCAAGTGGCGTGGTAATAGCCGTAAACCATACCACGCCGGAATTCAAGTTTTATGACGTTGTGCATATTAATACACGTTTCCAAACGACCAGTACACCGGACGATTCTTCACCGTTGGATTCCGGCATCACTTATATTAATTTGAATGCATCAAGCCATAGGAATTTTTGAACAAATAAATTGTTCAAAACACCTGATGCGCAATATTTACGATATTCAAATCATCTGTATTACGCATCTTCATTATAACATACTATTCTACCCTTCTATGTCAATATAACCATAAAAATTTACCACTTCCCCGCTATTTTTAGACCATAAAGTCGGGGAAGTGCAAATTATGGCCCGACCCCTGTTATTGATATATCTAAGAGTAGGGAAGGGCAAAGCGGTTATAGGGGTGAAGGTGTAATATATGTTAATAGGGAAGTGCAAACATATGTTATAATGATATAGTAATTATTATATTCATCTGTTGTAATAATTACATCTCTTTTCTTCGCCGGCGTTTTCGTAACCTTGAACGCCGGTTTTTTTGTTTCACTTTTCCACATTTCCACACATGTATAAAAATTTTCCATATTGCATTTGTAAATAAATGCGTGGTTTAATGGAAATATATTTAAATGAAAGGTTACAATTATAAGAATATAAATTACACCACTTTTAACTAATTTAAGCAAATTTAAACGAAGGATTATCAAAATGGATAAAAATGAATTAACTCTTAAACACGTAAAAGTTCTGTTTGTAGAACTTGATACCGACAACAAATATGGCGCATCCATTACTATTGATGTAAGCGAACCGGATATACGTGAACAAATCACCAAATGGTATACACAAAATAAACTTAGTGAACCAAAGTTTAAAGAATACAACAATGAAAAAACGAACGATACCACCATCCAATATAACGTGAAGTTGGCCAAATTCGTGGATATTAATGATAAAGATGAATTGGGCTATGGTGCCGTTGTAAATCTTTTGATTGGTGCATACGATTACGAAAATAATTTTGGTAAAGGTACATCAAAATCTGTAAAAGCAATTTTTGTAGTGGAACCAAAAAAGAATTCCAACATGGATAAAATTGCCGAATAATTAAACCGCCGGTGGTGTAATGCCACCGGCACTATGTAAATTTTAAACTAGGTAAGGAAGGTAAAAATGCGGTACACACCGGAAATGAATCGTGAACTAAGGCGGGCGGTTCAAAATTTCAATAAGAAAGTTAAGCGGTTAGAAACTAAGGGTGTTACGTCCGCATTGTTGCCAAAAAAGGAAACTGTACGTGGTTTGAAACTTGCATATAAGAATAAACGTGATTTGAACCGCCGGTTGAATGAATTACAATCTTTTACCGCCAAAGGCGAAGTACGTGGTAATAAATACAACGTTATGGGAACAAATGAATTATTCAGATATTCCCAAAAACAATTGAATAAAACAGTTACTAGACGTAAAGCACGGCAAAGAAAATTAAAATCATCACCAATGAAATATAAAACGGTACGTGACGATGCAATTTTAAATAATGATGCCAAAATTAAATTTTTATCCAAAGATTTAGAAAATGTAAACGTAAAAACCTTGCAACGTTTAAATAAGAATGCATTATCCCTTGAAGAAACGGCAAAACGTAATGAAACTTTTTATAACTCTTATTTTAAAATGTTTCGGATTGAAGCAGGTGCAAGCGATTACGATTACGACAAGATGAAAGTAATTGAAAAAGAATTAAGAAAATTAACGCCGGACCAATTACTTGAACTTAAAGAAAATGATTCAACAGTTGCAATTATTACCGATGAATGGGTTGATTCTGAAATTAAATATTCAAGTAAAGGTGCTAAGTCAATGCGTAATAAAATTGATGCAATTTATGAAGCATTACCGGAAATTAAGGGCAAATATGGCATAGTGTAATATGTTTAGTTGTGATTTTGAAACCACGACATTTGAGCATGATTGTCGTGTATGGGCTTTTGCATGTTGTGAAATTGGACGGCCGAATAATATTATTTACGGAAATTCCATTGACGATTTCATGAAGTGGTGTGCAAATTGGGATAAAAATTATAAATGTTTTTTCCATAACTTAAAATTTGATGGTGAATTTATAATCAACTGGTTATTGAAAAACGGTTTTGAATACGTAGAATCCAAAAAAGAACGCAGGGATAAAACGTTTACAACCTTAATTACGGACATGGGTGTTTGGTACCAAATCACGATATGGTTTAAGATTGGCAATCATTACGTTAATAAGGTTGTAATTCAAGATTCCCTAAAAATCCTAAATTTTAGCGTGGCGGAAATTGCCAAAGCATTCGGGTTACCATTATCTAAACTTGAACTAGATTATAAAACGTACCGTGAAAAAGGCCACGAATTAACATCACATGAAATTGAATACATTAAACATGACGTGGAAATTGTGGCCCGTGCGCTTGAAGTGATGTTCAATCAAGGATTAAACAAAATGACCATTGCATCTGATGCCCTGGATAGTTACAAGAAGATGACGGTGCGATTCCGGCAACTGTTTCCAAAACTGGAACCGGAAGTGGATGCGGATATCCGGCAATCATATAAAGGCGGTTTTACCTATGTTTCAAAGAAGTATGCAGGCAAAGAAGTCGGCGGTGGTGTGGTTTTGGATGTGAATTCGCTCTACCCTTCACGTATGGTTCAAGAATTGATGCCACATGGTAAACCGGAAGCATTTGAAGGTAAATACGTACCGGATGTAATTTATGATTTATACGTGCAAAAGTTATCCTGTATATTTGAAATCAAACCGGATAAAATCCCATCAATTCAGTTAAAACATTCCCTATCATTCATGCCAAATGAATATTTGGAATCCAGTAATGGCCAAATTGTAACATTATGTTTAACCAATCCCGATTTGGAATTATTTTTTGAACAATATAATGTTGATGTTATTGAATGGCAGGGTGGATATAAATTCAAATCCATCAATGGAATTTTCAATAATTATATTAACCATTGGACGGAACAGAAAATACAGGCCAAAAAAGATGGTAATAAGCCAATGTATTTAATTGCCAAACTAATGTTGAACTCCCTGTATGGTAAATTTGGAACGGGAATTACCGGACGGAAAAAGATGCCGGTTTTAATTGGTGACGAAGTGCATTATGCGATGGGCGAAGAAGAAAAGAAAAGCGGGGTGTATTTGCCGGTGGCAAGTTTTATTACATCTTATGCAAGGAAATATACAATAGAAACATCACAATTGATTCGTGAGTGGTCTATTAAACACAAAGGATATGATGCATATTTATATTCAGACACCGATTCAATACATGCTAATTTGACCGAATCAGATTTACAAGCATTGTGCGACATTATAGATATTGATGATTTTCGGCTTGGTGCATGGAAACATGAATCAGATTTCGTACGTGCGAAATTCTTGCGCCAAAAGTGTTATATAGAACAGGATAAAGAAGGCGAAATTAATGTAACGATTGCCGGATTCCCTAAAAAATTAGCGCATCTTGTCAATTTTGATAACTTCAACATTGGATTTACCACCGAAGGCATGACAGATGAACAGATTGGACCGGCAGGCCGTAAACTAAGATATAAACACGTAGAAGGCGGTGTAATCCTTGTAGATACGGATTTCACCTTAAAATAACAGAGTTTTCCACAGGTTTTTCCACAGGATGAAAAAATATTAAAAAATCTTCAAAAAAGTGTTTGACTTTTTATTATGCTTGGCTTATAATGGAATCATAAGATAATAAATTATAAGAAAGGTTACAAAATGAAAGAATTAGAAATCGCAATTAAACAATTAGAAAACGCATACAAAAACTTAGAAAAAGCCGAAGAAAAAATGTTCTATGCACATTACGATAAATATTTACCATCATTAAATAGGATTTTAAAAGAAATAAATCACGCCACAACAGGTGTGGTTATTGTAAAAGCATCCCACGAAGTTGATGAAAAAACGGCAAAAGAAATTGAAGAAGTTAAGGGTGAGTAATCACCCTTAACAATAAAAATTAATGAAAGGAAAGAGAAAATGAAAGCAAACGAAATTATAAACAAAATTTGTGACAACCATAACGAACTTGCACAATGTGTTTACGATATGGGCATCTACCGCAGAGTTGGAACCAATGACGGTTACAAAGTACGTTTAGAAAATATTGAAAAGATGCGTAAATTACTTGACGAACTTGAAGAACTTAACGATAAATTAGAAGAAATGTAAAGAAAGGAAAAGGGATATGAAAACTTATTACAAAATTACATTAAATGGTAAAGAATACATCTTAAATCAAATGGACGTTGAAGTTCTGTTACATTCAAAAATCATAACAAAAAACGACATTGAAAAATTATAAATAATGTAAAGGAATTCATTATGAAATATATTATACAATTACGTTCAAAAAGAGATTTAGAACTTTTAATCCAATGCATTCATAAATGTTATTACAGATATAACGAAGATTATGATGACGAAGATGTGTATGCATTGAATACAGAATTAGATAATTTACTAGGGCAAGTAAAGAAAGCACAATACAAATGATTCAACTTATTTTAACTATTATTGACATTATTGTACTTGCATATAGCGTGTACAAGTTAGCAACGGTGGATATGAAAGGGGATAAACATGAAGTAATATATTTATTTCCAATTTACATTTGTTTAATGGTATTAATATTAATTTGGTTATAGAAAGGTTAATTATGAGTGGAACTAAAGCCGGTGGAAAAAAGGCAAGCGCAACAAATCGTGCAAAACACGGTGAAGATTTTTATAAGATAATTGGCAGTAAAGGTGGTAAGGCCGGCGGACTTAAAGGTTTTGCCGTAAATACGGAACTTGCAAAAGAAGCCGGACGCAAAGGCGGAAAGAAAAGCAAACGGGGATTATCTCGCAGAAATCCGGACGGAACGGTTTATCATACGTGGGATTATATCCGAAAGCATGCGATGGAAAGTGAATAAAATGAACATCACGCATACACATAGGGATTACAAATCAAAAATTGAAATGGCCCCGTCACGCAAATACAACGGTGCATATTATTATTCTGTGGAAATTGTTAAAAATATGATGCCGTTAATTAAAACAAAACGGCCATTTGTAACCATTAACACCGGAAAAGCATATAACCATGCTATTGTGTTTATACATAGTAATATAAGGCCGGAAGTCACGTACAATTACTTGCACAAATATAAGGATTTAATTTTAGTGTGCGGATTACGTGATACACAATTAAAAATGGCTTATTCATTCCCCGAACACACTAGCATTTATTTACCATTATCCGTAGATGTAAAAGAAGTTCAAGAATATTACATCCCGTTTGATGATAAACCATTCAATACATGTTATGCAGGGCGTTTAGGTAAATTCGTTAGTGATGACCCAATGGCCATGTTTAAAGTAAAGATGTTAACAAATCTTGACCGGACGGAAATGTTAAAACAAATGGCTAAGTACCAATACGTATATAGCGTTGGACGTACCGCCATTGAAGCGCAGGTGCTAGGGTGTAAGGTTTTAAATTACGATAAACGTTTCCCGAAGAATATCGTATGGGAAGTTCACGACAATCGTGAGATGGCAAAAGTATTAAATCAAATATTACAAGGTATAGACTATGGAAAATGAGTTTAAATTTTGGTGCCACGATAATTTCAAGCATCAAAGCGAAGATATTGAAACGCTATTTAGATACATGAAATTTTGGGGCATTCATGCAATATTATTAAATTTAGTAATTATAGGACTAATGTTATGTTTAATTTTAACGAACTAAGATTCATTGACGATTTAATCATAGAGTATTTAAAGTTCCATCCAAATTTACCGCTTAATGTGCGCAACCACATTTTAAAGTTGGATAATAAAGTACTTGAATATAAAAAACAAATTCAAGAAAACCACCAAAAAGAAATTGAAGAAGATGCGAAATACATTCGCAAAATTGTGGTATAATGCCATTACAGGTTGAACGCCAACAGGCATGCCCACCTTAATATATGTCAAATTTAACGTTGGTTGATTCAATTTCTGTTTTTCTGTTGGCCATACCGCAATATGCGGTGTGGCTTTTTGTGATACAATGAAATTATGAAAGAAACTTTATGCGTATTCTTATCCGGCGTGATTACAGGAATTGTATATTTACTTGGTGGAATAGATGTTGCCATGCAATGTTTATTAATCGCTATTGCCCTTGATTATGTTTCCGGACTTTTAAAAGCATTTCATACTAAAACATTAAGTTCAAAAATTGGCTTGCGTGGTTTAATTAAAAAACTTGGATATTTAATTATTGTGATGCTTGCCGTTTTGGTTGACCGGGTGACCGGTGAACATGGCGCAATTCGTACACTTGTGATTTACTATTTCGTAGCCAATGAAGGTTTATCCATTATTGAAAATTTATCCGTGACAAATATTCCAATACCGAAGGTTATTAAAAAAGCGTTAAAAGCATTAAAAAAGGAAGGCGCATAAATGAATAAAAATTATGTTGTGAAGAAGGGTGATGAATTTACATTCAATGTAACATTCAAAAATCTTACCACTCCACCGGATGATATCTTATTCGGTCTAAAAGAAGATTATACAAATACTAATTATGATTTCTTAATTTCACTTGCAGAGGGTACGATTCTTACAATTGATTCAAACAAATTTACGGTAAAAATTCCAGCAGAAGTTACCGAAGCATTACCATTTGAAAATTATAATTTTGATTTACGCTTTAAAGTTGGCGAAACCGTAAAAACACCATTTTATGGCCGCTTAACTATAACACCAACCGTATTTGATAAGGATTAATTATGGCAGATACAATTGAAATAGCAACCATTGAAAATGATGAAATCATCATTGAAACAATATCCGGCCCAAAGGGCGATACCGGCCCACAAGGCCCGAAGGGTGATACCGGTGATACCGGACCGGCAGGACCGCAGGGCGAAACAGGAAAGACCGGTCCGCAAGGACCCGCAGGTGTGAAAGGTGATACCGGTCCGCAAGGTATTCCAGGCCCAGCGGGCCAACCGTTTCAAACGGTTGTGGTTGATGAATTACCGGAAACTGGTGATGTAACAAAGTTATACTTGCTTAAAATGCCTGTAAAGAATATTTTATCATTGACCCCATATAAAACGGGAAGTGGATATTATAATATTAGCGTTGGAACACAAATAACATCTGAATATGATGATAAAGTAACTATTACATTGAAGCCATATGGTTTTGATTATTCTTCGACGGCAACATGGCAAGGTGCATGGTTTTTAGCAGATATTAGCGGAAATGTTTATTGTAATTTATATGCATTTCAAGGTAATGCCAATGCCCGCTCAACAGTTTATACGCTTGACGAAAATTACACTATTGTAAGAAATTTAGGAAATTCCGCTTATTCAAATTTTACACAAAATAAAAGCGTTACCGTCGGTTCAACAGAAAAATATTTGGCTTTAGCAATAGGAAGCGCAAGTGCGAATGTGGTGTTACCTGTTATAAATCCACAAGTAGAAGTAAATAATATTTATACAAATTATGTACCATATGGACAACATGAATACCGTAAATTTATTTGGTTAGATAGTATTAATAAATATGTGGAGTTATAATCATGCAATATTACGAACAAACCGTTGATGTTAATATCAACAGCATGGGTAAACAAAAAGGTTACTGTTTACAGAATTGCCGGTTGGTTTTCGGATTTAAAACCGGTAAACTTGCAAGTGCCAAAGTGGATGCCCAAAGCCAAATTAAGGCCGGTACCATGCATAATATGGACACGTTACCAACAAATGTGGTTGTACCTGTTTATGTAAAACTTAGCGGAAGTAAATACGACCATGTGATTATATCGTGGTACGGCCAATTTTATAGCGATGGCAAAAAGATTTCCCGTACATACTACAAATCATATTACGGTTGGGGTGAATGTTGTGACGGCCGAAGGGTTGTAAAAGAAACGAAATTAAAAACATTTTTGCCGGCAAAAGGTTATTGGCAATATGGCGATATTGATGACCGCATAGATTATTTGACCACCTTCATGTATGCAACATTCCCAGCTTATTGTAAGCGCAATATACTTGGTAACTTATTTGGCAAAAACTGTTTAAAGGCAATTAAAGAATTCCAAAAACGCACCGGTTTATATGTTGATGGTATTGTTGGCAAAAACACGTACAACAAATTAAAGGAATATGGATTTAAATATTAATGGAACATCAATATGACGGTTGGATATCCATACCACATTCCACGTATGATATTTGGAAAAATGCCACATTAAATAATGGATATAATGCTGATGGATATGCAGGTAACCAATGTTGGGATTTTTGTGCGGAATTGTGGTACCAATACGGGTTGACGTTATATACCGGTACAAATGGATATGCATATACATGTTGGACGGAACGCAAAAACGCCAACGCACAAACACCATTTTTTGCCGTTGAAGGAATTGAAAATATTAAACGTGGTGATTGTATTGTATTGTCTGCTATTTCCGGTTATCCGGCAGGCCATATTGCATTTGCCGATGAAGATTACAACGGAAGCGAATATTTAAATATTCTTGGTCAACATCAAGGCGAAGCATCTTCTGCCGCTGATTCATTTGTAAATGTACGTAATTTCCAAATTGGCAACCGGTTTTTGGGAATATTTCGTAATACCGAATGGCAAGTTACACCAACGGAAGAAACTAAAAAGAAAAAGTTTCCATATCCCGTGGCATGGCAACATTGGCCAAATTTCAAGCGATTTAAATAATATGTTATAATCAAAGTATGACAGATGAAGATTTAATCAAAATAACCGATTCAATGCAAGAAAAATTAGGCGCAGATAATTCCGCACTTATTGCAGATGATATAGGTTTACTTATAACCGGTAACGCAAATTCGCAAAATACATTACGGGAACGTGATGAAGAAATTGCACGTTTAAAAGCCGATAAGGAAAAATTAATTATAGCCAACGGCAATTTATTAAAGCAAGTTCCGGTTGAACATAAGGGTACAACGGAAGTTGAAAATAAATCCGAAGAAGTCACGAATATTACACTTGCCGATGCATTTGATGCAAACGGTAATTTCAAACATTAATTAATTTGGAGATATATATGAATCCATCCGAAGGGCTTGTGACCGCATTGAATAAAATGCGTGAGATGAGCGTTAAAAATGGTGGCGTTTACCATCAATATATTCCAATCGTCACGAAGGATACTTCAATCGCCGAATTTGCGGAACCAATTTTGGATTCCAATTT
The DNA here is from genome assembly GCA_045611605.1 of Acutalibacteraceae bacterium. Taxonomy (GTDB): domain Bacteria; phylum Bacillota; class Clostridia; order Oscillospirales; family Acutalibacteraceae; genus UBA737. Next base: position 10,673 of record JAZKXN010000107.1, read on the forward strand.
AACGATTGTACGTAATGAATTCGTTGGACTTTTGAAGCGTATTGTGTTCACGTCCGTTAACACTAAACTTTTTAAAAATCCACTTGCCGAACTTGAAGGCGAACGCATTCCGCTTGGTTTCGCGGGCCTGGACGTCCACGTAAATCCGGCCAAAGGGAGAGTGTTTAACATAAACGATTTCGCTGGACTTTTGCAAAAGTATGATGCCCAAATCGCCACGCAGTATTTGACCGTCAACATGGATTTGCAATACCCAGTTACTATCACCCGTGCCAAGATTAAGGACGCATTTACTTCATGGTCCAATCTTGAAGAATTCATCATGGGTATGGTAAATTCGCTTTACAATGGTGCTTATATTGATATGTTCAAGTACACCAAAGCATTGGTGACTAGCGCATATACGTCCAATAAAGTACAAGTAATGAAGATTGACGAACCAAACACCACCGCAAAAGATGAAGCATTCGTCAAAAAGATGCGTGAACTTTATACCAAGTTCCAATTGCCAAGCACCAATTACAATGCATGGGCAAAGGTTAATGCCGGTGTAGAGGGTGCATTCCCTATCGTTACTTGGTCCGAACCATCCGATATTATGGTAATGATTCGTGCCGATGTTGAAGCCGAATTAGACGTAAGCGTTCTTGCGAAAGCATTCCATATGAACGAAACCGATTTCTTGGGCCGTGTTATTGTTGTCGATGACTTCGATGTTTATGACGATGAAGGCAACAAAATTGGCGATGGTTCCAACATTATTGGTATGATTTTTGATAAATCATTCTTCAAAATTAAAACGCAAGATTTTGAAATGGATGAATTCTATAATGCCAATAACCGTACATGGCAGTATTACTTAAACGTTGTGAAGATGTACAATTATAGTGCATTTGCCAACGCCGTTGTGCTTGCAACTGAATTGCCACCAACATCCGGTGGTAGTGAGTAATCACTAATAAATACCGGGTTGCAATATACCCGGTATTTTTATACGATTAAGTTGTAAGTCTTTTCGCAGTATACGACTTAAAGCATGCTTGTACGGCATGCTTTTATGTATGTTATAATGAAATTATGTTTAGACCAGATACGGATTTATATTTATTAAAATGTCCGCTTGAAATGGATAATAATAACCAATTAACTTTTGCAAACGCCACCGCACAATATAATTATTTTTCAAGTTTACCAAAAATTGAACTTGATGCCACCACATACCAACGTAAGGATAGCACCGTCCGATTTGCCGGAAATATTGAAAATTTATACGGCTATAATTATTGCATGTATAAAAACCGTAATTATTCAAATAAATGGTTTTATGCATTTGTTACTGATTTGACGTGGGCCAATGAAGAAATGACAGTAATATCCTTAAAAACGGATGTATGGCAAACATGGCAGTTTGATTTAAATTTCAAACAATGTTTTGTTGAACGTGAACATGTTAATAATGACACTATTGGCGCACACACGATTCCGGAAAATTTAGAACTTGGCGAATATATTTGCAACCATAAAGTCACGCTTGCAAATATTCACCAAAAACGCACCAATGATGTCACCACGGCTATTGCGGTTTTCCAATTAACCACCACCACGCTTAATGCAAATAACGGCACCGGATTACCAAGTGCAACATATTGCGTTCATGGTGGTATTCCACAAGGATGTTATACCGTTGGTGTACCGCTTGATGATAATCAATCAATAGTAAAATTATCATCAATTATTGGCATGTATGATGGCGCAGGTAAAGGCGATGCCATCGTGGCATTATTTATCATGCCATATAAAAGTGACCAATGGGAAGTTAAATACGGCACGGGTTCATTATCTCAAACTACATTTTATGTACCAAAAGATTCATGGGAAAGTTATGTATATGAATCATATACAAGTGGTTTACAATCTACATTGAATGGATATACACCAAAAAATAAAAAGATGTTCGTATATCCTTATAATTATCTATATGTTACGAACAATGCCGGTGGTGATGTAGTTTACCATTTTGAAGATTTTGCAAACAATGAACCAAAATTCAACATTTATGCAACATTTGAGCAAGGTGGTGGATTATTCTTAAAACCAACAAATTCAAAAGTAAGTGACACCGTAACAACCAATGGTGAAGGATGGTCCGAAGGTTTACCAAGCGCAAAATTACCAATTTTATCATGGGCATCTGATTACTATCTAAACTGGAAAGCCGTAAATGCAAGTAATATTCGTATTCAAACTATCACAAGTGCATTGAAGTGGGGAACTAATGCACTTGGTACCATGATGGGAAGCACCGGACCAAATACTTATAGTAATCAAAATCTTGGCGCAGATGTAGCAAACATTCTTCAAACTATTAAAGAAGCCAAATTAACACCACCACAGGCCAAAGGCAATTTGAATTCCGGTGATGTATGTTACGCAAGTGATGAAGTAAAATTCGTGGTACGTAACATGTGTGTGCGTTATGAATATGCCGTTATTATTGATAAATATTTCAGTTCTTATGGTTATCGTGTGAATAGTTTTAAAGTTCCAAATATCACCGGACGTACCAACTGGAATTATGTAAAAACTGTTGGTTGTAATATTGAAGCAAAAATACCGCAATCCGACCTTGAAGAAATTAAACAGATATTTAATTCCGGTGTGACATTATGGCATACCACCACGCATTTTATGGATTATTCACAAAATAACACGATAGTTTCATAATGGAGTAAAGAATGGTAAGAAAAAAGCGAACACAACCAACAGATGAATTTGCAGATGCAATTTATATTAATGACCAAACATTCCTAGATTACCAAGAACGATTCAAAAAGATTGCCATGTCAATTTTTGAATGGAAGAATTTACCAAATTCAATGGACGGCAGATTTATTGAACGTTGTCTATATTATCTTGGCATGTGCGCATTTTTAAAAGATGAAAATTATGGATTCATCAATGTAAAGGCCACACCCGGTGGTGATTTCAATATCTATGGATTACCAACCACAATAAATTGTTATTCATATGGCTATCACGCCACAAGGCGAATGTATAGCGGTTTGAATCCCGAAAATAATGATGAATTTTCTGAATGCATTTTCGTAATGAATAACTGGGAATATATTCCTACAAGTGCAACATTATCATTATTTGCATGGCGGTTATATGAAGCGCAACGTACTTGTGATATTAATATTGCATCACAACGTACACCGATTCTTATTACCATTGACCCCGACCAAAAATTCACGTTGAAAAATATTTACGAACGTTACGAAGGAAACACACCTGTAATTTTTGCAGATAAGAACCAATTAAACCCGGATATGCTACGGGCATTGAAAACTGATGCGCCATACGTTGCGGATAAAATTACTGATTACAAAAAAGAAATTTGGAATGAAGCATTAACATTCTTGGGTATTAATAACTTGTCGGAAAAACGGGAACGCTTAATTAGTGATGAAACCAATACGAATAACGAATTAATTAACTTGAATTTAATGTCATTCTTGGCACCACGCAAAGAAGCATGCCGATTGTTTAATGAAAAATATGGATTGACCGGTGATAAAGCCATTGACGTTGAAGTCCGTTCCGATTTGGATAATTTGATTAAACGCACCGCTAGTGTGGTTGTGGATGATTATGCCGATAAAGCAATAGAACTTGAAACTAAAAAAGAATTAGGGGTAAAGGATAATGGCGAAATATAGCATTGAATTAAGGGAACTTGTAGAAACATTCGGAAAAGATGAAATTATCAAGTGGTTTTGTGACTATGAATTAACGGATTATTTAACCGCTGATGAAATCAATATCATAAACACCCGTGGTACATGGAGTAAACAGAAATTAGCCAAAAAGATTATTGACCATTATTACATGCGTGAAATTGGATTTGAAACACCCGGTTTATTCATGCAACGGGTAAAAGTTGCCATGCAAGAAATAATGGAAGAAAAATTACCATTAATTTATTCCGCATCCATTAAGTACGACCCACTTGTCAACGTAGATTTTACGGAAACTTATGCCGGTAAAAATAGCGGTGATTCGCAATCAAATACGCAAGGTTTAAACATCCATTCTGATACACCACAAAGTCAAGTTGAAAAGGAACAGATTTTACAGGGCAAATATGCAAGTAGTACGGACGGAAGCGAAGCCACGGACAAAACCGTCACAAATGGTAATGATGAATATGTCAAAACCATGAAAGGTAATTCCGGTGTTTCCGCAACGGCCCAAAAGATGATTCAACAATATCGTGAAAATATCATTATGATTGACCGGGATATTATTAACGATTTAAGCAAATTATTCATTGGTATATTATAATAGAAGCAGAAAGGATAAATTAAATGGCCATTGATTTATTGAAAATTCAATCACCGCCAAATACCTTATTTCAAGGTATTAGCACCGATTTTAAAAACAATTTGACATACGCCGAATTTTTATTGGGTGTGTTAAAGAAGTTAAATGAAACTATTATTAAAGTAAATGAAGATTCCGCATTCATTGACAATTACACCGGAAAAATTGAAGAAATTGAAGCGGAAATTGTAAAAATTTGGGCTTATTTTGACACACAAAAAGCACAAATTGATGAAGAAACCGATGCAAAAATAGAAGCATTACATGCGGAAGTTCAAAGTGAAATTTATCTAGCACGTCAATATCTTATTGCATATATTGATACCAATGTGGCAAGTTTAGAAAATGAAATTGACCAAATTACACTTGGTGCCATTGATGTATATGACCCAACCACCGGCATGAAAGCACCCTTGCAAACGGTATTGGATAATATTTATGGCGCAGGCCGTACCGATGCAATTACCGCAACAGAATATGATGCCCTTGAATTAACCGCCACCGCATATGATGCATTAGATATTACCGCATTTGATTACGATAATAATGGTAAATCACTATTAATAAGCGCATAGAAAGGATAAGTAAATGTCGCATACAAATTCAACCACAAATTATAATTTGCCACAATTTCTTGGCACCGATAAGCCGGCATGGCTTGGTGATATTAACCCGGCCATGACCGCTATTGATACCGCTATCAAAACGGCAAGCGATAACGCCACCACCGCTAGCACCGGTACCACCGCTAATACCACCGCTATTGGTACGTTGTCCAGTTTAACCACCACCGCTAAAACTGATTTGGTAAGCGCAATTAATGAAGTTGATAGTGATGTAGGAACACTAAATACGCAAGTTGGAACTAATACCAATGCTATTGCAGATAATGCAAGAAATATTATTAACCTTGATAATGGTTTAACGGCATTAACCAATAAATTCATTTTAAGCGATATTACCACCAGTAGTGTTTCACCAACAGGAACCACCAGTAATACATTAACACTTGCCCAAAACACGGAAGGTAGTGTGTTTAAGATTTATGGTTCCTTGCAAGGTACGAATATCTCTTGGCCACGTGTAGCCATTCCGGGTGCAACCGGTCAATATGGTATTGCAACTGGTTTAACTCTTAATACCGCACCTAGTGAAGCATTCGCAATTGATGGTGCTATCCTTGCAATTATTCAAAATGTAAATAACTATACAATGGTTGATAATGAACGCCCGCTTGGTATTTACGTTGGAACAGATGGTAAGATTTATCTATGGCCGTGGAGCAATGCCGGTACTTCTTCAACTGGTAGTGGCGTTGCATGCAGACTATGGAGTCCATGCTGTGTGTATTTCAATACCAACTTTGGTGACCAACCTACACCAGATAATTAATTTATGATATAAACCGCTTAGAAGGCATTCTAAGCGGTTTTTTCACCCAACATGGTATATGTACTAGGTTTTGGTTTGGACCTTAATGTCGCACAATGAAGGTGCATTGACTTATGTGTTCGGTTATCTCTATGTGATGTGTTATAATATTGGATATTGCGTGAAATTATGGTTTAATATATTATGCACATTTGCACAGGTTTTGCACATCCTTATCTGTTTGCATTGTTGACATTGTCAATAATTATTGTGAAATCGTTTTGGTTGAGCGTGAAATCAATATTATTTCACAATGAAATGGGGAATTGTCAACCTCGGAATTTATTGGG
>JAZKXN010000108.1:0-37157 GCA_045611605.1 Acutalibacteraceae bacterium
ACGTCTTTAACTTCCTTAACCTGAACCCATTTGCCCTCTTCCGGAATGGGAGCGGGACCGTGATATGTGCCTTTTGCTAAAGGACACATATTTTCTACTTCATGTGAATAGTTCATATATGTACTCCTTTCGGTTTTATACCTTTACATTATACCAAAATCGACAATAAAAAACAATAGCGATTATGATAAAATTTTAACTAATTTGTGCCAAAATACTGTTGAAATAATCATAAGCGGCTGCTCTTTCGGTTTCCATCATATCAATTTTTTGATTATAGTTTGCCTGACAGCAACAAATTGCCAAAATTTCAGCCTTTAAAACTTCACATCTGCCGAGAACAAGGTTAACAAGTTCTTTACTGTCTTCCCTACCAAATTCGGTAAGTTGATTGCAAATTTTCGCCGCTTCAATAACCGCTTTGCCAATTATTTTTGCGCCGATTTCCATCTCTTCGGTCATTACTTTATTTTCTTCCATCAAAAACACCTTCTTCAAACAAAAGCCACCACAAAAGTGGTGGCTGATATTTTTAATTAAAAGTAGTTCATTGGGTCAACCCAAGCATTATTTTTCATAATACCAAAGTGCAAGTGCGGACCTGTTGAACGACCGGTAGAACCGATATAACCAATAATTTGACCCTTCTTAACATATTCGCCGTTCTTAACGGTTACACTGCCCATATGTGCGTAATATGCCTTATAGTTTGCCTTTGCATACGAACTACCTGTATAGGTTCCGTGATCAATCGCAACATAGTTGCCGTAGCCGTTACCGCAACATGTTTTTAACGGCTTTTTACCATAGTTATGCTTACAGCTGTTATAGTACTGATAAACTTTACCGTCAGCCATTGCATAAATGGGCTTGCCGTAAGTGCCGTTTGAAATATCGACACCGTTGTGCATTTTACCCCAACGCTTGCCGTAATAAGAAGAAATACGCTTAAAGGTAGTTGGCCACAAGAATTTGCCGTTATTAACGAAATTACCGCCAGAAGAACCGTACAAAATTTCATTAAGGGCGTTTTCCATCTGCTGAATTTCTTTATCAACAGTATTTTTATCCGCCTGAGCTGAGTTTTGTTCTTTATTAATTGAATTGATAACCTTTTGAATTTCATTAGCATCAGCCTGAAGTTCAGCCTGTCTTTTGCTGATAGTTGCTTTTACTTCTGCTTGTTCTTCTAAAAGTTTATTATTTTCTTCAATTTTCTTATTTAATTTTTCAATTTCTCTAATGATGTCTTCCATCATCTTTTTATCTTTTGCCGAAACGGATGCGGTAAGCTGTGATAACTGCAAAAATTCGGAAAAGCTTTTAGCACCCAAAAGGATTTGAATATTACTGCCAGTATTGCTCATCTGAATAGCACGCAAACGGCGTTTAAAAAGCTCTTTATCCTTTTCAATTTTCTTATTATTTGCTTCGATTGCTGCTTTGTTATCATCGATAAGCTTATTAATGGCAGCAATTTGTCTATTACAAGCATTAATTTCATCTTGCACAACTGCCATTCTTTTCTCAATTGCATTTTTAAGCTTAACCTGTTCGTTTTTGTTCTTTTTAAGCTGATTAATTTCAGCCTGCAACTTTGCCGATTCCTTTTCAAGCCTGTCAATTTCAGCCTGAATTTCAGAAGCTGTTGCGGCTGTGGCTTTTGGAACAGAAGCCACATAAGTGCAACTGATGCAAGCCACTATAAGCACAAGCGATAAAATTTTAAAAAGTTTTTGTTTCATAAACTCTCCCATTTAATTAGATTGCCGCAAATTCGCTACCTTCGTGTTTTAAATACTTACCAATCATAATCGCACTGCCAATAACACCCGCAAAAATACCAATAGCTGCAAATAAAGCGAATAAGATAAGTGCCATATCGCCGTATTTAACAATATCGGTTGTGCCAAGTGTGCCGATTATAGATTCAGTAGCTACACGGTAGCAGAAGTAAAGTAAAATCTCCGAAATCACGGCCGAAACAAGGCCGATGACCATGCCCTCAACAATAAACGGAATTCTTACAAAAGCGTCGGTTGCGCCAACCGCTTTCATAATACCGATTTCAAGCTTGCGGTTATACATTGTAACACGAATAGTGTTAGAAACAATTACAAGAGAAATTATCATCAAAACTGCGATAATCCACACACCTGCAATACCAACACCATTTTTAATCGCATTAATGGTACTTGCAAGGTCACTTTGTGAAACAATGCGTTCAACCCCGCTGAGCTTTTCAATTTTTTTAATTGTTTCCTCAAACTTGCCCATATCTGTCATAGTAACCTTTGCCGCACAAGACATTGGGTTCTCGTCATCAAGGAAAGAGAAATATTCTTCCTGCCCTTCAAGCATAGATTCCTTTATGCTTTCAAGACCTTCTTCACTTGAAACAAAAACAACCTTTGAAACATTTGGGAGGTTTTCAATTTCCTTACAAAGAGCTTTTGCTTCTTTTTCATTGTGAATGATATAATCAGAATCTTTAATACCGTTTTCGTCAACCTTTTCGGTTTCATCGGTGGTTTCAGATTCAGTACTGCTTGTTGTGTTACCAGTCGTATTGTCGGCATCTTCTTTACCGTAAAGTGCCCAGTTATAGTCCTTCATATAAACCATAACAACATTTTGCTCTTCAAGATTGCCGATAGCAACATTAACATTTTCTGAAATTAAAACCGCAAGACCGATAATAACCATACAGGCAACCAACACACCGATTGAAGCGAGTGTCATAAGACGGTTAACCCAAGTATTTTTAATGCCTTCTTTGGCGAGATATCTAATACTACTGAGTTTCATTAGATTTCACCTCCGACATTATCTGCAATGATTTTACCGCTATCGAGCATTATTACACGATGGTTAAAATCACGCACAAGGTTATGGTCGTGGGTAACCATTAAAATTGTTGTGCCTTTTCTATTAATTTCAGTTAAAAGCGAAACGATTTCGTAAGACATATTTGGGTCTACATTACCTGTAGGTTCGTCCGCGATAATCAAATCGGGCGAATTAACAAGCGCACGAGCAAGGCCTACACGCTGTTGTTCACCACCCGAAAGCTGGTTGGGTAATGCACGCGCTTTGTGGCCAAGACCAACCTTAGCAAGTGCTTTAGATACTTCTTTACGAATATCCCTACCGTCTGCGCCGACAACATGCATTGCAAATGCAACATTATCGAAAACGGTCATGTTCGGAATAAGTCTAAAATCCTGAAAAACAATACCCATAGTTCTGCGAAGCATTGGCACATCCTTGCGCTTCATATTTGTAAGGTCAAAGCCGTTTACCACAATTTTACCTGTGTTGGCTTTTTCTTCGCGCATAATAAGCTTCATAAAGGTACTTTTACCCGCGCCCGAAGAACCAACAACGAAAACAAATTCGCCGTTGTTTATTTTAATATTCACATCATCAAGAGCGTGCGTACCTGTCTGATAAGTTTTGGAAACACCGCGAAATTCAATTATAGGCTTGACCGCGGTAAATTGCTGAATGTTTTCCATTTAAAAATTCCTTCAAATTAGTATTTAATGGGGTTGCTTCTTAAGTACTTGTTAACCATTAAAGCAATCTTGAAAACAATTGCATGGTCAAATTCGCGGAGATCAAGACCGGTAATCTTCTTGATTTTTTCAAGACGATAAACCAAGGTATTACGGTGAACGAAAAGTTTTCTAGATGTTTCGGAAACATTAAGATTGTTTTCAAAGAAACGCTGAATCGTAAAGAGTGTTTCCTGATCGAGACTTTCAATAGAACCACGCTTAAATACTTCGCGAAGGAAGGTTTCGCAAAGAGTGGTGGGAAGCTGATAAATAAGGCGCGCAATACCAAGGTTATCATAAGAAACGATGGTCTTTTCAGTATCAAACACCTTACCAACTTCAAGTGCTGCCTGTGCTTCCTTGAATGAACGCGCAAGGTCTTTAAGATTATTAACAGTTGTACCGATACCAATTACAACATGGGCATAGAACTCGCCCGAAATTGTATCAGCAATGGTAGCTGCCATTTTTTCAATAGTCTTGGGGTCGATACCCTGTGCAGTTTCTTTAACAAGAGCAATGTCAGTTTCGTTAATGCTGATTACAAAATCCTTAGCCTTGTCGGGGAAAAGGTTTTGAACAACATCATAAATTGAAACTTCATTTGCTTCAAGTGGACGGATGATAATAACAGTACGCGAAACATCACTGTTGAAATAAAGCTCGCGAGCTTTGATATAAATATCACCCGGAAGAATATTGTCCAAAATAATATTTTTAATAAAGTTGCCGCGGTCATATTTTTCATCATAATAGAATTTAACATTAGCAAACGCAACAGCTAAAATTGAAGCATACTTATTTGCAAGAACATCATTACCTTCAACAAAAACAGCATAGTTAGCACCCTGACCTGCGCCAAGACTTTTATAAGTATATCCACTGTCCACGCAAACTTCGTTTGTTAAATTAAATGCGGGAACAACTTCGCCGATTTTACCAAGCTCGTTAGAAGCGGTAACTGTGAAGTTTTCATCTATCACACCAAATGTACGGTCGATACAATCTTTCATTTGATGAATTACACCTTGAAAAAGACGATTTGCCATAAAAAACACATCCTTACGCAAAATAAATATAATTATATATAATATAATACACAAACATCGCCAATTTTTCAAGTATTATCTGCAAAAAAGTTACAAAAAAATTACAAAATGTCTGTAATTGTTATAAACAAGCAAAAAATATGTTAATATTTAGGAAAACAAAACCAAATACACACACATCAGGGTGATTAAATGTATAAATACGATTTACATGTTCATTCCATCGGAGGCAGCGCCTGCGGACATGACACTGTGGAAAATATGATGAAAAGATATAAAGAAATTGGCTTTACGGGCTTTGCTCTTACAAACCATTTTTTACACGGGTATACAGGGGTTGATAGAACCCTGCCGTGGACGGATTTTGTAAAGGAATATTCAAGTTATTATTATAATGCACTTGAAACCGCAAACAAGCTCGATTTTGACCTAATTTTTGGGCTTGAAGAAAAGTACGATGCAGGTAAAGAAATCCTAGTTTACGGTATTACGCCCGAGATACTTTCAAATAATCCCGAACTTCAAAATATGGATATAAAAATTTGGTCGCAAACGGTTAGAGAAAATGGCGGTTTTATCGCCTATGCACACCCTTTCAGAAACCGCAGTTATATCCCCGAACCCTATGCAATGCCGGACATTTCACTCGTGGACGGGCTTGAAATTTATAACTATTGTAACGACAAATGCGATAATGAATTGGCGGTAGAAACTTTTAAAAACAGCGGTAAAATCATCATCGCAGGCGGCGATTTACACAGCACCGATTTTGATGATACTTTTGGTATTCAAACCACCGAGCGCATCAAAACCACCGAACAGCTGGCAGATGTTTTAAAAAACAATAAATTTGAAATTTATTTTGGCAAATAACAAACGGCAGGACTTAAATTAAGTCCTGCCGTTTAATGTTTTGTATTTTCAGTTATATTTGTTATTTTACCACTGAATCATATACAATTTTTACATTTTTGCTATATAAAAAATCAACTATTTCCTTTTCGTGTTTTTTGCCATATTTCGCTCTTAAATTTTCAGTGAATTTAACACCGTTTACAAGGATGAATTTGTAAAAATACGAGTCAGTTGTGATAATCCCATCGCCCTTACACAATATAGCCTCAACACTTTCAATATCAGAAAACTTAACAACATTCTTTCTAAATAACACATTAGGTATGCTAGTTATGGGGAAAACAATTTTTTCATCATCAATGACAAGCGGTGTACAAACAACGGGAATATTAACTGCCGCAGAAATCAAAAAAGCGGGTATGCCCAATCCGATAAAAAATAAAATCCATTCAAATGCTTCGGGTAAGAATATTATAAGAAATATTCCTGCAGTGATGAATAACACACTGCAAATTAAAGCAATCAAAGATGGTAATGATGCGCTTTGGTAATACTTTTTCATTTATATGTTCCCCTTCGCCGTTTTACAGGATGAAATTAACATTACTCTTAACGTTGTACATTTATTAGAAAGCGTCTTAAATGTTTTTTCATCTATATATTCAGTTCTATATAAAAGTTCAAGCCAATATCCCGTTTCACTCGCTTCTTTCAAGGCAATTTCAAATTTAGAAATAAAATCTTTTTTACCTTGTGCGTATTGTGCCTCATAAATGTTTGCGCCGATAGATGTCCCACTTCTACCGATTTGATTTGAGATAATGGCTTCGTGGTTAGCTTTTAATTTTTTTACTAATTTTATGATATCTACTGAAAATTCCATAGAAAGATCTGTAAGTTTATTTTCTTTCACATTATCCACCCCTTATGAATAATTATAGCACATAAATAAATTATTTCAGTGATGTATCGCTATGCGATATGATGTTATGTTAAACATAATGATATTGTTCGTTTTGCTCGCAATGATGTAATGTTTGTTCTAAAACCATTAGCGAAGCGACATCATTTCCGCTGGTAACATCATTAGCATAACTAACACCACTTGCCGAAGGCAAACATAATTGAAAACACCACATTCGTGAGAATGTGGTGTTTTCTTGGTGACCCGTACGAGATTCGAACTCGTGTTACCGCCGTGAAAGGGCGGTGTCTTAGGCCTCTTGACCAACGGGCCATATAAAATGGTGGCTGTAATTGGATTCGAACCAATGACACTGCGGGTATGAACCGCATGCTCTAGCCAACTGAGCTATACAGCCATAACTTAAAGCGACTAGTATATTATAACGAACACTAACCCATTTGTCAAGACCTAATTTTTATTTTTTCAAGTTTTTTTATAAATAATATTGACAGACATCAAAAATATGCTATAATATAATAAAGTGTATCAAATGAGACACTTTTTGGGGGTGGTATAACTGAAATTTGACAATTTTTTCTTACTTAAAAACTTAAGCAAAAACGAAAAAAACGAAATTGTTTCTAATTTTTCTTCACCTGTTTCTTTCAAAAAAGGTGAAACCATATATAACAACAGTCGTTTTAAATCGGCTATCGGTTATATAATTAAAGGTACAGCAACCGCCGTTTCGGATAACACAAACCACACCCACCTTAAAAACTTTTCAAAAGGTATGTCTTTCGGTGCGGCAGCACTTTTCGGCGGCAATGACTGTTATATAAGCGAAATTACCGCCAAAACCGATTTGGAAATTTTATTTATAACTGAAAATGAACTTAATGTTTTATTTGAAAAATATCCCCAAACCGCTATAAATTACATTACCTTTTTGTCCGAAAAGGTGCGGTTCTTAAATGAAAAACTCAATGTGGTATCCTGTAGCGGTACCGAAAACACAGTTTTAAAATATCTGACTTCTATTGCTGATAAAAATGGTGAAATTCAAAATTTCAAAAATATGTCGTTAGTTTCAAAATCGCTTGGTATCAGCCGCGCGTCTCTTTACAGGGCGTTGAACGACTTGGAGCAAAACGGCTATATTATAAAAGAAAATAATTATATAAAGGTGATTCATTATGAAAAAACTAATTAGCATTTTATTAACCCTTTTACTTTTGCTTTCCTTTGCGGGATGCGGTGCGAAAGATACTAATTCCACACCGTCTACACCATCCAGCCCCGAAAAGCTAGATACAAAAGTTAATATTTACGGTATTGCCGGTCCCACAGGTGTTGGTCTTGCCAACCTTATGGAAAAGGCCGAAAAAGGCGAAGGCAATTTAAAATACAATATTGCTTTGGCTGCAAACAATGATGAAATTGTTGCTAAAATCAAAAACGGTGAAGCTGATATTGCCGCTGTTGCTACAAACTTAGCTTCCACCCTTTTTAATGCAACAAACAGTGGTGTGCAGGTTTTAGCAATTAATACCTTAGGTGTTTTAAATGTTGTTACCAAGGGTTACGAAATTGATTCTATTGACGACCTTAAGGGTTTAACCATTTATTCAACCGGTCAGGGAGCAAACCCCGAATATATTATTAACGACATTCTTAAAAATAACAATCTTGAAGTTGGCAAGGATGTTAAAATTGAATTTGTTGCTCAGCCCCAAGAGCTTGTTGTGAAAATGAAGACGAATGAAAAGGCTGTTGTTGTAGCACCCCAGCCCGTTGCAACCAATATTACAAACAATGTTGAAGGTGCAAAAATCGTTATTGACCTTAACGATGAATGGGATAAATTCCACGATGAAGCACTCACTATGGGCTGCATTATTGTAAGAAAAGAATTTGCTGAACAAAACCCCGACGCAATCAAGATTTTCCTTAAAGAATATAAGGAATCTATTGAAAAGACAAACGGCGATATCGACGGTACCGCTACTCTTTGCGAAAAATTTAAGATAATTGCTCCCGCCGCTGTTGCTAAAAAGGCAATCCCCAACTGCAATGTGGTATATCAAGATAGTGAAGTTATGAAAACAAATCTTTCTGCATACCTTAGCTTCCTATATGAACTCAATCCCAAGAGCGTTGGCGGCAAATTACCCACTAATGATTTTTATTTTGGAGTAAAATAATTTGATTAAAAAAGCATTAAAAGGCACCGCCATATTAGCACTTTGGTTGCTAATATGGCAGGCAGCCGCTATGATTATTAACGATAATTTCCTAATACCCACCCCGCTTGAAACCTTAAAGGCATTATTTGTTTTAGGTCAAACGGGGGCGTTTTATCTTGCGGTTTTAAAATCGCTTTTGCGCATAGTTATTGGCTATACCTTGGGTGTCGCCGTCGGTTTTTTAGGCGGTGTTGCGGCTAATAAGTTTTCCTTATTTAACGACATAACAAACCCTGCTATGCAGGTTATAAAAGCCGTTCCTGTAGCGTCGTTTATAATTCTTGCCTTCTTTTGGTTTAAAAGCGATGATTTACCTATTTTTATTGCATTTTTAATGGTGCTTCCTATGGTATGGTCTGCAACCCAGACTGCCCTTTCGGGTATTGACCAAAAATATATCGAACTAGCAAAAGTTTACAAACTTTCCCCTGTCAAAATTTTCTTTAAAATCAAAATGCCGTTTATTGCCAAAACCTTGCTTACAACCTGTCTTACGGCGCTTGGCTTTGCGTGGAAATCGGGTATTGCAGCGGAGATTATCTGCCGTCCCCAAATGGCGCTCGGCACACTTTTAAACGACCACAAAAACTATTTCGATATGCCGTCAGTATTTGCCTTAACTGTTGTTGTGGCAATGCTTTCAATTATTTTAGAAATTGTTTTAAAACAAATTGTAAGGAGAGTTTTAAATGCTGAAAATAAATAATTTAACCTTTTCTTACGAAGATAAAATCATATTTGATAGCTTTTCACTAGAAATAAAAAAGGGCGAAAAAATTTGGCTTTCAGGTCCATCGGGTTGTGGCAAAACCACACTTATTAAGCTGATTTTAGGACTTTTAAAACCGCAAAAAGGTGAAATTAATCTTGGCAACTTAACCCCATCGGTTGTTTTTCAAGAAAACCGCCTTTTACCTTTTTACACCGTAATGCAGAATATTGAACTTGTAGGCGGTGACAAAGAAAAGGCAAAAGAAATACTTTTGGCACTCGGTATTGGCGAAACCGAAAATTTGTACCCTTCTTCACTTTCGGGCGGTATGAAACGCCGCGCCGCTATCGCAAGGGCTTTATCCATTCCGTTCAACTTACTTATTTTAGATGAACCGTTTAACGGTATTGACGAAAAAAACTTACAGTCAGCTTGTGATTGCATTAACAAATTCGCATCCGATAAAACCGTTATTCTTATCACCCACAACCCCGAAGAAGCTGAGCTTTTAGGGACCAAAAAAGTTGAAATAAATAATTGACAGAGTGCTATACTTATTATATAATTTAGGTTTGGAAGTGATATTATGATAAATATAGCAATTTTAGGCTATGGCAATTTAGGTCGCGGTGTTGAGTGTGCGATAAAAAACACAACCGATATGAAATTATCTTATGTGTTTACCCGCCGTGCACCCGAAACGGTTAAAATTTTAACTAATGATGCCACCGTTTGTCACATTGATGAACTTATAACCAAACAAAACGAAATTGATGTTTTGATTATTTGCGGCGGCAGCGCTACCGATTTGCCGGTGCAAACCCCCGAATATGTCAAATATTTTAATGTTATCGACAGCTTTGACACCCACGCAAAAATTCCCGAACATTTCAGTAATGTTGATAAAAACGCTAAAAACAGCGGTAAAATCGGCATTATCTCGGTTGGATGGGACCCCGGTATGTTTTCTCTTAACCGTCTTTATGCAAATGCCGTTTTACCCAACGGTCAGGATTATACTTTTTGGGGCAAGGGTGTAAGCCAAGGACATTCTGATGCGATAAGACGCATTGACGGCGTTATTGATGCCCGTCAGTATACCGTACCTGTAGATGAAGCAGTAAATGCTGTTCGAAATGGTGAAAACCCCACCCTTACTACCCGCCAAAAGCATACTCGTGTTTGCTTTGTTGTGGCAGATGATAACGCAGATAAATCGCTTATTGAAAAGCAAATTAAAGAAATGCCAAATTATTTTGCTGATTATGACACCACCGTGCATTTTATAACAATGGAAGAAATGCAGCGTGACCATTCTGCACTTCCCCATGGCGGTACTGTCATCAGAAGCGGTAAAACGGGTTGGCAAAACGAAAACACACATATTATTGAGTACAGCTTAAAGCTTGATTCTAACCCTGAATTCACTTCAAGCGTTTTAGTGGCTTATGCCCGTGCGGCATATCGCCTTAACAAACAAGGGGATTGCGGTTGCAAAACTGTATTTGATATTCCGCCTGTGCTTCTTAGCGAAAAATCCGCAGAAGAGCTTCGCAAGAACTTATTATAAAAATCATTCCCTTGTCCTTTGACAAGGGAATTTTTAAGGGGAAATTTTTTATGAAAAACATTTTTTACCCAAAGCTTATTGAAAGTATGAAAGGGTACACAAAACAAAAACTTATAAACGATATTATTGCAGGTATTATTGTTGCGATAATTGCCTTGCCACTTTCTATTGCACTTGCACTTGCATCGGGTGTTAAACCCGAGCAAGGTCTTTACACCGCAATTGTTGCAGGGTTTGTTATTGCGCTTTTAGGCGGCAGCCGTGTGCAAATTTCAGGTCCTACCGCCGCATTTGCTACCATTGTTGCAGGCATTGTTGCAACAAAAGGTCTTGAAGGTTTAGCCGTTGCTACCGTTACTGCAGGTGTAATTTTAATTTTAATGGGTCTTTTACGACTTGGCAAACTTATCAAATTTATACCCCACACCATTACAGTCGGTTTTACGGGCGGCATTGCGCTAACCCTTTTAATCGGTCAAGTTAAGGACTTTGCGGGCCTTACCTTCACCCACTCCCCCATTGAAACCCTTGAAAAACTTATTGAAGTGGTTAAAACTATCGGCACAATAAATTGGCAAGCAGTTTTAATTGGTGCAATTTCACTAGCGATTTTAATTGTTTGGCCTAAGATTAAGTACATAAACAAAATTCCGCCGTCACTTATTGCAGTTATCGTTTCAGCGGGTTTGGTTGCCCTTTTAGGCATGAAAGTCAACACCATTGGTTCACTTTATACAGTGTCTTCCGCTTTGCCGAAATTTAATATTCCTAACTTTAACTTATTTGTTGAAATGCTCCCCAACGCCGTTACTATTGCGGCTTTGGCAGCTATTGAATCTCTTTTATCCTGTGTTGTTTCTGACGGAATGATTAACGATAAACACAACTCAAACACTGAGCTTATTGCCCAAGGCGCAGGTAACATCTGCTCGGCATTATTTGGCGGTATCCCCGCGACGGGTGCTATCGCACGAACAGCCGCCAATGTTAAAAACGGCGGTCAGTCCCCGATTTCAGGCATTGTTCACGCTATTGTTTTGCTTCTTATTTTGGTGGTGCTTATGCCTTACGCCGCACTTATCCCAATGCCCGCAATCGCCGCAATTTTGTTTGTTGTGGCTTATAATATGAGCGAATGGCGCGAATTTGTACACATCACCAAAACATCACATTTTACCGATATTTTAGTGCTTGTAACCACCTGTGTTTTAACGGTTGTTTACGACCTTGTGG
The DNA here is from genome assembly GCA_045611605.1 of Acutalibacteraceae bacterium. Classification (GTDB taxonomy): domain Bacteria; phylum Bacillota; class Clostridia; order Oscillospirales; family Acutalibacteraceae; genus UBA737. The sequence continues at coordinate 12,133 of JAZKXN010000108.1, forward strand.
TTGCAATTGCAGTCGGTATGGTAATGCATTATTTATTCGTTTTAATAAAGAAATTGACAATAAAAAAAGCTTAAAATAACAAAAAAAGATGTGTAGATTTTCTACACATCTTTTTTCTATTCAGACTCTCTCGAGTTCGATTCTCCAAAATAAAAAATCGAACACACCACAAAAGTGGTGTGCCCGATTTTGGTGGATGTGAGGAGAATCGAACTCCTGTCCAAAAACCTATTCATATCGGCATCTCCGAGCGCAGACATATCTTTACATTCCCTTTTACAGCCGTCGAATGTCGGACTGCTGTAATCAGTATCTCCTACTGCGTGACGGCAGGTGGAGAAACCCACCGTTCACGTTCACCGCTAAAATGACACCCTACCCCGACCGCGGTAGTTCGGGTTCGGATGAGCCGCCTAATTAGGCAGCTAAAGCAACTTTATTGTTGTTAGTTAATTTTTTATGCAAATTTTAAAGTGGTCTTGCGTCACTGCTCGCTTCCGATACTGCAAAGTCCCTGTCGAAACCTTTACACACCCAGATATAAATAATAAAGAAAAAATAATGAATAACAAATAATAAATGCAAGGTGTCGGCACAGCTGACGAATTTAACGATTTTGTTCTTTTAGTGCGCGGTCAATTGCGCGGTTAGCATCACGCTTGGCGGCGGTTTCGCGCTTATCGTGTAACTTTTTACCCTTGCAAAGCCCAAGTTGCACCTTTACAAGCGAACCCTTAAAATAAAGGGATAACGGCACAAGTGCCATACCATCTTGCTTAACTGTGCCCAAGAGTCGCATAATTTCACGCTTGTGCATCAAAAGTTTTCTATCCCTTGCAGGCGGTTTATTAAAGCGGTTGCCGTGGTCATAGGGGCTTATGTGCATTTGCTTAATAATCATTTCGCCGTTATCAATACTGCACCAAGCGTCCTTTAAATTAACCCCACCTTGACGGATAGACTTAATTTCCGTACCCGAAAGGGCAATTCCGCATTCAAAGCTTTCAACCACAAAATATTCGTGAAACGCTTTTTTATTTGTTGTTATTGTTTTTGTTTCCATAATATAAAACTGCCCCTCCTTTACTAAAATTATACCATAAGACAGTTATAGATTTTGTCGTTTAAAGGGAAGAAAAACGCCTTTACCGACAAGTAAAGGCGTTAGTTCTCAAAGTGATAACCTTTATGTAAATAAAGATTAGTCAGCAACGATAGCATCAACAGGGCAACCTGCCTGGCAAGCGCCACAATCCATGCAAGCGTCTGCATCGATTACATACTTGTCTGCACCTTCAGAAATAGCATCAACAGGGCAACCTGCCTGGCAAGCACCACAGCTAATGCAAGCATCAGTAATTTTGTAAGCCATCAAAAACACCTCCGTAGCTTTTACTGTTTATCATTGTAACAACAATTAATATAAAAATCAAGAAAAATTAATACTTTTAATAAAATTTTTACACTTAATCGTCGTTTTTGTCAGATTTTGGGCGTTTTTTGCCCGATGAAATAATCTTAACATTATCCCTGTGTGTTTTAAAGGGAATCGAATCACTTTCCAAGGGTTTAACATAGAGATTACCTGTTATCAAATTAACATCGGTAACAACACCGGTGCCGTTTTCAGTCTTAACGGTTGCGCCTACATGCGGAGTAAAAGAATTAAGATATTCATAAGCATCTTGCTCATACTTAAGGCAGCACATTAAACGGCCGCAGCTACCCGAAATTTTGGTGGGATTAAGTGACAAGCCCTGTTCCTTTGCCATTTTAATTGAAACGGGCTGAAAATCGCTTAAAAATTGCTTACAGCAATAAGGCTGACCGCAAATACCGATACCGCCAAGCATCTTGGCTTCATCGCGCACACCAATCTGGCGAAGCTCAATACGAGTATGGAAACGGCTTGCCAAATCCTTTACAAGCTCGCGGAAGTCAACGCGTCCGTCAGAAGTGAAGAAAAATACCGCTTTACTGCCGTCAAAAGAATATTCAACTTCAACAAGCTTCATATCAAGCCCATGGGCTAATACAAGTTCTTCGCAAACCTTGAATGCTTCGTCTTCTTTTTTCTTATTTTCTTCTACCCTTTTAAGGTCTTTTTCATTAGCAAAACGAAGCATTTTTTTAAGCGGAGATACAATTTTATCTTCTTCTACCATAACATTTGCTTCGCTTACTATACCAAATTCATTACCATTTTGGGTTTCAACAATTACTTTATCCCCAACTTTTACAGAATTTCCGTCGGGCGCGAAGTAATAAGAACGACCGCTTTCTTTAAATTTTACGGATATAACTTCTGTCATTTGTTCCTCCAGATAATTTGAATAGCAGAACAAACAACATTGCAGTAAAACAAATTTAAATTGATATTTGTCTGAAGTTGCTGTTCATACTCAAAAATTTCGTTATAAAAAGCCAAAAGCGGCTTTGCAAAATGACTATTCGGGTCAGATTTAATTCGTTCGGCAACAACCGTTTTAAGCGCTTTTATAAAGCTATCGCTGTCCACACGCTTTTTCGAGAAAGCGTGTGTGGTAATCAGCATATTATATTGGTCATTATCCATTAAATATTTTAAAAATTCTTCTGCCGCAAGGAAAGCCTTGGTATCTGCTTTACCTTCACTCGCATCAGTAACATTAAGCACCACACAACGAGAAATTATCGTATCTAAAAATGCGGCTTTATTTTCGGCAACAAGCAAAAACATAACCGATTCGGGCGGTTCTTCAAGCAGCTTTAAAAGTGCATTTTGTGAAGATGCGTTCATCGTGTCAGCTTTGTCGACAATAAAAACGCGCTTTTCAGCCTTGTGCGGCTTAATAAAGGCTTCTTTGCGAAGTTCGCGCACTTGGTCAACCGCAATGCTTTTTTTGTTATCTTCGGGTGCGGTAACAGTAATATCAGGATGGTTTTTGCTTTCAGCCGCGCGGCAGTTATCACATTCACTACAAGGGGCTTCACTTTTACCACAAACAATTGCCTGTGCTAAAAAGTCCGCAAGGTTTTGCTTTGCCACACCGCTATCACCCACAATTAAAATTGCGTGGGGAATGCGTTGTTCCTTAATGAAATTTTTAACAGTTTCTGCAGTTTTTTCATTACCTATTTGTGGGAAAATCATACCACAAAGCCAACCTTTTTCATTGCTTTAGTATAGGTCTTGCGAGCAACATATTCTGCCTTGTGTGCGCCTTCAATATAAAGTGCTTCAAGGGCTTTTTTATCCTTAATTATTTCGTCATAAGACGCCTTGATAGGCGCTAAAGCATCAGCAACGGTTTCGCCAACTGCCAACTTAAACTCACCATAGCCCTTACCATCAAATTCCTTTTCAATATCAGTAACAGACTTGCCTGTAACTGCCGAATAAATGGTAATAAGATTTGAAATTCCTGCTTGTTCTTCGGAAAAACGCACCTGTGCCATACTGTCGGTAACGGCGCGCTTAAACTTGCGGATAACAGTATCCTTATCATCCAAAATTGCAACCCAAGCATTGGGGTTTTCGTCTGATTTGGACATTTTCTTAAATGGGTCTTGAAGTGACATTACACGAGCGCCTGTTTTAGGAATATATGCATCAGGCACGGTGAAAACATCACCGTAAAGATTATTGAAACGAATCGCAATATCACGCGCGATTTCAAGGTGTTGCTTTTGGTCTGCACCAACGGGTACCAAGTCGGGCTTATATAGTAAAATATCAGCCGCCATAAGTACAGGGTATGAAAAAAGGCCAACATTAACATTGTTAGCGTGTTTTGCCGATTTATCCTTAAACTGAGTCATACGCGACATTTCGCCAAATTGGGTATTGCAAGACAATAACCAAGAAAGCTGTGCATGTTGCGGCACATGTGACTGAATAAATACAGTGTTCTTTTCGGGGTCAATACCAAGCGCCAACAAAAGCGCATAGGTAGAATAGATTTGTTGGCGAAGCTTTGCAGGGTCCTGACGGACGGTGATAGCGTGCAAATCGGCTACAGCAAAGGTGCAGTCAAATTCTTCCTGCATATTAACCCAATTTTTTAAAGCGCCCAAATAGTTACCCAAAGTGAGCATACCGCTAGGTTGAATACAACTTAAAACGCGCTTTTTCTGAATATTTTCAATGTTTTCACACATAGTAATTCCGCCTTTAAAAACTTATTCATAATATTATAGCACACTAAATATAAATTTACAAGTTTTATCTTTGATATTGAATATTATTAAATCTAATGATATAATAAATATATATTACTTAAAAGGAACTTTAACAAATGAATTTTTCACAACTTAAAGCCACTACATTAACACCGCAAAAAGAAAAGCGGTTTTCAACATTTTTGATAGCACTTTTAATCGGTGTTTGCCTTTTTGTGCCATCAATTATTTTAAGTGAAGGCTATTTCACCTTTTATGGCGACTTTAATGCACAACAAATCCCATTTTATATGCACTGCCACGAAATGGTGCGAAGCGGTAACTTTCTGTGGGATTTCGGCACAGATTTAGGCTCAAACTTTATTGGGTCATATAGTTTTTACCTTTTAGGTAGCCCTTTCTTTTGGTTGACCATTCCATTCCCCGCATTTATTGTTCCTTACCTTATAGCGCCGCTTTTGGCATTAAAATTCGCACTTTCAGCTTTGACGGGTTACCTTTATATCCGCCGATTTACCCGTACCCCAAGGTCTGCACAAATCGGTGCTCTATTATATGCTTTTTCAGGCTTTGCAGTTTATAATATCTTCTTTAACCACTTCCACGAAGCCTTTATTGTTTTCCCGCTGTTGCTTTTATCGGTTGAGCTTTTCTTGACCGAAAATAAACGCTTTTTCTTTGCTTTAATGGTTTGCCTGTGCGCTGTTACAAACTATTTCTTCTTTTTCGGAATGGTTGTTTTCGTGATCATTTACTTCTTTGTAAGGTTGTTTTCAAAGGCAATTTCAATTACCCCCGCGCGTTTTATTGCTTTCGTTTTTGAAGCAGTTTTAGGTCTTTTGCTTTCGGCGGCAATACTTCTTCCGTCGGTTTATGCAATAATCGAAAATTCCCGCCTTTCTGATACACTTCTCGGTTGGAATGCACTTATGTACGGCAAGGAGCAAATTTACGCCAACATTTTACAGTGTTTCTTCTTCCCGCCTGATATCCCTGCCCGCCCTGTATTCTTCCCTGGTGCAGAAGTGCGTTGGTCTTCCCTTGGCGGTTGGTTACCGCTCTTTAGTATGACAGGTGTGTTCGTTTGGTTTTTCAGCAAAAAGAAAAATTGGCTTAAGCGTGTTATCGGCATTTGCATCTTTATGGCACTTGTACCCATTTTAAACAGCGCGTTTTATGCCTTTAATGTTTCATATTATGCCCGTTGGTTTTATATGCCCATCCTTATGATGTGCCTTGCAACTTCCATTTGTGTTGAAGACACCAAAATTGATTGGAAAGACGGGTATAAATGGACGCTTGGCATAACAATTGCCGTATCACTCGTTATTGGTCTTTTCCCGCAAAAGAATGATGAAGGCAAGTTAATTTTCGGTCTTTTCACCGATAGCCAAACCACAAATTATATGGTGCGTTATTGGACGGCTTGTGCAATTGCAATTATAAGCCTTATCATTTTGGGTATTTTACTACGCTTTATCAGAAAAAATCCCACAGCATTTTACCGTGCATCAATTGCACTTATTGCTATTATTTCAATCATTTACGGCAATGTGTTTATCGCAACGGGCAGACTTCATTCCCACGATGTTAAAGAAATGATGATTGATTCATTAATTGAAGGTGAAGTAACCCTTGACGGCAACTCCGATGAATTCAGAATTGATGTTTACGACGGTGTTGACAATACGGGAATGTATCTCGGTTATTCTTCAATTAACTGCTTCCATTCAATTGTACCTGCATCTATTATGGAATTTTATGACTATATCGGTGTTGAGCGAAGCGTTGGCAGTCGACCCGACACCACTTATACCGCCCTTCGTTCACTTTTGTCGGTTAAGTATTTGCTTAACCCCAAAAGTCAGGACCAGTTTGTGAACGAAGACACTGGTGAGACCGAAATGTCAGGCTTTAATTATCTTAAAACCGACGGCAATTATTATATTTACGAAAATGAAAATTATATCCCCTACGGTTTTTCGTATAATTATTATATCAGTTATGACTACCTTGAAAATTACTACACAACACAACGCGTTGATATGATGCTTAAGGGTATTTTGCTCAATGATAAGCAAATTAAAAAATACGGTCACTTAATGCAAAATATCGCTGATATAGATTATGAAAGCAACGAACTCGGCACCACGCTTAACATAAGCGATGAAGATTTAGCTTATGATGCCGCTCAGTTAAATCAAACCGCGGCAGTTGGCTTTAAAACCGACAAAAACGGCTTTACAGCAAAGGTGGACCGCGAAAAAGAAAGCCTTGTGTTCTTCTCTATTCCATACGATAAAGGTTGGACGGCTACAGTTAACGGCAAGAAAGCAGATATTGAAAAGGTAAATGTCGGTTTTATGGCTGTGGTTGTGCCCGAAGGAGAAAGTACTATTCGTTTCGATTACGAAACCCCAGGACTTATAACAGGTTTAGGCGTTACAATTTGTGCTGCGCTTATACTTCTGATTTATCTTGTTATTTGGTTGTTTATAAGCCGTAAAAAGGCAATTATCCCCGAATATCCCGAAGGCGATGAACTGCTTGATGATTGGATGCAGCTTGAATTAGAACAAAAAATTGCCGAAGCAAGCGTTCCCCAAAAGCGAAGCATTTTAGATGATATTCCCGGCACACAAATGCCCGATTTAGAAGAAACTTTCCAAGGTGGATTTGTAATTAATACAGACTTTGACGAAAACCAGGAATAAATATTAAAAAGCCGTTCTCGAACGAGAACGGCTTTGTTTTGTTGTTTCAAATTTTAATTTATCGCTCGGTTAAATTGGTTGCACCGTGTAGGGACAGGCCTCCCGGACTGTCCGCGAATTGAGTGAAATTATAACAGGAAATCGGGGGGTACGGACTCTAAAACAAACACCACCATATTTATTCACAAAGTTGCCAACTTAGTGCATTGATTTGTGCAGGATAGGAATACATAACCTGCCCGTTATAAGTAACCTTTATTTTGCTTCCGACCTTAATATCAATTTTAGGCAAGTTAGCGGTTTTAAATGCAACTTTATCAACGCCACTAATGTTATCCCCACTGATTGGCTTTACCAAAACTGAATTTTTATCTATTTCAAGAATTTCGGCAATAAAAGAATATTCCATATATTCACCATCATAAACCTGCCAATCAGTTGCACCAATTTGCGGTGGGTAAGTTTCTTCCACAAATCCATTAAAAGTAATTTTAACTATACTTCCAATATTGACATCTACATTTTCTAATTGCTTTGTGCCACAAGAAACTATATCACCAATTTTAAACGACGGCCAGTCACACTCGGTAACTTCCACAAGAACTCGCGAATCATTAATTTCAAGCACTTTTGCAATAAAACTAAACCTATGCTCAGCACCTTCTTCCCACCATAAATCATCAATCGTTCTAAAATTATTTGGGAAGAAATACACACGGGTTTTACTGTAGGTACTTTCCCCTGTCAAGCGATTCCAATCAACAATTTTATAGGTGAGCGCAGAATATACCCTTGTTCCGCCGTCTTTATAAACACCTGTAGGTATCGGTGTAAAAAGTACTGCTAACAAACCGATAACAATTAATATTATAACAATTCTCTTTTTCATAAGACACCACCTAAAACAAAAAACCGCAAGGATACCCCTTGCGGTTTAAGCTGCGGTAAACCGCCAAACCTTTTTGTTTATTGTAACATATTACGACAATTTTTTCAATAAAAATAAGTATTGAAAAGCAAAAAGCCGTCTTTCGACGGCTTTTTTATTAGATAATATTAACCTTTTCATCTGCTGCAGCTTGTTTAACATAAGTTGCAATACGATTAATATCAGACGCATTAACATGACCAATTGCAGTACCATTAACGCTAAACAAATACTTTGTGGCGCTTGAACGCTGGAATGTTATCTTTGTTGGTGTGCGTTTTGCATCGCTATAGATATATGTGATTTCATATTCAACTTCACTTGTAACCTTAGTGGTATCAAAATCACTTGCATAAAGCGAAATACAATAACGATAGAAATCTTGGAAATTGGTTGCGGTAAGCTTTTTGCCATTATATTTAATGGTATATTCATTCTTGCTGTCTTCATTCACCTTTACATTAATGTCAAACTTATATTCCTTGCCTTCGCTCTTTACAATAAAGCCTGAAAGCTCATCAATTGACTGTAAATGTACCCAAGTGGAATAGAAGTTATTGGTTGAGTAAGAAAGCACTTCAAGTGCATCAGCAGAAACCTTTTTAATCATTTTACAGCCGTCATACCAAACCGCATAACCGCCATCTTCCTGCTCTTTAAACTTAAATGTATAAGTAAGCTTGCCAAGTTTTACAGATATAGTTAAATCGGGTTTATTAAGACCAAATTTGTTAACTGTTGCGGTCTTGCTATCGAGCGCGTAAGCACCGGAAACTGCAGTTGTTTCGTTAAATACCAAAAGCGCTTTATCTACATTTTCTGCCATGCGTTCGCTCGGAGAAGTAACGATATAACTATGAAGCTGTGATGTGGCAGCATCAGGATTGGTCTTAATAACAATCGGTTTTGAAAAATTCTTGCCACTTATTGTTAAACTATCAAACGATGCTATCATGCCATTTGATAAATACTTATCGTTACCGCTTGGAAGTGACAACGCTTCTATACCATCGGTATTTGCAAGGTCAAGCGGCGCAAAGGTTAAACGGGTATCAATATCACCGGCAACAAGATAAATTGTTTCCTTATCAGCAAGTTTCAAATAAGCACCTGCACCATCAGGTGATTTATCACCAACCAACACAGTTACCACACTGTTATCCTGCTTGGTTATTACAATTTCTGCCGCAGGTTTGTTAAATCCGCACTCTTCCACGGTTTTGGTGGTGATTTCACGCAATGCAGTAAGTGACATAAAGTTGCTTGCAATGTTATAAAGAGCATAATCATCTATAACATCCATATCGAAGCCTTGGATAGTCCAAACACATTCGTCATAACCTTCATCATCTTTAGAAACCTTGTTGTCAAGCACAAAGGTACCATTTTTATTCTTAACCGTAATGGTTTTAAAATCAGCTTCCTTCATGCTCATAACAGGAATTTCCGGTGTTTGCGATGAAGTAACATCGTCGTCCTTCATTTCGGGCATAAGTTTTATAACCGCTATCGTTCCGCCAATCAACACCGCTACCGCCAAAACCCCTGCAATAACCGCTGTCCAGCGTTTTTTATTGGGGTTTTTGGTTTTATCCGCTGTCATTTTATGAGCGGTAGGATCAGAAAAGATGGTCGAAAGCTCGTCTTGTTCTGAAATTTCAGTATTTTGATTTTGCTCAAAATTTTCCATTATGAATTCTTTCTCCTGATATAAACAATAATACCTAACGCAATCATTGCTACAGGCAATAAAATCATAAAGATTACAAGCATAATATTGCGTGATGCTTCTGTAACATCTGCGCCAAAACTTTCGGTTTCAATGGTTTTAGCATCAAACATAATACCTGTTTCTTCAGCGCCTACTGCGCGTTCTGCTGCCTTAAAAGCAATGTTTTTGTTTGATAAGCCCGAATTTTCACTGTATTCACCATGGATAAATTCGATTGAACTGAATGCGAAAACATGGTTTTGAATCGGGTTATTATCATTATCATAGTTAAAGCGTTTTGCCTGAAGTACGGTTGCAAAACTTTCTTTAGTGTACTTATCAGCACCTGTCCAGTTGTTGGGAGTACCAACGGGGGCGTTAACAACTGTATCCGATGTACCGAAAAGAACAGTTGTTGTAATGGCATTGTGTGATTCAAATGCAGTACCAAGTGCTACATTATAACCTGTCATACAATACTGCATACCGTTTAAAATTTCATCCTCGGCAAATGCACCCGAAATAAATTCAGTAGGTTTGTCAGGCTGGTGTAAACTACCATTGGTTTCAAAAGCAATACCTTCATTTACTTCTATACCCCATTCAGCCAAGAATGCTGAAAGGTTGGGAAGATAGGGTGATGCAGCATCTGCAAAATAAACAAGACCCTTGCCATATTTTCCGTCATTGTCAAGATATTTTGATAAAATATCAAGCTCGGTATCCAAGAAATCGGTTGTAGGAGCAGCTATGAAAACTGCATTATAATCATTTGAAAGTTTGGTTATAACCGCATCACTTATAACATCAATTTCATAGTTGTTGTTTTTAAGAAGCTGACGGTAATCCGCGGTATAATCTTCCTTAGAATGACCTGTAATAAACGCAACCTTCTTGTCAACATTATTAGTAACATAAGCAATTGCGCTTGTAAGAGCAGTTTCAATGTTATTACCTGTCAATGCATAATAACCACTCATACCGTAAGCCGCATAGGTTTCATCTTCTTCTAAAACATAAATGTCCTTGAAATTAACAACCTTATAGCGCTCTGCACTGCCATCGTTACAGGTTACAATCAAATCACCGTATCCAATTTGTTCCTGCGGATATTTTGCAGTGATTTCGGTGAATTCAGTATCTTGTGTATCAACATATCTGATTTTAATTTTCTTATTATAATTATCATATCTGTTGATAAGCATCATGGTTTGGTCATAATAACCGGCATCGCCGTTAACTACGCCATACATCTGCGGTGCATAGTTTGACATATAGGTGATATAGTCCGATTCGTTTGCACACACAGTGATTACAACTTCTTTGTCGATACCTTTTATATATTCAACATTTTCTTGGCTCATCGAATTCTTCTTATCAAGAGTCATATCAAATTCCAAAGGAACACGCTTTGCCAAAACACCCAAAAGCACATTCAAAACAACAATACCAACCATTACTGCAGCGGTAATTGCAACAGCATAGCCACCGCGCTTTAAAAGGGCTTGGTTTTTAATTCTTTTGGCTTTTTTAACCTTTTTTGGCTTTTCTGCCACGGGGGTTTCTAAAGCGCTTGCTTCAACTTGTATATCATTCTTTTTCACTTTTAAAAACCTCCTTTATTAAGCCCATCTTCTCTTTTCAAGTGAACGAACACTTAAGAAAAGGAAAGCAGCGGTAATGCTTAAGAAATAGAACACATCGGGGATTGAGAACATAACACTGCCAAAGTTTTCAAACGCAGTGATAAACGCAATCTTTTCGATAACGGTTGCAAGCCAACCGATATTAATCATACTGCCAAGACTTGAAGCATAAATGATTAAGATATTAATAACAAAGGTTAAAATTGCCGAAACAACCGAACTTTCGGTAAGTGACGAAATAAACATACCGATAGCAATTAAAGCCGCACCAAGTAAAATTGCGCCCAAAAGTGCATAAAGGTAAGAAAGAATATTAATCTGAACCTTTGTCATAACAATAAACTGAAAAACAACTGTGGGAGCAAAGCCAAGAGCATAAACACCCAAAGCTGCCAAGAACTTACCAAACACAATCGAATAAAGACTTACAGGTGCTGTAAGTAACGCTTGGTCGGTTTTCATACGACGGTCATCACTCATAAGTCGCATTGTAAGAAGTGGTGTAACAAATATAATTACGGTAGATAGGGTCATTATGATATCCTTTACTTCGGGACTACCGATAGTATAAAGAATTGTAAAATAATAACCCGAAAAGAAATAGAACGCAGCCAAAACAATATAGCCGACGGGGGTGGCGAAAAATGCCTTGAATTCTCTTTTAAAAATTGCTGTCATTATTCACTAACCTCCATTTCTTCACTAGTAACAGTATTAACATCGCTAAAGCCTAGAAGCTTGCGGGCTTCTTCATAACTTCCCGCTTCGGTTAAGCGCAAGAATACTTGTTCAAGCGAAATTTTATTGCTTGAAAGTGATAAAAGTGTTTTGCCGCGTGAAGAAACGCGTTCAAACACATCGCGGCGAACATCGGCGCCTTCTTTAGGCTCTATAAGGAAATCATAACTGTTGGGTTCTTTGCAACCAAGAGATGTTACCGATTTAACACCCTTAACAGTTGAAAGTGCTTCAAGCATATCCTTTTCGTTACACATAATTCTTGCAACAATTGACTTGTCATTGGAAAGTCGTTCAGAAAGACTTTCGGGTGTGTCATCAGCGATAATTTGACCCTGATTAATAATAATAACACGCTTACAAACCGCCTGAATTTCAGACAAGATATGCGAAGACAAAATAATGGTATGGTTTTTGCCAAGGCGTGAAATAAGGTTGCGAATTTCAATAATCTGCTTAGGGTCAAGACCAACAGTAGGCTCGTCCAAAATAAGTACATCGGGGTTGCCGATTAAAGCGCCAGCAAAACCAACACGCTGACGGTAACCTTTTGAAAGGTTTTTGATAAGACGGTTAGAAACATGGTCAATTTTAACCAATTTCATAACTTCGTTAATGTGCGCACTTTTGGGGAACTTAACCTTTTTAAGGTCAAATATAAAGCCGAGATATTCCTTAACCTTCATATCCATATAAAGTGGGGGAATTTCAGGTAAATAACCAATTCTCTTCTTTGCTTCTTCGGGATATTCCATAACATCAAAACCATCAATAGAAACCTGACCCTGAGTCAAAGAAAGATAACCCGTTAAAATATTCATAATAGTTGATTTGCCGGCACCGTTAGGACCAAGAAAGCCCACAACTTCACCCTTTTGGATGCTAAAGGTTACATCTTTAACAGCAAGGTGAGTGCCGTATCTTTTACTAAGACCGGAAACTTCAATCATAAGTTTACCTCCGTGACAAAATTATTCATATTATTGTACCATATTACCATATATTTTTGCAATAGTTATTAATTAAATATTAATTTTTTATTTTATATGGCACTCAGTTTTAAAATAATAATTCATCTTAACAAAATACAACAAAAAACAGCACCCACTTTCGTGAGTGCTGTGATTTTGAAATAATACAAATTATCTCTTTGAGAACTGGGGTGCACGACGAGCGCCCTTGAGACCGTATTTCTTTCTTTCCTTCATACGAGGATCACGGGTAAGGAAGCCTGCCTTCTTAAGCTGACCGCGGAGTTCGCCGTCAAACTGTAAAAGTGCACGAGCGATACCGTGACGGATAGCACCAGCCTGGCCGGTAACACCGCCGCCTGCAACGCGGCATACGATATCGAACTTGTCAGCAGTGCCGGTAAGAGCTAAAGGCTGACGAACGATGAGTTTTAAGGTTTCAAGACCGAAATAATCATCAATTTCTCTGTCGTTGATGATGATTTTACCGGTACCGTTGTAAACGCGAACACGGGCAACAGAACTCTTTCTTCTGCCTGTGCCGTAAAAATATGACTTTGCTTCAAACATTGTTAAGTTCCGCTCCCTTCTTAAAATTCGTAAACTTCGGGCTTCTGAGCAACTTGTGCATATTCAGTGCCGCTGTAAACATGAAGTCTGGTAAGAGCCTTGCGACCGATAGTGGTATCGGGAACCATGCCCTTAACTGCAAGTTCCATAGCGAGTTCAGGACGAGTAGCCATTAAAGTAGCATACTTAACTTCCTTTAATCCGCCAATGTAACCTGTGTGACGACGATAGAATTTCTTCTGTAATTTGTTACCTGTTAAAACTGCCTTATCAGCGTTGATAACAACAACGAAATCACCGCAATCTACATGAGGGGTGAATTCGGGCTTTAACTTACCGCGAAGTAAGTCAGCAACACGAGCAGCGGTGCGGCCAAGAGGACGATTAGCTGCGTCGATGATGTACCATTTGCGCTGAATTTCAGCAGGTTTTGCCATAAATGTTGACATAATCAAAACCTCCAAATTTAATGTATACGCGGCACGGGGCGCCGCGTCAGCTTGACTATAATACCACACCGCAATTTTATTGTCAACACATTTTTTGCAAAAAATTAATTTATTCGGTATATACTCTTATTTTCTCGTTTTTTCTCGTTTTTTCTCTTGTTTTCTCACTTGCTATTTTTAAAAAATATTTTAAAATTTGTCTTTTGAAACAATTATTGCATTTGTATGTAAATATTGGTATAATAATTATGTATGTACTATTATTAAGAAAGGGTGAGCGTATGCGTTTTTCGGTAATTATGCCAGTTTATAATGTCGAGAAATATTTAGAGACAGCTGTTAACAGTGTGTTAGCGCAAACCTTTAATGATTTTGAACTTATTTTAATTGAAGACGCTTCACCCGACAACTGCGCCGCCCTTTGCGATAACTTTGCAAGTGCGGACAAGCGTGTAGCAGTTATTCATAACACCAAAAACAGCGGTCTTAGTGGCGCGAGAAATACAGGTTTTTCTGTGGCAAAAGGCGAATATGTTTTGTTTATGGATTCAGATGATTTTTGGTCACCCGACGCGCTCGAAATTTTAAACCGCGAAGTAGATGGGTTTGATATTACTGTTTTCGGCATCAAGCGTTTTTTTGAAGATAAAAACGGCAAGATTTATAAAACAGAAGACCTTTCCCCCACACCTTGCATAAGTAAAAATTTAAAACAAAGCGGACAGCTTTTAATTGAACTTAACAAAGCCGGGGTTTTCCCTTTCGCTTGGAACAAGGCGTATAACCGCAAATTTCTTTTAAGCTGTAACCACCATTTCGAGAGCACAAAGCTTATTGAAGACTTTCTTTTCAATGTTTTTCTTTTTGGAAAAAGTGAGAAAATTAAAGTTATAAGCGACTGCCTTTATAACTACCGAAAGCCCGCACATCAAACCCTTGCAAACAGTTATTCACCCGAGTTTTTGGAGCTTTCCAAACGCAAGTTTTGGCTAGAAAAAGAACTACTTATAAATACAGGTTGCGCTACAGAAGAAAACTTACAGTTTATATATTATGTGTTTGTAAAACATCTGCTTTCATACTTTGTTCGAAACCGAGTACTTTCAAAAAAAGAGCAAAAGCAATTGATTGCACTCGCCTTAGAAGACATAACCGTTAAGGAAATTCTTTTACAATACAAACCAAACGGCACTGCTATGAAATTTATCACATATGCTTTAAAAAACAGAAAAGTTAATCTTTGTTACTTTTTATCTATCCTAATTAATAAAATCAAGAATTAAGAAAAGGCGCTGTTATGACAAATTTATTAACTAATCCCAAGCTTTCAAAAATTATTGATATTTCCAAATGCATATTTCTTTGCATTTTCACGGTTTACCTTGTTACGCGTGAAATTTATCCCTTGCATTACTTTATTGACAGCTTTTTTATTACAGGCTTTTTTATGGGAATGTCGGTTTTATACATTGGTTATGACCTTTTAACAAATCATTTTTGCCTTAAAACCCGTTATTTCCCAATTGCCCTTTTATTTATGATTATAACCGTAATTTCTTGCATAATGAACCGTGAATACGGAATTTTTTCAAATCTAAAAGGCCTTGCTACACTTGGTATTTATTTATTTTTGTTATATCCAGAAGCCTTTAAAGATAAGTCGGAAAAAACTCTTTTTGCATGTCTTACCACCGGCTTTTTCTCGATGACATTTTTTTCGTTTGCTTCTCTCCCGATGTATATCTACAACATTGACTTATATTGCTACCGCGGTGATATTCCAAAAGACCAAGGCTTCAATGCGCGCGCAAGCCGCTTATGGGGACTTTTTCAAGACCCTAACTATCTTGCGCTTTTTTCGATTATCGCAATTTTTTCATCCATTTATCTTTTTATAAAAGCTAAATCGGTTTTTTATAAAATTATTTTAATTTTATTTAATTTAATTCATATTATCGTTTTATCAATGACAGGCTCGAATATGGGTGTTATTGCTTTAATAGCAGCACTTTGTTGGTTATCAACAATTATTGTTTTCAAAAAGCTTTCGCTTAAAACGGTATACCGCATTTTAGCTTTTATATTAGCAATTGCAATTTCCGTTGCAGCACCGCTGCTTATCACAAAATCGGTTAACAATGTGATGATGCCTGTAATCAAAAAAACCATTATACATGCAGGCGGTCCCGAAACCTATTTAGATGTTCATATGTTTTATGACAAACTTTATGAATCAGGAAAACTTAGGATTGCGGGTGGATTTACTGACGAAATTGATATGACTCAGTTCCCGTTTGATGACTTGAACAATCCAATTAACCGTGTTGATGAAAACCCCGATATTTCAAACGGCAGATTTGACCGCTGGATAGATGGCCTGAAACTCATAGCTTCCCAACCACTTTTCGGACTTTCGCCGCGAAATATTATTAAGTTTGCCCAAGGAGCCGATTTTGAAACCCTTATGGGCGAAAACGATTATACTATACACAACACTTATTTAGAACTTATTGCGGGTGCAGGTATTATTGGCGGTATTTTCATTCTAGGCTTTCTAATTTTTGCTGCAATTTTTGTTATTAAAACCGCATTAAAATTTACTCCCAATATTAAAACCGCAATTTCAACCACGCTTATACTAATTATTTCTATGTCAGCAATCGCGCTACCGGATATAATTTTCTTCCAGCTTACCTTTGCAGGGCTCATCTTTTGGCTAAGTCTTGGCAATTGCCTTAATACAGATAAGGAAAGCTATAAAAATTCATTTGCCTATAAATTAATGACCAAATGTTTTAAAAGGAAACCCGAATTATGAAAATACTGATTTTCGGACCTAAGGAACCGCTTGGCGGTGTCGAAACCATTGTTTTGGCTTATGCAAAGCGACTTATTGAAAAAGGATGCGACTGTGATTTTTTGCTTTATGAAAGCTACCCTACACTTGAAAGCAGAATAACCGCTATCGGCGGTAAAGTCATCCGCGCCGCTTCACGCCGCAAAGATTACAAACAATATAAAAAAGATATTACCACACTTTTTAAAACCAAATACGATGCTGTATGGTGTAATTACAGCGGTCTTACAAACATTGACCTTTTAAAACTTGCCAAAAAAGCAGGGTTTCCCATTAGAATTGCCCATTCGCACACATCAGGTCTTTCTTGGGGAAGCCCCTTAATGCGTATTTTGGTACCTATTATGCATTATTGGAACAAACCCACTATTGGAAAATATGCAACCGACTTATGGGCTTGTTCTTTAAAATCGGGGCATTTTATGTACCCTAAAAAACTATGGAATAAAATTAGGGTGTGGAACAATGCGCTCGATTTATCCGCCTTTTACCCTGATGATGACTTGCGCCAAAAGCAAAGACTTGATTTTAACATTAGCGATAAGTTTGTTATCGGTCATGTGGGTCGTATTTGCCGCGAAAAAAACCAATACTATTTGCTAAATGTTTATAAGGAATTTTTAAATCGCAGAAGTGATGCTCATTTAATTTTTTTGAGCGACTCCCCTAACGATGGAATAGTGAATTTTGCAAAACAGTTAGGTATAGACCATAAAATCACATTTTTAACCGGTAAACAAAACCTTATTTCGCTTTACAATGCAATGGATGTATTCTTTTTACCAAGCATCGTTGAAGGTCTTCCCCTTACAATATTCGAAGCCCAGGCATGCGGTGTGCCCTGTGTCGTTTCAACAGGTGTAAGCTATGAAGGTAACATAACCGGCTATGTGGATTATATTTCGCTCGAAAGCGATTATTCAGTATGGTGTGACACACTTGAAGCATCTGCTATAAAGCGTATTGACAATCCCAAAGACCTAATTACGAAAAACAATTATGACATAACCACCGAAAGTGAAAAAATGTATAAATTCTTTGAAGGTAGCTTATGAAAATTTCAATTTTAACCTTTCCAAAAGCAATTAATTACGGCACAGCGCTTCAAGCGGTTGCTCTAAAAAAGAAGCTTGAAGATTTCAAAAACGATGTGTGCTTTTTAGAACATAACTGCGCGGAAATTGAAAAATCAAACAGTGTTTTCGATTTTCGCGAATGTCTTAATCCCAAATATATAATCGCACATCTTTACAATTTACCCGTTGCTTTAAAACGCAAAAAAAGTTTTAAAGATTTTCAGAAAAAATATATGTCGTTTTCAAATGACTCACCCGAAGGCTTTGATGCAGTCGTTGCAGGCAGCGACCAAATTTGGAATTATAACCTTACAAATAACGATTGGTTTTATTTTTTAAACTTCAAAAAGCAAAACTGTAAAAAAATCGCTTATGCGGGTTCATTTGGTCTTTCGAAAATTGATGACGATAAAAAAGAAATTATAAATAATTGCCTTTCAGATTTCGATTATCTTTCGGTCAGAGAAAAAACCGCGCAGGATATTTTGCAAAACGATTTTAATATACAATCGCAGCTTGTGCTTGACCCAACACTTTTATTGACCGAAAAAGATTGGCAAAACTTTTATAACAAAGACTTATACTCAACCGGTTTTATTTATGTCTATACCGTTTTCAACAGCCCCACACTTTGGGATTTTGCTTATAAATTATCAAAACAAACAGGCAAACCAATACGCACCATCCGTTATTCAAAGCTCCACAAGCCCGACGCCGAATGCTGCTTTACTGCAGGTCCCGGCGAATGGCTTTCTCATTTATCGGGTGCTGATTATGTTGTAACCAACTCGTTCCACGGGGTTGCATTTTCAATTAATTTCAACAAACAGTTTTTCTTTGAGCTTCCGCCCGAAAAATCAGGCGTTGGCTCTCGTCTTGCCGATATAACCGCGCGTTATGGTTTAGAAAACCGCGAAATTTCGGTTGCGAATATAGACTCCACGATTGACTACACCTATACAAATCAAAAACTCACTGAAGATAGATTAAGTTCAGAAGAATTCATTAAACAATTTTTAAAATAAGGGGGGAAACACCATGGCAGACCGAAAAGTAAATTTGGTTAAAAATACCGCTATGTTTGCGCTTGGTAATTTAGGCTCAAAGCTGTTACAGGTTTTTCTTGTGCCGTATTATACCCGCGCTATGACCGATGCCCAGTTTGGTACTGCCGATGTTTTACAAGCGGTTGTCGCTTTACTTTTACCCCTTTTATCTCTTACCGTTTACGAAGCGGTTTTCCGTTATGCGATGGAAAGCGATTATGATAAAAATTCGGTTTTATCATCAGGTGTTGCCATTACCGTTATAGGCACAGTTTTGCTTTGCTTTGCAGGTGCAATAGTAACGCTTGTCTACCCCATCGAATTTATGTGGCTTGTTATTTTAAATTCGGTTGCAAATGCATTCCGTTCACTTTATTCACAGTATACCCGCGCAGTAGGTAAAACCGCCCTTTTCACCCTTGATAATGTGCTTATAACAGTTTATGTGCTTGTTTTCAACATTCTGTTTATATCGGTTTTTGATTTGGGCGTTACAGGATATATGCTCGGTTATACCCTTGCCAACATAATTTCAAGTCTGTTTTTAATTTTAAGCCTTAAGGGCCTTTCAAAAGTAAAACTTTCACTTATAAAATCTGAAACAGTCAAGCAGATGCTTCGGTTTTCAATTCCGCTTATTCCAAATTCAATTTGCTGGTGGCTGTCTTCCTTTGCTTCCCGCCTTATGATTACCTTCTACATTGGCGAAAGCGCAAACGGTCTTTTTGCCGCTGCATATAAAATACCGAGTTTATTATCGGTTATCGTTACAATCTTCTTCCAAGCGTGGCAGATTTCCGCCAATGAAGAATTCAAGAAAAAAGATATTGCCGATTTTTATACCGAAATTCATAACTATATTTTTGCTTTAATAATAACCGTTTCGTCTGCTTTGACTATACTTTGCCGACCGATTACTTCACTATTTTTAGGCAAGGATTATCAAAGCGCTTGGTCCTATATGCCAACCCTTTTAATCGCAATGACATTTTTTGCATTTGCACAGTTTTTGGGGTCAATTTATTCTGCCAATAAAAAAACAGGTATGGCGTTTGTCACCAACCTTATCGGTGTTATAATTAACCTTTCACTCAATTTCTTGCTTATTAAACCGCTTGGTGTTATTGGCTGTGCAATTGCCACCACCGTAAGTTATTTTGTGCTTTGGATAAGCCGTGCCATTGACACCAAAAAAATTGTAACCATAAAATATAATATTTTTATAAGCATTACGGCAGTTTTAATTTTGTGTTTGCAATGTGTTTTAATCACATTAGAAGTTCCATTCGCTTATGTAATAAGTGTAATCGGCTTTGTAATGCTTATTTTAATTTTCTTTAAAACATTTAAAGAACTTGTTATATTCGCTTTATCAATTGTAAAGCGTTTTGTCAAAAAGGGGGCACAAAATGGATAATATAAATAAAAACTTCCCCCTATCAGCTTATGCAGTAAAACACAATATCGATGTTAGAATGAAGAGTTCTTCAGGCGGTGTATTTACCGCTCTATCGGATATTATTTTACAAAACGGCGGTAAAATTTATGGTGCCGATTTTGATGAAAATATGCACCTTCGCCACACCTTTGCCGATACCACCGAAAAGCGTGACCGTATGCGTGGCACCAAATATATACAAAGTGATATATCAGGTGTGCACAAGCAAATCAAAACCGATTTAGAAAACGATTTGCAGGTTTTATTTGTCGGTACGCCCTGTCAGGTAAATGCAGTTAAAAACTATATCGGCGAAAATGAAAATCTTTACACCGCCGACCTTATTTGCCATGGTGTTCCAAGCCCCGAACTTTGGGAAAAATATATTAAATATATTGAAGAAAAATATAATAAAAAAGCAACCTATTTTAGCTTTAGAAATAAGGATATAGCTTGGCGCAAATACAGTGGCCGTGTAACCTTTACCGATGGCACAGTAATTGAAAACACTAATCTTTTAAATGCTTACTGTGAACTTTTCCAATACGATTTAGCATTGCGCAAGTCATGTGAAAACTGCCCGTTTGCAAGTCTTGCTCGCGTGGGTGATATTACACTAGGCGATTTTTGGGGTATTGAAAATGTACTACCCGAAATCGACGACAATAAAGGTGTTTCGGCGGTTTTAATTAACACCGAAAAGGGCAAGAAACTTTTCGACTGTGCTGAAAAGAATTTGGAAATTCACAAAGTAGCTACAGAGCAAATTGCCGCCCGTCAACCAAACCTTTCACACCCAAGCAAACGCTCAATAAAGTCTGAGACATTTAAAAACGATTTAAACAACTTACCTTTTGAAATGGTGCTGAAAAAATACACTAATGTCGGTATAAAACGGCGTTTAATAAATTTAATAAAAGGCGTTTTGAAAAAATGAAAAAATTAAAGAACTCAATAAAACTGTTTTTAACCATGTTTAAAATTGGCTTATTTACATTTGGGGGCGGTTATGCCATGCTTGCCCTTTTGGAAAATGAATTTGTCGAAAAGAAACAATGGCTAACTAAAGAAGAATTTTTAAATATGCTTGCCATTGCTGAATCTACCCCCGGCCCAATTGCAATAAATTCGGCAACCTTTATAGGTTATAAAACCGCAGGTGTTATGGGCTCAGCATTTGCAACCTTAGGCGTTTGTTTGCCATCGTTTATAATCATTTACATCATTTCCCTTTTCTTTGATGCATTTTTATCGTTAAAATTTGTGCAATACGCATTTTTGGGTATTCGTGCTTGTGTCGTTTATCTTATTGCATCAGCAGGCTTAAAGCTCTTTAAAGGGATTAAAAAGAACTTCTTATCAATTGCAATTTTTGTAACGGTTCTATGTGTTATGACCGCATTTTCAATTTTTGCCATTAAGTTTTCTACCGTGTTTTATATTTTAATTTGCGGAACAATCGGTCTTATTGCCTATCTTATTGGACTTGCTGCTAAAAAGGGGGCAAATAAATAATGTTAGAATTATTTTTAACCTTTCTAAAAATCGGCGCGGTTTCTTTCGGTGGGGGTTATGGTATGATTTCCCTTGTCCGCGAAGAAGCATTAGCTCACAACTGGCTTTCAAGTGATGAATTTATTAATATGATTGCTGTGGCAGAATCTACCCCCGGCCCTATTGCTATAAATATGGCAACCTTTATCGGCTCAAACGAATACGGTATTTTAGGCTCGGCTTTGGCAACTTTAGGTGTTGTGCTACCCGCGTTTTTGATTATTCTTACCATCAGCGCTTTAATCAAAAACTTTATTAAATATAAAGGTGTTCAGGCATTTTTATCGGGTGTTCAGCCCTGTGTTGTAGCGCTTATTCTTTCCACAGCATTTACAATGCTGCTCTCTTCTCTTTTCGCATTTTCACACATTGGCGACACCCCCGTTTTTAATATTGTGGGCATTATTGTTTTACCGCTTATAGTTTTAATTGCAACACTTTATAAAAAATGGAAAAAGAAAAAGATTTCACCCATTTTGCTTATAATAATTTCCGCCGTTTTAGGTATGATTCTAGGACCAATATTTTAATTTGTTGACAAAATACGACAAAAACCTTAAAATAAAGATAATACCGATTTGAGGTGAAAGCTTGGAAAACTATATTATACTGTATAACCCCCATTCGGGTGGTGGTAAAGGCCTTAACATTGCTAAGGAAATTGAACCACTTATGGGTAAACACAATTATATCTATCAGGATATGACCCAAATAACCGACTATAACGGGTTTTTAGCACAATTGCCACTTGGCACCGATATTATTTTAACCGGTGGCGATGGCACCCTAAACAGTTTTATCAATAACGCCGATTGCGATAATTTAAAACAAAAACTTTATTTTTACGCATCGGGCAGCGGCAATGACTTCGCCCGTGATATTAAATATCCTAAGCGCACAAAACCGCTTTGCATTAATGATTATGTTAAAAATCTTCCCACCGCTAAAATCAAGGATAAGGTTTATAAATTTATAAACTGTGTTGGCAGCGGTATGGATGGCTATTGTTGTGCAGAAGTTGAGCGTTTACGCGCTTTAGGTAAAAAACGCGCCAATTATACAATTGTGGCTATCAAGGCACTTTTGGGCGCATACAAACCCTGTGATGCTACCGTAACGGTTGACGGTGTTACCAAAACCTATAAACATGCATGGCTTGTTCCCACAATGAACGGCAGGTTTTTCGGTGGCGGTTTTATGTCTGCCCCTAACCAAGAGCGTTTGAATAATAAAAAATCTCTTACTGTCGTAGCCATGTATAGTAACAACTTTTTTAAAATTGTAGTTGCATTTTTACGGCTTATGAAGGGAACCCATATAAAAATGAAGTCAATGATCGAAGTGATTGAAGGTCACAATATTTCGGTAAAACTTTCAAAACCCGCACCGCTTGAACTTGATGGTGAAATTATCGGTATGGTTTCTGAATATACCGTACATAGCTCGAAATCATTAGTTAAAATATAAAAAAACTCGCAGCCTTAGCTGCGAGTTTTTAATTTTATTTGGCAATATGTCTTGCTACATGAACGCCACTGGCTGAAGCGTGTGAAAGTGAGTGAGTAATGCCACTACCGTCGCCTATAATATAAAGTCCATCATATTTGGTCTGTAGGTTTTCATCAACCTGAACTTCCATATTATAGAACTTAACTTCAACACCATACAAAAGTGTATCATCATTTGCAGTGCCGGGTGCAACCTTATCAAGCGCATAAATCATTTCTATAATACCGTCTAAAATACGCTTAGGAAGTACAAGACTTAAATCACCCGGAGTTGCGTTAAGTGTGGGAACAAGGAAATTATCGGTCATACGGTGCGGAGTTGAACGGCGTCCGCGAATTAAGTCACCAAAACGCTGAACCATAACACCGCCACCAAGCATATTGCTAAGTCGTGCAATAGATTCACCATAACCGTTAGAATCTTTGAAAGGTTCAGAAAAATGCTTTGCAACCAAAAGCGCAAAATTTGTATTTTCGGTCTGCTTTGCAGGATCTTCATAGCTATGGCCGTTAACCGTAATAATTCCGTTTGTATTTTCAGTAACAACTGCACCCTTGGGGTTCATACAGAAAGTACGCACCAAGTCACCGTACTTTTCGGTGCGATACAAGATTTTGCTTTCGTAAAGTTCATCGGTTAAGTGCGAAAATACATTTGCGGGAAGTTCAACACGAACACCGATATCAACACGGTTTGAATTAGTAGGAATATCCAAATCATCGCAAACGGTTTCCATCCATTTGCTACCACTTCTACCAACCGAAATTACACACTTCTTACAGGTATAACTATCTTTTGCGGTAACAATTTCATATCCGCCATCGATAACGCTAACCTTACTAACGGGTGTATCAAAGTAGAAATCTACCTTATCTTTAAGGAAATTATAAAGATTTTCAAGCACAACATAGTTAATATCTGTGCCCAAATGGCGAACCGAAGCATCTAAAAGGTGCAAATTGTTTTGAATACAAAGCTTCTTAAATTGGCTACCGCCGGTCGAGTAAAGTTTAGTGCCTTCACCGCCGTAAGCCATATTAATTTCATCAACATAATGCATTAACTCGAGTGCTTCATTACGACCAATATATTTATATAATGTACCACCAAAATCGTTGGTGATATTATACTTGCCGTCAGAAAATGCACCTGCACCACCAAAGCCGCTCATGATTGAACAGCTTTTACAATTTATACAGCTTTTGATTTTTTTACCATCAATCGGGCAAAAGCGCTTTGCAAGTTCGTGACCCGCTTCAAACACACCAATTTTAAGGTCAGGATTTAATTTGTTAAGCTCAAAAGCGGAAAAAATACCACCGGGACCTGCACCAATAATTAAAACATCATAATTTTTCATAACTTTCCTCCAAAATGGAATAGCACACTATTAATATAACATAAAAATATATATGATTCAATGTTTTAGGCACAAAAAAGCTCGATAGGAAAACTACCGAGCCAAATTAACATATAGGGTGCTCACACCCTGAAAACTGAACAAGTAATGAAGGTTAGGATCGAAAAAATAGGTCAAGCCCTCGGTCTATTAGTACTGCCTAGCACACGTATCGCTACGCTTACACTTGCAGCCTATCAACCCGGTAGTCTTCCGGGGACCTTACTAGCTTATGCTATGGGAAATCTAATCTTGAGG
>JAZKXN010000109.1:0-10338 GCA_045611605.1 Acutalibacteraceae bacterium
TTTCAACAGCAGCTATTTCTTCACTTACATTAACCATTAGTGGAAATACTGCTTTGAGCGATGGTAAGGTTTATTTCTACAAGTTTGGTTATACCGTTTTGGGATCGGATGATGTTCCTGAAGAAATTGTTTGGCCGTATAGAAAACCTGAAAGTTTTGTGGAATTTAAAGACGGTACACCGGGTAGCAATCAGGTGTATAATTGGAATGCTCCACTAAAAGCTTTAGCTATAGAAAACAAAAATGGTGTTAATGTAGTTGCGGCTACTTTCCCTTCTGATTTCAAAGAAGGCACAAGCATAGGTATACCGATTACATCCACTTCTGGTAAAGATGCTTTGATTTTCACTGTTGATGCATCTAGTTTGAGTGATACAATGCAAGTTTTGGTACAGTATGAAAACGGTAGTAAAGACAGCTTTGTATTGGCTCAGGGTAGCGAATATTATTTAAGAAGCTCTGCCGATTCAACAGTGCAAAAGTTGTTTGTAGATAACAGCAGGGGGTATATTGCAATCCCTGCGGGTTTTGTTGGTGAAGTTGCAATTTCCTTAGATGCTGCAAAACTTATCCGTACAAGGGGTAGTCTTGAGTTTTCAACAGCTGCTATTTCTTCACTTACATTAACTGTTAGCGGAAATACGGCGTTGAGCAACGGCAAGATTTATTTATCGAAATTTGGTTATGCTGTAAAGGGAGCAGATATCCCACAAACAGGTGAAAGTTCATTTGTTTGGGTTTATTCTGTTATTGCATTTACTTCACTTGCCGGATTAGTTCTTTTGTTAAAAAAGAATCATACAGTTAAAACAGAAGAATAGGATTAACTATTCAAATAATTGATTTACGGGAGAAGACATATGTCAATAAAATTAAATTTTAAGGGAGTAAATAATTACATAAAAGACGGTTTATATTGTTTGCAGGAAACCGTTGGTTATGAAATTTGTGACGATGGTTTCACCGTGAAACTTTATCAAATCGATGATGGTTTAGAAGTTCAATGGAATGGGAATAACGCGGTGATAGGCTATAACGATAGAACTGCGTTATTCCGTGCACTTGCTATTTTATGTGGTAAAATCAATAAAAATGATTTTACCACTACACGCGAAAACAAGTGTTTTGAAACAAATGGTTTTATGGCAGACTGTTCGCGTAATCATGTACTTTCTGTGAGTGGTATAAAGAGCATTTTACGGTATATGGCAACAATGGGGCTTAATTTCTTGATGCTTTATACTGAGAATACATATGAAGTTGATAATCACCCCTATTTTGGTTATATGCGTGGTCGATATACCAGTGAAGAAATTCGCGAAATTGATGATTATGCAGATATGCTTGGTGTTGAATTAGTGCCTTGTATTCAAACATTGGGACATCTTGAAAGACTTCTCCAGTGGAGTGTTTACGGTGATATCAAAGATAATGATGCGGTATTGCTTGTTGATGAAGAAAAAACATATTCACTCATAAAAGAAATGCTGTTAAGTGTATCAAAATGTTATCGCAGTAAGCGTGTTCATATTGGTATGGATGAAGCTTGGGGACTTGGTCATGGCCGCTACCTTGAAAAGCACGGTCTTGTGCCAATGAAAGAGATATTTATGAAGCATTTGCAGCGGGTTGTTGAGATTGCTAAAGAAATAGGGTTAGAACCTATTATGTGGGGCGATATGTTTTTTACAATTGCCGCTGAACAGCAAAATGTACCATTGGACAATTATGAAGCATCATCGGTTAAAAGCGGTGGCAATCCAATGTATTATAATCTTCACACACAAATTACAGAAGATATTCGCAATCAAGTACCAAAGGGTGTTGATGTAGTTTATTGGGATTATTATACTTTGGAAGAAGAAAACTATATCGAATTCATTAAAAAACATAAACAGTTATCAGACAATGTGCTATTTTTTGGTGGTTTCCAAAATTGGATTGGTATGGCGATCGATTTTGAGTATATGTATAATGCAAGTCTAAGTGCGCTTAAGGCATGTAAAAAAGAAGGAATAAAAGAAGTTCTTGCAGGCGCATGGCAAGACGATGGCGCTGAAACTGATATTTTCCAGGTATTACCCGGTATGCAATTGTATGCAGAAATGGGTTGGAATGACGAAGTTGATGAAGAACATTTAAAGAAGCGCTTCTTTGAATGTACCGGTGGCAACTGGGATTACTTCAAAATGCTAGGTGAGATTGATATGACCCCTGGCAGAGACAAAGCATTGGCAACCAGAGTTTCAAAATGGTTGCTGTATAACGATCCTTCCGTTGGCTTATACGACTATCACATAGCAGGTTTGCCACTTAACGAGTATTACAGGCAAATGGCAGAAAAGTTGCTTCCTGCCTGTGAGGGTGAGTGGGGATGGCTCTTTAAAGTTCCGCAACTGGTGTGTGATGTTTTGTCACTTAAGAGCGAACTGGGTGTTAAAATTATAGCGGCATATAAAGAAGATAATCGAACTGAACTAGCAAACATTGCCGAAAATATAATTCCTGCAATTTGTGATAAGATGGAAGTTCTTATTATTGAGTGGGAAAAGCAGTGGCATTATGATGGTAAAATGTTCGGTTGGGAAGTTGTTAATTTGAGATTGGGTGGAACGACAGCAAGGCTTAAGTCTGCTTCGCGGAGAATTAACGATTATCTTCAAGGTAATATCGATTGCCTAGAAGAATACGAAGAAACAAGACTTCCGATTAATGGCGATTTCGAATCGAAAAGTTTACCCCCGGTTGCTTGGTGGCATAAGTTTGCTTCACCAGGTATAATTTAAAACAGATAAATATCCCACCACGATATTGCGGGTGGGATATCTTGTTAATTAGGATGTTAAATTGTGCGTTATCGTTGACTAACATCTTAGGTTATTGTAAAATATAATTAAATAAATTTGACAAATAATGTATTATGGTTGGGAGATTTCTATATGTCAAGCAGAATAGTTCAAAATCTAAACGGTGAGTGGGATTATCGTGTTGGCGAAGGCGCGTGGAGTAAAATAAGCGTACCTTATTCAAGTTTGCCTGTAGGGTTTTCAACCTGCCGTAAGGAATTTGACTTACAACATAAAAGATCTTGTAGTTTTCTTGTTTTTGAAGGGATTACATATAGTGCTATCGTTACATTTAATGATGTTTTTTTGGGTGAAATGCTTCCTTATAGTGAATACCGATTTGATATATCCGAATATGTAAGAGAAAAGGGAAATCAACTTAATGTTGTGATTAAGGATATCGATGTAACCTTTGGACCGTCAGAAGGCTGGGAAAATTACGGTGGAATTATCAGAGATGTTTATATTGAGTATACAAACAAGTATACAATTGATGATGTGTTCTGGTATACCGATATTAGTGATGATTTTTCATCCGCGGAGTGTAATGTTAAGGTTTCGCACAATGGCGATGATAGTGCCGTTATTTTATATGAGCTTATCGATGAAAATGGAACACTGTGTGCAGCTTCTGAAAGTGGCACGGATATTAAATTTTTCCTTAAAAATATTAGACTTTGGTCGCCTGATTCACCAATTTTGTACACCCTTATACTCAAGCTTAAGGTTGGCAACGAAATTTTTGACAGTGTAACTAAACGCGTTGGTTTTAAAAAATTTGAAGTAAAGGGCAAACGCTTTTATCTTAATGGTAATCCATTGTTTTTGATTGGTGTTTGTCGTCACGATATTTGGGGAGATAATGGCCATACACTTACTAAGGAACAAATGCGAAGCGATATGGAATTAATAAAGGCACAGGGTGTAAATTATGTGCGTTTAGTTCATTATCCGCATCATAAATATATTATTGAACTGGCTGATGAATTGGGTTTGTTAATATCTGAAGAACCGGGTCTTTGGTGGTCGGATATGCACAATCAAAAACTTTGTGATGACAGTCTTAAAGTTTTGGAAAAGACGGTTATTCGTGACCGCAGTCACATTAGCGTAGCATTTTGGCTTTCATTCAACGAATGTATTTTCACGCCTGAATTTATCAAAGATTCTGCGGAAGTTTGTCGTTTGGCAGACCCCACACATATGGTATCGGGCGCGAATTGTATGAGTATTGAAATGACAAAAAAGTATTTCATCGAAAACGGTTTCGATTTTTATACAATGCATCCCTATTGCGATAACCCAAAATATCTTTGGGACAGTGTTACGGCGCTTACTGACAAGCCTGTTTTGTTTACCGAATGGGGCGGATATATGGTTTGGGAGAATAATGATTTATTTTCCCGTTTTGTAGACGAGATGGTCAAAATGTGGCGTAATAGTGAAGATATGCCCGTTTTAGCCGGGGCTTCTCTTTGGGCTTGGAGCGATATGTATGAATTTTCGCGTATGGAGCCTGCGTGTCACGACGGTGTATTAAACGAAGGATTGACCGATATTTATCGCAAACCCCATTCACACTTCGCCCTATTTAAAGAAAAGTTCGCCGAAATTAACCAGAAGCCCGTTTTGGAATACGGATTTACGGTCAATTCCTTAGAAATCATAGGGAATTTTGAAGCAATAGAAATTGATACCAGGCAAACTGAAGAATCGGTTTTGGAAATTGCGCAAAAGCTTTGCGCTGAACCAATCGCTAAGTTTTATTATGATGTTAAAAAGACGCGGCACATAAAATTGGGACCGATTTTAAAAGATGCTCCGCAAAGTGTTGGTGAAATGCCGGTGAATTTTTGTAAATGCCCCGCAATTGTTTCTGAAGGTTCTGTCACATTTGATATAGGGAAAACCGCTAAAACCTTATTTGTATTCGGCAATGTGAGTTTGCCATACGGTTTTCCAACTTATGGTGAGTACGGTGAAACCGTTGGAGAGTATATTATTGATTATACTGATGGCGGTGTTCATAAAGTGCCGCTACGCAACGGTTATGAGATTACTACGGCTCTTACAATTTACGGACCATCTCGCATAGTTCCTGTTGCTGCAAATACTGAAAAAGTTATAGATTTTCATTATGATAAGGATAGTGAAGTGTATACTTTTAGCGTCCTTAAAATACCGGTTGAAAACAAAGAAATCAAAAGCATAACATTGCGTGTTGATAATAAAAATTATGCGGTGCTTATATATGGTATGACAGCTGAAATATAGGTGAATGTAATGAAACATTTTTTAATTGTGGTTGATATTCAAAACGATTTTGTTGACGGTGCTTTGGGTAGCGATGAAGCGGTAGGTATAATTGATGCGGCTGCTCAAAAAATAAAGAATTTTGACGGTGAAATTTTTGTGACTTATGACACCCATTTTGAAGATTATATGAATACCACAGAAGGCAAAAAACTTCCTGTTGAGCATTGTATCAAAGGTAGTGACGGCTGGCAGTTAAACGGTGAAATTCAAAAAGCACTTCAAAACAAAAAATATACCTCAGTTGAAAAACTGACTTTCGGCTCTGTAGAACTTCCTGAACTTATTAAAAAATCAGCAGGGGACAGTGATTTTGATATTACTTTAATCGGTCTTTGCACCGATATTTGCGTGGTTTCAAATGCCCTTATTTTAAAGGCGAATTTTTACGACAAAAATATTATTGTTGATAAAAGTTGTTGTGCCGGGGTAACGGTTGAAAGCCATAATGCCGCTTTAACCACAATGCAAATGTGCCAGATTGAAGTGGTGTAAAAGCGTGAATTATAAAAAATGGTTTTTAAATAATACCGAAAATCTTGGCGGTAAAACGGTAGCGGTCACGGGAAGTACGGGCGGTATTGGTGTTTGGCTTTGCCGTCATTTGGCGATGCTTGGTGCAAATCTCATTTTATTGAATAGAAGTAAAACCAAAACCAACGAGCAAATAATTGCTTTAAAAAATGAATTTAAAGATATTAAAATTCAATATATTCCGCTTGATTTAAGTGATATAAAATCGGTGAAGGCGGCTACCGATATTCTTAAAGATAACTGTCCCGATGTGATAATACATAACGCAGGTGCTTACAGCATACCGCGGTATATAACCGATTGTGGTTTTGATAATGTTTTTATGATTAATTTTTTGTCGCCATATTATATGACTAAAACGCTTTTGCCGTATTTATCGCAAAAAGGCGGCAGGGTAGTGGCGGTTGGAAGTATTGCTCACAATTATTCTAAAACCGACCCTGAAAATATTGATTTTCGCAATATTAAAGCCGCAAGTAAGGTTTATGGTAATGCAAAGCGATATTTGATGTTGTCATTTTATAAACTGTTTGAAAATGAAAAGAATGTAACCTTTTCGATTACACACCCGGGTATTACCTTTACAAATATTACCGCGCATTATCCAAAAATGATTTTTGCGGTTATAAAACACCCGATGAAGGTTGTATTTATGAAGCCAAAAAGAGCCGCACTTTCTGTTTTAAAGGGTGTTTTTTGCAAAACCGAATATGGCACTTGGTACGGTCCGCGCATTTTTGATGTGTGGGGATTGCCAAATAAAAAACACCTTAATACTTTTAAAAATGATGAAGTTTGTGCCGTTTATAAAACTGCGGAAGAGTGCTTTAATAAGATTGCTAGTTTCTTGACAGAGTAGTCTTTAGATGATAAACTTATAGTGGAAGTGATGATTTGTGTATTTTGTAAGTGTTGTTGAAAAACTAGAAGTTTGTCCGATAATTGCTGCTGTCCATGAAGACAAGTTTAGCGATGCGTTAGAGTCACCCGTGGAGATAATTTTTCTTCTTGAAGGCGATGTTATGACAGTGGGTGAAAAAATCACCGAAGCCCATAAAAACGGCAAGAGTTTGTTTATACATATCGACCTAATGAAGGGCATTGGCAAGGATAAATGCGGTGTGCAATATCTTTATAATTTGGGTGCGGACGGTATAATTTCTACACGCGCATCACTCATCAAAAATGCCAAAGAAATCGGTATGCTTGCAGTACAGCGTTATTTTGCGCTTGACAGCCAAGGTCTTGACAGTATTAAGGAAATGATTGTTTCTGCTAAACCTGATTTTGTTGAAATTATGCCAGGTGTTATTGAAAAGGTTATAAGACGCTTTGCAAATGATGAAATACCCGTAATTGCAGGTGGCCTTTTGGAAACAAAGGGTGAAGTTACTGCGGCATTATCAGGTGGTGCATTGGCAGTATCAACGGGCAAAAAAGAACTTTGGTATATTTAGTAAAAAGGTATTGAAAAAATTTTATAATATGTTATAATACTCCTAGAGAGATTTAGAGTACATTAATTCTTAACGGGATTAGTGTACTCTTTTTTTCTGAGAATTGTTTTAAGGAGTAATAAAAATGGCAAAAACAAACATAGTAGATTGGAAAACAATAACCGATTTCGTAATTGATGCATTCGTAGGTTACGGTATCCCCAGAGCAGATGCCGAAATTTGCGCAGATGTTCTTTTGGAATCAGACAAGCGTGGTATTGAATCACACGGCGTAAACCGTTTTAAGCCTGTTTATCTTGACAGAATTAAGGCTGGTATTCAGAATGCTGTTACCGAAATTGAAATTATAAAGGAGACCCCCACCACCGCTGTTATTGACGGTCATCACGGTATGGGTCAGGTTATAGGCCACAAGGCAATGAGTATGGCTATTGCCAAGGCTAAGGAATACGGTATGGGTATGGTTGTTGTCAGAAACTCCTGTCATTACGGTATTGCAGGTTATTATACAACCATGGCAACTAAAGCCGGATGCATAGGTATGACCGGCACAAACGCCCGTCCCTCTGTAGCACCTACCTTAGGTGTTGAGGGTATGTTCGGAACCAACCCTTTTACAATAGGTATTCCTACAGATGAAGCATTTGATTTTAACTTTGACTGTGCGACCTCTATTACTCAGAACGGAAAGATTGAGTATTATGAGAGAATAGGTGAAGATGTTCACCCCGGAACTATAATTGACAGCGACGGTTCTGCTGTCGAAGGTGATGCAGGTGTTGCTCTTAAAAAGATAAGAAACGGCACTGCCGCACTTACCACTTTAGGTGGTATAGGTGAAGAACTGGGCGGTTACAAAGGTTACGGTTTTGCATTGGCTGTTGAGTTTATGTCCTCTATTTTGCAGGACGGTGCTTACGGTAAAGCACTTGACGGTAAGGATGAAAACGGTAATATCCGTCCCTATCAATTAGGTCACTTCTTTATTGCTATTGATACTGATCACTTTATGGGTGAAGATATTGCCCGTAGAAAAGCCGGTGAAATTACCCGCAGTATGCGTGCTTCAAAGAAAGCGCCCGGTGAAGACAGAATTTATACCGCAGGTGAAAAAGAGTATGAAATCGGTCTTGCCCGTAAGGACGGCGTGCCGATAAATGAATCGGTTCAGCAGGAAATTATGGCTGTCCGCGATGAATTGGGCCTTACACAGTACAAATTTCCTTGGGAGGACTAATTATGGATATAAGACAAGAATCGCTTAAAAAGCATTATGAATGGGGCGGAAAAATAGAGGTTGTTTCGAGAGTTTCTGTTAATGACAGAATGGACCTTTCTTTAGCCTATACCCCCGGTGTTGCTGAACCCTGTCTTGAAATTCAGAAGGATTACAATAAATCCTTTGAACTTACCCGCCGTTCAAATTTAGTTGCTGTTATTACCGACGGTACGGCCGTTTTAGGTCTTGGCGATATAGGACCTGAGGCAGGTATGCCTGTTATGGAAGGTAAGTGCGCTCTTTTTAAGGAGTTTGCCGGTGTTGATGCATTCCCAATTTGCGTTCGTTCAAAAGATGTTGATGAAATTGTTCGTACCATATATTTAATTTCAGGTTCTTTCGGTGGAATTAATCTTGAAGATATTTCGGCTCCCCGTTGTTTTGAAATTGAGAAAAAACTTAAAGAAATTTGCGATATTCCGATTTTTCACGACGACCAGCACGGCACTGCAATAGTTGTTGCGGCGGCTCTTATTAATGCGCTTAAGGTTGTTAAGAAGAATATTGAGGAAATAAAACTTGTTATAAACGGTGCAGGTTCTGCAGGTATTGCCATTTGTAAGCATCTTCTTAATATGGGTGTAAAAAATATTACCATGGTTGACCGTTTTGGTATTATCTGTGAAGGAGACGAAAACCTTAACGACGCTCATAAGGAAATTTCTTTACTTACCAACCGTCAGCATTTAAAGGGCACTTTAGCCGACGCTATGAAGGGCGCAGATGTATTTATCGGTGTATCGGCCCCCAATATAGTTACAGAAGAAATGGTTAAGAGTATGGCAACTGACCCTGTAATGTTCCCCATGGCAAACCCCACTCCTGAAATTATGCCTGATGTAGCATTGAAAGCAGGAGCAAAGGTTGTAGGAACAGGACGTTCTGACTTTGCGAACCAGATAAATAATGTTTTGGCATTCCCCGGAATATTTAAGGGCGCTCTCGAATGCAGAGCTTCCTGTATAAATGAGGAAATGAAGGTTGCCACTTCCTATGCCTTGGCTTCCCTCATTCCTGATGAAGAAATCACACCCGAAAACATTATTGCACCCGCTCTTGATAAGCGAGTTGCGGATGTTGTGGCAAAGGCGGTTATCAAAACTGCTTATGATACAGGTGTGGCAAGAAAATAGACTTAACTTTAAAGGCGGGCACAAGCTCGCCTTTTTATTTGCTTGATGAAAACAAAGAAGCATGTTAAAATAAGAAAAAATATTAAAAGAGTGATTTTTTGAAATATAGCAATATTAAAGAAGCGGTATTTTTAAACCGCCCCAACAGATTTATAGCAGAGGTTCAAATTGATAATGAAACACATACAGTTCATGTTAAAAACACAGGCAGATGCAAGGAACTGTTAATTAAAAACAGTAGAGTCTGGCTTGAAGAAAGCAGCAACCCTTTAAGAAAAACAAAGTATGACCTTGTTTGTGTGGAAAAGTTAAGACAGGGGAAAGAACCGCTTATTATAAATATGGATTCACAGGTTGTAAATGACGTGGCAGAAGAATGGCTTAAAAAAGGGAAACTGTTTTCGCCGCAAGCCGCTATACGCCGCGAGGTCAAATACAAAAATTCACGCTTTGATTTTTATATAGAGGATAAAAACAAAAAAGCCTTTTTAGAAGTTAAAGGTGTAACCCTTGAAAATGATGGAGTGGCGAGTTTCCCTGATGCTCCTACCGAGAGGGGAATAAAGCATATAAGTGAGTTGGTATCCGCTATTAAAGACGGGTATGAGGCATATATACTGTTTGTTATTCAGATGAAAGGTGTTAAACTTTTTAAGCCTAATGACATTACACATAAAGCTTTTGGAGATGCGCTCAGAAATGCTGAAAACAAGGGTGTTAATATATTAGCTTTTGACTGTATTGTTACACCCCAAACTATTGAAATTGATAAAAAT
>JAZKXN010000110.1:0-48881 GCA_045611605.1 Acutalibacteraceae bacterium
TAGCTATATGCTTGAAACTGAACAGGTTGCTGAATATCTTGACCTTAACAATGTTATTCGCACCATTCCCACCGGATTTGATGCAACCGACCTTATCGGTAAAATTTTTATTGTAACAGGCACCGGTAAATATTTTAAGAATGTTGAATTCGACCCTGAAACCAATCTTGGTATTATCCGTATTGCAAAAGACGGCACAACTGCCGAACTTTTGTGGGGTTATAAAGATGGCGGTAAATTCACAAGCGAACTTCCCGCACATCTTATGAGTCATATGACCCGTCTTAAGAAAGACCCCAACCACCGCGTTGTAATGCATACACACCCCACAGCAACCCTTGCAATGACCCATATTCACGAGCTTGATGATAAAAAGTTTACCCACACCATTTGGGAAATGTGTACTGAATGTATAGTTGTTTTCCCCGACGGTATTGGTGTTCTTCCTTGGATGGTTTGCGGCAATAACGAAATTGGTGTTGCTACTGCTAAAAAGATGGAAGATTATCGTTTGGTTGTTTGGGGTCTTCACGGTATCTACGGTGCAGGCAAGGATATGGACGAAACATTTGGTCTTATTGAAACAGTTGAAAAGGCTGCACAGCTTTATATGTCTATCGCACATCTTCCGCACATCAACACTATCCGTGATGAAGAACTCAAAGCCGTTGCCGATGCTTTCGGCCTTGAATACAGAAAAGACTTTTTAGACCTTTGAATTGCATAATTAAAGACAAAAACTTGTTATTTGTGATTGTATTATAGATACGTCACAGATAACAAGTTTTTAATAAGAGGTGTTTTTATGAAAAAAATATTGGCGGTTTTATTGCTGCTTGCATTGTGTTTTTGTGGATGCCGCAGTAATGTTATCAATGATAATAGCATTCCGTCCGATGTAGTTTCCACTATAACAAACCGTATTGAAACAAATACAAATCAGGATGACAATAAAGCAAATAATAGTTCTTATAATTCGAACAATTCTACAAGAACCTCACCTGATTATGATGCCATAAATTGCAGAGCAATTTCAAATGATAATTGGCAGTCAATCAGGTTAAGACTACAAAAGATTGATGCTTTTTTGCAATTTGATATTCCGGCCGATTGGGTTATATCTCGAAAAAATGATAGCACACTCAATATTAAATATAAAAACAAAATAATCGGTGTGATTTCTACTAAGCCATTAACGAAACCGGTTGATTATTTTGAACCACAAAATTTAAACGAACCACTGAATAATATAAATATTGATTGGCAAATCAACTGGAATATAGAAAACAATAAGGATGTTATTTACAGATATTTCAGAATGCTTTGTGAGCCAATTGATGATACCAATCCGGTTCACATACTGATTAATTATAATGAGCTTGATAAAAAAGCGGCACGTACTATTTCAAAAAGTGCATTTGCTATTTCAAGTTATAGTTCAAACCTTCCTACAAACACGTCTAAACAAATTTTGCTTTTGGGTAACAGTTTTATTGGCACTTCGCAAATAGGTGGTTTTTTAACGGATATGTTATCACAAGGGCATAAGGGTTATACTGTTGATGCGATTTCGTATGGTAATGCATCCGCTACAACCTTTATAGAAAGGGAAAATGTACTTGAATCCATCTATAATGGCGATTATAGTTATGTATTTATGTGCGGGTTTTATAATGACTTTGATGTAAGTAGCTTTCAAGTGATTAAAAATGCATGTATTGTATCGGGAACTTATCCGGTAATGTTTCCTGCACATAACGAAGTAATGGCGGTAATTAACTCTGCTAAAAATGGTTATCCAAGAGATATAATGCTTAATTGGAAGGATGAAGTGGATAGACTTATTAATTCGGGTGTGGATTATTATGATTTTTGCATAGATGACGGTCCGCAACATAGTAAACCACTAGCGGGTTATGTGGGCGCTTATGCGATATACCGCAATATTTTTAATGAAAACCCACCACCCCTTTCGACTTCGGCCCCATTATCAATGAGTTATATAAAATCGAAATTAGGAAATAATTATACAGCTATTGGTGACCAAGGTCAAAACCTTGGAAAATTGCGTAATCAAGTAGAAGGGTATCAAGTTTTATATAAATTGAGTTGAAGATAAATAAAACACTATAAACTTATGATATAGTAAATTTATTGTATAGTTTAAAAACCACAGACACTTGAATTGCCCCAATTGTCTGGGCAACTTAACTGTAATATTTGAACCACCTGCTTAGTACACGTTGTTTTTGTTATACAATAATACAAAAAATCCGCCCTCCTTCGAGAGCGGATTTTCGTTTGTGTGCTTGTGTTTTTTATTTATAAACGGTTTTTTAATCAATTTTAACGGGAGATATGCCATAAGCTTCCTGCTCGCCGAAAATAACATTGTAAAGTGGCTTTGCATCCGCTTCAATTAGTGTATATGTATTTATCACTGTTTTAGCATGCGGGAATTCGTAACCGATATACGGACTTCCGTGAGCTATAACTATGGTGGGTATATCGAGCTTGAAGATATATTCATATACTTTTTGAAGCTTTTCGCCCTGCGGACGAATACTGCTCGTTGCCCATTGTGGGCTGTAATGGAAGTTAAGGATTATTGCATCAGCCTTAGGCGCATCTATCCACTTAAAGAATCCGTTTTCGGTATGATCACCGTATTTTAAAACTTCGATACCATTCTTTTCAAGTTCAATATCCAATGGGTTTTCAAAGCTGCTCCAGTTCGAAATATCAACGCTTATAACCTTATTTATCTTGTTCTTATCAAGTGGAAGTACGCCTTTTTTATTTCTAAATACCGTAATGGATTTTTTGCAAATTTCTTCGGAAGCCTCTTTGTATTTTTTGAGCTGTTCTTCAGTTGGAGCGATTCTCTTGTGCTCATCAAAAAGACCTAATTCTTTTTTAGCTTTCCAAATTCTGTAAATAGATTCGTCAATCCGCTTTTCGGTCAAGCGTCCCGACTTTACGGCATTTTCAAGCATATCGACAATTTTAGGCATTTCTTCCAAGAAATTTACAAACAATAATGAATCGGCACCTGCTTCTACAGCACCGACTATGCATTCTTCAACATCAGCAACGCCCAAAATACCGCCCATATTAAGTGCATCACTCATAATAAGTCCTTCAAAGCCTAATTTTTCTCTTAAAAGTCCGGTTAAGATGCTTTTGCTTAATGTAGTGGGTCGAATTTCGCCGTCTTCTTCAAAAGAAGGAAGCGCAATATGGCCCGGCATTATAGACTTTATTCCGCTATCAATAAGACTTTTCCAGACCTTTCCGTAGCTTTCCATCCATTCTTCCTTAGAAAGGTTGTTAACACTTGTGCAAAGGTGCTGGTCACGGTCATCCATACCGTCACCCGGAAAATGTTTGCCCGTAGCAATCATACCGTTATCCTGCACACCTTTTACAAAGCTTGTAAGCATCGGAATTGTTTGCTCAGGATTATCTCCCCACGAGCGGGTGTTTGTAATAGGGTTGCTGCGGTTTTTATTGAGGTCTAAAACGGGGCCAAAGGCGTAATTTGCACCGTATTGTCCGCCCTCGATTGCACAGCTTTCGCCTGCTGTATATGCAAGTGTTGTATCATTAGTAGCCGAAATTGCCATACCGGATGCAATTCTCGTTCCACCTATAATAGAAGGGTCTAACTCAAAATCCATAGCGACAAGCAAGGGAAATCCAAAGCGCTCCTCCAAAGAAACAATAGTTTTTGAAATTTCTTCGCCTTCTGAGGGGAACATAAAGATAATACCGGGTTTTATGGTTTTATCCGAAAAAATATAATCGCAATATTCCCGTCTGTCAGAGTTCTCGAGGTAAACGGAGCGAATACCAGGGCACAAAAGATGTGCTACCTTATCTCTAAGCGCCATTCCACCTATATATTTTTCAAAATCCATTTCTTTTTCCCCTTTTTTTAGTTTGCATTTATTTTACCATAAATATATACGCATTTCAATGCAAACCGTTGAAAATGCAATAAAAAAACGAGAAAATGCAAATAAGGCAATATTGTAATTATAATTTTCGCGTGGTATAATTGGGACGGTGTAAAAACCTTTAGTCAAATAATTTTAAGCGAAGGAAAAGTAATTATGCAATATGGTTATTTTGATGAAAAAAATCGTGAATATGTCATCACCAATCCTGCAACCCCGGGCCCTTGGGTAAACTACCTTGGTGACCCTGCATATGGTGCTATTGTTTCCAATAATGCGGGCGGTTATAGCTTTGAAAAGAGTGGGGCAAAGGGGAGAATTCTGCGTTACCATTTTAACGACGCGGACGATCCGGGCAGGTACGTTTATATTCGTGATGAGCAGGACGGCGATTTTTGGTCTGCTTCTTGGCAACCTGTCGGAAAACCGCTGGATACATATAAAAACGAATGCCGCCACGGAACCGCTTACACCGAAATCACGGCAGATTACCGCGATATTACGTCAAAGGTTTTATATTACGTGCCGATGGGCAAGACCTATGAGATTTGGCGCGTTCGTCTACAAAATAACGGCAGTACCGAAAGAAAACTTTCCGTATTTGGTTATTGCGAGTTTACAACCGAAAGCGATTATGAAACCGATCAGGTTAACCTGCAGTATTCGCAGTTTATTCCCAAAACCTATTTTGATAGCAACCGTATTACAATGGTTTCTAACGAAAACTGTGTTGAAGTTTTGAACGGCAGTATTGCAAATTATCGTTTCTTCGGTCTTGGGGGTGCACCTGTTGTCAGCTGTGACGGTGACAAAAAGGCCTTCTTAGGACTATACAATGGTTACGGTAAGCCTGCAGCTGTTCAAAACGGCAAGTGCTCAGGCACAATGTGCTATAACACCAATCCTTGTGGAGCTCTTCATACTGTTATCACCCTTGCTCCGGGTGAGAGCCGCGAGTTTGTGTTTGCACTTGGTCAAAAAAATCGTGATGAGGCAGCCGAGATTTTGAATTCATACAAGGACGTTTCGGTTGTCGAGCGCGAGGTTGCAGAGCTTAAAAAATATTGGCACGAAAAGTTGGATAATTTCCATGTTGAAACCCCTGATGAGAAGTTTAACGCAATGCTCAACACCTGGAATGCTTTTCAGTGCTTTATAACATTCGTTTGGTCGCGTGCAGCATCGCTTATATACTGTGGCCAGCGCAACGGCTACGGCTACCGTGATACCGTTCAGGATATTCAGGGTATTATCCACCTTGACCCCGAGAGAGCAAGAACCTTGCTCACGTTTATGCTGTCTGCACAGGTCAATAACGGTGCAGGTCTACCGCTTGTTAAATACACCCATAACGCAGGTCACGAGGATACACCCGACGATGCATCTTATGTTAAGGAAACCGGTCATCCGCACTACCGCGCGGACGATGCGATGTGGCTTTTCCCGACGGTTTATAAATACATCGCAGAAACAGGTAATACCGACTATCTTGACGAGGTTATTCCCTTTGCAAACAAGGAAGAGGGAACGGTTTATGAGCACCTAAAACGAGCTATTGATTTCAGCTTAAATCATCTTGCTGCTCACAATATGCCCGCAGGCCTTTATGCCGACTGGAACGACTGCCTCAGAATGGGCGAGAATGGCGAATCAACCTTCGTTGCAATGCAGCTTTATATGGCAATGAATATTCTCAAGGGCTTTGCCGAATATAAGAAGGATACGGACTACTTTGATTTCTTAAGCGCAAAAGCAAGCGAGCTTTATGATAATATTCAGAAAAACTGCTGGAACGAGGACCGCTTTATAAGAGGTATCCGTGAGGATGGCGTGCCTGTTGGCGCTCGCACCGATATTGAGGCTAGCATGTGGCTTAATCCGCAGTCTTGGGGTGTGATTTCGGGCATTTCAACAAAGGAACAGGCAGAAATATCGCTTGAGAAGGTGCACGAAATTCTCAACACTCCTTACGGTGTATCGCTTCTGTATCCGCCTTATGAAAAGCATTTCTTCAGCGGTGCCTTAATGGCGCTCTTTAACCCATACACAAAGGAAAACGGCGGTATTTTCTCACAGCCGCAGGGCTGGCTTATACTTGCCGAATCACTAATGGGCCACGGAGATCGTGCATATGAATATTTCTGCGAATCTTCACCTGCTTATATGAATGACAAGGCAGAAATCCGTGTGCTTGAGCCATACATTCACGGCCAGTTTACCGAAAGCAAAGGCTCACCTTTTGCAGGTAGGTCACACGTTCACTGGCTTACCGGTACAGCATCTACCGTTATGGTTGGTTGTGTTGAGGGTATTTGCGGAATGCGCCCGGGAATTGATTATATCGATATTTGTCCCGCACTTCCGTCCGAATGGAAGAGCATTAAGATTGATAAAACCTTCCGCGGTAAGAGATTGCATATCACAGTCAACAATCCCGACGAAACAAGGGGTAAGGGTGCTGTTTGTACCGTCAACGACAAGACTCTTGATGGTTATCGCATACCTGTATCAATGCTGACCGATGAAACCGATATTGTTGTGAATTTTTAAATTTTAAAGGCGGCGAACTCGTGTTCGCCGTCAGACTGCTTACAAAGTTGCAGTCGGCGTTTTGAATATAACACAGCAAAGCACAGGAATACACAGAAACAAAGCAACACCAGGGATAGTCATGATTATTTCGGGGCTTTAATTTTATGTGCACTAAATTAAGTTAAAGTTGTGTTTCCTTAATAAATGAATTTAGTTTTGACTTGAAGAATGTGTATATTTTCTTCATAATATACAGCAAGTAACGGAGAGAAAAATACTGACAATATATTTGTTATAGAAGATATTTCTTTTTCGGTTAAATTGCAAAACTTTTGTAGCACGGTTTAAAATTCTTTACGGACTTCATTGCTTGGCGTTCCCAGTTGCTCGGATGCAACATCAATACAAATGCTTAAATACATATTAAGATTATGTCGCTAAGTGTTTTCAAGCTGGTATTTAACTATTAATCCATCCATGTCGTTACCTCTAAGTGCGGCATTAAATTGGTTTCATTGTGATTCTATAAAAACTGTGGCGTAAGTCGATTTAAACCACACCTTAAACCAATTTTTATTTCATGGCGTGAATATACGTGAACTTTTGTGAACTATATTTTTTCTAAGCTTTATGAAAAGTGAACTTTCGTGAGCATATGTTAGCTTATTCGAAGGTATTCCAAAAGTGTCCCACAATGAAACCCCTTGATTAAGAAAATGCTGTAAAAACCGATTTTTGATAAATGAAAAAGGACTATGACATTTTTGGTGTCATAGTCCTTTTTGTGTTTTTGCAACATGTACAATATATAATATTGGGAGTATTTACAATGGTAGATTTTTTACAAAGTTCTCGAGATTTTGTCCATCGGTAAATTGATTATATATTTTGCCAACATTGCCTATTAAAA
Organism: Acutalibacteraceae bacterium; assembly: GCA_045611605.1. Classification (GTDB taxonomy): domain Bacteria; phylum Bacillota; class Clostridia; order Oscillospirales; family Acutalibacteraceae; genus UBA737. The sequence goes on from JAZKXN010000110.1 coordinate 7,402, forward strand.
TTTTAGCATCAATATAATGACATTGATTTTTATATCTGCAATTCTCACAATTTTCAGTATCGCATTTTAGCAAATACGGATCGAATGGTGTTTCGTACTTAAGATTTGCTTTCAGTTTGTCAACATATTGCTTGTGATGGAATTTATAAAGAATACAAAAGACTTTTTCTTCATCAACATTTGAATATTTAAGATTATAAAATTGTTTTACACATTCAAAATAATACTTATCATCTGAAGAAATGGTTGTTTTACGGCAAAGTGCGTCTAAGTTAGCCAGAACTTCCTTTTGATTATTAAGCTTATATGCACAGTATGCGAGAGTCGCATTGATGAGCAAATCACTGGCAGCTCTTTCTAGTGGGAGACCTGCTAAAAATGCAAAGTTGTTTTGTCGGCTTAAAGAGTTTGTAAGCATTTTCCTAAATACAAACACCATGTTAAAGTCGGATATATCAAACTTTTGTGGATATCTGAAAATTTTACTTACCATATCGCCAACGGCATATTCTTGAATCGGTTCGGCGAGTTTGATACCGCGTGATTCCGAAAAGCCCGGAACGATGACCTTATAGCACGGAAAACCAAGAAAATTATAATTTCTTATTAATACAGGTTTATCTAATTGCTTATAAATTGATAAAGTTTTAGTTAATAGTTCAGAATTTGAAAGATTACTGTTATCTTCGAAATTGGTGGCCTTTTTATCACAAGTAATTTCTTCAGCAAAATAGTCGCAAATAAAATATCCGTTACCGGTTTCAAGTTGGTTTAAGACATTTGTTGCGGTACGCATATCGGTTAAGTTACCCAAAATAGGCTTCTTAATATCGGTGGCAATTGAATTAATATTTCGTGCTTGGAAAATTTCTGTTAAAGTACGCTGAATTGCGATTTCAAGAATCGGATCCGCAGCAAAATTTGTAACATAGCCATGGGTGTTTTTGTTTATAATTCTAGTGCTTATAACAGGAAAACCGTTACCGATAGAGCAATCGAATATTTTAACATCAAGTTGACCTGTTTCGCGAAGACGCTTTAAAATTTCTGAAACTTTCGGGAAACCTTGTAACACATCATCGGGAATTTCGGGGAACGGAGTTCCACTTGTTATTGCCAGAATACTCGCCTTTCTTTCCATAATTTCGGCGAACGCGTGAACTAAAGCTTCTTCTTTAGTATTACCTGCGCAGCAACCATTGGCAGAATACATATGTTCAATAAATCCTGCGGGAAGATAGGCATATTTATTTTCAAACAAGTTGTAGAAAGGGATGCATAATATTTTACCGTCGTTAGTATGAGCATACATTTCAAATTGTTTTAGAAGCGAATCTTTGGTTAAGCCATCGTAGTTATTAACGATATAATCTATCCAAGTTTCATTTTGAGAAAGTTCTTCTTTGGTGAAATATTTGGCATCGGGAGCATAGCATTGTAAATTAACCTGTGGATCACATTCAAATGATTGATATTTATAGAAAAACAAACCACTTTGTAATCTTTCTATAAATTCACCATATGCACTAGCTTGTGCAAAGTCTTTGGAAATTCCTTTTCCGTTTGAAGACGGAAACCCTTTTTCGGAAGAGATTGTTAAACTATGGCAATTTTCTATGCCAGAGTCGTTCCAGAATTCTGAAACGTTTATGCCAACTGAATGCAGAATGTTTTTAATATTTTCTACAGTTTTTTGGGGACTAATTTCCTTGAATTTTTCATCTATATATTTCATAAGGAACCCTTTCAAATTTTTAAATTCACACATAAGAATTATATAGTAACTGAATCGTTTTGTCAATATGACGCGATGTGGAATGTTTTTTAAAAATTAGCCGAGTTTTGAGTTTTATTACATTTTTTGTATTGCAGTTTTCAATCAAATATTTTATAATTATTTTAATTAAGGAGTGTTGGGTCGTGAATATAAAAATAACAGTTATGCGGAAATCACGGTACGATGATTTAATTGAAAAATTTGAAAACCCATTAGAAAACCCTTGTGATATGGAAGTGGGTATGGTGTTTTATTCTTATGGTGAAAAACCCGATGGCTTTTGTAATAATGCGTGGGAAAGTGTTTCGCCATTTGTTAAAGAACTTTCCGCGGGTGGCGGAGATTTTTATGACGGGTGGATGAAAAATCCAAAATCGGCAATGATATCTTGTAATGACGGTTTTAGGCCTGTTAGTTTTTATATTGAAGTGTGTGAATAGGTGATTTTATGTTAAAATTTATTTGTTACCCCAAATGTACTACCTGTCAAAAGGCAAAAAAGTGGTTAGATGATAATGGTATTCAGTATGAATTGCGTGATATTAAGCTTGATAATCCAACTTTTGAAGAACTGACTGCTTGGTATAACAAAAGCGGTTTGCCACTAAAGAAGTTTTTTAACACAAGCGGTCTGTTGTATAAATCGTTAGACCTTAAAAACAAATTACCTGAAATGAATGAAGAAGATATGCTTAAACTTCTTTCAACCGATGGTATGCTTGTCAAACGCCCTTTGCTTATAGGTGACAATTTTGTGCTTATTGGTTTTAAAGAAAATGAATGGCAAACAAAAGTATAATTGTATTTTAATCTCTCGAATTATGTTTTAAACAAACACAATTTGAGAGATTTTTGCTTTTAAGATGGCAAAAATCTTCAATTATTTAGTATTGCAGTTTAATTATAAATACTTTATAATTAAGCCATAAACACACAAAGGATGTGCGTAATATGAGCTTTGAAAGATATATTGGTTTTTTTGAAGATTATGAAAATGGTGTCACGGTTCGCCCCGGAAAAACTGCTGAATTTGACTTTTTAGCAGACATAAAGGCGGATAAAAAATACCGCTTATTTGTTGTGGGGGAAACTGCAACATATTATTTATGGAAAAACGAGCCTGATACACCTACGCTTTATCGTCTTTTGACTGATGCTCTTGACAGCGAAAATGCAAATCAAGATGCCTTTTGTCTTAATTTGTCTTGCAAAAAGGCTGAAAATTATATAAAGCGCGTTTACAAAAAGGTTATGTGGAAGCCTGTGCTTTCATATCTTGAAATGGCAAATTTACCTACAAATTGGCAAACCGGTATTTCGGTCAAGGCTGAAAACTTAAAAATTAATGCTGACGGTTTTTTAAGAATGAGAGTGGATGTCCGCCTTAAAAAGCAGGGCGTAAGTCGTCACAGCATACATAATGCACCTGATAAAACAGTTATAATTGATTTGCCGGAAGGCACTTATGACTGGAAAAAACTAGTAAGTGATATTGAAATTCCGCTTGATACTGCTCATGTAGGGGTTTTTGTTGAAGGCAGGGGATATAGTGGCAAAATTTGGGTTGAGCGTCCTGTTTTATCAGCAATAGGTCAAAACCTTTTGCCCCAATTTGCCCCCAGTGTTGTTGGTAAAGAAAAATTTGAATGGACTGCACAATTCTTAAGCCGTAAGGAATGGCCCGAATTTGAAGTTAAACTAAATGGCGAAACCGTATTTTGCGATGAAGTATTTGAAAGATGTCATACTTGCAGTGAATGGGAAATTGACTTACCAAAAGAGTATTTAAAAGAAAAAAACAAGCTTGAAATTAAATTAATTTCAAGCTATCACGATGCGCTCCCGTACACTATTAAAGAGCTTGGCGTTATTGAACAACCTGACGATTTGGTTAGCATTATCAGTAACTCTACGGTTGGTACCGCAAATGGCAAAGCGTATGTTTTAGTTCACACTAACAAACCTGATTTGTCATTAAAAATTGAATATTTAAACGAAAATTTAAGTGGTCAAAGTGAGTATTTCTTTACGGATGCTGGTTATCACGGTATCGCAATTGACTGTAAAAATCCTTGCAGTAATGCCGAATTTAAGATAATTTGCGACGGAACCGTTGCGGTTGGCAAAATTGACCGAATTGTTATAAAAGAAAACGATGATGTTATAACAGGTACGGGCGATATGGTTTATATCGGGCAAGACCTTGATTATATGATGCAGTATCTTGCTTGGTATATTTCAAACAATGTCGGCAACTTTTTAACAATTCGCCCTGTTTACCGTTGGGCGGGAAGCCGAATTTTAAATCCCGACTGTTGGAAACCCTTTGTAAAGGTTCTAAACGAAATGGGAATACAGTATGTTCTTATGTGTGACGGACGCGAACTTCCGGGCCTTAATGCATTACCCGATGATGAACTGTTAAAGGGTGAAGGCTATCTCGGACGCCAAAATCACGAAACCGACGGTGCAATTTTCTATTGGTGGCAACGCGCTGTCAGGGGAAATATGACTGAAGAACAATGGCACGATTTATGCCACATTGCTTATACTGAAGACCCTGTACATTCAAATTGCGAATACAAGCCTACGACTTATATTCACGACGGTGAAATAATGTACCGTTATATAAATAAAAATTATCATCGTGATGTTAAGTTGGCTGAAGAATATACTGCTAATCAGCTGAAGTCGATTTCAAGCGGTGAAACCCGACATACCGGCCCGTCAGTAATGTTTAAAGCATTTAAAGCGGCAGGTTATAAGTGGGTGGGCGCTGAAACTATGTATTCTTCTCTTGAACTGCTTGTGGCATTTATGCGCGGTTTTTGTAAAGCCAATGATATGAAAAAATTTGGTGTTCATCACGCGCTTCAATGGTCTTCAACTCCGCTTAAAGATATAAAGCACTACGACCGTTACCGTTTGGCGCTTTACCTTTCTTATATGCTTGGTGTTACTGATATCAACACCGAAGAAGGTCTTTGGCGAATGGAAGAATATTTCTTGCATCCCCACAGATTTAAGGAAGAATGTGTAGAGCATTTAAAACAAGAACGGGATTTTTATAAGTACATTAAAACACATACCCGTTCGGGTGAGTTTTATACTCCGTTTGCTTTTGTAAGCGGTAAGCATGACGGTGTTTTAATGTTTGGCAGTGACAATATGTGGGGTTGGGACAATACTCCACAGACTTGTGCTGAAGACAGCTGGCGTGAGCTTTTGCAAACGGTTTATCCGCTTTCCCGTCCGCAAGACGCGTTATATCGCCATGGTGTAGGGGATTGGAAAGAGCCTATGGGTTATTACACAGGCACACCTAATGGTAATGCTGATGTTATTCCTATGGAAAGCCAAATTGAAACCTTAAACGGCTATAAATTGCTTGTTTTTGCGGGCTATAATATGTGCGAAACCGACGAAGCACAGAAACTTTTTGAATATGTTAAACAGGGCGGTAAGGTTATTCTTACCCGTGCACATTTAACTAATACCACCGATTATGAAAAGATAAGAAACTTTGATTTATCTTTCGAAAATCACGAATTTTCGTTTACAAACGTTGAAGCAGAGTTTGTAAGTGACACCAAAAACGGTATAGAGTTGCCTGTTTGTAATAACTTTGCAAAATGTGATGAAATTCTTGAAACTACCGATAGCGGTTTGCCGCTTATTTGTAAATACAAAATCGGTGATGGTGAAGTTATTCTTTTCAACACAAAGGTTTACCCTGCACATTCATCGGTAAAAGAAATTTATGAAAACCTTGTTAAAACTCAGATTTCAAAAACTGTCAAAACCGAAAAGATTTGGGCAAAAACAGATGATAATGTTGGTACTGCTATGTATAAACAAGCAGACGGCAGTATGCACATTTACTTTATCGCGGTTGACTGGTATAACGGTCGCGAAGGTATTAGAAAGGCTGAACTTTTGATTGATAATTACCGTTATGAAGTTGTTTTGCCGTTTGGTGTTATGACAAAGGCAGTTATTAAAGACGGCTTTGCTGTATGGCCATTAAGTGAAGATGGTGAAGTTGTTAATATCAATGGTACAAAAGCGCTTGTTCAGGGCGAAGGTATTGTTGAGTTTGTCTTTGCGAAAGACGGTATTCAAAAAACTGTAACTGTTGATTTTAGTGAAAAAACGGTGACAGAACTAGAATTTTAAGGGGTGCTTTATGTACACAAAATTTGATAAACAAATTGATGAACTAATTGCAAAAATGTCCCTTCGTGAAAAAATCGGTCAGCTTAATCAACCTATTGGTCCTATGAGTGAGCAAGAGCTTATCGATATGAAAGAAGCGGTCCGTAGGGGCGAAGTGGGTTCAATTTTGTTGGCGGAATGTGCCACAGCGGGTAATGACCCCCAAGGACATGTTGATACCGACCTTTATAATGAACTTCAAAAAATTGCAGTTACAGAAAGTCGTTTGGGAATACCGATGATTTTTGGCCGTGATGTTATTCACGGACACGAAACGGTTTATCCTATTCCACTTGCAACAGCAGCAGCTTTTAACGATGAACTTGTTACAAAATGTTATCGCAATGTTGCCGAAGAAGGTACAGCTGATGGTATTCATTGGACATTTTCGCCCATGTTGGATTTGTGCCACGATCCCCGTTGGGGGCGCATAATTGAAGGTCCCGGTGAAGACCCTTATGTCGGTGCGCGTTTGGCTGCTGCAATGGTTAAAGGTTTTCAAGGTGATGATTTAACTTCTAAAACTTCGATGGTGGCTTGTGCTAAGCACTATCTCGGTTACGGTTTTAGCGAAGGCGGTAGAGATTATCACCGTACCGAAATTTCTGATTACACACTTTATAATTATATTTTACCCGCTTTCCGCGCCGCAGTTGATGCGGGGGTTGGCACATTTATGTCGTCCTTTAATGATATAAGCGGTCAGCCGGTGACTTCAAGCCGTAAGTATCTTTATGATATTTTGCGCGGTCAACTAGGGTTTCAGGGCTTTGTTGTTTCTGACTGGGAAGCAGTTAAGCAACTCGAGCGACAGGGTGTTGCCGCAGACCGTGCCGATTGTGCAGAACTAGCGCTTAATGCAGGTCTTGATATGGATATGCGTGATGCGTGTTATATCGAGAACCTTGAACAGTTGGTTTTGGACGGTAAGGTTTCAATGGATACTGTAGATTGGTCAGTTAAAAACATTTTGCGTGTTAAGTTTGCAAAGGGACTTTTTGAAAACCCTTATTACGAAAAGCGCAAGGTTGACCGTACAGAACACATTAAAGATGCTCGCGAACTTGCGCGTGAATGTATGGTTCTGCTTAAAAATGACGGTGTGCTACCGCTTGGGAAAAATATGTCGGTTGCCGCCGCAGGTCCTTACCTTAAAGAACGCAGAAGCCTTCTTGGTAGCTGGACGCTTGACGGTAGTGCTGATGACACAAAAAATCTTTATGAAGCAATGAGTGATGTGTTAGCGCAAAACGGCGGTTGTTTCAATGTTAGTGAAGACCCAACTGATATTTATACAAATATTGATGTAATTTCCGCTTGGTCTCAAGTTATTGTTTTAGCACTTGGTGAAAGTAATTTAACCACAGGTGAAAATCGTGCAACTGCAAGTATTGAACTAGATGAAGCGCAAATTGAACTTATCCGTCGTGCTAAAATGACAGGCAAGAAGGTTGTCGGTGTGTTTTTCTGTGGAAGACCGCGCGCCATGGAAAATGTTGCCGATATGCTTGATGCAATAATTTACGCTTGGCATAGCGGAAGTGAAACTGCAAATGCCGTTTGCGATATTTTGTTTGGTGACTTTAACCCCTGTGGTCGCACACCAATAACATTTTTACGCAAAACAGGGCACATACCGATGTATTATAATGTCACTTCAAGCGGTCGTCCTGTTAACTGCTATTACAATGAAAATCCGTATTGGTCTTATGTTGACGGTGCGCCTACACCATACTATCCGTTTGGTTACGGTTTAAGCTATACCGAGTTTGAGTATTCTGATATTAAGGTGGATAAAACCGAACTTTCACTTGAACAGTTGAAAATGGGCGAAAAGTTTACTATAGCCCTTGATGTAAAGAACACAGGCAAAATGGACGGTAAGGAAGTTGTACAACTTTACATTCGTGACTGCGTGGCCTCAATGATGCGTCCCATTCGTGAACTTAAAGGTTACGAAAAGCCGTTTATAAAGGCAGGGGAAACCGCAAAAGTGCAGTTCACACTCGGCTACAAAGAGCTTGGCTTCTATCTCAGTAACGGTGAATACACCGTCGAAAAGGGCGAAATCGAAGTTTATGTTGGCAAAAACTGCTTTGTTAATGATTATTTGAAAGTGAAAATTATGTAAAGAGCTTAAAGTGATTTTTAGTTCTCAATAACTAACCAATTAAAAAACACCCTTTCATCCGAAAGGGTGTTTTTTGCTTATAAAAGTTAATGAGTAATAAATTAAATTTATTTAAATTCGATTTTAGTGATAGTTGTGCCGTTAAGGGTGAGTGAAATGCTTTCGCCTTTCTCGGTTAAAGGTAGGCGGTCAGATATAGTCACCTTTGCGGTGTATATCTTATCATCATTTTCAAGCTTTAGATAATAAATTGTATTACCGTCAATTACGGCAGAGCTTATTTTTTCGATTATACCTTCGGTGGTTTCAGGTTTAATGTCGTCGGTTACATTTTCGGTTTTGAGTTTGGAGATATAATCGCTTTGTGCGGCTTCAACGCTGTTGCCTGTACCAACTATCTGATACTGATTAACATCTACAAAAGCGTACATTTTAACAAGACCTGCTGCATCCTTGAGCGATACGAAATATGTCGGACGGTTTGAAACATTTAAAAGAAGGGGGAAGGTTGAAGTATAATTGAGATGTTGCACCTGACCTTCGGCAGATGACATTGCAGAATATTCTTCCGCACCGGGAATTGCGTAAAATTTGGTTTCTTTAGTGCGAAGATTGGTAAGCACAAACCCAACATTTGATTCATCGCTTGTGACAGATGTCATACCTGTGTATAAATAAACATCATCATCAATTGCTAGATAGTTATAACCGTCGGTCGGCTGTAAAACACCGCGTTGACCGAAAATTGAATTCCAGAAGCCTGAACGATATTTACCGTTATACATAAGCTGTTGTATAACCATATCAGATTCAAACACCTGGTCAACCCAAGTGGGAATATCTTTAAGGCTGTAATACTTGCTTTCACCTGTAACAGCGTTTAAAAGCACTGCACCGTTAATATCCTGACCGTTCCAAATACCGATTTTATAATCAACGGTAGATGCAACCCAGTAAGGTGTGCCATCTTCATCAATTTCAAATGAAATATCGCCAAAAATTTTGGTGGGATATTTAAAGCGAAGGGCACGGTTAAGGTCGCGCATAAAGTATTCGCTTTCAGAATATTTAATGCCTTTTTCTAAACGCACAAGGGTGGTTTCCTGCGTGGTCATATCTACTGTAATATATGCGGGAATACCATCTTTTTGGTTATTTAGCCATTTAATAATATCGCCGTATTGAAGCGGTGTTACGCGTACGGGTTTACCGTGATAGTTAATCTGGGTGTAAAGACTTTGAATTTCAAACTGTGAAACTAAATCTGACATTTCACCAAGCTTTCTTTGGCCCAAGCGGGAAGCGGTGTCGCGGTCAACAATGGGAATTTGGTCCATATTAATTTCGGCAACATCTTGAGTAAAATCACCATCGCTGATTTTAATAAGATTATTGTATGCCTTGGCATTGAAAATTTCAGCACCGATTATTGTTGCTACAATACTTAAAACAATTATTGCACCTATTGAAATACCCGCAATTTTTATGGGTGTACCCAATGCGCTCAAATTAAGATGGGTTTTGGTGTCGATTTTAATTTTTTTATTGGTATTTGCTTTGATAAAGTCAAAAACCTGAGTAAATGCGTTAATTACCACGCAAACTACAATTGACCAAACTAAAAATGTCCAAAATTCGCGACTGCGCCAGTTGATTGGTGGAAGCGCAAACCAATATGAAAGGGCAATAATTACAATCGAAATAAGCCATTTCACAATACTTTTAAGTATGTTATTTTTCACTTGAAATCACTCCTAAAATTTGTAAATTTATAATATCATATTATATAGCCAAAGTCAAATATTGCAAAAGTGTCTTGATTGCGGTATAATATGTATAATTCTGAAATGGGTGATGATTTTGTTTAAAGAAATTAGTGCAAAAGAAATCAAGGGCAATTTAATTGACTTGATTTCGAATGAATGGATGCTGATATCTGCGGGTGACAAGAATGGTTATAATATGATGACAGCATCTTGGGGATTTTTAGGCGAAATGTGGGGAGCAGATACTGCAGTCGCAGTTATCAGGCCCCAAAGATACACGATGCAGTTTGTTGACGACTGTGAATATTATGCCCTTTCTTTTTATGGCTCAAACAAGGATATTCATAAAATCTGCGGCAAAATGAGCGGCAGAGATGTTGATAAAACAGAATTGACGGGTCTTACCCCTATTTTTGCGGATAACACAGTTTATTTTGATAAGGCGCGTCTGGTTATCATTTGCAAAAAGCAGTATGTAGGGGTAATGGATGAAAACTGTTTTACTGATAAAGAGCCGCTAAAATGGTATAACGAAAAAGATTATCACAAAATGATTTTTGGAAAAATAGAAAAGGTCTTGGTTAAGGAATGAAATTTTTAATAGCATCAGATATTCACGGCAGTGCATATTATTGCGACCTGCTTTTAAAACAAATTGAAAAAGAAAACCCCGATAAGGTTTTAATTCTTGGGGATATATTGTATCACGGTCCGCGCAATGATTTGCCGAAGGGTTATGCACCCAAGGAAGTTATTGCAATGCTTAACCCAATTAAAGATATGCTTTTGTGCGTTCGCGGCAATTGTGATGCTGAAGTTGACCAGATGGTTTTGCAGTTTCCAATAATGGCTGATTATAATACCCTTAATGTTGATGGACGCACATTTTATTTAAGTCACGGTCACATTTACGGCAAGGAAAATCTACCCCAAATGAACAAGGGGGATATATTGCTTGGCGGTCATACCCATGTGCCTGAAATTGTAGATATTAATGGTAAAATATATATGAACTGCGGTTCGGTTTCTATTCCAAAAGAAAATTCTCCGCATAGTTTTATGGTTTATGAAAACAATGAATTTTTGTGGAAAAACCTTGAAAATGGTGAGATTTATAAAAGTTTTAAATTATGAGGAACTTTAGAATGAAAAAAGTTATAGCAGTTTTACTAACTGCGGTGATTGCATTTGTGGTTTTGGGCTGTCAGAAAAAACAGGAAAAAATCAATTTAAATGATTTTGATAAACTCTTACAAAAACAACCCGTCGCGGTCGTCGATACCGAGTTTTTGGTACAAACAGGAAACACAGCGGATAAACGCTTTTATCCCGATATGTTAACCGCAACCATACAAAACAAAACCGCCAAAACAATAACCGATATTCAGTTGGCGTTTGTAGCATGGGATAAGAATGGAAATTCTGTAAAAATCAAGTCGAATGAAGATAAGAATGGTTACGAAATAAAGGGAGTCGCTTATAAGAAAATAGCCATTGAAAGTGGTAGATATTATGGCAAGGGTATGGGTATTAATCTTACCGCAAACCATAATATCGAAACCTTTAAAGCGATTGTGGTGAGTTTTAAAACAGATGACGGTGATGTGTGGGAAAACCCATATTACGAAACCTTTAAAAACGCTTTCGTTTCGCAAAAATTCAGTAAAAGTATGATGATTCCATACAATAAGCAGAAAGATAGTTTTAAGGTGCTTACAGATAACGAACTTAAAAAAACCGTTTTGGATGAAACGACACTTTTGGATAAACTTTCAAAGCTTCCGGTACAGATTTTAAGTGCCGAATATATTGTGTTGGGCGATGACAAGGATGCCACCCCTGATATTATAAAAGCTACATTTAAAAATATTATAGAAAAAGAGATTTCTAGTGTAACACTTGGATTTTTCGGCTTTGATGAAAATGGCAAGTCGGTTAAAATTAAAGAAGCGGGTGACAATGCATCAATTGGAAATTATATTGCATTAGCAGAGTATACAACAACTGATTTTGTGAAAGATGCAGTTTTCGGTGATAGCGTTTCTTATAATGTTCACGAAAACTGTGGTATAAAGTATGTCGTGGCGGTTTTGAAATCGTATACAGATATTGATGGTAAAACTTTTGAAAACCCGTATTTTATAGATGCTTGCCTTATATATGAAGGTGGGGAAATTGAAGTAAAAACGCCTGAAACGGTGACACAATAAATAAACGGAGATGCTAAGATTAGCATCTCCGTTTTATATTACAATAATGGTTTTACAACATTTGGAAAATCTAGATAATTATCAATAGTTAGATAGTTAAAATCCGATTTATAAACTGATTCATCATTACCCCCAAGACCATAATCGTCCCCGATATAAACAACTTCATCGTGTGAAAGGTTATTTTCTTTACAGTAAAGGTCTAGCGCGTAATATTTATTAAAGGGTTTGGGTGCCATATCGAAGGAAGAAGAGCCACCCACAAACACGCAGTAATCACTAAAAGCATTAACCACTTCATCATAAATTTTACGGCGTTTTGTACGGTCGGGGTCAAAGGCTAGTTTATCTTCTTGTAAGGCTTTTGTGCCAAGAATAGGAAAGGTAACACAGCCGGATGGGTGAAATTCTACTGTTTCACCGCGATATACCGTAAAACCGTATTTTTCGCGCATTGAATTGATTGTTTGGGTGACTGCGTCTTTGTCACAAGTCGCAATTTCGTCTTTTATAATATCTATGGTTTGGGTTTCAGGATTATAAGTGCCGTATTGCATACCGTAGTTGCCTATGATGTCAATTGGGAATTGCTCGAGCTGATTGAAAATTCGCATTACCTGACCTGCGCCAACCATTAAAAGTTTATACTTTTTCGAAAGTGCTTCAAGGATTTCACGGTGTTCTTTACTTAAAGGTGTCTTGTGCTGTGTAAGTGTGCCATCTAAATCCATTGCAATAACTTTAATTTTACTATACATTTTTATCACCGCCAAATAAATCATAATTAAGCCAAAGCATGGTGTATCTATCCTTTAAATCTTTGGCATATAAAATTGCGTTGTTAATTTTTTCTTCGCCATAAAGCGAGTAAAATTCATTAATATCAAGTTCAGCAAACGAAAGCATATTGATAATCTCTGATGCTGTGGGCATTTCGGCTAAAATCTTTTTAATCTCATTTTCGTTATTTAAATAGGTTGAAATTTTTGTGTTTTCATATCTGCCCATTTTTTCCTGCAGTTTAATGCAACCATCAGCGCTTTGCTTATAAATGGTGTTGATTTTATTATAAAGGTCTGCTTCGCGATAAATTTTATCAGGGAAGTTTTGATTTAAAAGTTTTTCGCGTATTTGGGCAGTTATAACGGTCGAATAAGCCACATCAATACCGTGTGGGAAGTAATCGGTGTTATCAATAATTCCCGTAATTTCGAAAAAGTGTGAAAGATGGTGCTCACTGCCCGAAGCGGGGCGGGAAGAACCTGCAAAACTCATTAAAATACCGATAACCACCAATGCTTCCATTAATGCTTGGATGCTTTCTTTATCGCGTTTTAAAATGCCATCTGCCAAATCAAGGGTAATTTTAATTTGCTCATAAGTGAGATTATAAATGTAATCGCAAAAATATTCGTTGTTTATAAGGTTACTTAGTTTCCAGTCGTTAAGAGCGGAAAACTTACCTATTATATCACCAAATCCCGCTTTTATCATATCAATGGGTGCGTTTGCCAAGACTTCGGTATCGGCAATAATAGCAAGTGGCAAACCGGCGGCATAAGTGTTTTTCATGCCTTCGGTTATCATTGCGGCGCCGTTTGAAGCGTAACCATCCATCGAAGGCGCAGTAGCAACAATTATGTAAGGAATATTATTAAAGTGTGATACATATTTGCAAAGATCTTGTATAACTCCTGAACCAATGCCGATTATAATTTGGGTGTCGTCTAAATTATCTGTAACGGTTTTTATGGCGTATTCATTTGGTATGAGAATTTTTTTGCCGTCGAATATCACTTTTTTAATATTTTTGTCTGTTAAATTTTCAAGTGTGATTTTACCCGCGGCATCAAATGTGTTTTGGTCGGCAACGATCAAGATGTTTTTATAATTGTGGCAAATTTCGATTAGGTGCTTGGTAGCGTTTTCTTCGATATACACATATTCAATATCGCAAGTGTGATTTTTGCCGCAATCACAGTTAACGCCTTTGAGCAATTTATTTATATCCATTTTATAATTCACCTTTACTTTTAATTCTATATCCGTTATAATATTTCCGTCAGAAAAAATCAATATTTTTGTTAAAATATGAATGAATATTGAAAATAATATAAATTTATTATAATATTCGGTCAAAAACGGTCAAAAGGGTGGGCAAAATATGTTAAACAGAGAGCGTGAACAGCAAATAATTAATATTTTGAAAGCGACAGAAGGGTTTGTGACGGTTAAAGAACTTTGTGAAACTCTATTTGCTAGCGAATCAAGTATAAGACGAGATTTAAAGTCACTGGAACAACGCGGTTTTGTTAAGCGCAGTCATGGTGGGGCAACTGCGGTGACAAATTTTTCAAATATTGTAACCTTTAATCAGCGAACCCGTGAAAATATTTCCGCTAAAAGGGAAATTGCGCAAAAAGCAGCCACGCTAATAAATGATGGTGATGTTATATTTTTAGACCAATCTTCTACCGCGTTTTATCTTGCAAATGAAATTAAAAATCGCGGCTCTTTAACGGTGGTAACCAATAATATTGAAATTATGATGCTTCTATCTGAATCAATGGTAAAAGTGATTTCGTCAGGTGGTTATTTAAGCAGTGAAAATCGTAATTGTCTTATTGGCGCAGACGCGGAAGATACTTTTAGAAAAATTTATGCCGATATTGGATTTTTTTCGGTTAAGGCATTATCGAATGATGGAATAGTTACAGATTGTTCGCCCGAAGAAATTTCGGTGCGCAATGTTATGATTAAAAACGCTAAGAAAATTGCACTTTTATGTGATAGCACGAAGTTTGGAGATTGTGCTACATACAAGCAATGTGACATTTCAGATGTTGATTATCTTATAAGCGAAGGCACAAAAGCACAGCAATTTAAAGAATTTGAAGAAATTGTTTTTTTGTAAAGAAAAAAGTACGGCAGAAACTTCATTAGGAAGCTGCCGTACTTTTTAATTTGATTTATAATTTATGCGTTTTTCTTTTTGTCAATTGCACGCTGAATGGCTTTAATGATTTCAACAATCGGGATTACCGAGAATGCCAAAGCAATTGAAATTGCGTATGCCTTAAGGTCGAGATGTGTAAAGTCGAACATATTAGCGAGTACGGGAATTTCAATAATTGCGGTGGTAAGTGCCAATGATGCAACCATTGCACCGTAGAGTACCCAGTTATGTGAGTTTTGTGCAAATGCCATACCTAAAACCGAGCCGCGTTGTGAACGCATATTGAATGAATGGAAGATTTCGCACATTGACATGGTTAAGAATGCCATTGTCATACCTTCGCCACTTGCAACGGGGTGGAAGATATCGAACACGCCGGTTTCAAGATATTCGCCAATAAAGAATGCTGTAAGAGTGAGAAGGGTTACGAGTACACCTTGATAGAAAACATCGAATGCCATACCGCCTGCGAATACACCTTCGGTGCTGCTTCTGGGTTTGCGTTTCATAATGTTTCTTTCGGGTCTTTCAAGACCAAGAGCAAGTGCGGGGATAGAGTCGGTTACAAGGTTGATAAAGAGCAGGTGAACAGGCTTTAAAATTGTGAAGCCCAAGATTGTTGCAGTGAAGATTGAAAGCACTTCTGAAAGGTTAGAGCCTAAAAGGAACTGAATAGCCTTACGGATGTTATCATAAATTCTTCTGCCTTCAGAAACGGCCGAAACGATGGTAGCGAAGTTATCATCAGCAAGTACCATATCGGCAACATTTTTAGTAACATCGGTACCTGTAATACCCATGCCAACGCCGATGTCAGCACTCTTGATAGAAGGTGCGTCGTTAACGCCGTCGCCTGTCATTGCGGTAATCATACCGCGTGCACGCCAAGCGTTAACAATGCGGGTTTTGTGTTCAGGCTGAACACGGGCGTAAACGCGGAATTCGGTAACACGCTCTGCAAAGTCTTCGTCGCTGATTTCATCAAGCTGTGCACCTGTGATAGCGGCTGAAGGATCATCAATAATGCCAAGCTGAAGGGCTATTGCTACAGCGGTATCCTTATGGTCACCTGTAATCATAATAGGTGTAATACCTGCGCTGCGGCATTCTTCAATAGCGGATTTAACTTCCGGACGGGCAGGGTCAATCATACCGGTAAGACCAATGAAAACAAGGTCATTTTCAAGGGCATCAGGTGCAAAGTCGGCGGGGGCAGTGTCATACTTTTTCAAAGCAATTGCAAGTACGCGAAGTGCTTGGTCAGCCATACGCTTGTTGTCAGCCAATACTGCATTTTTAACTTCATCAGTAAAGGGAACAACTTCGCCGTTTATAAGTGCGTAAGCGCATTTATTAAGCACAACATCGGGCGCACCCTTGGTGTATTGCACGATACCATCATCAGTTTCGTGTACGGTAGACATCATTTTTCTGCCCGAGTCAAAGGGAGCTTCACCGATACGGGGAGCAGTCTTCACAAGGTCGTTTTTATTAAGGCCGAGTGTATGCGCATAGTTAACGAGTGCCGCTTCGGTAGGTTCGCCCGTAACAACACCGTCTGCATCAATTTCAGCGTCACAGCAAAGTGCCATTGCTTTTGCAATTAATTCTTCGTTATCGCCGTAATGATCAACAACGGTCATTTTGTTTTGGGTTAATGTACCTGTTTTATCAGAGCAGATAATTTGTGCGCAACCAAGTGTTTCAACAGCAGTAAGCTTGCGGATAATTGCGTTTTTCTTAGACATATTGGTAACGCCAATCGAAAGAACGATAGTAACAACCGCAGCCAAGCCTTCGGGGATAGCGGCAACTGCAAGGGATACGGCAACCATAAAGCTTTCAAGGAAAACGGTAAATGTAAGACCGGTGCCGAGTATTGCAGTAATCACCTGGAAGCCAAGCAAAACAACACAAATGCCAAGCACCAAGAAGGTGAGTATTTTTGAAAGCTGTGAAAGTTTAATTTGAAGGGGTGTTTGACCTTCTTCTGCCTGAGCAATAGCATTTGCAATTTTGCCCATTTCGGTGTTCATACCGGTAGCAACAACAACTGCTTTACCACGACCGTAAACAACTGTAGAGCCCATATAAGCCATATTTTTGCGGTCGCCAAGGGGAACATCATCTTTTTCGCCGCCGTTTAAAACGGCGATAAGCTTATCAACAGGAACAGATTCACCGGTAAGTGCTGCTTCTTCAATTTTCATACTTGCACATTCGAAGATGCGGCAGTCGGCGGGAACAGCGTCACCTGCTTCTAAAATAACAACATCACCAACAACAAGGTCTTCGCTTCTGACAGAAACAATTTTACCGTCACGCAAAACCTTTGATGTGGCAGCGCTCATTTCTTGCAAGGCTTCAATGGCGGCTTCAGCTTTGCTTTCTTGCACAACACCTAAAACTGTGTTGATAACAACAACCACCAAAATGATTACGGTGTCGGTTGGGAAAACAAAGTGAAAACTTCCGGTTTCAAACCATTCGGTAATTGCTGAAATGAATGCAGCAATAATAAGAATGATAATCATTGGGTCGGAAAGCTGTTCAAGTATACGCTTGAACATAGTTTTCTTTTTGCCTTCGTCAAGCTTGTTTTTGCCGTACTTTTCAAGGCGTGAATTTGCTTCAGATGTAGAAAGACCATCGACGGTACTGCCGATGTGACTAAAAACATCTTCGATTTTTTGAAGATAATACTTCATTTTCTTACTTACTCCTTTTTAAAAATAGTATTTATTTTGCGGATAAATATATACTAAAAAAATAAAGACTTATCCGTCAAACACAGATAAGTCTTGTCATTTAATACGAAGCCAGGAAAAATTCCATGATGTTGAACTTCGTAACACGTTATGTGTTGACTACTCCCTTATTGAAAATTATAATACCATATTTTACTATGGTTTTCAAGTAAAATATGTAAAAAATTAAATCCTTGATTTGTGTAATAAATAAAAGTATAATATTTTTAAAAACTAATTAAGGTGATTGCTGTGATAATTTATAAAGAAACAAAGGCGGTAATAACCGAACTTTGTGAAAAAGCCAAATTAAAAGCAGGAAGTATTGTTGTGGTTGGCTGTTCGACAAGTGAAGTTGTAGGCTCTGTCATTGGTACAAATTCAAATTATGATGTTGCGGGTGAAATTTTTAGCGCACTTTATGATTTTTGTAAAGGTAAAGGAATTTATCTGGCAATACAGTGCTGTGAGCATCTTAACCGCGCAATTATAACCGAACGAGATGCTTTACCATTTGCCGAAGTGGTTAATGTAGTGCCACAGCCAAAGGCGGGCGGTTCTTTAGCAACACAAGCGTATAAAGCATTTGAAAATCCGATAGCGGTTGAAGAAATAAAAGCTGATGCAGGACTTGATATTGGATTTACCCTTATAGGTATGCATCTTAAAAGTGTTGCGGTGCCTTTGCGTTTAGAGAATAATAAAATAGGTGAAGCGCTGGTTGTTGCCGCCCGCACCCGCCCCAAATTCATCGGTGGGGAAAGAGCAATTTATAATAAAGAGTTGTTATAGCATGAAAAAACCACCAACCATTTTGGTTGGTGACTTTAAGCTTTCATTTGAAAATAAAACCATAGACGGTTAGAAAAATAGAAAGTGGTTTAACCGTTATCAGAAATCCATTTTTTTGACCACTCAAACAATGTTTCGGACATGAAATCGAAATCAACTGCTCCGCCTTTTTTCAAATTTACGAATGTTTTGACAATGGCCTTTTCATCGGAAGATACAACTTTGAGCAATTCTTTTTGATGGCGGATGTAGTTTCCGGTTTGCTTGAAAGCGATTGCCTGTACAACGAAAGTGGCAGATTTATACAGTCCCCGTAAAATATTTTCGCTCTTTTCATAGAGCATATTATGTACACATCCGTGAAATATGTTACAGGCACCGATTTTGATTGCTCTGTTCACAGTACTTTCGTCAATAACTGCCATCACAACGTCAAGGCTGCCTTTGATTGGTGTAGTGTCATGGCAAAACTGGAATAGGTCAGATGGCTCCCAATTCATAATTTCCTTTTTGCCTGAAAGGAAACCACAAATCAATTCTCTATGGGACAGGGTACCTAGCATATCATTATAAGTTTGAATGTCCATAGTAGACAATTCATCCAGAATTACAACAACATCAATGTCGCTTGTTTCCGTTGCTTCACTACGGCCATAACTGCCTTGCAAACCAACAAACCACACACGGTCTCCAAAAGTTTTATCTAACACCATCAAGAAGTTTTGCATCCAAGCATTAATATCTATCATTTTTATCACCTTGTCAAATCCCGTTTTGTCTAAATGATTATATCATATCAAATTTCAAAATGCTACAAAAAGAAAAGGTCGATAGCATTAATACGGATTGTATTGAAGCTATCGATCTTATTTGGTGCACCTGACAGGAATCGAACCTGCACTTCGGTTAAGAAATATGGACCTGAACCATACGCGTCTGCCAGTTCCGCCACAGGTGCATAATATTTAGTTTTTCGCACCCGCCAGCCGCGTATCGCGTGACTCTTGCGGTGCCCGACGACTCGAAACTGCCGTTTCTCGCTTGCCGACCGCAGCGCCTTCTCGCATTCGCTTCATCGTCCACAGGACGCGCTCAGGCTCGAAGCTGCCAGTTCCGCCACAGGTGCTAATTAACTATAAAATTATAACTTAAATATATAGCGTTGTCAAGTGTTTGGGACATCAAACGCTTGACAACGCTATTTAGATTTTTACTCAATCTTACCTTCGCGTTTGTCATGAGAAAGTGCGAAACGCAAAACATAATGCTGTGGCAAACCGTTCTTCATTCTAAAGTTTTGTTCGCCTTGAATTAAGGGCATACAATATTCAATGGCTTCTTCGGTTACATTGTTGTGAGTTTCGTTTATCCACTGTAGTGGGAAGTATTTAACCTTATTTGCAACTTCTCTTACATCGACATGTTCAATACGCATATTGTAAGGGTGGTTTCTAATGCGCTTATATATCATCATTCTGCCCGAATAACCATCAAGAGCGGTTTTTACTGCGGCTCCACCAATACGCTCGGCTTCGGTAATATCGCGTTTTGAACTTAAGTGTGAAGAACAACGCTGCATAACATTAAGCTCGATTGAACGAACCTTACAGCCAATTTCGCGTGAAACGATCTTTTCGAGTGCCTTTCCGACACCTGCTAAATACTTGTGACCGAAATTATCGCTTTTGCCTGACTGAAAATCTTCAATTTCACTTTCGTCAAGGCAAATGCCTTCTGAAACGGCAACGATAACGGCGTGATATTTTTTCTGCGCTTCTCTTACATCATTTAAAAATTTTCCAACCGAAAACGGTACTTCGGGCAAATATATTAGGTGGGGTGCAATTTCGCCGTTTCTGCGAAGAATTGCAGATGAAGCAGTGAGCCAGCCCGTATCGCGTCCCATAATTTCAACAATAGTCACTGATTTGCTTGAGTAAACACTACTATCGCGTATAATTTCTTGCATAGTGGTGGCAACATACTTTGCGGCAGAGCCAAAGCCTGGGGTATGGTCGGTAACGGGTAGGTCATTATCAATAGTTTTTGGAATGCCGATTGCTTTAATATCAATGTTATTGGCTTTAAAATAATCATCAAGCTTCATAACGGTATCCATCGAGTCGTTACCGCCAATATAGAAAAAAGCGCCGATATTGTGCTTCTTAAGGTTTTCGACAATGGTTTCATAAACTGAAGAGTCTGTTTTGAAATTTGGAAGTTTATATCTGCAAGAGCCAAGCACGGTAGACGGGGTCTGGCGGATAAGTTCAACATCGTCATCGTCTGAAATAATGTCGCAAAGGTTAACAAAGTTATCAAGAATTAACCCTTCAACACCGTTTACAGAACCAAAAACGGTTTCAATTTCTTCAAATTTTGTGGCGTGACGGAAAACTCCTAAAAGAGATGCGTTAATGGCGCAAGTTGGGCCGCCTGATTGTGCTACTGCAATGTTCATTTAAAACTTCCTTTTTCTAAAAATTATACTGACATTTTATCATAAAAACGCCAAAAAGTAAATAAATTATATTATTTTTTCGAGAAATTTGATATTTTGTTTGGCTTGAAAAATCATTCTAATTGTGATATAAGAATATAAAGGCGGTGATTTGGTGAAGATTTTATATAGTGATGATTATATTGTAGTTTGCATTAAGCCTGTAGGTATTTTGTCGCAAGAAGACAGTAATGGCGGAAAAAGTATGATAACCGAGCTTTCGGCTTTATACAGTTGTGAGATTTATCCGCTTCACCGACTTGATAAAGGCGTTTCGGGTGTTATGGTTTATGCGAAAAATAAATTTGCCGCGAGTGAACTTTCACGCGATATTGCCGAACATCGTTTTAAAAAAGAATATCTTGCAGTTGTAAATGGCACGCCTGACCAAAGCGGAGAAATGGTTAATTTATTGTTTAAGGATAGCAGAAAGAATAAGTCGTTTGTTGTGAAAAGTATGCGTAAGGGTGTTAAGGAAGCAAGGCTTTCGTATTGGTGTCTTAAAACCAGCGGAGATAAATCGGTTGTGAGAGTGCTCTTACATACGGGCAGAACTCACCAGATAAGGGTGCAGTTTGCATCCCGCAAAATGCCGCTTTTGGGTGATAAAAAATATGGTGGGGATGTTAATTATAATGATATAGCACTTTTATCATATAGATTAACCTTCGCTCACCCCAAAACAAAGGAAGAACTTGTTTTCGTGGCCGATGATAGTGAATTTTTGAATACATATATATAAATTAAAAGCGACGGAATTTCCGTCGCTTTTTGTTATACAATTTTTTCACCGTTTAAGACAGCATTTATAAGTGCTTCACCTTCGTACTGAAGTTTAAGTGAAAAGAAAGGCGCTTTATCTTCAATGAGTTTTAAAAAGATTTTATCACCTTGCCAAAGGGGTAGGGAATAAATGTCATTAATCGGCACCCATTCAAGATTACCTTCGTCACACTCTATAAGCTCGCCCGAAAAGTTATTTGCATAAAACAAGTGGATATATTCGGTTGGCCATTTATCTGAAACAAAGGTAAGAAGCCCACGGTATTCGGGCTTTATAAGGGTAAGACCTGTTTCTTCAAGTGCTTCGCGTATCATACACTCTTCAGGGCTTTCCTTATCTTCAAATTTGCCGCCAATACCAATCCATTTATCTTGATTCAAATCATTAACCTTTTTAACGCGGTGAAGCATTAAATATTTTCCGTCTTTTTCAATATAGCAAAGTGTGGTGTTGATCATAACGGTTACTCTTTTCTTGAAAGGTCAGTGGCTTCGTGAATATAATCTTTAATGAAGAAAACATCTTTGTCAATGTTTTTCTGGTCGAAAATACAGTTATATTGGATTTTTTCGTATTCCTTAATAATATCGGTATAAGGTGAAGTATCGCTCCATTTATAGTAATTACCTTCAGCATCAATGTAACCTGCTGTGTTGATAACGGGCAAGGTTTCAGAAAGCTTCAAAAGGTATTTGTTATATTCGGTAAGTTCAAGACCTGCGGTTTGTAAAACTAATGAAGAAAGATAGTTAACGCTTAGGCGCGGTATCATCTTTTCTTCAATATCATAGTTTGCCCAAATAAAGAACGGGGTAGTATAGCGTTTTTGTTCATCCTGGATTGAAAGGTTATTAATATCCTTAACGCCCATAACTTCGGCCACAAAATTTGTTTCAACATTAGGCTGATGGTCGCCGAACATACAGATTACAGTGGGTTCTTTAACCTTCGAAAAATATTCGATAAGTTCTTTAAATGCGGTATCAGTTGCGCGAACGAGTGATAAATACTTATTTGCGCGGTTATATGCTTTTGAAGTTGATGTTGCATAAATTGCTTCGTTAAAGTTTACACAACTCATCGAATATCCGCCGTGGTTTTGCATGGTAACATTAAATGCAAAATAAGGCTTGGTTTTATCGCGTTTTTCATAATCTTCAATTAAAAGGTCAAAGTTATAATCATCGCTTATATATTGGCGTAAAAGCATATTCGAACCCGGATAATTAAGGTCAACAAGACTTTGCAGGAAGTTTGCATCGTTTCCGTTTGCCTGATAACGCTCCCAAAGTGACATATCAAAAATATCTTCAAAAGCGGTAAATTTATTGAAGCCGAAATTGCTGTAAACAGTGGGACGATTCCAACCGTTTGCAAGGTATGGGTGGAATGCCCAAGACGAATAATTTTGTGCCTTCATTGTAGAAACAAGGGATGCCATTGGGTTTTTAACATAAAGCATATATGCGTTGCTACCTGACGGCAAGAAGTGGGTTGAATGACCGGTTAAAAACTCAAATTCGGTATTGGATGTACCTGCACCAATAACGGGAACAAACAAATTGCCCTTAACGGTGTTTTCGGTAAGGCTGTTCATAAAGGGCATATAATCAAGGTTGGTTTCCAATGTACCGAGAACGCGCAAATCCGAAAGGGATTCGTTCATAATACAAATTACATTAGGCCGAACCTTATTGGGGTCTTCGCCTTCATCGGGGTCAACCGTTTGGTCGATATAATCTTTAATTTTATCGGGGTCATAATCGTTAGGCTCAGACATAAATAAATATTTGGTGTTTACAAAAAAGTTGTAAACAAAGCCGGAATTTTTATATCCGCGTGCCTGATTCCAGAAGTCGGGTTTTATACCTAAATCTGCAAAAATGCTTGTACCATAAAACAAGATAAGCAAAACCGCAGAAAATGTTGCCATAAATGAACGGGAAACAATTGCTGTTGCTAAATTAAACTTAGGTGTGCGCATTTTAATGGTGATTATAAATATAACAATGAAAATGAACGCAGCTGTTATAAGTTTATAATTAGGAGCAAAGTTATAGGTGCCCGCAACCCCTGCGGCTGTACCAATGCTTAAAAAGTCCATCGGTTGGAAGGGGGTGCCGCGAAATTCCATAACATAATGGTGTGCAACTGCAAGGCACATAACAATAAGATTGACTGATGTGTATGTTATTGCAAAATTACCCGAAATTGCGAATACAATAAAATAGAACACCAAAATTATAAGGTAATTGCCAAAAAGACCAAGGGGAATCATATCGCCAATATACACACCATTAAGACACTCGGTAATGGCGGTAGTGACAAATGGCATTAGAAGCAGAAGTGTAAAACCTAATATCTGATGGGTTAATTTGTGGTTGATTTTAAGGCGGAATATTGTTACCGCACCAACAACAAATGGTAGTGCCAAATCAAGTGCCATAATGATCCAACGGTTGGATATACTTAATGTATTATAAGTATTTATACTAAAGATTACTAATAAAAGACAGGCAAGGCAGAGCACTGCGCCGGTTATTTTGGAAGGTTTTGAAGTGGTTATTTCAAAACTGTTTTTGAAGTAACCGGGTACGGATTGCTTAAAAAAGCGGGGAAGTGTTCCGCAAACAAAACCTTTTACACTTTCTTTCAAATTTTCTTTATTCATTAATATACGGTCCTTTCAGATAGTATATATAATTTACACATATATAAGAAGTATAACATAAAAATCGACAAATAACAATACTTTTGTTATTGCAGGGGGTGTTTTGTTGTAAAATTGTGCCAACGCTTTAACTCTTTAGTTAGATAAAGTGCACAAACTTCAAAAAAATGCAAAAAAACACTTTACAACTTCATCGAAGTGAAGTATAATAACAACATCGACACAGCGCATGGAGGAAAAAAGATATGAAAGTCCACCGAAACTAAACTGAATATTTTTTATTTTTTTAACGGCCCACTTTACTTAACTAAATTTCTAAAGTGCGCAAAACTTACACAAATTAAAAAACAAAACAAAAACATTTAAAGGGAGAAATTAAAAATGAAAAAACTTATTGCTTTACTTATGACACTCGCACTTCTCGTTGCTTGCTTCGCTGGTTGTGGCGGCAAAAAAGACAACAACGAAAAGAAAGAAACAATCGTTGTTGGTTACACAATTTATGAACCTATGAACTATTTTGATGAAGATGGCAAAACCCTTATCGGTTTCGATACCGACCTTGCAAAAGCAGTTTTCGAAGGCCTTGGCTATGAAGTAATGTTCCAGGAAATTGACTGGGACAGCAAATATACCGACCTTAACTCTGACACAATCGACTGTGTATGGAACGGCTTTACCTGCAACACCAAAGATGATGATGGTATCGCTCGTGCCGACAAGGTTGACTTCTCTTACAACTATATGGAAAACCGTCAGGTAATCGTTGTTAAGAAGGACAGCGGCATCACAAAGGCTGCTGATTTAAAGGGCAAGACCGGCGCTGCTGAAGCAGGTTCTGCAGGTGAAACTTACGCTAAGTCTTTTGAAGGCATTATCTATAAGGGTTGCCCCAAGCAGACCGACTGCTTAAACGAAGTTAACGCTATGACTGCTAACTTTGCAGTTCTTGATGCTCAGCTTGCTAAGAGCTACTGCGGTAAAGGCAACTACGCAGACCTTCAAATCATTGATGACCTTTCTTCGGATGTTGAATACTATGCAATCGGCTTCAAGAAGGGTAGCGACCTTACTGCTAAGGTAAACGGTCAGCTCGTTGCACTTGCAAAAAATGGTACAATCAAGAAGCTTGCTGAAAAGTATGGCGTTCTCAACACAACTATTCTTGACTATTCTGATCAAGTAAAATAATTAACATATAAATAACTTTCGGAGATATATAATGACCTTTTTTCAAGTAACCCTATTTCTTTTAGAAGGCTTTAAATTATCTTTGCTAATCTTTGCGGTGACGCTGCTTTGCGGCGCACCGCTTGGTTTGCCTATAGCCTTTTGTTCAATGAGTAAATTTAAGCCCCTAAAGGCAGTTTCAAAAGTGTTTGTTTGGATTGTCAGAGGTATTCCTTTGATGCTTCAAATATTTATAATCTATTATGTTCCCGGTCTTTTGTTTGAATATCCGTTATTTGCAAAAATTGACCGCTATTTCTTCTTGGAATACGGCATTTCAGATATGGGACGAATTGTAGCAGTGCTTTTAGCCTTTGCTATTAACTATGCTTGCTATTTTTCGGAAATTTACCGTGGCGGTATTGAAAGCATTTCACAGGGACAGTATGAAGCAGGCTATGTATTGGGTCTTACAAAATCGCAGATATTTAGAAAAATTGTGCTTAAACAGGTTATTAAGCGTATTGTTCCCCCAATGTCTAATGAAATTATTACACTCATTAAGGATACTGCGCTTGCAAACTGTATTTTGGTTTGTGAAATCATTAAACAGGCTAAAGAGCTTGCCGCTACACAGGCACTTGTATGGCCGCTTTTCTATACGGGTGTATTTTATTTGATTTTTGTTGGCATTTTAACAATAGTTTTGGGCCGCGTTGAAAAGAAGTTGGATTACTTTAGATCGTAAAGGGGGAAGACTGATAATGGCTTTTTTGGAAATTAAAAATATTAAAAAAAGCTTCGGCAAGTACGAAGTTTTAAAGGATATCAGTTTTTCACTCGAAAAGGGTGATGTTTTATCAATTATTGGATCTTCAGGTAGTGGTAAAACAACTTTGCTTCGTTGTATAAACTTTTTGGAATTTTCTGAAGAGGGCACAATTTCGGTTGATGGTGAAATTATTTATGATGGCGGAAGTCTTCATAAGTATTCAGATTCCGAAATTCGTGAAAACCGCTTACATTTTGGTATGGTGTTTCAATCGTTTAATTTGTTTCCGCAGTATACTGTTTTGGAAAATGTTACACTTGCACCTAAGCTTTTAAAGCGTGGCACACCGGAAGAAATTGAAGAAAACGCCAAGCGCCTTATTGAAAAGGTTGGACTTACTGAAAAACTAAATTTTTATCCTTGTCAGTTATCGGGCGGTCAGCAACAGCGCGTTGCAATTGCAAGAGCACTTGCAATGAATCCGCAGATTTTATGCTTTGACGAGCCTACATCGGCGCTTGACCCAGAACTTACGGGTGAAGTTTTGAAGGTTATTAAAGGTCTTAAAGGTAAAGATAGCACAATGATTATCGTTACCCACGAAATGGATTTTGCAAAAAATGTTTCTGATAAGGTAATCTTTATGGCAGACGGTGTTATTGAAGAAATGGGAACACCCGAAGAAGTCTTCGATAACCCGCAATCTGAAAAAACAAAAAATTTCTTACAAAAAACCAATGAAATATGAGGTGATTATATGGCTCCTGAAAAAATAACTGAAAAAATGGTTAATGAGCTTTTCGAACTTTTGGTGTCAATTGAAAACGCAGAAGATATGGAAGTTTTATTTGATGATCTTTGCACTAAAAACGAAATTGAACAAATGACACAGCGTTTAGTAGCTGCTAAGCTATTGCTTCAGGGTAAGACATATAATCAGGTAATAGAAGCTACAGATATTTCGTCTGCAACCTTAAGTCGCGTTTCAAATGCTGTAAAATACGGTAAGGGATATAAGCAGTTTGTTAAATAGTGTATTATTGAGACTTTGTCTCAGGATATAAATAAAATGGGGGGAGGTTTAAAAATGTATACTCGCATTAATTGGATTGTTTGGTGGCTTTTAAATATCGTAACTTGCGGTATTTACGGTATGTACATCTGGTATAAGATGACAAAAGATATGAACGATATGGCTGGAAAGGTTGATGAAGCACCTATTACAGGTTATATTGTTTCACTCTTACTTGGCTTTATTACTTGCGGTATTTATTCAATCGTTTGGATGTTCAAGTTCTTTGGACTTATGGGTAGACTCAGCGACAAATATGGCGCAGGTATCACACCTGAAGGCAGTTTTGTAAAGATTATATTCTCTATCATTCCGATTTTCAGTTTCTATTGGATGGCAGATGCGTATAATAAACTTGCTGATAAGGCTGAAGCTTAATTAAAAAGACACAACCTTAATGGTTGTGTCTTTTTTTATATCAGTTCGATTATTACGCCAATTGTTCCGCGCTGACCTTTGGTTGCGCGATGTGAGTGAAGAGCGTCGCTGTTGCAGTTTGTGCATAAATCAGAAATATCCATATTTTCTTCTTTTATGCCAATGTTTAAAAGAATTTGTTTATTGGCTTCTACCATATCGAGCCAATATTTGCCCCCGCCTTTATTTGTGAAAATTTTATTCAAATTAAGATATTCAAGTTTTTGGAAGGCTTCATATACTGGGTCATCAACTTCGTAACAGCACTTTCCTATGCAAGGACCGATACAAGCAATAATGTCGCTTGGATTACTTCCAAATTCTTTTTGCATTTTTTGGACTGTTACTTTACCAATTTCCTTAACGGTGCCACGCCAACCTGAATGTGATGTTGCAATTACCTTTTTAACTGGGTCGCAGAATATTAGGGGTGTGCAGTCTGCATACTGTGTCACAAGCGCAACACCAGGCTCGTTCGTAATAAGGCCATCGATATCCTGAAAGGATTCTCTGGTGTAGCCTGTGCCGCAGTGACTTCTATCAACGATTTTCACATTGTTAGTGTGTGTTTGCTTACTTAAAACCAAATGACTGGTATTAATACCCACACAATCGCATAGTAACTCGTAATTCTTTAAAACATTTTCACGCGAATCGTGAGTAAAGCTCATATTCATTGGGCCGTATGGATAAGGGCTTACACCACCAATTTTAGTTGAAAAAATATGGCGTACAATACCGGTTTTTTCAAGTTTCGGAAAGGTGATATATATGATGTCATCTTTATTATTTATATTTAATGTATTAGATTTCATCGTGTTATTCCTTTGCAGTTATTTCGCTCAAAAAGGTTTCAAGATTAGATAGTATACGCGCTTTTTCATCTTCACCAAAGCGCTTTTCAATTTCTTCCAGTGCGTTGGTTAGAAGGGGCGGACGATTAAGGGAATGGGTATCAGTAGCAACAAAATTAACTATACCCATTTTAAAAAGTTTATTTAAAGTTTTGATATAATGCTTATCAAAAAAAGAACCTGCGTTAACTTGGCACAAAATGTTATTTTCATTGATAAATTTTAAGAAATCTTTATACCCTTTTGATTTGTGGTAACGCTCAATATGGGGGATGATGGGTATCAAACCAAGCTCATTCTTTAAATATAATAGTTCGGACATAAGGGTTTTATTAATCAAAAATGGGGTTGGTTCAAGCAATATATAATTACTTTTTCCAAGAGTGAATTCTTTTATTAATTCACTTTTAGAAATACCTGTGAAATAGAAAAGTTCACAGCCGATTATTATGTCGGGCACAGTAGTATGCCGTTTGTTTAAAATACTTACAGCATGGGTAACCCTGGTTTTAAATTCTTCAATAGTGTCGTCATTGGGGTAAAAATGCGGAGTTGCAATTACATGTGTAATACCTTGTGAACGCATCATTTCTAAAAGCAAAAGGGTGTCATCAATATTTTTTGCACCGTCATCAACAGCGGGCAAAATGTGTGAGTGAATATCTAAAAGCACAGAGTCACCTCCTTTAAGTGTGTAAAAAACGGGAGAAAAAATTCTCCCGCTTTTTTAATAATAAGTTTTGCCGTATTTATAATAACTGTATCTACTCTTATAGTAGCCTTTAGGACGCGGGTCAGAACCGTTAATGATAACGCCATCAATTTTAAGATCAAGCACACC
The DNA here is from genome assembly GCA_045611605.1 of Acutalibacteraceae bacterium. Lineage (GTDB taxonomy): Bacteria > Bacillota > Clostridia > Oscillospirales > Acutalibacteraceae > UBA737. Next base: position 37,077 of record JAZKXN010000110.1, read on the forward strand.
AAGTGATTTCATTGCTTTTTTGAAAGCCTCGTGTGTGGTTGAAGCGGCGCGTACAACGAGAACGATTGCATCAACCTTTTGTGCAATTACCAACGCGTCTGATACGGGGTTAATTGGTGGGGTATCAATAATGATATAATCATATGTTTCTTTAAATTCTTTTAAAAGTTCATCAAACTTTTCTGAATTTAAAAGCTCAGACGGCTTAGTGGCGTTTTTGCCACAAGTTATAACATCAAGATAATTGTTGTGGCTGTAAATAATATCTTTTGGGTTGACATCGTCCACAATCAAATTTAAGATGCCAGCTTCATTTTCAATCTTTAATTTTTTGTGGATTGAAGGGCGGTGGGCATCGGCGTCAATGATAAGTACTTTTTTCTCAAGCTGAGAAATGGTAATAGCGATGTTAAGAGCAGTTGTTGATTTGCCTTCAGCTGCGTTAGGACTGGAAATTGCTAAAACCTGTGAGTTTTTCTTTGCCATTAAAGCAATGATGTTGGTGCGAATATTTTTATAGGCTTCAACAATAGAGAAAGTGACCTTTTTGCGAATGTCAGCAATAAAAAGTTTTTCGTTTTGGTTTTTATTAACTGTTGTATTAGCCATTGTCCTTACCCCCTGAATTCTTACTGGAGTGGGGTTTTGAGTTATTGTGTGAAATTGAAAAGTCGGGAATATTGCCAACTACAGGAATATTGTAACGTGCAGAAAAGTCTTCATCCGACTGTATGGTTGAATTTAAAATTGTAATTAAAAATACGATAACATAGCAAAGTACCGCACCAAAGATACCGGCAATAAATGCTGTTGAAAAAGTACGGGGCGCTGTTTGAACTGCAGAATCACATTCGGAGTCGGCTTCAATGCGAGAGCCTTTAATTTTGGCTTCAATATAGGTGGGAGCAAAGTGCAAGAAATGGTTGGTAATTTCAATTGCTTCTTTTGCAGAGCCAAGTTCAAAACTTACGCTTACAATCAATGAATGAGCATCACCTTCGCTTACTGTTGCGGAAGCTTTTAAAGTTTTATAATCGTATTTGTAGTTACTATTTTCGCTGAGATAAATGGCAAAATCTTTATAAATACCAACACCCTTTAAAATGCTGCGAATGGTTGGTAAAAGGTTAATTGATGCCACAACATCAGTATTACCAACTGCGGAATCGCCATTTGATGTGTTGCCGTCTGCTGGGTTACTGTTTTCGGGGGTTTCGCTACTGTTGGTATTGATACCGCCGTTGGTTACCAAAATATCACCTTGAGCCATATATCTTTCATCGGTGAAATTTTCGCAGTATATGTAAGCGCCCGAAGCGCAAATCACGGCTGAGATAATAATGATGAGAATGTTTTTAAGGAAAATATTAAAAAGTTCCTTGGAAGTAATGTTGTTCACGACGCACATCCTTTGTGATTATTGTTAAGATTTGGTATTTTAAACCATACATAAGTTATTATATATTATAAATTACAAAATTGCAACATCAAAATTGTGGGTATTAAGAAATATTTTTGAAAGATTGGAAAATTTCGTCATAGCTTTTATAAGCGTTTTTATAAACTTCAATTATATAGGCACCGTCATAGCCTTTTTTAGTCATTAATTCAAAAAAAGCGTTAAAGTCAAAACCACCGTTTAACGGCAAAAGACAGTCGCTGCCGATATTGTGATCGCTTATGTGGCAGTGCATTATATGAGAAGCAAATTCATCGGCCAATTCAAACGGGTCATAACCCGAGCGAACGGCTTGTTTTATGTCGAAGCAAAATTTGGCATCATCTCCCAAAATATTGCACATTGAACGCAAAAATTCACGATCACGCGCGCGAAAGTTCGCTACATTTTCCTGTAAAACATATACACCGTTTTTCAAGGTTTCGGTATTCAGCATCATATAGCGCTCGCAATATTCTTCGTCAGATGTTAGACCATTGTTTTTTCCGCCGTGCATAATAATGTATTTTGCACCGAGCTCGGCCGCTATTTCAGAATAACGGGCAAATTTATCTAGTCCTTCATAAAAGCGGCGGTCATATTCGGAAAAAAGCAGAAAAGATTCTGCTAAAGAGCAGGTTGGATGAATTGAAGTGATGTTCATTTCATACTCATCCTTGATTTCAACCAGCAAATCGATAAAAGATGGTTTAAGTTCGCTTTCGCAATTAAAAAATATTTCAGCATTTCTTACGCCCGCTTCGCCGATTTTTTGAAGTGCAACTTCGGTTTCTAGGGGATAAAGTGAAGCAGATGATACACCGATTTTCAAGACCCACTCTCTCCTTTCGGGTTAATGTAAACAGTTTTGTTTGTGGTATAAATTACCATACCGGGTTTTGCACCGTTCGGTTTTTTAACAAACTTAACGGGCGTATAATCAACCGGCACCTGTGCTGAATCGGCCGCCTTTGAGTTGAGTACTGCAAGGGTTGCTGCCTGTAAAATGGTTTCATCGCTAACTTGATTGCCATTACAAAATACAATCACATGACTTCCCGGGATGTTTTTGGTGTGAAACCACAAATCGTTTTTACCTGCTAAAACAGTAGTTAAATAATCGTTTTGGCGGTTGTTTTTGCCCACTAAAATTCTATAACCTTCGGCGGACTCAAATTCCTTAAATTCGTTTTTTGGTTTTTGCTTTTTGCGGTTTTGTGATTGTTTTATATAACCCGCATCACTAAGTTCTTCGCGAATTTCGGCAATATCTGAAAGAGTGCGACAACGACTGATGCTTTCAAGCACCGAATCAAAATAAATAAGCTCTTGCTTATCATTTTCGGTTAGTTTTAAAAGTGTTTCTTCAGCAGTGTAGTTTTTTTTATAATCTTTAAAATACTTATTTGCATTGGCTGTGGGAGAAATTGCGGGGTTGAGCGGAATTCTTATATTTTTAAGTTCTTCGTCGTAATAATTGGGCACATTGGCAAAAGAAGAGCCGCTTGGAATAAGATGAAGATTTGCTTTTATAAGTTCGCCCCAAATGCGCAAATCTTCACGATTTTCACATTTTTTCAAATCTTCCAGTCGTAAAGCAAGTTTGCGTTCAGTACGGTTTTTTAAATTGGTTATAAGTTTTATAATATCACGAGCGTTTTGGTTGATGCGATTGGCAATATCGCGTGATGTGTAAAATTCATCTAAAAGACTGCTGAAGCTGTCGAAAGTTTTGTTTTCATAGCCGTTCCCATATTGTGTAATGGCGGTGAAACTATAATCAAGCGGTGAACCATCAGGTTTCAAAACAAGGGTTGGGGTGCCGCCATCTTTAATGTGATTTATAACTTTTGATAGATTCTTGTTTTCTTCCACTTCACGGCAGATAAGGGGTGAGAAGCCATCAATTGTTTGCAAAAGGCTTGCGGTTTTAAGGCGTTCTTCAATCTTTTTAAAATCACACGCTAAGGGATTAAGCTTTTCTTGGCGCGGGGGCAGGGTATAGGTGGCCCCCGGTAATAACAGTCGAGCCGAACTTTCAATATCGCTGTGCCTTAAACAGTCAATAATTTTGAAATCATTGTCTGTTAAAATGACATTGGCGCCACCTGACAAAAGTTCGCAAATTAGGTGCAACTCTTGTATGTCGCCCATTTCATTCATGCTTGAAAAGGTGAAAAATATAACTCTTTCAAGGTCGGGTTGGCTTATGCGGATAAGTCGACCGTTTAAAAGGTGCTTTCGCATAAGCATACAAAACATAGGCGGCTTTTCGGGGTTTTCAAACTTGTTTTCGGTAAACTGAACCCTTGCACTGCCTGATTTTATATTGAGTAAAAGTCGTTTAACAAAGCCTTTTTTGCGCAACAAAAAGACCAGTTCTTCTTTAGAAGGCTGGTAAATTTTATCAATATGACAGTCAAGCGCTTCCATAAGCTCGTTTGACATGCAATATAAAAAGGCACCGTCGAATGGCATAAAATTACTCCGTTAAAATTTTTGTAATATAATCACTTGCTGATTTAAACTGCAAATATTCGTGTTGCTTATCTGTAATGGTTTCGAGAGCCCTTGCCGCTTCAGAAAGCCGTTTTTGTTGTTTTTTAATATATTTGATACTGTCATCGGTTTTGGGTGTAACCTTGCCTATGTAATAAAAACCGTTTGGGTATGTTTGGGTTTTATTTGTAAATTTTACAACCATAACCGAGTAAAGCTTGTTGTTTTCAAAAACAACAGTTTCTGATAAAATTTCAAACCCGTTTGTGCATAAAAACTCACGCAAAGCTTCAGCAGATGTGGTGGGCTGTAAAACAAATGTTGAAGCATTATTTTTTGCCCATTCACAGCCTTCAATAATACTTGAAATCACATTACCGCCCATACCTGCGATAATGATAGTATCGACTTCATCTTTTCCTATACCTGAAAGACCGTCACAAAGGCGCAAATCAATATTATCGGCACCTAGTTTTTTAATGTTGCTTTCAGCACGGCTTAGCGGTAATTCATTAAGGTCTGCGGCAATTACGGTTTCAGCAATATTATTAAGTCGCAAATAAATCGCAAGATAACCGTGGTCGCAACCAATATCACACACCCTTGCGCCTTTGGGCACAAGGGTGGCAATAGTTTCGAGTCTGTGACTTAACGGTTTCATTATTTGTTAGCAAAGTAAGCGTTTAATTTTGCGAGTAAAGCATCACAGTCAGCGCCGTGAACCTGACAAGCCTGTTCAATGGTTTCGCCGCGTGATGCAGGGCAACCGAGACAATGCATACCAATTTCAAAGAAGTACTGTGCACAGCCTGTATCAATATCTAAAACTTCGCCAATAATCATATCTTTTGTAATTTTCATTTTAATCACCTTTCAAATTTAAAAAATTTCAGTTTTTTTGTTAATATCAATGCGGTTATGGTTATAAAGCTTGCGGTTTTCCATTGCCCAAAGCCGACCCGTAAAGTCGTCGGGGGCAGTGTTTTGTACCGCTTCCTTCATTTCATAAACGCGTGAATCCATAAGGTCAAGTTCGGACAGCAGCTCAGCTTCAATAAAGCCGGGGCGAACTGCCGCGCCGAAGTCGGGCTCACCGTGGTGTGAAATAAGCATATGTTCAAGTAGCATAGCGGTTTTCTGGCTTATACCAAGCTTTTTGGCATATTCATTCACCACCATTGCGCCCATTGTTAAATGTCCAAGAAGATTGCCTTCAACCGAATAACCTGTAGCAATTCCGCTGTCGGCAACGGTGTATTCCTGAAGCTTAGCGATGTCGTGTAGAATTGCGCCCGAAATTAAAAGTTCTTCATCTACAAAGGTGTAAATCTTGCAGACAGATTGCGCCAAACGAACGATAGAAAGCGTGTGGAGCAACAAACCGCCGCGTACCGCATGATGAAGCTTAAAAGCGGCAGGCCAATAAAGAATCCTTTGACGATTGTCGTTTAAAAGAGCGGTTACGATTGTTTTAAGGTCAACATCTTTAAAGTTGTTTGCAATATTTAACAATTCGTTAAACATTTGCTCGCCCGAATAATCTGCCGATTTAACAAAATCTTCCGCTTTTACATTATCTTCCAAACTTGTGTGGCGGATACGGTCGATTTTAAGCTGGTCGCTACCGTTATATTCCGAAATAACGCCCCTTATTTTTACAATTTGGTTTGCTTCATATTCACCATGCAGTTCGGGAACATAGCGCCAGAGTTTTGCGTTAATTTCACCGTCGCTGTCACCTAAAGTCATATCAAGATAACTGTCACCTTTAGATGAAGTTTTGCGGTCAAGGGTTTTAATAAGGCAAAAGCCTTCAACAAGACCCCTGTTGTCAATTGAAGTAAAATTCATAACATAAATCCTTTACTTAATTTTTACTGAATGCTTAAAAAATATTCTGCAATGCCTGCGGTTATTGCTTTGGCTTTGGCAGTGTTTATATTTAAATTTGTGATGTTGCTAAGGTCGTATTTGTTAGTCATATAACCGTTTTCGGTAAGTACAACAGGGCAAACACTGCACCTGCCCATAAAATAGTAATGCCATTTAAAAGTTGTGTTTTTATAAATTTTATTGCCGTTTACGGTCAGGTTAGAGTTGTGATTTAGCATTATTTGTGCCGCTGTTTTTGAATATGGCTGATAATAATATGCGCCAAAACCATTAAGTGATGATGAAGTGTTACCGTCGTGGTGAATCGCTATGCAATAATCGGGCTTTAGGTCTTTAAGCATTTTTACCTTGTAATCTGCCAACTGCTCAACATCGCTTGTGCGAGTAATATAAACTGTTGCACCAATGCTTTCAAGCTCTGCCTTGATTGCTTTTGCAAGGTTTAAATTCCATTGTTTTTCTGTTTGTTTCCCGTTGCAAGAGCCGGTATCGGTTTTGCCACCGTGACCAACATCTATAAGAATAACTGCACCTGTAAGGTCTGCACCGTATTCGTTTTCTGCTTCCTGTACTTTAGTGGGGTTCAAGAATTTAAAACAGAGCTGGTCATTCTCGTTATAATAAGCGTCCCATCCATAGAAACCGCCCTGCTTTTTAAGAATAAACCGCAAGGTGTAATCCTGTGTTTTTTCGTTTTTAATGATTTTAACATCAGAAAATAGCGGATGGTCTTCAGGAATGGTGATTTCACCTTCAAAAACTGTAGCATAGCAGAAAGTAATATCAACATAGTTAAATGTGACACTATTAACGGTGAAGTTACTGTTATATGCTTGATCCTTAAGTTCAAGTGTGAAAGGGGCTTTCCAGTCGGTATCAAGCACCAGGGTAGTATGATGACCGTCAATACCAAAGCTTGCAACAGATAGTTCGTTATGGTCGGGTAATGTGCCGACATACTGCTTTGTGACAGCAGTAAAATCCTTATACGGACTGCGGCGCTTGGAAACATAAACCTGTCTTCCGCAACGGAGAGTGACTAATTGATGCTTATAACCGCCGTCACTTGATACAGTGCGAATGGTTGCACTGCTGTAATCAACCGTACCTTCGGGTAGATAGTTGTTGTATGGACGTGACTTGTCTGAAGTGTCCTTGCCATTAAAGGTCTCTGCCTGAAATGCAACAATTTCAGCAATAATGCCCGAGCCGACATTGATATAATCACCGCCTGCGGGGGTTGCATTGGGGTCATAATTGACTACAACATCTTCTTTTTTACAGGTGATTGTGCCTGATGAAAATGTTTCACTCCAACCATTGTGCACACCTGTGAATGTGATCTTGCCCAAATTGCGGTCAACGAAGTGCCCACTTGGGAGAGTAAAGTAACCTGTGTAATTTGAATCCCCACCGTTTATATCGGTTTTTTCTGTAAGGGTAATGGTTTGTCCGTTAAATTTTGCGGTAACGGTGGCGCCTGCCTTGGCTTTCGCCGAAACATTAAGCTTAACACCCGCCGAATAGGTTTGTGCATTTGACGGTGTGTAGGAAGTGATGATTATGTAACGGCGGTAAATTTTAAAGGTTTTGGTTTCGTTTTCAACTGTAAACTTAAAGGTGTTGTTGCCGTGTTTTAAATTAACCGTTTTTTCAAAATTTCCCAGTTCATCACAAACGATGATTTCGTCACTCAACTTTAACTCTTTACCTTCTTTAACATTACCCTTAAATGTAACAGTTGAATTATTGGTGCTAAAGCTTTCGTATGTTGGGGAAGTAAAGGTTAAATACTCGGTTGGGGTAATTTCTACTTCGGGCACATAAACGGGTTGTGAAACAACAGGCTCGGCTTCGCTTGTATATGAACCTTCGTTTGTTGACGGTAAAATTTTATCGCCATATTTAATAAGCAAAAAAGCGGTTGCAAGGGCTAAAATCACACCACCCAATGCGCAACAAATTACTGTAATTGTTCTTTTCATAATAATCCTTTATTTTATAAATCTTTAGTATTTTATTATATAACAATATATTTTAAAATGCAATAACTAATATATGGGAAAGATAACAAAAACGGCAGAAAAATCTGCCGTTTAAAAATTATTTGGAAAGTTCGTTTGCAAGATTTATAATTGCATTTTCGGTTTGTTCGGTTACACCCGATAAAATTGTAATATTGTTCTCGCAAACGGTTAGGTTTTTACAGTTTTGCAACATTATTTTCATAACCTTTGTTGCCATTGGACCCCAACTGCCGTTTTCTATAAAGGCAATCTTTCTGTTTTGGAAGTTGCGCGCGGTTAAATATTCAATAAAGGCGCGCATCGGTGGGAAGATGTCGGTGTTATAGGTTGTAGTTGCAAACACTGTTTTATTATACTGAAACGCTTTGCCAACCGCTTCAAAAATATCGCATCTTGCAAGGTCGAACACTTCATTTTTTACACCTTTTTCAGATAGTTTGTCCGCCAAAAGGAGAGCGGCTTTTTTGGTATTGCCATAAATTGAAGTGTAAGCGATTAAAACGCCGTTTTCTTCCGGTTCATAATTTGCCCATTTTGTGTAAGCATTAATGTATGGGTTCAAATCACCCGATAAAATCGGACCATGAAGTGAGCAGATTTTTTCTATTTCAAGGTTTGCCATCTTTTTAAGTACAGCGTTAACCTGAACACCGTATTTACCCACAATACCGATATAATATCGCCTAGCTTCATTTAACCATTCTTCATTACAGTCGAACGCACCAAATTTACCGAAAGCATCTGCTGAGAAGAGAACTTTATCTGTTCCGTCGTAGGTCATAATAACTTCGGGCCAATGCACCATAGGTGCGGTAATAAATGTGAGAGTATGTTTGCCCAAATTTAAGGTATCGTTTTCGCCTACAGCAATTTGTCTGTCGGACAAATCGGTGCCGAAAAAGTTTTTAATCATATTGAATGCTTTGGCGTTTGAAACAACAATGGTTTCGGGATATTTTTCGCAAAATGCTTTAATGCTACCCGAATGGTCAGGCTCCATATGCTGAACGATGAGATAATCGGGTTTTCTGCCCGAAAGTTCTTTTTCAAGGTTATTAAACCAAATATTAGTAAAACGGGCATCAACCGAATCTACAACAGCAATTTTTTCATCAATTATCAAATATGAATTATACGCTATTCCGTTTGGAACAGGGTATTGACCTTCGAATAAATCAATTTCACGGTCGTTAACGCCTATATATTTAATATCCTGCGTGATGTTCATAAATTCTCCTTATTATATACGGTAAAAGGGCAAGCATTATGCCTGCCCTTTAAAAATTAAAAACCTAAAAGTTCAGTAGCTGCTCTTTCTAAAGCGGCACGCTTTTTAAGCGATTTTTCGTGTGTATCTTCTACCGCGCCGATATAAAGTTTAATTTTTGGCTCGGTACCTGAAGGACGGACGATAAAGCTGCAACCGTCTTCCAAGAAATACGATAAAACATTAGATGTGGGAAGGTTAATTTTAGTTTGTTCATTTGTTTTCAAATTATAAGAAATTGATGCCTTATAATCATTAACTTTAATAACCTTGCTTCCACAAATTTCTTTGGGTGGGTTAGCGCGTAGGTCTTCCATAATGCCCTTAATTTTTGCCATGCCACTTTGACCTTCACAGGTGAAGCTGGTTTGACTGCAGAAGTAATAACCGTATTTATCATAAATTTCGTTTAATACATCAATAAGGGTTTTACCTTCGTTTTTATAGTACGCTGCCATTTCACAAATAATCATTGAAGCAACAACAGCGTCTTTATCACGACAGTGCGCACCTGCTAAATATCCGTAACTTTCTTCATAGCCAAGGACAAAGCGCGCTTCTTCGTTTTTGTCTTCTAAAATTGAAATTTGTTCACCTATAAATTTAAAGCCGGTAAGCACATTTATAAGTTCGCAACCGAAATTATCACAAATTTTTTGGCAAAGTTCGGAAGTAACAATTGTTTTAACTGCAATGGGATTTTTAGGTAAAGTGCCGTTTGCGGTTTTGCGTGACAAAATATAGTAAAGCATAATGGAGCCAACATCGTTACCTGTTAAAAGCTCGTAGTTGCCGTTTTGTTTTACAGCAATGCCGACACGGTCACAGTCGGGGTCGGTTGCAAGTAATAAATCGGCGGGAACAGTTTTTGCCAATTTTAGCGCACAGTCAAACGCCTGACGAATTTCAGGGTTGGGATATGGGGCAGTGGGGAAATTGCCATCGGGTAGTTCCTGTTCGGGAACTACTGTAACTTTCTCAACACCGATACGCTTTAAAATGTTGCGTACGGGCTTGTTACCTGTGCCATTAAGCGGTGAGTAAATCACCTGAAGGTTTGACATATCAAGAGTTTTTTCAATTTGTTGTGTTGCTACAGCATCAAGATATTCGTTTATAATATCTTCACTGATGTACTCAATTTTACCTGCGTTTAAAGCGGAATCAAAGTTGGTGGTTTTAACACTTGAAAAGGCGTCAACACTTTGCATAATTGAAAGAACATAATCGGCTGCTTCGGGGGATAGCTGTGTGCCGTCGGGACCGTATGCTTTATAACCGTTATATTTAGCAGGGTTGTGACTTGCTGTAACCATAACACCTGCATCACATTTTAAACGGCGTACTGCAAAAGAAACCATTGGTGTGGGCATAAGTTCGCTGTACATATACACTTTTATGCCGTTAGCAGCAAAAATTTCGGCAGCTGCTTTTGCAAAAACATCTGATTTGATACGGCTGTCATAACCAATTACGATACTGCCGTTTTTAGCGACAGAATTAACATAATCAGCAAGGCCTTGTGAAGCCTGACCGACAGTGTAAATGTTCATTCGGTTAGTGCCGGCACCAATAACACCGCGAAGACCTGCGGTGCCAAATTCAAGTTCTTTATAAAAAGCGTCAGAAATAAGTTCATCATTTCCTGCCATTTGTTTTAGTTCATAAGTTAAATCGGGGTCCTTTGTTGCTTTTTCGCACCAAAGAAGGTATTTATCGTTTGTCATAAAAACGCCTCCTTAGATATATTATAATAATTATTATTTACCTATTTGTCAATATACTTTTTATTTTTTGGTATATTACGCGAAAAAATAGTATAAAATAGGATTTTTCTTGACAACGCACAAAAATTAATGTATTATACTTATGTTATAGGCAAAAAGGCTTAAATCGGTGAACAAATGCGAAAAAATATTGTTGAAAATAACCAAGTTATGTCGGATGAATCAATTGTTAAATTAATACAGGAAGGCGAGTATGCCTTACTACCGACCATTATCGAACATTATATGTTGGCTATTGTTTCTACCGCAAAGGGTTATCTTCCCGCACCATATGTTGATGATGCTGTGCAGGAAGCAACAATTGCACTTTATAACGCTATTAAAACATATGATCCGCAAAAGTCTTCATTTTCGACCTTTGCCACACTTTGTATAAAACGGGCAGTAATTGCCTTTGCGCGTAAAAACGGCGCACAGAAAAACATACCTGATGAACTTTTGTCATCATTAGATAATGCCGAAATAAGCGATAACACAACCCCCGAAGCAATTTTCATTGAGAAGGAGGATTATGACACCCTTACTCAAAACATAAAGGTTGAGCTTTCGTCAATGGAGTATGATGTTCTGCAGTTGTTTCTTGCGGGAATGTCATATTCGGAAATTGCAAAACATCTTTCAATTACTGATAAAGCGGTGGATAATTCACTTTCGCGTATTCGCAAAAAACTTAAAAAATGACAGTTCTACTGTTATTATATATGCTCGTGTAGTTTAAAAAATAAGAACATTGTAATCAAAGATGTCGGTGTGATTCCGTCCCGGGCCAAGAAAAATATACCAAGTGAGGTAAGAAAAATGTTTGAAGACAAAACACTAGTTTGCAAGGACTGCGGAGAAGAATTCGTATTCACTGCGAGAGAACAGGAGTTTTACGAATCCAAAGGCTTTGTA
>JAZKXN010000111.1:0-48874 GCA_045611605.1 Acutalibacteraceae bacterium
ACGATATGATACACAGGGTAAAATTTCATTGTCCTTTTCATCGAAAAGCACATAGTCAACACCCCAAGTATCAATAGCAACCGTTTCAGGTATTTTACCTAGCTTTTTACATTCGGCAATACCATTTATAACATCGGAAGTCAACTGTTCGATATCCCAAATAAGTGTTCCATTTTGCTCCTTAAAGCCGTTTTCAAAGCGGTAAATTTCGGTCGTTTCAAGGCGACCGTTTTTCATTTCGCCTAAAATATGCCGGCCACTTGAAGCGCCTATATCTATTGCTAAATAGTACAACTAAACTCCTCCTTTTAAACAAAACTATAAAGCAATTGTGCATTGCCTTTAATTACAGTTTTAAGCCCTGCGGGAATAAACGCGCTCGAGCCTTTTACAAGCTCTATTTTATCTCCACAATATTCAATAACTGCATTACCTTCTAATGCAATAACTGAAACAAAGCTATCTGGTGAATATATATCCATTTCACCGCCTAAATCAATGACCCTTGTGGTGAATTTGTCGCAGGAAACAAGTTCGGTCACACCGTCACCAATCACCCTGCCGATTTTACCGTACGAAATTTTTGGTGTTTCGCATTTAGTTACTTCTAACGCTTTTTGTACATGCAATTCGCGTGGTTTTCCGTCAACTCCAAGACGGCCAAAGTCGAACACACGGTAGGTACTGTTAGAGTTTTGTTGTACCTCGGCAATTAAAATGCCCGCACCGATTGCGTGCAAGGTACCTGCCGTTATAAAGAAAACATCACCCTTTTCTACAGGAACAGAATTGCAAACATCCATAAGGGTATTATCCTTAATACGTCTTTCAAATTCCTCTTTTGATATATTTTCTTTAAAGCCGTAAACCAATTCTGCGCCTTCTTCGCAGTCAACGATATACCACATTTCAGTCTTACCGTATTCGCCTTCAACGGATAATGCATAATCATCATCAGGATGAACCTGTACCGACAAGCTTTGCTTTGCATCAATAAACTTAACTAGTATTGGAAAATACGAAAATTTTTCCGCATTTTTACCAAGTGCGGCACTTCCCCAAATTTCCAAAACTTCGTTTATCGTTTTGCCTTTATGTTCGCCATTCAAAACCGTATTCATACCGTCCTTATGGCAAGATAGTAACCAGGCTTCGGCGGCAATATCTTTATCGGTTTCAAAGCCAAAATCAGTCTTTAATTTTGTACCGCCCCATAGGTAATCTTTAATGGGTGGTTTTAATAGTAATGGATACACATTATCATCCCTTTAATATAAATTATTCTTTATACAAAATACCGTTTGCATCAAATATAACAGCTTTATTTTCTTTTAAATAATCACGTAGCATAAACTGGTCTTCAATATAATCGGGTACAATCATCCCTGCTAATCCCGCTTGGTCCTTAATATGAAAATCTGAACCTGATGTTTTAATTTTGTTATTATCTACTGCTAATTTCAAAGCATCATCAAATCTTGCATCAAAAAGCAGATGCGGATTATAAACCTCTATGCCGTGAACATATCTCATATCAGCGGGTTCATAACCTTGTTCTGTTCGATATGGATGTGACTGAACCATTAAAATATTTTTTTCGTTACAAAACTCAAATACCTCTTCTTGAGTTTTATGAAATAACGGAAAAGAAGAAATAAAATCTTCTTCTGACATACCATAAAGCAAAAATTCTGGGTGAGTAGGTAAAGTTGTGAGTTTTAATTCCGCACCAAAGAACACCTTAATACCAACTTTTTCTCCTTCTTTTTTACAACGCTTATAGACATCAATGTAACCTAATGCTTGTTCTTCTGGTGTGGTCCCCAATTTCTTACAATGCGAAGGCACATAATGGTTAGTTAAAACTATTGCGTCTATACCCTTCTTTTTAAAATAACCCGGCAATAATTCTGGCTCATGATGGGCACAAAGGCTTGCTGGTAAACAATGCGTATGCATATCAATTTTCATAATATTTCACCTTTTGAATTTATTTTACAAACTCATCTATTGAGTAACCTTTATTTTTCATAACGCCAATCACTTCATCCAATGTAGGTAAACTAGTTTGGGCGCCCATTCTTGATACTGTTATACCTGCAGTACAATTTGCAAATACCAATGCCTCATCAAATGATATACCCGATGATACAGCGGTACAAAAGGCTCCGATAAAGCTATCGCCAGCTGCCGTAGGGTCAACTACAGGTGCAATATCTATACTCGGAGAATTGATAATTTTATTGCCATCAGAAAAAACGCATCCAGCTTTTCCTAAGGTAATTAGAACGTTTTTGGCACCAAGTTTATGTAAAAGTTCTACCGCTTTTTGGATAGAAGCATCGCTTTCGGGTTTAATTCCTACTATATCGGCCGCCTCATGCTCGTTAGGGCAAATATATGTAAGGCACGAAATAAGTTCGTTAGGAACAACTGCAGAGGGTGCCGGATTAAGCATAACGGGAATTCCGTTATTTTTTGCCAACTTAGCCACAGCACAATTAACTTCTTGAGGAATTTCATGCTGTAATATTACTATATTGTAATTAGCAATTTCTTCTTCTAAAAATGCAATATCATCAACGGTTAACTCATTATTAGAGCCCTTGATAACAATAATTTTATTTTCCGTACCTTTTTCATTTTTTTGAATTTGTATAACAGCCACACCTGTTGAAACAGTTTCGCTAACAATAATTTTTTCGGTATTAACTCCGCTTTGTTTTAACGAATCGATAAGGGCTTTGCCGAAATCGTCATTACCCACTTTTCCAAGCATTGTAACCTCAGCACCCAAACGCGCCGCCTGAACTGCTTGATTGGCACCCTTTCCTCCTGGTGCAGAAGAAAAACCGTTACCAAATATGGTTTCGCCCTCATTTACAAAACGTTCGGACATAACGGTCAAATCCATTGCCATACTGCCTACAACTAAAATTTCAGGTTTCATTTCTATTCACCTGCTAATATTTTTTTATTTCAGAGATAATATTCTCTTCTGTTTTTTTACTTTCGGCTTTTGTTGACGCCGAAACAGATATATATATTTTAATTTTAGGTTCTGTGCCGCTCGGTCTTATAACAAAAGAGCAGTTATCCTCTAAGAAATATTTTAATACATTAGATTTCGGGAGACCGTCGATTCCGTTATTATAATCAATAACCTTTATAATCTTTTTATTAGCAATAGTATCAATTTCTAAACCTTTACCAATGCTTTGACGGAAAGTCTTCATAATGCTCTGCATTTTTTCGAAACCGGATGAGCCTTCAAATTCAAATGAATGTAAAGTATTCATACAGTACCCGTATTTATTAAACAACTCATTCAATTTATCAATTAATGATTTTCCTTGAGTTTTATAAAAGCTAAACATTTCACAAATCATACAAGCACCGTTAACTGCATCCTTATCTCTGACATAAGTGCCCGTTAAATAGCCATATGATTCTTCAAAACCGAAGACATAAGAATCTTCAACGCCTTTGCGTTCCAAAAAGCTGATTTGTTCGCCGATAAACTTAAAACCGGTTAACACATCTATAGTTTTAACACCGTAATTATCCGCAATGTTTTTGCCTAAATCCATTGTTACAACGGTTTTTACCATAACGGGGTTTTTCGGCATTTTATTATGCCTGATTCTTTGCGAACAAATATAATCTAAAAGCAACAAGCCCACTTCATTGCCGCTAAGCAATTCAAAATCGCCGCTATCGTTTTTAACTGCAATTCCAACTCTATCACAGTCAGGGTCGGTCGCCAAAAGCAAATCGGCATTGTTTTTCTTAGCATATTCTATGCCAAGCCGCATCGCTTCTTTAATTTCAGGATTAGGATAAGGGCAGGTCGGAAAATTACCATCAGGTAACCTTTGTTCTTCAACAACAGTTATATTTGTGTAACCCATTTCAATTAATGCTCTTGTAACAGGAACATATCCCGCACCATTAAGCGGTGAATATACAATGGCTACGTCCCTATTTACTTCATCACCAAATAAAACCGATTGTGCCTTTACTTCGTTTATATAGGGTGTCAAAACTTCATCAGAAATAAACTTGATTTTGCCGTCCCTTAGCGATTTTTCAAAATCACCGAAATTAACACCTTCTAAAATATCAATCTTCTCTATTTCGGCATAAATATCATTTGCTGCTTCAGTAGTGATTTGACAACCATCATCACCGTATACCTTATAGCCGTTATATTTTGCGGGATTATGCGATGCAGTTATCATTACACCTGCTGATGCTTGCAAATATCTTGTGGCATAAGAAACGGTAGGAACAGGGGTTAACTCGGACCACAAATAAACCTTTATACCGTTTTCTGCGAATACTGCTGCTGCGTTTTTTGCAAAAAACTCTGATTTAATTCTACTGTCATAGCCAATAACAACGCTTGCAGACTTGCCATATTTGTTTAACAAATAATTAGATAGCCCCTTTGTGGCCTTAGCTACAGTATAGATATTAATACGGTTAGTACCAGCGCCTATGACGCCTCTTAAGCCTCCGGTACCGAATTCCAAATCGCGATAAAATGCATCTTCTTTTTGGGCTTCTGTCATATTATTAAGTTCTGAGACCAAGTCCAAGTCCTTTAAATCAAAATCATTCCATCTTTGATATTCGTTCAAATAATTCATTTTATTCCCTACTTCATATCTAAAACAAACTTATTTTTCAATCGGTGTCATTTGGTGAACCCATACACCGTACTTGTTTTTAAAATAAACCTTAAAGTTCTCACCATTTGACGGAATTATTCTTGTAATAACGCCATTTTTCTTTTCATCATCGGTTAGCTCTTCATATTTTGCAAGCGAAGCCCAAACTTTTCCCTTTATTCTAAAATCCATATATAAAATTTCACTGTCTTTATCACACGAATCCGCAAAAACAGTAATTTGATTATTTTCCACCTTATAACTGATAGAAGCTTTATTAACACAAAATTCTACATAGTCACCCGAATTTTTAAGTTTTAAAACGTAATAGCCCCTAGTGAACTCTCTTGTAATAACGGCCTTTTCCTTCACCATTATTTCTTCAATTAATTCCCCGTTTTTAAACACCTCTACCTTATCAGTGTCTTCAATAGATACCGAAATAATGGTTTCTTCGCCTTCTAAATAGTTAGATTTATTACCATTATCAATAGCAATTTTAGGATATTTATTATACGGATTATTAATCAATAAATTGTCCGTTTCTTCATCTAATAACGGTACCTTGTCTAAATAATCGTATCTCCATAACGCGAATAATTTATATTGTTCCAAATATTCATCAACAGAATAAGTAACCCTCTTACATAACGGTCTTGCGGCTTCTGAAACCTCTATACCCACTATTTCGTCACTATCATTTTTTAATATATCGGTTATAAGTGCAACATGATTTTGACGCGCTTCATTAACAGCATAAAGCATATCACACAACTCTATATCATATACAGAATATTCATTTTTAGGCGCAACGCAACGCATTCCGGGTATTGTAGGCCAACAAACCGTGCTTACTCGTCTTTTAATTCCCAAAGCGTAACGGACAAGACCATTACAAACTATACCATAACTGCAAGAATTAAAAGCTCCTCTCCCCGCCTGATATAGTTTACTGTAGGGATTTTGAATAGCTGAAAGAAAGGTTTCTATCAATATGTTTTCAGTAAAGAATTTATCGGTTCGTTCAGTAGACGAATAAGGAAATCCCACCAATTCTTTTCCCTTGGGCAATATAGTATTTCCATCAACTCTACTATAGGTTGGAACATCGCAAATTGGCGACCATCTAAAATCTGTTAACTGTCTTGAGCGTGCAATTACCGCTGCTTTTTGCGGTGTATCAGGTAATGTGTGCTTATAATTCATTTTTTAACACCTCTTAAACTACAATAATTCTATTCCATTTGTGGGATGCGGACTAGAATCATCAATTTCTTTTGTCGCTACATCTGTATAACCAATTTTTTTATATTCTTCATAATAACGCTTCCCAAATTCTCGTAAAGCTTTCGCAGAAAAATGAAGATTATCAGGATTAGCAGATAACCCCTCAGCAGAAGCGAAACCAACGTTGTTGTCATTTTCAGCGATATCATTTAATGCCGCGTTAATGTGTATGTAATTTCTAAAATCCCCTTTTTCACAATCCGGCAAAAAATCACCAAGACCACCTAAAATAAAAGGGACATTTTCTAGATGCAATCTATTTCTCAAAGCTTTTATAAAAGCTTCTAATCGTTGTTTATATATAGGATAATCAACTTCCGAGCAATCAGATTCACCTTGATGCCATAAAACACCCACAATATTAGATGTACGCGAAGCTAATTCTGACATATAACAAGCATGGTCAAAAAGCAAATCCCCTTCTCGCCATTGTTCCATACTGCTTCCACCGTCGGCACAAGGTATAATCCCAACGTCCACGTTATGTTCTTTTGAATATAAATCCGCAAAACTTTCTATCAAACAAATTCCCGAAGTCACTCTATCCGCATTTACGGGAACGTACATTTTTCTCCACTTTCCGTTTCTAAGAACGAATATCTTATCACTAATAATTGGTTCTACCTCGTTTGGAAAACCTCGCCCACCTGCATTGGACTGACCTATAAGTAAAAAGGAATGCATTATTCCACCTCACTGCATCTTTCAATATATTCCCCCATATTCTTCTGCAAAAGATAAACAATTATTATAATTTATTTATCACATATTGTCCCGAATTTAGTCTTTTTATTGCTAGACCATCTTCAAAAACATAACCTTTTTCCAATTTGACGTTTGATGATATTTCCTTAGGCATATCAAGCGTTAAAACTATATTGTCGTCTTCTATTTTCCAAGCAACACCAATTTTGCCAAACTCGGTAATATAATAGGCGTTAGCAAAATTAAGGCTTGAAATAAATGTCGGTTTGATTTCAACCTGCGTAATATCATTACTATTAGGATTATAGTTAATGCCCGCAATTGTTTTAATAAACCAACTGCTGATATCACCCCAAAAATGATGATTGGGAGAATCAACGAAATCGGGATTAAAGTTTTCCCACAAGGTAGTAGCGCCTCTTTCTATCCAATTCCCGTAAGAAGGATAGTCCGGGCGTGTAATCATTTTATAAGCCAATTCAGCATATCCAAATTTACTTAATACATGGAATATTACCCTGCCACCTAAAACACCCACATCTATATGGTCATCAGCATCGTGAATTAATTTCAATAAAACATCAAATGCTTTTTGACATTCATTTTCTTCAAAAACACCATAGTGCAATGCCATTGCCTGACACGATTGACAATTACCTTTAACTGTCATAGTATCAAAATCAATCAAATTTTCACGAATTGCATTTCTAAAACCATTATACAATTCAATCGCATAATTTTCACGGCCGCGCATACCTATTGCATCAAACATTACGCGCATTTTATCTGCAATATCCATTGATATAATCGTATCAGTCACTTCAAGCGGAGCTTTCGGTTCATCTCTACCTACATGACACCAATCACCCAAACCAATGTGTATTAAACCTTTTTCGTCCTTGCGTGAATCTAGATATTTCAGATATAAGTAAAATGCATCTGCACATTCATATATCATATTTGTTTTGCCGCGATAAATATAAGTATAATACGGCAAATAAGCCAGTACACAGTCCCATGCAGGACCATTTCCCCACTCAAAGCCCCATCCGGTTGTAGGTATAATACCTGGCAAAGACCCTTTTGCTGTTTGAGCTTTTCTAATATTGTTCAGCCATTCTCTATAGCTTTTCTCTGGTTCAAAATTGAGCATCATTTGTTCACAAGAAAGTGCCGCATCTGCTGTCCAACCATTCTTTTCACGTTGGGGGCAATCCGTAGGAAAATAATGAAAATTAGAAAGGTCGCTTCTTCTTGTCATTTCTTGAAGCTTATTTACCGTTTCATCCGAACAATAAAAATTGCCTCTTGTTTTGATATCACTATGTATTACCAAAAAAGTTAAAAGTTCAGTTGTTGCTTGTTTTTCAGTAATGCCACTTACTTTAACATAACGAAATCCGTGATATGTAAAGGAAGGTGTATATGTTTCGTTACCTTCGCCAGCGCATATATAAACATCTTTATGAACTATATGCTTGTCTCTTTCCCACAAATCACGAACAAACCATATATTATCAATATGAAATTTACCATCCTTCAATAAATCCGCATGCTGTAATTCAACTTTTTGTCCCTTAAAACCATTAATATTTAATCTACACAAGCCAGAATTAGAAATGCCAAAATCATAAATATAATCATCGCCTTCTTTAAAAATATTTATAGGCTTAATTTCTGACATTTTGATAATAGGCTCAGCTTCGCACAATTTGATTTCACCCTTGGGCGGTTCAATTTCAATCATACTATCCCATTTGCTATCATCAAAACCTTTTTTATTCCAATTTTTAATTTCAAAATTAGCATCATATGTTTCACCGAAACGATAATCATCGCTTCTTATGGCAGAAGGACAGGTTTTGAAACTTGAATCGCTATAAATTTCTTTTGTATCGCCTGTTTCATCAACATAAGTTAAAGTTAATTCCATTTTTGGAGCACTTCTAAACGAAGCTTTATCAAAATCCCAAATATAACCACCGGGATTATTTTGAAAACCGTTTCCAAGCAAAATGCCAATAACATTTTCGCCTTTATCCAAATTAACAATATACTCGTCAAAATAAGCATAGTCATCCGTATTGCTGATATATGGTGCCAAGTAACCTTTAGTTATTTCTTTTCCATTTATAAACAAACGGTAAAAACCACAAACACAGATAGACAAATTAGCCGCAACATTCGACTCAAAATTTATAACTTTTCTCACATAAGGTGCTGGCACATTTTTTTCAAATGTGTTATAATCCTTAGTAGCGGTAATAAAATTAAATTTCTTCATAAGCCAACTCCATAAAATTTAAAAACAATAATACAATTTTATTATTTCAAAAATAAGATTAAATTTCAAGTTTTTAACAGCAATATGATTGTTTTTACAATCAACTTTGTAGTTTTTGCAACATTGTGTTTTCCAGCATAATATATAATTAAGAAAAAAATAAATGAGGTGTATGATTTTGTCTATTATAAATGTTGATTTTAGCAAAACAATAGGAACTATTAAGGATTTAAACTGTGTTAACTGTGCTCCTTATGTTGCATCAGCAGGAAATAACCAAAAGAAAATAATACAAACCTTTACAGAATTAAATATTCCCTATTCAAGACTTCATGACTGTTGCGGCCGTTATGGTGGCACATATTATGTTGACGTACCAAATATTTTTAGGAATTTTGATGCCGACCCATATAATGAAGAAAGCTATGATTTTCACTATACTGATGAATATATAAAAGGTATAATTGATAGTGGCGCAAGCGCTTATTACAGATTAGGCGTAACTATCGATTGGGGCACAAAAAAATATCACACAAACCCACCAAAAGACAATAAAAAATGGGCAGTGATTTGCGAGCATATAATCAAACACTATAACGAAGGTTGGAACAACGGCCATTATTATAATTTAGAATATTGGGAAATTTGGAACGAACCTGAAAACCCTGCCATGTGGACAGGCACTAAAGAGCAATTCTTCGAATTATATAAAACTGCCGCAACTCATTTGAAAGAAAAATTCCCCAATATTAAGATTGGCGGTTATGGCAGTTGTGGATTTTACTCTATTTATGAAGAAGATGCCGATGATTTAAATAGGACTTTTAACACATATCTTTATGATTTTTTAACAATGATTAAGGAAGAAAATATACCATTCGATTTCTTCTCTTGGCATACTTATAGCGATTCTTTAGAAAAGTTCACAAGTTATATGAAATTTGCCCGTGAAACCTTAGAAAAATATGGTTTTGCTAATATGGAAATACATTGTAACGAATGGAATGTTGGTGGCGAAGGTAACGGTTACCATTTAATGAGAAATATGATAGGTGCCAGCTATATTGCTTCAGCTATGTGTATAATGCAAAATACCGACTATGTAGATAAAGCGGCTTACTATGTTTTTTCCTCCGCTGCTAGTTATAACGGTTTCTTTGATTTGAATACAAAGCAAAAAACCTGCACTTATTATGCATTTAAGGCTTTTGGTAAATGTCATAAACTTAAAAATCAAGTTTTTGTAGAAAATAATTGTTCCGATTTACAAGCTCTCGCTGCTTCAAATGAAAAAGAATGTTCTGTTTTAATCTCAAATTATAACGGTGAAAATACTGAAACTTCCATAAAGCTAAATAATATTCCCGAAAATTGTCAGGTATTTGTAGATTATATTTCAGAAAGTTGCGAACCCAAAACACAAGTATATAATTCTAACGGTAGTGATTTGGAAATGACCTTGAACATTGCCAAAAACAATGTTGTAACTATAAACATATTACCTGCTTCAACTGAAAACTATAGCATTTACTTGGATTATTAATGGGGTAATCGAATGAAAAGCACAAAGGAAATTTTAGAGAATAAAATCAACCGCGGCGAAGATGTTTTAATTATGGTCGTTGGCGACAGTATAACATGGGGGCTTAATCATTGCACAGCGGAAGAGACTTTCTGTGCTGAATTAGCAAGAAACTTTGCAAACCACTTCCCCAACCTGACAGTTTTAAGATACGACGGTATTGTTGCAAGTGGTTCAAAACCTTTAAAGTGTTATGATGGTCCTTTTACAATTTCTAATAAAGGCGCGCAAACTCTAACTATTGTGCGTAGTGGTATTGGCGGCAATACCGTTAAAAAGGCACTTGAACGCACAGGAGATTATGTTGGCAATTTTATTACTGGTCAAAAGCCTGATTTATATCTAATAATGTTTGGAATAAACGATTCACTCATTGAAGACTCAAATAAATATGTAACACCTGATATTTATTATGAGCATTTAAAGCAAATGTATAATACGATTAAGACTTCTACTCCAGATGCACAAATTGCTTTTCTTACTCCTACATACAACGACAATGGCACTTTTTATAGAAGCCGCTTAGAGCCATATAGCAATAAAATGAAAGATTTAGCGGCAGAAACGAAATCTTTCTTAATAGATACTCATTCATTATGGATGAGCCATCTAATTGTAAATTCTTACAATTATGGCCAAAGAGATTGGCTAAGCGGTGTTGACGGCGATTCTTGTCATATGTCACCTAAAGGCAGTGTTCAGACAGGAAAATTTATCTTTAAACAGTTAATGGAGGAATAATTTTTTATGTTCAACGGCCAAAAGAAAGCAATTACGTTTAGTTTTGATGATGGTGTTGTACAGGATATTAAACTGATTAAAATTTTAGATAAATATAATCTGAAATGTACCTTTAACATCAACTCGGGTTTTCTTGGTAATAAAGGAACTTTAGAGAGAAATCATATTGTCGTCCCATTTGATAAAGTAGAGGCCAAAGATGTTGAAAAGATTTATAAAAATCACGAAATTGCAGTACATACTGTTACACATCCAGACCTTACTAGCTTATCAGACGATGAAATTATTTATCAAATTGAAAAAGACCGTAAAGAATTAATTAAACTTAGTAATCAAGATGTTGTTGGTATGGCATATCCCGGCGGTACAGCAGATGATAGAGTTGCCGATATCATTAAAAATCACACCGGTATAAAGTATGCAAGAACCATTAAACCTACATACGATTTTAAAATTCAAAACAATCTTTTATTATTCAATCCAACAATTCACCAAATAAAAAAGGATAGAATGTTTGAGTTGGCACAAGAATTTTTAAATGCAGAGCCAACCGAAGATATGCTGTTTTACATTTGGGGCCACGCTTTTGAATTTGATGCATATAGTTCTTGGGAAATATTTGAAGATTTTTGTAAATTGATTTCAAACCGTGATGATATTCTCTACGGAACGAATAAAGAAGTATTACTATAAAAAAACGCGTTCATTAACGATATGTTAATGAACGCGTTTTTATTTATTATAAAATTTTAATATTAGCAGAATTTGTTAAATACTTTATAATTCCTTTATATTCAAACTCTGCTTCACAGCCATTTGGAATTTCAATAGAAAATTCCTTATTAGCATATTTGATTTGAAGTTTTCCTAAAGGTGAATTATGCCATACTGTAAATTTATTACAACCGTCAGGAATATGAGGTTTAATAGAAATCTTTCTAAAGCCTGGATTATCTTCATCTATTTTAATACCGGCAATTCCCTTATAAAACCAATCACCGATTGTTGAATACATATGGTGATTTAAAGACGCTGATTTCGCACTCCAATTTTCGCAAAGCGTGCCGGAAGAATTATCAAGCATATACTTATAACCCGGAAAATCAGGTGCCATTAAAATCTTATAAGCAATATCAAACCTTCCGTTATCTGTTAAAACGTTAAACAAGTATTTTGTGCCAAATATACCTGTTGTTAGGTGATAATCATCTTTTTCAATTTGTTTTACCAATCTTTCAACGGTATTGTCTTTATTTTTGGTTAAGTCAAAATATAGTTGCATAGCAAGTAAAGATTGACTGTCTACCTCATTATCAGCAAAAACAGACAAAAATGTTTCTTTAATTTTTTTGGAAGTTAACTTTGCAAATTCATATTGCTTTTCTTTGCCAACCACTTTTGAAATCTTTGCGAATAAATCAGAAATACGATAAGCATATGCCGTTAAAACTGCATACGGAGAAACTGTTTTTGATTGGTCAGGTGCACACCAGTCACCCAAACCATTCTTCCAAATGCCATTATCTTCCATTGTTAGCATATAATTAAAGTATTTTTCAAAAGCAACATA
The DNA here is from genome assembly GCA_045611605.1 of Acutalibacteraceae bacterium. Taxonomy (GTDB): domain Bacteria; phylum Bacillota; class Clostridia; order Oscillospirales; family Acutalibacteraceae; genus UBA737. Next base: position 12,843 of record JAZKXN010000111.1, read on the forward strand.
ATATCGTTCTAAAACAGATTTATCACCTTTAAAGCAATACATATTCCAAGGGATTTCAAACAAAGCCGCATCCCACGCATTGCCTGTGCCCCAATTATAACCCCAAATGCTCGTGGGGGCTATGCAAGGTATCGCACCATTTACTCTTTGACAATCAACTATATCATCAAGATACTTAATATACGCATCATATATATCAAAATTAAAAAGCGCTTGTTCGGATGACAGATGCGCATCCCCTGTCCAACCGTTCTTTTCTCTGTGCGGACAATCGGTTGGCATATGATGAAAATTAGTTAATGTAGAACGCAATACAGCCGATTGAAGTGAAGTTAAAAAATCATTATCAATTTCGAAACCACCGGCACATGGCAAATCTGTATGCAAACTTCTTGCCTTTACAGAAATCAATTTTGCATCAGTAGTAATTTTAGCATATCTAAAACCATTATAACCGAAAGAACTATGCCAAGTTTCTTCACCGTCACCTGCTAAGATATAGATATCTTTTTGGAAACGTTCTAATTTTTGATCATGCAAAATATCTTTAAGGTCCGGTTCGCCGTTTTCATCAATACATTCGCTGTACTGAATACTAACTTGTGAACCACGTTCACCCACAGCCGTTATTTCAACATTACCCGAAAGATTAACACCAAAATCATATACATCTTCTGTTCCGGGAACGATACCAATAGGTTCGAATGTTTCACATACTCTAATTGGGTTTATAGCTTGCGGTTTTAATATTCCGCCGGGGCCGTGTGCAATACTCGCGTTAATATGACCTGTAAACCCTGTAGTAGAATCATAAGTCTCACCATATCTTAATGAATTAAATATGGTTTTACTTCTTCCACACATCCAACTACTATCAGATTTCAATACAAGAACATCATCAGCAAAAATCTCGCAAATAAGTTGATGTCTTGCACGCCATGTGGCATGCTCAAATTCCCAAGAAGATTTTTTAAACTCAAGAAACCAACCGTTACCAAGGGTTACTTCAATGCTATTTTCTCCCTTGCACAAATATTCGGCAATAGAATATGTATTATAATATGCCGTTTTATCGTATGCCGAAAAAGCGGGTGTGAGTTCATCCCCCACCCGCTTTCCATTTATTTTTAATACATAAAATCCTAATCCACAAATATCAATAATGGCAGATTCAGGGATTTTATCGAGAATAAACCTTGTGTAAAAAATCGGTGCTCCATCTAATATTTCAGCTCGAAGACTTGGATTATAAGGTTGAGGATTATATTCAATCCATTTTGCTTTCCAAATTTTATTATTCATAAAAAACTCCCTATAGCTCACAAAATGCTATCCGACAACAATTATAAATCTACACCTTGCCAATCGGGTATGTTTTTAAGTTTGCTCCATATAAACTTACCCATATTAATTCCACCCAAATCATTTAAGTGAATATTATCAACTTGATACTCCTTATTTTTAACACGGGCATATCCAAAGCCACTATTCGTAAAAGCATTTATAACCGGTACCGAATTTAGGCGTGCGACTTTTTCAATAATCTCTGCAAATTCATATTGAGGAATACCCCTTTTTTTACTAGGTAATTCTGGAGGGTTAGTGTTTGAACTAATCATAACTATCACTACTATTTGAGCCGCGGTTTTTTCTTGCAAAAATCTAATACATTGATTTAAACAACCGCAAAATGATTCGTCATCAACATCATAAATATTTCCGACTTTCGCGCCCTCATTTGGTAAAACCTCTAAAGTAATTAGGTCAGCATTTTCTTTACCATCTTCTAAATCCAATACGGCTTTTTTCAAACTACCGTTGCCGAAACCATCAGGTGCAAGACATCCGCCAGGAACACCTTTATTAACAGCCTTTAAACCAGATAGCTGTTCAACTACAGAAACATATTTTTGTGTTTCCTCACTTGTCATTGATGTCCCGTAAGCATACCATAGTTTGCCATTCCAATGATTTTCCATTTAACTCACCCAATATAAATTTTTTCACTCAAATCACATTAGAAATATTAACACCTAGAGGAATTTCCTTTATATTCTTAAGCATAAATAAATTACTAGGTGTAACTAAAGTATATCCTCTTTCTTTCAATATTGGCAATATAATTTCTAATGCTTTTGAAGTATTATCAGTCACATGTAAACAAGCTATAGCACCATCGTAAACAGAGTTTAAAACGGCTATTACTATAGATTCAGGCGACTTATCTTTAACCCAATCTTCACCGCCGTCTATCCCCTGCCCCAACAAAGGTATTTGCAATTCAGTAACAACCTTTATAACCAAATCATTATAGGTAATAAACGGCAATCTCGCCAATGAAATTTTATAATTCAAACGTTTTTTTACTTCTTCAATGGGTTTTAAAATTTCATCAGCAATATCATTCGTTGATTTTAATGTAGTAAGGTCAATGTGATTCCAACCATGCGAAACAAGTTCAAAATCATGCTCTATTGCATACTTTAAATATTTTTCAGTATTGTCATTGATTTTTTTGCCAACAATAGCAAAACCCGCACTCCAACCATATGCTGAAATTTTATCGACAATATCGAGCATAGGTTCTTTTGGTCCATCATCAAAAACAAATGATATATATTTTTGTGGCATTAAACATCAACCTTTTAAATTGTAATTTAAAAATCAAGTATAGTCTTTTCGCCGTAAACGTTTTTCCAATCCTTTTCGAAGCCATTGATTGCGGCGTCGGTCATAGGATGAGAAATAGCAAATTTCAAAATATCAGCGGTTACAGTTACACATTGACAACCTGCCAAAGCGCATTTATGTACTTGTTCAGCATTTTTAAAGCTTGCGGCAAGCACCTTGCAGGGTAAATCATAAATTGCAAACTGTTCTACAATTTGAGCAACAACCTCGCAACCGTCGCCGATAATATTATCAAGGCGGTTAACGTAGGGTGCAACATAATCAGCACCTGCTTTAGCTGCCATAAGAGCCTGTGCAGGGGTGAAAATAGCAGTCATAAGAACCTTAACGCCACGCTTTTTAAGCTCCATCGTTGCCTTTAAGCCTTCTTCGCCAATCGGGATTTTAACGCAAAAATCACCGCCTGATTTTTCGTTCATAAGAACTGCTTCTTCAACAATTTTTGAAGCTTCAGTCTGAACGGTTTGTGCAAAGAAAGTTTTATCAGGACCGATAATACCTCTAATATCCTTTACAATATCCCAAAAATTGCGGTTTTCTTTTGCAATAATTGAAGGGTTGGTTGTAACACCTGCCAAAGGATAAAATTCATTACAATGTCTTATTGCCTCAATATCGGCTGTATCTAAAATATATTCCATTATATTTCACCTCAAATAATCTCAATACCGTTAATGTCGCAGAAATTCTTTATAAGCTCGGTGTTATCACCGTAAGAAATGATATAGTGCTGACACATGACATTTTGCGCAAACTTTTCTACATCATCAATAAAGATTTCAAGACCGGGAAGCTGTGGTGCGGGCTGTGTCCAACCTGCTTCTTCCCACTTGGGAGGAGTTTTACCCTCACCCGTAAGAAGATGCATATAATACTTACCGTCTTCATAGAACAAACGGCACATAGTAAGTTCACCTGTCTTAACCTTTGAAACATTGAGAATACCTTCAGAAAGTTCACCGAAAGCCGCAGGCATAACGGTTGTATCGCCCATTGTAACTTCTTTTGGAATATAGTCGGGCACACCTGCAAGCACGCTGTTTTCGAAGAATTCATAAAATTCCAAATATGCGCCGCATTGACCTGTAAGTGCATTAACAATAAGCTGTGTAACGTTGCCAAGACAGTCGTTTTCGGGGATAGTAGAAACGCCTTCACAATCAGCAAGTAACATAAAAATAGGTGCTGGTGGGAAGCCGAGAAGCTTCTTCATACCGTCAACGTCTTTTAAGGATATTGCCTTATAGCCGCGTTCGTCAATAAGAGATTTAATTGCAAGATAATAGCCTGCAGCCATTTCCATACCCTCGCGTTTTGCGGGTTTTAAGAAATTCCACTTTGACATAACATTATCAATAACCTCTGCCTTTTGCTCAGCAGTAATATTATCATATCTTTGCTTAATTTCAAGCATTTCAAAGGTCTCAATTTCGGGGCCGATTTCACGCTTTAATGAACTTCCGTCGTAAAGTGTGCCATAAAGGTTCATATCACGATAGCCTGCCATACCTACACATGCGAAACGAAGTTCTTTAGCGGCAGTAGCGGCTTTAGCGTAATTAGCAACCTTTTTAGCGTTTGAGGGCTTGCCTATAATATCATAAACATATTTAAAGGTATAACCCAAATCGCGGAAGGTTTTACGAAGTGCGGTAGTACCTGCCTGGTCGGCAGTAGTAACTATTCTATCGTCTTCTTTCCATCCGCAAAGACCCCATAAAACCATAGGAATATGGCGGAATTTTTCGGTAATCTTTACAACTGCGTGGGTAGGAATCCAACCCGCAATGCAAACTACCATACAGTCGAAATCCTGACCTTCTAAAGCCTTATATGCCTTAGCAATATCCTTTTCTTCATAATCATCAGTAACGGGATATACGCTTACAAGGTCAAGCCCTTCTTTTATAAGTGATTCTTCAGCGGCCTTACACTTATTAACGATAATATCAATAGGTGTATTAACTTCGCCAAAGCCGACAAATGCTATTTTGCTCATAATATTTTAGCCTCCGCTTCTAAGAAATTATTATAACATTCGGTATAATCTTCACCCGAAGGTACATATACCTTTTTAATTTTAACTATGTTTTTGCAAACACTCTTTACATCGTCATAAATACCAATACCGACACCTGCAAGTATAGCCGAGCCAAGACAAGCGGTTTCGTTATTTTCGAGTATTGCAATTTCCTTACCTGTCATATCTGCTTTAATTTGACACCAAAGCGGACTGCTTGAACCACCGCCCATTGAGCGCACCTGTTCACAGGTAACACCCAAATAATCAAGATTTGCTTTAAGCATACAGGCAACCGATTCCAAAATACTTCTTACCGCATGTCCCCTTGTATGCTCCATTGTAAGACCTAAAAATGCACCCTTTGCTTCAGGGTTATATTTAGGCATTGTAGAGCCGCAAAGATACGGCAAAAATACAAGACCGTTGCTACCCGCAGGAATATCCTTTGCAAAATCGTCTAACTCTTTAAAACTAAAGTTTTCGCAAAAATTGTTTTTAAACCACTTTAAAGCAATACCTGCAGTCGGTGTCCAAGAAAGTAAGCAATATTTACCGTCATAATTTTTATGACAAGGCACAATGCTTTCGGGGTTAAATTCCGGTACTGTTTCGCTTGGTGCAAAAACAACCATAGTTGTACCGGTCATTTCGCTAACAACGCTTGTATTTGTAATACCCGCACCAATTGCACCTGCTATTTGGTCAATTGCGCTTGTTACAACCGCGGCACCTTTATATTGGCCAACCTTAACTGCACTATCGCAAAGCTTTGGTAACCACTCTTTTTTGCAATCGATGAAATCTAACATTTCATCCCACCAACAATCATTTTGTATGTCAAAATAAATTGTTGATGATTGTAATGTCTTTTCGGTCACAAAATTGCCTGTTAGCTTATATAAAAGATAATCTTCAAGCAAAAATACCTTTTTAATTTTATTATGTATTTCAGGTTTGTTTTCTTTTATCCACAAAAGCTTTGCCGCAGGCCAGGTTGCCGTAATTTCGGGTTGACCTGTAATCTCGTAAACACGCTTTGTGCCGAAATGCGCCTTAATTTCTTCTGCTTGCTTTGAAGCACGATTATCAAGCCACACAATAGCATTCATAAGCGGGTTATCATTTTCGTCGGTCACAATAAGTGTTTCGCATTGAGTATCAATCGAGAAAGCCGAAATTTGTAAACCTTCTGACACTTCCATATATGCTTCTTCAAACAGTTTTACATAATCGTCGGCGGGAAACTCAACATCGTCACCCGAAACTATGAGAGTATAGTCCTTGGTGGCCGATTTTATCATATTACCATCAGTATCAAAAACAGCACATTTAAGTGATGTTGTACCAATATCAGCCCCCAAAAGGTACTTTTTATTTGTTTCTTTCATCATAAGCCTTTCTAACAGCCGCCATCATTTCTTCTGCCATAGCAGCAGGGTCTGCCGCTTTACAAATACCACTGCTGGAGCCAGAGCCGTCTGCACCTGCCATAATTATGTTATAGCAATCGTTACCGCAGCTAATGCCTGCTGAAGGTAACACCATAATTTCAGGGTTAACCTTTTTAACAAGGTCAATACAAGCATCAACGTATTCTCTGCCAACTGCAATACCTGTACCGATAAGCTCACTGGGTTCAGCCACCAAAATGTTAGGATTCATTTCAGCTATTGCTTTGATTTCATCTTCAGTATCAGCACAAACGATGGTTGCAAGACCAACCTCGTCAGCGCGTTTGATTGCTTCTTTAACTTCTTCAAGTGTTAACTTACATTCAGCGTGGTTAAGCATAACACCAACAGCACCTGTTGCCTTTACTGCTTCGGGTAAGATTGTACCCATACCTCTGCCAACAGGAATACTGTCCATATGCTGAGAATAAACGTGAATTCTATCTGAAGTATTTTCGGCTATAAGGCGCAAATCGGTAGTTTGAACGTCAGCAATAACGTCCATATCGTATTTTTGTGCAAAGCCGTCAATCTTTTTCATAAGCTCGAGTAATTCTTCGCCGTATAAATACGCCTTGGGGCCGAACTCGAAAAAAGGGGTTGAAATTTTATAATCTTTAACCATTTAGATTAAACCTTTCTTATCTTTCCTGTTGGAGAGTATAATGAACATCATAAGCCTTTTCTTCATCGGTAAACTTATGTAAAGTGTTAATTACTTCACCGTTATTCCACTTTCTGTCGATTTCAGCTTCACCAATACCCATAACGGTTACGTTTACCTGTCTGCGACGTGCGCGAACATGGTCCCAGTCAACGAAATAAACGTGTGCAAATTCACCACCGTCAAGTTCGCCGTCTTTAATTGTCATTGTTTCGCTTCTGCCAAAGAAAACAGAACGCAAATGACCGTCGGTATTCATGCTTGTAAAGTCACCGGGTTCGTTTACGTAACGGCCAAACTGTGCGTGGATGGGGCCGGGATGACGATAATCGCCTTCGTTTGTATAGTCAGGGATCATCTTTCTCATAATATCTAAAAGGTCGTGCTGTAAATATTCAAGGTCAAAGCTATCGATATCGTGTGAGCATTCCTGTACCATTACCGAGCAAGTAGTGTGGTGTGATGCAATTGTAACAGTACCGTTCTTAACGCCTGATGCCTTTACAATTTCAATAATTTCCTTTGAAATGTCGTGGAAGGTGGGTATCCAACCGCGTGACTGTAATTCTAACTCTTTCTGAAAAAACTTAAATTCCATTTTTATTTCCTCCAAAATTTTTAATTTTTATTTATTAAGCCTTTCGCCTACTGCACCGCCTGGATGCACAAGTGCGAACTGCTCGTTTTTAAAATCGATTTCTTCCATAAGTGCGGTTTGAAGCACATGGAAGATTACTGCTAAAGCAGTAGATGAAGTTGTACCTTGACAGTTGTATTTGTCGGTTTCACGGTTTACGTACTGCTTTAAAACAACGTCGGCACCAAGCGCCAAAGGTGACTCTAAATTTTCGGTAATAGTAATCACCTTAACACCCTTTGCCTTGCAAATATCGAGTATTGGTAAAAGTTCTTTAGTTTTACCACCGCGAGATGCAAACACACATACATCACCCTTTTGCAAAAAGCCTGTACCACCATGTACTGCTTCAGATGGTGAAATAAACTTTGCAGGCTTATCTATACAACACATTAGGTGTGCGAAATGCTGACAAATAATACCGCTATGCCCACAACCTGTAGCACCTATGCGCTCAGCATTTTTAAGAAGTTCAACCGCTTGTGAATATGCTTCTTCATCGAAATAGTAAGCCATTTTTTCAATGCATTCTTTTTCGATTGTATATACATTTAGTGCCTGCTGAAGTGATTCTTTTCGCATATTACCCCACCTTTTCTGTTAATAATACCTCTTTATTCGTTCCGTAGAAGACATCATCACGGTTTGAAACTAATTTGCAAAACTCTTCAAATTTATTCCAGTATATACCACCATCTTGGTCGAACTCATAAGAATGTCCCCATACATAAAACAGTTTGGGTTCTTCAGTTTTTAGATTGATAAATTCGTTGGCAAGTTCAAACAACTCTTCATATTTGTTTTGATGAAGTGTTGGTTTAAAATCAAGTAAATTATATTGAATGTCAAAATTTCTTGTCATTTTAGTTGCACGAGCATATTTAATCGAGGTTTTGTTTTTCACAAGATTAATCACACGCTCATCAATAGCGGAACTTCCAAAAGGATAAGCCATACCGCAAACCTCATAACCCACCAATTTTTGTAATGCTATTCTATCATTTTCAATTTCATTAACAATTTCTTCATCAGTAAGCTTGTTAAGATATGGGTGTGTTAATGTATGTACTGCAACTTCGTGATTTTTATAAACATCCTTTATTTTATTTAAAGAAATACGATTATCCTTACCGGCCAGCGCAGAGTTTAAATTAAAAGTACACTTTAGCCCGTACTTATCAAATAATTCAATAAGCCGTATATCTTGAATGCATCCGTCATCAAAACTAAAAGTGAGCGCTTTCCTTTTACCATTAAACATTTAATTTCTCCATTAAATTTGGCATATTTTACTTTTTGTTACTTAAAAGCCATTCATAAACTTCTGAGGAACCAAAAGCAACCTCCCAAATGTTGTGCCCCCAACCTTCTAAAAGAGATAATTTTGCATTGCCGCCCGCTTCATTGATTTTTTTAACCATAATTTCACTTTCCCTTGGTAAAACAACATCATCATCCATGCCATGGAAAGCCCATACAGGGAATTTAATTCTATCTGCCGCAAAATACATTCCGCCACCGCAACATATAACCGCAGCAGCAAATTTTTCAGGATACATGACACCCAAAGTCCAACAAGTGTATCCCCCCATACTTGACCCCGTGATATATACTCTATCAGAATCAACAAATTCTTTACTTATAAAGTGATCCAAGAATTTTTCAACAAGTGATAAATAGCCCATCCAAGTATATCCCTCGCAATAAGGGGCAACTTTTATCAATTGCATTTCATCAGTTTTATATAGAAAATCAGCAGTTACGGCATCTTTCAAGCCATCAATCCCAACGCCGACCTGACCCATACCGTGAAAATCAAAAATAATAGGGTATTTTTCACTTTCATTAAATTCTTTAGGATATTCTATAAGATACGATAAACTCTCATTGTTGTGTTCAAATATTTCAGTTACAAACATATTAATTCACCTCTTAGTAATACTTTTAAATAACACAAATCGCAGAACTTTCTATTAAAAACAGTTTATACTTTGCTTTTATGCATTATTGATTTGCAACTATTCTCCTTGCTCGAGCACAGTTTTTCTAAACCTATGCGCTTTTGTAATTGCAAACTGCATAATGACAATAACCAATATCATCATTATTCCACAGGCTAAAAAGGCAAGCTTATAGCTTCCGAGTTTATCGTAAACAAAATTAATAACCGGACTGCCCAAAGCAAAACCGGCAGTATTAACTGTTATAAAAATACCCAAAATCTTATTGAACGATTTTTCGCCGAACAAGTCGCCTACAATAAGAGGAATTACAACTGTTTCTAAAGGTTGCGCTAATGATGAGATAATACCATAAACCATTGCAAACACTTTGCCTTCGACACTATTGCTCATAATAACTAAAGAAAACATTGCAATAACCGCAGCCAAAGAACACATCATAGTTGTAACTCTCAAACCCAATTTATCGTATATAAAACCGGTAAGGAATTTGAAAACTGTAAGCGCAATTGAGTGTAAACTTAAAATAGTTGCTATGTAAGCGGCATCCAATTTAACATCGCGCATATGAGCCGCTGCAACACCATTTATACCTGTAAGCATAAAACCAATAATAAAGGTAGATACTAACATAAAATAAAAGAACTTCAGTTTCTTGACTTTGGAAAATTCTAAACCTGACCAACTATTACCTTTGGGTTTCTTTTTTGTGGCTTGAAATTTTGTTTTCTCCTCATTCTTTGGATGGTCCTTTAAAAAGATAAAAACAATTATCGCAACAACAAAAAGTATTAATGCAACTAATCTATACGCATTTCTATATCCATATAAATTATTTTCTTGGTAGATAATAGGATAAATAATTTGTGCAGCAAGTGCGCCACCCAAGCCGTTTGCGGCTAAAACAGCACCCATTATAGTTCCCTTGTTTTCTTTAAACCATTTGTTGACAATACAACCCACCATAGCAGTAGTTGTGAATGAAAGACCGATTCCTAAGAAAACACCGCCAAGATAAAATACGGCTATATTTTCTGCAATTGAATAAAGCAACGCTGAACAAATCAAACTGCCAAAGCCAAATAAAACTAATTTTTTAGCGCCGTATTTTTCGATTAAACTACCAAAGAAAATGTTAACAACAGCTGTAGATATATATCTACAGCTATCGTTAAAAGAAAATAGACTTCTTGAAATACCGGTAGCTTCAGTTATTGCACCAATATAAACACTTTTATTAGAACTGCAAAAGCCGAGTGTAACAAATACCATTAAAAACCCAATGGCAGCAATAACCCATTTATAGTCGAAATTTATATTTTTTGAATTTTTTTTCATTATGCTTACACCTTGATTACTTAAAAGACTGAATTATTCAAAAATTTTATTAATTTCTTTTATGGTTTTTCTTACCAATATTTCGCCACCGTCAGGACCAACGTTACCGCTAGAAATATAAGCGCTGTAATGTCCGCCCTTTACAGCCTTTTCGGTCGGTAAGTAAGAATAACCACCACAAGTTAACTGCATTATAAAGGTTTGTTTTGCTTTGCTTCGTGCCTTTATTTGATTACCATAGTCCAAATACAACTCAAATGGATTAGTGGCAAGTACTATATCACCTAATCTTACAATATGAATTTCCGTTTCTACCACGTGCTTATTTTGTTGTACTCGATAACGGTTAATTGTTCCGGCATGAACGTTAATAGCTGCTACATCTTCATAGTTAAAGAGTTCCTTATCGCTATTTTTAGCAACATAATATTCTATTTCTCTTACTGCTTTTTCATAATCTGTAATAGTTGCTTTTCTTAAAGGTAAATCAATATTAAATACTTTATGTACTAATACGTCTTCGTTTTTGATTTCGGTAATTTCTTCATACACCGAAATAATTTCATTTGCCAAGCGCTTGCCCGCAAGCCTACAACCTGAAATATCATACATTGAAGGATCAGCATTTCTCTCAATATAATTGGGTCTGCTGATATGTGGGTCATTTATCGGTGTTTCGGGATTAACCCAACGAACCAAATCGCGCGGACATTGGTCACCGCCGGCGCCACAAATTGCAAGTAAAAATATTTCATCACCGAATTTTTTACGCAAAAATTCTTTTGCCTTACCCCAATAATCAGATGAAATAAAGCTTTTGTGTTCTAAAATTTGAGCAGGACAAGCAACATTAGCAACTACACCTGTTAATTTCTCATTAGCATCAAAAGTATAAAGCAATTCAACGCCCGAATCATTACCGCCTTCCAACGCCACGAAATTAGCTGTGTTAGTATCGCCCCACATTTGAGCACTACCATCGTCATAACTTACTCTGCGACAAAAACCAATATCCGCTCTACCAAATCCATTAGCAATCTTGGATTCTTTTCTATTATCCCAAGCTTTTTTAGAGGCCGTCGCAATACGTTCTGCCAAAAAATCGGTTGCTTCTTCAGGAGTAATAATATCTTCATTTATTTTAACTAAACTACTGTATTTTTTACCCTTAGGCAAAAACTCTTCAAGAATACCAATTGCTGCACGCGTACCTTTTTTAAAATTTACAGAAGTATGGGTATGTGTAGCACCCATTATCAACATATCGGAAGATATTTCGTCAGTAAGCTTTGAAAATTTTTCTCTTGCAAGATTAACAAGTTCATTATTAAAGCTGGTTAAATCGCAAGAAATAATTATTGCTCTTTCGTGACCGCATTCAAGTGCCATAGCTGTAGCAGTAATTTCCGATTCAACATATTCGCCAATTCGCTCGTAAAATTGACCTGCCAGTGTCACCTTCTTGTCGGGAACCAAGCTTTCTTCCGCCCAACCTATTAATAACTTATTCATTAATTTCACCTTCAAATTTTACCAGTTTATAACTTATGTACATTTAAACGAAACAAAACGTTCATTAGAGAATACCTCTAAAAATTATTTTTCATTAAAACAAGCATCAATTAAGTCATCAAGCTTAGCGGTTGCTAAACATTGAACATAGTCAGCAGCACCATAGTAAATTTTTACTGTTCCATCATCTTCAGGAATAACAGCACCGGGGAATACTACATTAGGAACTTGGCCAACCATTTCGTACAATTCCTTAACATAAAGAATTGGATCTTTGCAACGGCCGATAACCTTCCAAGGCTTTTCAAGGTCTAACATCATAACGCCTGCGCCATAGTTAATTCCGTTACAGTTCGGGAATACACCGTGATATACAATCAACCAACCTTTTTCGGTCTTAATTGGTGGTGCTGCAGGTCCAATCTTTGTATTTTCCCAATAATTTTCGGGCTTTGCGATAACTCTGCAAGTTCCCCAATATTCAAGATCAGGTGAAGATGTAATCCAAATATCACCGCTTTGAACAACGTTTTGAGGACGATGCAACATCCAAAATTCACCATTAATTTTTTCGGGGAATAAAACAGCGTTTCTATTAGCAATATGTAACGGGAAGCTAACGTGTTCAACTGTTTTAAAATCAGTTGTTTTGCCGATAGCAATACGGCAGCCAAAGTCACCGCCAACACAATAAACAACATAGTATTCACCATCAACAGGACAAATGCGAGGGTCGTACCAAGAGCCAATCATATGACCGGAATTGGGGAATGTAACCTCATCATAAAATTCCTGTTCTTCGGGTTTGCAAACAAATTTTACTGGTTCTGGATCGGGAATAAAATTAATACCATCATCACTGCGTGATGTCCAAACCATTTGCTTTTTGTTTAACGCTTCAAAGCGACTCATCATTACATACTTACCGTCAGGTGTTTTTACAACACCCGAGTTATATACTGCACAACAAGGCGCAGGCATATCATCGGGTTTTAAAATTGGATTTGCCGTATAACGTTTAATAATTTCTTTTTTAATCATATTTATTACCTCTTTTAATATATTAAAATTTTTAAAAATTATTTTTCAATTTTATGTTTCTTTAGCAGTTCAGTTAAATGGTTTTGATATTCGTGTTCTATACATTGTTTCTTTAAAATGGTTCTAAAATATGAACCACTAAAGTTTTCAAAACGCATCACGTAAACATAATCGCCCATCTCATAACAGTCAAAATCTCCGGGCTTTCTTTCTGAAGAATATATCCATAACGCAAGCTCTTCCGGTAAATCTTCCTTAGCATATGGCTGCTCACCGTATACTGTAAGCTTGCTTGCTTTTGCAAATTTTGAAAAACTTTTTTGGGTATTTTCGTATTCTTTCCATTTATTGCCCAATTCACTTATTAGTAATTGATTATTATTAATATTATGTTTTTCGTATATCATTGCATTTGCCAATACATAATCATATGGATATATGGTTTTTGTTATATAGTATATTGAAAACTGATTTTTACCCGCAAAGACTTGTGTATCTCCAATCTTTCTGTCGGCATCAAATGCCCAATCCGCAAATTGAGTATTAGATGTATATCTTTCCGAAACCACAGTTTCTACTATATCTTCATTTGATTTAATACTTAACAAATAACTCTTAACAGCTTGATCAAAGCCTTTTGATTTAATTTCATTCGCTAAGTTATTTGCCGTTTTTTCTGCCGCTTCTATCAATTTAGAAAGTTCTTCTGAACCGCCAGTTGAATTTTCATAATCTAAACCAATAGTGATTTTTTTATAATCAACACAGTCGAATTGCTTTCTGTTGTTTTCATAATACTTATTATAGGTTTCTTCCGAACAATTTTGTTCAAAAAGCTTTTTGTATTCCTCGGCATTTTTTTGTAAACGTATAATTTGTTTTAAATCACTAGAACTAACCTTATATTTTTTTGTTAGCGATTTTGACTCTTTTTCAACAAAAGCATTAATATCCTCAGAAAAAGTTATTTTTTGCTTTAAAACTTCTTCATTAATAGAAATTAATTCTTTCGTTTTTTCATAAGCAATCTCATAAAAGTAATCATACCAACTTTTGTTGTATGGACTTTTTTGCCGCTTTAAGTTTTTATCTAGTGAAAGTTTTACTACATTTGAGTAATTACTGCCTAATATCTTCTTATGATAATCGATGTACTCCTCGGCTTCGCGTTTAATTAAATACGACATCATATCAGATGTGATAGAAAAATTTTCAGATTTCAACACAATCCTGTTTCCAAAAAACTTAAACCCCAAAAAAGTAGAAAGAGAAGCAATTATCACTACTAAAAATATAGCAATAAGTTTAATATTTAACTTTCGTTTCATAGTTTATCATTCCCCTCCCCAAAAAGAAATACTTTGAAATTGGAAAATTCAACAGCTCCACCACCGCCATAAAAAGCAAATGCAATTTTTTCACCAGGCGCTACAGCTATTGCATCAGCAATTGTTTTTTCTTTTCCAACCATATTGGGCATACCGTGAGTCAACCATCTACGCTTACCATTAGCATCCTCGGCTATGATTCCCCATTCTGAATTGCCTTTTCTTATCACCTTTTGAGTATATACAAAAGTGTAAACTTTTCTTTCATCGGTCGGAATCCACGCATAAAAATAATATCCATCAATATTATTCTTATCGTAAAATATTTTATTTTCTTCTCTCTTAAAAAAAGAAGAAAAACTACTATTCTTTGAAAAACAATTTAAGTCACTTATAATGTTGTGTTCTTCTAAACAGTTGATAACGTCTTCAGAACAGTTGATAATATCACTACGCACCATTTTTAAAGGAGCAAGTGCATTTACTGCTTCAAAAATTTTAATATCTTCAAAGAAAACCCTTCCAACCGTGCCCTCAGCATAAAAACCAACAACACTATTCTCACCGGTATAAAAACAATAGCATCGACTATATGACTCACCGTCTTGGCCCTTAATTGTAAGTTCTTGGTCTAATCCAAAATTAAAAACATAAAACGATTTTTCACGTTTTGTGTGATAATTTTTAAATTTATAGCCTTCAGAATCCACGATTCCAAAATTCAAATCTGTTAATATTTCTGGGTCGGTTCTGCCTGTGAATGATAAAAAATAAGTAGTTTTTGGCTTTACATTTAGCCATTTTATATATGTGTTTCCATTCGCATTAAAGCTAATGCATTCCGAATCAATTTGCAAAACATCAGCATTAACTGCATTCTCAAACAAAAAACTACTATCTTTCTTAAAATCCCCAAGAATGTTATGTTCGTCTAAACAAGTGAGAGACTTAAATAATGTTCTTCTTCCCTTACCTGTCGTTGACATTTTTTCAGGTAACATCAATCTTCACACTCCCATAACATTGTAACTTCATCCGATGCAACTTCTACACCATTTTCCAAAATTGAAACTATTCTATATGTGCCTTTATTTTCAAAAACAATATCATTATATTGATAAACATTTAAATATTCATTATTATCAGAAACAATTACTTCATTAATGTTTTCAAATGTATCGGTATTTTTTCTTTGAATAATATATTTAACAGCATTTCTTGTTCCAAACCAACTTAACTTTTCAGGACAATATATATTTACCAATGCCGGTTTATCTGACGGACAAATATTGTTTCTTATATATTCCCTATCCAATTGATAAAAATGGAAATAAGCTGCAGATTTTCTTAAATCACCATTTGAATTCACTAAATGCATTTCGCCAGCCGAATCACATTTCCATCCATAGCACCAATAAAACGCCGCCTTAACACCATATTTAAGACAATTAGATAAATACGAATCTATTATTTGAACCTGTTGTTCATCTGTTGCGCTACTATAATTGCTAAGGCCATATTCACCCAACATAAACGGACGATCAAGCATTAAAGATTTTGTACTTTCAAAGCAACCATCATTTGTGTATAAATCAGCCCCTAAATAATCGACATCAACAGAATTATATTTCCCTTGTTTTAGGGTATAAATAGATGCACCAGACGAAACAGTAGTTGCAAATTGCGGATTTTTTTCTTTAATGGCCCTATTTATTCTATTAACAAATCTAACCATTGTTTTCCAAGAGAAACCTCTACTAACTTCCCAACCACAACCATCAGCTTCGGGCTCAGCATAAATATCAATCATTGGAACACAATTATATTCAAGACAGATGTCAAGTATTGGATTCAACCAATTTGCAATATACTTTTCTGTTTCCTTTTCAGAATAAATATAACGCATATATTTATCATATAGGAATTTATTATCACTGTAATACGTTTCTTGATGTGCATTTATACATAAAGCAATCTTCAAATCGTATTCTTGGACTATTGAAAGCAATTTTTTGAAATTCTCACAAAAAATAGGTTCAATACCGATTACAGAACCGTTTTCATCATATAAAATCCCCTCAAATGATTCGTTAAGCCATATTTTGAGCATATCGAATCCCATGATTTTACAATTACGAAAAACATTCCTAATATATTTTTCATTGAAGAAACATTTTTGATAATTATCATATATGCTTCTGCCAATATCAAAACCAAACCAATCTTTGTGAAGCCACGGAACATAAATACCATTAATAAATCCATTTTTTGAAAGAATTTCTTCAATATAATTCATAGTAAACACCTGTAATAATACTTTTGAGGATAGTTGTATGATAGCACTATATGAGCCGAAGAAAATTAAATATATTCATCGGCTCATATAGTTACAAATTAATAATTTTTACTTATATGCCTTTTGCTCATCTTCATAGGTCTTGATTTTACCATCAATTTTAGGAATCCAAGAGTCAATTGTTGTTTGAACATTTGTCTTGGGGTCCGAAAGTTCACGATAGCAATCCCAAATTGTTGCACCAATGATACCAACATCTAAAGACGCCATTGTGCTACCCATAGTAACCTTCTTAAGACGTTCTTTCCACTCATTAGATGTGGATTTCAATGTTGTCATATTTTCCTGACAGTAAGCACGATAGTTTAAGAGCATATAACCAGCTTCGGGATTCTTTGCCTTGTTAGGCACAACACCAAACTGATAACCAGCAGGATTATAATGTTTACCACCGGTATAAGTCGGGAAAGGAACCCAATCCCATTTGAAAGATACTCTATTTTCTGCTAAACGACCTTTTTCACGTACATAATACTGAGGACATACATACATTGCAACATTACCCTGTGCAAAATCGCCAGCCTTATCAGTATAATATCCGCCATCCCACAATTTCTTTTCCATTGCGGCTGCAGCTTTCATTTCTTTTGAATTAATTGTGTTAGTAAAACTACCGTTTTTAGGAGTAACCAAATTTGCACCTGCAGATAATGCAAACAAGTTAACGTTTGTTGTTATTGAACCGTACTGAGTAACATTACCCTGATTATTTTTTACAGTCATTTTAGAAGCAATATCATAAAATGCATCCCAGGTCCATTTGCCTGCTTGGTATAATTCAAGAGGATTTTGTTTGATTTGCAAGTTATTTTCAATTAAAGTCTTATTGAAATATACTAAATAAGTATCGCCCCAAAAATGGTCAGTGATGCCATAATACTCATTGCCATACTTAATATCATCCATAACATCATAAGCAAGCCAAGTATCCTTGCTCTTGTCAATATACTTTGTAAGCGGCTGAACAAGTTTTTTAGTAATATAATGGGGGAACTTATCCTGAGTCATCATAGTAGCATCAGGAGCATCGTTAGCAGCAATTAACGCAGCCAATTTATTTGAAGAAGTGCCCTGTTGAATAAGCTTGATTTTAGCGCCTGTCATTTTTGCAAATTCGTTATAAATCTGCAATTCCCAATCGGCAGGATTATACCAAACGAGAAGTTTAATTGTTTTGCCCGAATAATCGAGATTATCAAATCTTCCCTTGGTTTCTTCGGGCGGAGTAAAATCGCTAGTGGTGCCATCATTATTGTCGCCACCAATTTCAACATAAGAAACTTCTTCAAATTCTTCCCAAGAAATAGTATCCTCTGTGCCACAACCAGCGGTCATAGAAAGGATAAATACTATACTAAGGATAAGTGCTATTAATTTTTTGAAACCATTCATAATAATTTAACCTACTTTCTTTAATTTTTTTATCCAACAAGGCCCGAACGTTCGATACCTTGTATGAAAAACTTTTGTAAAAAAGCATACATTACAAGCATTGGCGTAATAAAAAGCAGAACGCCGCTCATTGTAATGTTTCTAACTGCATTATTCTCTACTTGTGCCGAAGAAATATTAGCCTTTAATTCTGCAAGCATAATTGCCATCGGCTTCATAGAATCAAAAAACATTGATGCTGTTAAACTCTCATTCCAATACCATACCATAGAGAAAATCAAAACAACTAAGAATGAAATTGCTGTTGAAGGAACAACTATCATCCAAAATGTTTTGAAAACACCACAACCATCAATATAGGCCGCCTCCTCAAGTTCACGAGGTAATCCCTTTATAAACTGACGGAAAATGTAAATCATTAAACCGGAACGTATACCCTGACCTAATATAGCAGGTAAAAAATATGTAAATACCGAATTTAATAATCCCATATTCTTGAAAATTGCATACTGTTGCACAACAAGAAGCTGTGGTGGAAGAATAATTGTTAAAATAACACAGAAAAATAAGATATTCTTAAATTTAAAGTTGAAACGAGCAAAACCATAGGCCGCTAAAGTACAACTAATAATTTGTAACAATGTACTAACTATACACAAGAAGAATGTATATAGGAAAGTTTTTCCATATTCCATCGTTTCCCAAGCTATCTTATAATTTTCAAATGTTATTTCTTTTGGCACCCAAACAACTGATGGGTCTATCATTTGCCTTTCTGTAAGTAATGAAGAGCTTAAACCGTAAAGCAAAGGAAAAAGAATAACGTAAATAATGCCCAAAAGAAATGCCGTTCTAAATAAGGAGAATAATAGTTTTTTAGTAGAATTTAGTATTTTTAATTTCAACTTTTAACCCCCCTTAAATCGAAACCTTTTTAATTGCTTTTCGGAAAATTAGCATAAGAATCCCAATAATCAATCCAAGTATTGCAAAATAGCACCACATTATCGCCGATGACTTGTTATAGTTCGTGTTTTCTATCAAGGCAAATGCCTGTTGCATAACAGGATTTTCATTAGAAGTAAATATGGTAATAATTGTATAAACCACATTAAGTATAAGAACATTCGTTAGCATTGGAAGTGTAACATACCAAAATGTTTCCCACTTAGTGGCGCCCTCAACATTTGCAACCTCATAATATTGAGCAGATATCGCTTGAAGGCCCGCCAAGAACAATATAGTTTGTACGCCGCCGTTCCAAACCAAAGAAAATATTGACGATATCCATTCATTTAATTGCTTTGTCAAAGCGGAAGGTAATCCTAAATTTTCTAACGTTTCCGAAAAACTTATAGAAGAATACATACTATTCGCACTATTAGACGATGAAAGTAACTCCTGAGCATTTGTATCGCCATTCAAATATTGCATTACCACACCGGAAGCAACGATAACTGGTATAAAGAAAATTGCTCTTGCTAACATTCTTCCTCTAAAATTTTGATTAAGTACAAGTGCAAAAATCAAACTTAAAAAAATGATAATTGGTAACGAATAAAAGAATTCACCGATTGAGTTTGCTAAATTATTAGTAAAGTCTGTATCCTTAAACCATATGTTATCGTAAT
Organism: Acutalibacteraceae bacterium; assembly: GCA_045611605.1. Classification (GTDB taxonomy): domain Bacteria; phylum Bacillota; class Clostridia; order Oscillospirales; family Acutalibacteraceae; genus UBA737. The sequence goes on from JAZKXN010000111.1 coordinate 32,868, forward strand.
ATTTTAAACCCACAAATTTATCCGCTAAATATTGAAAAATGCTACCATTTATATCATCAATCGGGCTTGAATTGGAAAAAGAATACCAAATTGACATAAACATAGGATAAACAAAGAACAATAAAAAGCCTATAAGCCAAGGTAAAATAAACCAATAACCATTTCTAGACATTTTACTTTCTAGAGAAGATGAATGTTTTTTTGAATGTTTGAATTTTAACATACCATCATTCACCTCCTAAAACTTTAAAATTAAGCGGTTTGATAATTAAATCACCATCATTATATTCATAATTATTATAATTAACAGCGATTTTAACACCGTTTTCAAAATCAGTAACATACACGCCCTGAGAAAGAATATCGAAACCGACTATCTTTTTATTTTTGGTTTTTTCAAATACACTCGAGAACTCTTTTATCGTAGAGAAAATAAAATCACTAGAATTCTCGAAACTACCAGCTGAAAGCTCTTCAAAAAGCGATGTTGCATAATCTGAAGTTTCCTCACCACAAACAGTAAACGTAACGCCAATACCGGTTTGTAAAGCCCTTAAATATTCTTTTCTTGTATCATCAACAAGATTTAAAGAATTTGTAGACATTGGAACGTAGCCTTTGAAAACGATTTGATAGAACGGAATCCATGTGTCTTGAGCATCATAATTACTTGAACTGGTGGGTGAATGTATTATGCAAGTAGCATCTACAGCGGCATAATCAAAAGCAGATTCATACATAATATCTACTTTATTATTCTTGTAAGACTTGCTGATTGCTTGAACTTGCTTAATATAATCTACACCAATATAACCAGCCTCATAAGAATAGTCTGAATAAATCCGGTTGCCCAACATTGTAAGACTTACACTATTAAAAGAATGTTTTTCTAATAAATTTAAAAGTTTCGTAGAAGCAGAGTTGAATTTTTGAGGAGATAACAAATAATAATTATAAGAGTTATCAGCAACGGTGCCTGTAGAAACAGAATAGAACTTCTGGGTTGCATTCATAGATGTAGAACTCTTGGCAGAGTCATTTCTCAGACTAAAACCACTTCCGCTTTTACTATATCTAGCAATATCAAAATTAGGATATAGTTTAGTTCCGTTTTCTTGAGCAGAATTAAGCAATGAGTTTAACGATTTTGAATTTCCCAAAGTCGATTCTAACTTAAATCCACCAGCTACTTTTGTAACCTCTAATCCACCGCCTTGAATACCATTTAGTCTAACGACGGGCGAATAACCCGTTTTTTCAACAGTAGCTTCAATAATATTTTTTGCCTGCTCATAATTTGTAACAGGCTTAACAACATTTCTAGGAATACCGAAAATGAACTCCTTTTGATGAAGAGCCATTGGCACATTATAGTACAATATGCTCTCATCAGTTGTCTCTTTTAAACCCTTTTCATCAATTAGATAATTACGATAATGATTTGCAACATTAATAAAGTTTTTATCGTATTCATCCATATAATAAATTCTCATTTGCATTTTAGCACTACTTGCTAAATCGCTATATTGGCTTGATATTGAAACCGTTCCCCAACCTTGAGGTATTTTAACAGTCTCCGCTCCGCGCATCTTAAAAGATGCATAAGCGTAAGAATAACCGATAATGGAATCACCCGCACTCGCACTAATTGCTGCGCTAGAAGTTCCTTCTGTAATTATCATGGAATAAGTACCATATTTGGGAGTGCTAATAGCAAAAACCGGTAAATGAATATTCTCTTCATAAATAAATTTATAATCTGTAGTTTCGGCTAAATCTTGACCGTATACATTTGCTTTATATTCGCGAGTTGGTCTGTCCAAATCACAGTTCATAATCATACCCGAACCGTCGGGAACGAAAATCCTGTTATCGGATATATTTTCAACACCACAAGCATACGGCATAATAGAAATTTCATAAACCTCATTACCAGATTCATAAATATTCTCGTTATCAATCGAAATATCCAAATAACCATCATTTAAGCGATAAATGATTGGAATTGCAAAACATTGCTGGTCAAAGCAATATAATATCTTTATACCATCTTCAACTAAATAACTATAAATACGACCGTTTTCTAAAGCGCCAATATATGAAATTACGCTTGTTATAGTATTGGTTGTGGCGTCCTTATAATCAACAGCAATATGAGACTCTATATATTTTTTTACAGCTCCGCCTTGTGAATTATTATTATACTGGTCAAGTGGCATACTTGCCCAAACCGCTTCGCCGTTCTTTAAAATAGCCAATGAATACCTTTCGGCATCCCATTCCAAAGCATAATCGCCTTTTTCGGCTACTATGCCACTTGGTACAATACTCTCTTTTGTATCAAACGGTAACATTTCAATTTTTTTAGCTATAATATTACAGCCACAAAAGCTCGAAGCAATTAGTATTACGGAAATACTTAAACACAAAATCTTTTTATACACTATATCACCTTCCTTAAAACTAATTACCTCTATAAATAACTTCTTCAACAACTGTACGAACAAACCCAATTAAGTCTTGGAATAATGTCAAAACCAACAAAATCAAAAATGCAGCCAAGCACATTCCCACGATTGTAACTAAGCTCATACCAATTGCTCTAAAAAAGCTATAATCATGTATATTACTTAACGCAACTAATAAAACAACTATTGTAACAAGCCACATTATCACATTAAAACCTGTAATAATAGAACTTTCGCTCAATACCAAACAATGAGAAGCAACTATGAAAAATATACTATAAATTATTCTGGGAACCATAGAAAAACCAGTTACAATAATAATTTCCTTAAGTGTTCCCTTGCCCTCAAATAAAGTACATAAGCCCCAGTTTACTGCACACCATAGTGCCAAAATACCTACTGTGGATATTAAAACTAAAAATGAGTTAAATTTTTCAGGGTCAAATGATGAAAATAGGAATCCACCGGAAGTTGATTCTAATACCTGAAAGATAAACATTAAGAATGCAATACCAATGGCAATTATCGTATATATATTCATCTGTTTTTTATCTAAACGAATTTTTTTAATACACAATGATGATTCTATTGGATGCAAGAAAAATGTGACTGCCCTTAAAAAATAACCTTTTTCTTTCTTAACGTCCTTAGAACGTTTTTTGAATTTGAAGAAATATAAAAGAATTGCCGCAGCTACCAAAACAACAATTATAAGTGTAATCCATATAAAGTTAGAGGCCAAAAACTCTCTGCGAATTTCCTCAAAAGATTGATTATAAATTTCTTTATCAAGACCCTTTTTAGCATATTTTATTGCAGTATTATGTTCACCAATAGAGGCATAATAATTTGCAATACCGGAATATGCGCGCTGATTATAAGCATCTTCGGAAAGTACTGCCTTCCACAACGAAAAAGCCTGTTCATACTCACCTGATTTTTCGACTGTAATTGCATTAAAATACAAGTTGCCATAATCAGTAATTTTAAATACAGCTATAGAATTCTTGTCACTGTCCATTACCATAACATCATTATTGTTAATAATAATCTCTGTGGCATTAACAAAACTATCAACTTGTTTACCCAAGCCCATACCGCCGCCAAACGCGGTTACTAAATTGCACTCATCATCATAAACAAATACACGACCATATGTTGAATCTAAGGCATATATATATCCGGTATCTCCAACCGCAACTGACGAAAATTCTTCTGTTACAATTGTCTTATCAATTAAAGTAACATCTTTGCCATTACCAAAAGTAAAATCATCGCCCGAAGTTTCGTTATAATGCAGTATGTTTATTCCGGAATTACTTAATTTTCGTATTTGTCCTTTACCACTTTTTGAATTGCGAGTTACAGTATATATAAAGCCATTATTCTCGAATAAATCATCAAATTCGTAAGGTAAAGTTCTTAAAGAATATTGACGTTTCTCATCAGTTTGAAATATACCAGTGAAAACTGATTTAATTGTATCAAGAATATTGGCAGTTGTTTGATTGGCACCAAAAAATCCGCAGAACTTAAGTTGCTTATCAAACACCATAGCGCCATAGTAAACGCCTTCACATAGCACAAACAAATATCCGTCACGGTCAACCAAAACCTTTTTCGCCTTAAACTCTAAACTTTCCGGAATGATTGGTGAATCCGGCTTCTGAATTTCCGCAATAACATTATAAGATTTATCTATAATTAAAACCCTACAATTGATGGAATCAGCAATATACATTTCACCCGATTCACTTACAAATAAACCATCCGTTTGAGTTAAATCGATTTGTTCGTTATTATATAAAACATTATCGATAACTTTATTAAAAGTGTAGTCTTCATTTAATACGACAATTCGAGCATTGGCACTATCTAATATATAAATTAGATTGCCTTGTTTGCACATATCCTTTAAACCGGAAAACTCACCAATTTTCAATCCAGAACCTGTTACAACAGAATCTGTAACATATACAGCTTTCTGTTTAACCATGTAGTTCTTTTGCTCGCCTTTTCGTTCTTGATAAGAGGGATATCCTTCAGCATTAACTGTTGTTAAGGAGATGCTTAATATCATAGAAATGCTTACAATAATTCTTAATATTTTTGAAATTTTTTTACACATTAAGTGTTTCTCCCCTCTTTATCCCTTTATGCCCGAACTACTCATTGTTTTAGTAATACTAGACTGCGATATAAGATAAACACCAACCGGGAATAAAAGCATTAATACCGTAGCAGCCATTGTACTGCCCTGTCTCGTAATACCTCCGACAGCAATCTGAGAAATTATATTTGGCAATAATTTAATATCTTCATCAAAAATCATACTAGAAGCTGATTGTGACCACAAATCCTTGAAAGCAAATAAAACTAATGTCAACATTGCCGGTTTTACAAGCGGCAACGCAATTTGGAAATAGATCATAAAACAATTTGCACCATCTATTCTTGCTGCTTCTAATAAAGATTCGGGAATACTGCTATCCATATATTGCTTAAGCAAGAAAACGCCTAGTGCCGAAGGCAAATATGGAAGAATATAAACCCAATATGTATTCAACATATTTAACTTCGCCATAATGGTATACTGTGGTATAGCCAAAGTATATGCATTATATAAAAGTGAAAGTTGAACAACCCAGAACATTATATTAAAAAACTTATATTTGTTATACTTTGATAAAACAAAAGCCGCAGCCGATGCCACAAAGACATGTAAAGCAGTAGTAACTATACTAACAAAAACACTATTTAAAATATATCGTGAAAATGGCACCCACTCAGTCGAAAGTAACTTTGGTAAATTCGCATAATTTTCAAATGTTGGTGATACAACATAAAACTTCGGTGGGAATGCCATAATTTCTTCTAAAGGTTTTAGAGAAGTTACAATGAGATATATCATTGGTAACAACATAAATGCGCCAAAGAGAATTAAGAACATTGCAATTACAAAAGTTCCGAATTTTGAACGCGTATAACGTTTAAATTGATATTTCGCCATACTTAATTTTGTCCTCCCATAAAATATATCTCGTTTAATCCTTACCCAAAGTATTGAGAAGTTTTCCAATTACAAACCTAGTTATAGCCATTAATGCAAACAAAAATACCGATATTGTTGCAGCATAACCCATTTCATATCGTGTCGTACCAAAATCTTCCATATGGGTAACGATAGTATGTGTAATATAGTTTGTACTTGGATTGCCTGTTAAAGCAGTCGCAACACTACTCACAGAAAACGCAGCTTGAATTTGCATAACGGCACTAAATAACAGTATGCTCTTCATTGATGGAAGCGTAATATACCATGCTTCCTGCCATCTATTTCTAATACCTTCAATAGCGCCAACTTCATATAATTCGACACCAACATTTTGTAAACCAGAAATGTTTGCAAGGAATGACGTACCCAAACTCATCCATAATTGAACGATCATTACAATCCATAATGCATAATTTGAATCCTTAAGCCAAATTATTGGTTCTTTTATAAATCCATACTCTAATAAGAAACCGTTAGCTAAACCATATGTATCGCCGCTGAAAATAAATGTCCATATAAAATATACATTACCAACTAATACCGGTGAATAAAATATAAAAGAAACAATACTTCTAGGTATTGGAGGTAATTCATTTATAAACCAAGCAAGCAAAAAACATAGTGCATATCCGACAGGACCAGTAATAATTGCGAAAATCAATGTGTTTTCTAATGCGATTTTAAAAATGTCATCATACAAAAACATTCTAATATAATTTTCTAATCCAATAAATTTAGGTGCATTGAGCATATCATAAGAGGTGAAACTCAAAACAACTGAAGATAATACTGGAAGTATTGTAAATACAAAAAACAATATTGCAAACGGCATTACAAGAATTAGTGGTTGCCAAATTTTTTCTCTGGTTCCTGAAGAACCTAATTTTTTTCTCATTTTGTTTCCTCCGCCGACAAAATTCACGAATATTCAGCAATTTTGCGAGTCATTTCTTCATTAACCATATTAGACCATTTTAATAACATCTTTTTTGGATCTTGTTTCTCACTATATACACTATAAAATGCGTTATTAATAGCACGTGTTAAATAGTAACCACCAGGTACCTGAGGTGTATCAACAACTCTCTTAAATTGTTCAACAATAACTTCAGCTGAATTTCTGCCCCATGAATATTGTGAAATTGCATTAATATTTGCAGTAGGATGACGAGCAGCAATACCGGCAATTGATTCAACGTCTGAACTATATCTAAATTGTGCTTCGGAATCTGTCCACCACTTCAAGAATTCCCAAGCGCCTTTGGGATTCTTAGTATCAGAAAGTATAATACTTGCTGTTCCGCTGCCAACCTCAGCATTGTTGATTTCGCCATCAATTTCCATACCAGGTATAGGATATACACTCCATCTTCCGTTAATTTCAGGCGCAGCCGCCACCAAAGTCGCAAATTCTGTATGTGGCGAAATACCTAATGGCATTTCACCTGTTCTAAATCTGTTATAAAAACTAAATTCTGTGGGAAATTTATAATCACTATACAAATCACAATAATATTCAAACGCCGAATATGCTTCAGGGGTTTGTAATGCTGTAGCAGTCAAATCCGAATTATACAACTCCCCACCAAATTGATATAAGAATGTTGTATAAATTTGAGGCAAACCAACGGATAAATTATTTCTCATAATAACAGCCGAGCATCTTAGGAACTCATCCCATGTTTGTGGTACAGTTATACCGAGCTGTTCAAAAATATCATTTCTAACATACATTAAAGAATATGTTTCTGTATCTGGTAGACCATAAACACCATTCTTGTATTTATAAGGTGTGATAATGTTCTCTCTACCATATCGTTTAATAACAACTTCATTAAAATCAGGGAATTTTGATAAATCATATAGTGCGCCACGCATTGCTAAATTAACAGGAGCAGAACGTTCCTGCATTATGGTACAATCCGGTGCCGCACCAGATAATTTAGCTTGTATTATAGAAGCCGTTGCAATTTTAAGGTTCACACCTATTCCTGTCTCAGGTGTAAAAGAATCTTCAATCATTTTTGAAAGAACGTTTGCCTGATCTCTACCCAAGTTAATCCATACATCAATGGACGAAGTTTTGTCAGAGGACGAAAGTGTATTATAATCAACAGTGAAAGATGCTAATAACTTTTTTAATCCAAATATAAATCTTTCAAAGAACGATGACTTATATTCTTTGAAATTAACATTCTCCCCTGCTATTATAATTTTCTCAATATCAAGTGGCATCAATCTCATTTCATAAATCCACGCACTTGAACTACTATAATTATTAAACAGTTCACCAACATACTCGTGCGAACTAAACTTGGACTCAGACATATCTTCTAAAACACGTGCCAAACCTTCTAATGTAACAGCATTAGAACCACCTTTAGCATTTGTGAGTCCATTATATCTATCAACTAATGCGTTGATTTCATCCTTATACTTAATTAATTTTTCTTCAAGGTTAGGAATTTGCTCATATAATCTATAATCACGATTAATATCAGGAGAGGTACCGGTGATCATTATAATTTGACGGTACAATTCTCCGACATTAAAAATTAAATTTTCTAAATCACGACTTATTTCAGCAATATCACCGAGAGAAACCTCCATTGAAATCGTGTGAGGGCCCTCTTCTAAATAAATTTTAAAAGGCTCGTTTCCACCCAACTGCATAAGTTTCCAACCAGTATTGTATGGAAACGCAACTTTTGAAACTTCATCAAAATAAATTTGGTCATCAATTTTTATGCTTCTTATAGAACTAGCATTTGTTAAATATCCCTGCCTGTAATTAAATGTAATTGTATACATTGCAGTTTTTGGTGCATTAAATTCCCAAGTTATTACTTCACCGGGAGAATCCCAATTATCGCCACCGATACAATTTATCTTGGTATTAAATGCACTAGAAGGAGTAACAGCGGGGTCACTCTTATCAGATGTTGGTCTTAATTCTTTTGAACTTTTTAAAATGGCATCTTGTCCTTGAATTACAATATCCTTTCCATCATAAAATTCAACAGAGCTGTAATTCTTGACATAATTTTCGTAGGTGTTTAAGGTTGTAACAGGTTCTAACGCTATATTCGAAATAGCAATTTTACCAGAATATAATTTGAAAGATACTTCGTTTGTACCTTTCTCAAGATAAAATCTTAATGGTTGTAAATACAAACCATTTACTTCTTTTAAATGTTTTTTTTGTAAAATTTCTTTTTGTACTTGAATAGGAACAGATTCGTTACCAAAATCATTAGCGGTTATTTCATGTTGGTTTACCCAAACTCTATCTAATACTATATTGTCAGCCTCTTCATAAGGAAGTTTTCCATTTATCAAAACAGCAAAATCTATTCTATCTTCACTATTAGCGACAGCAATATACTCTATAGATATTTCATAATAAGCCGACTCTGGAACAGCGAATTTAAAATTCGCTGTTCCATTTTTGTCAATTATTACAGCTTTTTCAATATCTTTATATTGTCCAACTGTAATTTTATCAGCAGTATTGGTTGTAAAGCCGTCAATATCAGTTTGAATCGGTTTTCCATCATATAACGTACCTTTGTTTGATAAATATAAATCATAGTCATTAGAGACGGATACCTGCGAAATAGAATCAGTATTATTAATAACTCCGTCAGTAGCAGCATTAGCAGTAAAACACAACGACATTAATATACTTAATACTGTAAACATCGCAACTATTCTAACTACTTTATTCACGACTTTACCTCCAGTAAAACATTAGTTAAAAAACTTTATTTTTTCTTTTTCTTTTTGAGTAAAAATATTGTTAAGATAATTCCTGCCGGTACAACAACAGCTGCAACACCAACACAAATCAATACAATGCCCCAAACGGGGAAGCCTTTGCCCTTTATTATAATAGGTCTGCGGCCAATGGTAATAATTTCTTCGAGTTGTTCCTCGTTTGATTCATTATCGACTTCATTATCTGTGCCATCAGTTTCAGAGTCATCCTTTGGAGCAAGACCGTCTGAACCTAATACAGAGTCGGTAAAGGTATTACCACCCTTAGGCATATCAGATTTCAAAGAAGTTGCATAACCTTTAGAAGATTCAAAGAATCTAACCTTATCAAATACAGCTTCACCATCACGGTCATAGATACCTAAAGCTACTCTATTGTCCTCATGACAAACAAATTTAACGGATACTAATTCCCATTCGCCTTGATTATCTGAAACCTTAGATACCTCTGAAGCATAGCCGTGAGGATTATATTCAGAAACTAACAATGAATGTGATTTTTCACCATTTAAGTTCTTTCTCCAATAAGAGAATGTATAAGTAACATTTGCTTTAACTTCAACCCAGGGCAAATAATAGTATGCCATATCGCTACCCTTAAAGTGGAGCATCTTATTATTTTCAGAAGTTACCACTTCAACAAAATCACCCATACCGTTGAAATCGCCCCAGAACTCAGTTCCTTTCGAGAAATCCCAATTTTCGATTAGGTTATCTTTTGTGGTACAAGCAAATGCATCTTCATTATAATCGAGCACAGCCATATCTTCAATTTTTCCGCTGCCTTCGATTGTATAAGCATCCGATTGTTCAAATAACATAATGTTATCATAATAAACAGTACCGCGTGTACCACGAATAAAGAAATCAAGCTCAGTATTCTTTTCGGTATTAAATTCATAAACACGAACATACCATGTACCATCTTGACATTGGAAGTTATTTCTCTGCTTGAAAGTTGCTTTATACGCAGCGGTAGTTGCCTTTGCTTCATTTAGAGGGTTTTCTAACTCTTTGCCATATTTTGTGTCCATAAAGCCAAAATCGGCATTAGAAATTTTATCACCTAAGCCCATACCCTGAACTCTGAGATAATATATGGTATTTGCTTTTAAGCCGGTAATTCTCATCTTATAAACAGCCGCAGTGCCATCCGGAGTTTTAGTGCCGGTAAACTTAATAGCACTACCTTCTACTGAATATTCGTTAGTGATTTCGATATATTCGCTACCAACTGTATTAGCACCCTTCCAGAAACTTTCATCATCACAGCCACCGTTAGCGATAATGCTCTTATCAGGAGTTGTTGTGATTTTCTTCGGATTTTCACGACTACCGTATCCGCTGGGTGCGAAGCCCTTCTCTACTCTGCTTAATTCATTACAAAGCGCCAAGTACTTTTGATACAACTCTTTATAAGTAACAATAGTAGAGCCCGAAGAATGGTAAGGACTTACCAACTTAGAAAACTCGTTATCAACACCGAAAACTTCAGCAGCAGTATCTACTCTATCGGGATCATAGGTTCCATCAACGTAGGTGTCCATTGCATAGCAAGCTAAAGCAATTGTTTCGGACAATTTAATTACTGCTACGCCATCAACATATACATCAGCATCAGCAAGTAATTTTAAATTAAATTCTGTGCCGTAGGAAGTATAAAGAATAAATGTATTCTTTTCCCAATTGGTGCTGAGGCTGATTTCTTTGCTTATTAAAGCAGCATTAGCTTTGTTTTGATTGATTGAAGCAGTTAATTTTGCGTTTCCACTAACGCTCTTAGACCAGAACGAAATTAAATAATAGCTTGTTGCATCGGTTTTAAATGAAATTTTCTTCTCATCTTTAATCTTTAATACCTTTGAACCAAATTTAGCATCGTTATAATCGGTAGCGTCGGCAGCAGTTTCAAATGAGCCGTCTTCGATACTATTATCCACATAATCAAAATCATAACCGTCAACATTAGGTGTAACTGCCACATTAGGAGCAGCGTCGGTATAACTCATCTGCAAAAGTTTTTGTTCTTCCATGCTTAACTCTGCATAATCGTATGCAAGTGTGTAAACACCAAAGTCATCTAAATAAATTGTGTTGCCGGCATTAAGATATATATCGATATAAGGATTTAGATAATTCTTATTACCTGTGTAAACAATAAATGTTACAACATTTTGAGTATTACTGAGCTTACCCATATTAAACATTTGAGAAGCGATAACAGTATTATCATTGCAGAAGCTAAAATCAGTAGACCAGTTTGCATCTTTAAATTTAACGTTAAACTTAACAAGATAATAGGTATATTCTTCCATTTTAGGCAACGGATAATATCTGTGACCACCGTTTGCGGCAGTGTCGGTCAATACACCTGTTCCATCATTTGTTAAAGAACCACTATTTTTTACAGTGCCGGAACGATTGGCAGGGCTTCTGAGTGAGTATGAGTATGAAGAACCATCCGGTAATTTTTTATCCAAAGTTCCATCAGCCATATCTTGATAATACTTAGTAAAACCTTCAGTTTTATCTATGTATTTATCCCACCAATAATATTCATTCACATTAGTGGGTTCGAAATTCGAATCGGGTACAGCATATTTACCGTAAACGCCATTATCAAAATGTGAAACTGTTGGGTCGGTAACTGCGTTAGCACCGAATAGATCCCAGTTAAATCCACTGTAATCATTCTTTTTATTAGATGTATTAATAACGGTTTGCACAACACTAGGTGTATCCGATAATGCAGGTGCTAATTCAACAAGCTTGGTACCTGCAGCACATGCGGCGCCGTATTCATCAGAAACTTTGTACATACCAAAATCATCAAAAAATACTCTCACGTTTGATAAATATAACGCTATCATCGGATCATTATATTGCTTTGCACCGGTATATACTACAAATGCAACTGTGTCAACGGTACCGTCTCCGACTCTGTTTCTTGGCATAAATTTAGCGATAAAACTATCAGCTATGCTTAACTTAATACCAAAATCTTCGCTCCACAACGCAGTATCAAACTTCACGTTAAACTTAATTACATAATAACTGTTAGCTTCCATTGTAGGAAGTGGAATATATCTCCAGTCACCGCCAGAACGTGTTGTTAAAACGCCCGAACCGTCTTCGGTAAGTGATTTGTATTCCGCATCGTTCGGTGCTTTTATCATTGACATATTTGAAGGACTACGCAAGATATGTGTATACGCTGAACCGTCAGGAAGCTTTTTATCAAAAGTTCCGTCCGTCATATCCTTATAATACTTAGTAAAACCTTCGGTCTTATCTACATATTTGTCCCACCAATAACGTGTGTCAATATTTGTGGGTTCAAAATTTTCGTCAGGTGTGGCATACTTGCCGTAAACACCGTTGTCGAAATTAAGTACGGTCGGGTCAGGAATTAAGTTTGCTCCTAAAGATGACCAGTTAAAACCTGTATAACTGATTTTTTTGTTTGATGTATCAAGAGTAACCTGTAAGCCGTAAGGCTCAGCGGTTAACGATTGTAATTTAACACCCTCAGCACACGCTTTACCGTATTCTTCAGAAACTTTATACATACCAAAATCATCAAGCAATGCTCTAACGTTTGATAAATACATAGCAATCATAGGATCACTGTATGTATTAGAACCGGTATAAACAACAAACGCTACTGTATCGGTTTTGTTGTTTGCAACCTTATTGCCGGGGGTAAACTTGGTAATAAAAGTTTTAGTATCAACTTTAATACCAAAGTCAGCCCATAATTCGGCATCGAATTTAACATTGAACTTAATAACGTAATAGCTGTTAGCTTCCATTGCGGGGAGTGGTAAATATCTCCAGTCGCCGCCAGATCTTACAGTAAGTACGCCCGAGCCATCGTCTGTTAAAGATTTATAAGTAGCATCATTAGGTGCTTTAGGTGCATTAAGATTCGCAGGGCTACGCATGACATTAGTATATGACGAACCATCAGGAAGTACTTTATCAAAGGTACCATCTGCCATATCTTGGTAATACTTAGTGAAGCCATTTTCTTTTTCGATGTATTTATCCCACCAATATTTTGTATTTATATTAGTAGGCTGATAATCCGCATCAGGTGTTGCATATTTACCATAAACACCGTTATCAAAATTTGCTACCGTAGGGTCAGGGATTAAGTTTGTTCCCAAAGACGACCAGTTAAAACCTTCGTAGCTTATCTTTTTGTTTGATGAATCAAGAGTAACCTGCAAACCGTATGCTTCGTTTTCAGCTGCGATTGCTAAAATTGGCAAACCCACAACCGTAATCAAACAAGCAAGTACAATTGCCACTAGTTTAGATAACTTAGTTTTCATTATATTCATAATATCCCCCTTTACTGTTCATCAGTTTTAAAGAGATAGAAGTCGTCAACATACCAATCAGGGTTATCCGATGAAGTATGATACGATTGTATTTCTACCTTAATTTCGGTGTAATTACCGCTATTGAAGAAATATGTTAATCTTTGCCATTCGCCGTTCTTCAAGGAATTATCGGGCTGAATTCTACTGAAGAAAACGTTATATGCAGGCTCGAAAGCTTCGTATTCATTTCCGTCAGGTGTGCCGTATAACAAACCGCCAAACCAGTTCCACAAACCGTCTTTATTATCAAACTTAACATGGAAAGTAAAGGTATAGTTAGTGTTGGGTTCTAATGTTACGTATTGATAAAGCTTTCTCGACTTATGCATACTGTGTGTACCTGTATGAGCTTTATCACCTTCTACAGCATCAGTAATATACTTCATTGAATACTTTTCAGAAACTCCTGATTGACCCATCTTGAACCATTTACCGTCTTTACCGGTATCATTAAAACCATTTTCATCTTCAAAGCTATAGTTCTTAATAAGGTTTTCTTCTTCAGAGCAATATACCTTTTTAGTTATTACAATATTTGAAGGGTCAGAAACTGCTTCTTTACCGTCTGCATCAATGGCAACCACACGATAGTAATAATTTATACCCATACCTGCTTTAGCAGTATCATCCTTAACATCGAACATCATAGGAGCATATTCGTATTCTGGATTTTCCTCAGGATTAAACTCAAGAATTTTTGACCAAGTTTTTAAATCTGTTGTTCTTTCAACACGATACTTCTGAGCACCGCGCGAACCCATCCAAACGATGTTTTCATTTGTTGTGTAGCACATAGCCGGCTTATCCAATTCAACCTCTATGCCTGCTAATGCATAGTCACGGTCTAACTGCCAGAAACGGCTGGTTACCATAGCACTTCTGGGACGACCGTTTTTATCAATCGCATTGTGGTTGCTGCTACCATAACCGTAACGCCAGAAGAAACCGCCCTTTACGCCATACTCAGGTGCTTCAGCGAAATAATTTGACAACCAGTTTGAAGCGTATTCTTCACCGCTTAAACCGGTGCCTACGTTCATGCCGCATTCACCATAAATGAAAGGTGCATCTAAGAACAACTCAGATGTTTCGTGAGCACCACCCGCATTTGTATAATTGTCATATGCATAATAATCAAGACCTAAACCTTGATAATTTTTATAAATTTCTTCAGGAGGAACTGTTGCTGAACTGTAAGTTTCAAGACGTGGATTGATTTCTTTAATAAACTCGTTTTGCAACTTAATAAAATTCCGCATTTCTTCCCAGTTGGCCGAGTTGCCTGTATCCCATTTTCCACCGTCAGCTTCAGGCTCGGTATAAAGGTCAATTAATACTACGTTCGGGAAATCCTTAGTAACTTCAATAATGGGACGAAGCCAATTTTCAAATACCATTTCTCTTGCTGCATCATTATGTAAATATTTAGTAACGGCTTCATATTTGAAGGAAGAATTATCGTCAGTCAAAGAACCTTCACAGTGATTAAAGGTGGATAAGCAAACGTATAATCCTGCATCCTGAGCCATTTGCAAAACCTTAGGTAAGTTTTCTAAATAAGCTTCATCTATACCGATAACATTATATTCTGAATCGAAAATCATACCGGCATGGTTATAGTTTAACCAAGTTTTAAAAATATCAAAACCCATTGCCTTGCTATTATAAAAGACTTTCATAAACATTTCTTCGTTATAATTGCAAACCGTATAACCATCTAAAATTGAATGTCCCCAGTCGTTACCGGTCGATCCGCTAATAAACCAACCTTGCTGGATGCCACTCACAAAGCCTTTTTGTTTAATAAGTTCTTTGTATGTAAGCCATTTGGAATCACTATTTGTTGCGGCGCTTACAGGTATTGAAATTAATACCATTGTGATACAAAGTACTAGCACCACCAACGTTTTAAATAATCTAGAATTTTTCATCAAAACCTTCCTTTCGATTTTTATTACAAAATACCAACCCATAATTATGGATTGTACATTTGTATTATATAATATGTACAAATTTATATCCTTGCAAAAACTAAAAAATATATTGCAAAATCTACAAAACTCAGAGTACGAAACCAAAAATAGGTTGCTTTTTTTGAATAATTTGGTAATTAAAGCACCTATAAGCTTTTTGTGGAAAAAGCACTAATAATTTATGTGGTCTATGTGTTATCTAAAAAAATAATTACCGACATCATTTCTAAATATTACCCCATCAACTCCTTAAAATGCAACAAGCAGCCGCTTAAAAGCGACTGCTTGCATATACATTTTCATTTCAGCCCTTTACCCCAACTATTGACAAAGAGCCTTTAACAAT
>JAZKXN010000112.1:0-1166 GCA_045611605.1 Acutalibacteraceae bacterium
CTTTTTTCAACGATGTGTTCCGCAAGCGGAACGTGATGTATCCTTCGGAAGTGAAGTGCGCTTCGCGCGTGAAGTGTGCCTTCGGCACGTGATACGGAACACATCACATCACTGCGACCATAGGGAGCAACATCACTATGCGAAGCATAACTTCATTTGGCGTAGCCAAACTTCACTAAAACCTTAAAGTCCTTGTTTTTCAAGGGCTTTTGTGGTTTTAAAGATAAAAAACACCCCTCTTTCACTATGGCAGCTTTTCTTAATCGCTCCTACGTAATTGACTTTTTGAATATTTTGTGGTACAATTGAAATATGAATTAGGAAGGGAGTGTTACAATTATGGGCAGATTCATATTTGCAGCATTTGTAGCATTGGCATTATATTTGAGTGAGTTGTTCAGTCCCCAAAATAATACGACGGTCCTCATTGCTTTTTTGACGTTTTTCTGGCATAGTATAGTACATTTATTTTGTCTGTTTATTTCCCAGTATAGATTTAAGAATCCGGCGGCTAAATATGTTAAAATAAAAAACAAGCTTATTACTAAGATGTTCGTTGTTCCGGTTGAATTTGATGATGTTGCTTTGGCAAGCGATTCTGATACGAAGATGAATATTATCGGTTTTGTTTTAAACATTACTAACGTTTTGCTCTTCATTTGTTTTGAAATTTTGCTTTTTATGCCTAAGATTTCTTGTGATCTATATGTATATCGTTTGATTGTGCCTGACTATCCACATGGTGCTGATAGGTATGGTGTTCCGCTTAATTCTCTTAATGAGATAATTCCTGCTGAAGTGTCAAGAATATTTGCAATAGCGGTTATAATTATATTTTTTGTTTTTATGAAATTATTTGATCGGCAGCTAAAAGAGCATAGACAAAAAATAGCGAAAAATACTGCAAAAAATCCAAAATCTCCCTGTCAGAAGCGATTTAAGAAAACTGAATGGCATTATCCGTTATACACCTCTCTTATTGACGGTTCCGTTCGCCAAAATAGAAAAAAACATAAGTTTTGGTACGACAAAGACCAGCTTGAGAAAATCGAAAGTTTAGTGAAGTCTGCCTCCCCAAACGCCGAACTGAAACTTGAAATGAAGGGAAATAAAACTGTTTCTTTCATGGTTGTTGACAAGACAAATAACAGTGTGATATTTAAGGG
>JAZKXN010000113.1:0-3254 GCA_045611605.1 Acutalibacteraceae bacterium
AGTGTTTTGAATTTTACGTCTTTATGACAATTAAAATCTTCGGGAAGCGTTTCGCCCTGAAGTGCATAGCACATAGCTAATTTTACATCGTTATCTGTAGCGGCAGTATAAAGACTTTGAAGCATATCGGGATGAATTAAATCATCGCTATCTACGAAGTGGAGCCACTCACCACGAGCGACTTTGACACCATTGTTGCGTGCGGCTGCCTGTCCCTGGTTCTCTTGATGGAGTACGGTTATGTTACTGTGCTTTTCGGCTAAAGCATCGCAGATTTCACCGCAGTTGTCAGGTGAACCGTCGTCAACCAATATGAGTTCGAAATCAGAAAAGGTTTGATTTAAAATACTGCTGACGCAAGATTCTAAATATTCTTCGCATTTATATACGGGAATTATTACGCTTATACGGGGTTCGGTTGCCATTTAAATATCTCCGTTTTTTATTTGTAAAATTTTTCGTTTAAGTCGGGTTATATATGATGGATTAATGCAGTTGTTAACCAGTTTTCCAAAATTCCCTTTGTTGTAACTACTTAAAAAATACTGTCTGAAATTATGTCTGGGTGCAGATTTTATAATGCAAGGATTATAGGGGAATGCTTTTTCTACATCTGTTTTTGTAAGTGACAAATGATTTTTAATATCAGCCAATAAAGCGTTACCTTTTTCTGTGTTGACTAATAATAACGATATTCCTTTATCATCATCAATTTCAGGGACTATTTTGTCAATTCCCCAATAATCCGCAACGGTTATATCACTTTTGTGGTTTGTGGTTTTGAATTTGCAAGAGTAGCAAGAGTTACGTAAATCAAGGTTTGTGAGAAAAGCTTTTATATAGGGGTCATTTGAAAAGGTGTTACAGTAAACATTACCGTTTTCAAATTCAACATATAATGAAGATGTTTTCCATCCCAAGGATTTGTCGCGTAAATTAACATTTCTTATGGTTGAGTTGTGCTGTTCTTCTAACTGTTCTTTATAACGCTCCCATACAGCGGGTGCAGGAACTCCGTGACACACAAAGTCCATAGTAATTAAGTTATCATAGGGCTTTTTGAAACAAGAAAGTAAGCCTTCGATCTGACAAGGCGTTCCTGTGAAAAGTACAGTTTTTCCGTCTTTTAAATTGCTTTCAATATCTGTGAAGCAGTTGTTCAAGTCGCTTTGCACGTATTTTGAGCGGCGAAGTAAATCTAAATCGTCAATCGTTGAAATTCCTATGTGTTTTACAACAAAATTTTTATCAAAAGCGGCTCCGTAAACAATGCCGTTATTTTTTAAGACTTTTTCGGCAATTACTGAGAAAACACCGCCTGATGAGCTTTGTGCCCGTATGGTTTCTTCATTTGTCTTTGCCGCATAACAGTTGGTATTTATAGGGAGCTCTTGTTCTGCTTTATTTAAAACAGGGCAGTTCTTTTCACATATACCGCAATTAACACAAATATCATTATTTATATGAGGGTATAAAAATCCGTAGTTGTCCGAGAGCAGACTGATGCAGTTTTTGGGGCATATATGAGCGCAAGCGCTACAGCCGGTACAATCTTTTAATGGCAACATACGGCAACTCTCCTTTTATAATGTTTTTAAGGCCTCTAAGCCATTATTTATGCGGCTTTTGTATTCGGGTAAAATATTTGATAGGTGCTTCTTTATTTTACTTTCGTTATTCCGGAGCCAGATGAATGCATTTGTAAGTTCGTTTTTTTCTTTGAGCTCCTGTGCAGGTAAAACATAGTTTTTCCAAGTCCCGAAAAGGTCTTTGGCAATGCCTCTTGCTTTAACAGAATAGCCAACAACCAATGTAGGGACAAGAGTTGAATACGCGGCAATGGTTGCATGGGTTCTTGCACCAATAAAAAATCTACATTTTGATATATAACCCTTCAATTCTTCGCAGGAGCAATCCTCAATTAAAAATACACGGTTTGTACTCTTGTATTTTTCATAAAACTCTTTGAGAATTTTTCTGTCATCAACGGCTTCCCATACAACGTGTGGTATGAGTGCTACGCACATATTGGTATTGTTAATAATATACTCAATGAGCATTTCGTAGTTTTCGCGTACAATACCCCTATCGTGTTCACATTTTTCAATTAAGGGGCTTGCATTAATTCCCACCACATCCGTCGTGAAGTTTTGCGGGAAGGAGACTTCTTTTGCAGGTAATAAGAAAGCGGAATCGCAAACTAAAACAGTATTGGGATTAACTTTTTTCAAAGCCTCGTAAGAGGTTGTTTCCCTTGCTGTAATAAGATCAAATTTCCTTATATCGTCAGCAATATCGGGGTTTTCTAAGAGTTCGGGTTCAATCGAACAACCCCAGTAAACAGTCTTTAATCCACCGTAGCGGTACATGTTGTGAGCCTTGAATAAAGGCATAAAACTACCGTAGCAATATGTATCCCCGCCTATTGAAAGCGCGATATCACCTTTTCTAACAAAATCGGCAACCTTGCTTTCGTAAAATTCAATGGGTGTGTAGTTATTCTTTATTTTTAAATTGTAATATGCTTTGAAAAATGCGGGTTTAGTGCGGTCAAGTGCCCTTTTTTCTGCTTTATCCAATACTGTGCATATTTGTGAAAGTCCATATTTTTTGTCTTCCTCGGGTCGTGTGGACATGAGCACAACATTCTCTTTGCTTGCACCAAGAAGGGTGCATGTGGAACGTACAAGAGCCTCACAACCATGGTTTCCGCTACCGTCGTGAGCATATAAAACATAAGTTTTTCGGGGCATTTCATTCACCTGAAGTTCTTAAATCAATAATTTCGGGAAGCTTAACGCTACCCCACCACTTTTGTTCCCATTCCATATTTTCGTTAAAGCCGGGCTTTGTTTCAACCTCGAAGGTAACAGCTTTTTCAATATGGTCATAAAACTGCCAACCGCCGTATTGATTAACACCATAAAGGACAGGCGTAAGACAATATCTGCCGGGAACTAATTGTGAAACATCCGCTTCAAGTGGAATTGTCAGCTTTTCACCTGCTCTGCAGGAGAAAAGATTGGGAGCTAGTAAAACTGAAATCGAAGAGCCATCAACAGCGGTAAGACGTGAACGATAACCGATATCGGTTAAATCTTCAGTGGCTTCAACGTCAATAGAAAATCTCAGCTTGTTACCAACCTTAATTTTCCACATATCATTATCAAGAACATTGATACTTTTAAGCTTTACACCATTAACAAGAGAGGTCTGTGTCCTTTTGATTGCGGTAAGGTCGACGTTTGCAGGGG